>NYXK01000186.1 GCA_002685535.1 Deltaproteobacteria bacterium
CCTTGTTCTCGGTCTTGTCTTTCTTGAAGCTGTTGAAGAGATTTCTGAAGCCCATCTTGATCTCATGGCCGTGGTACAAGAAACAGTACGAAATGGCAGCAGCGTAGATACCAAAGAAGCAGAGGTAGACGACAAGATTGGCTGCACCGAGGTAGGCAGGAGAGTAAGCCTCGTACTTGACTGGATCGAAGATACCCCTCGAATCAATGGCGCGTGAAACGTTGTAGCGAGCACCGAAACGATCCCAGACTCTGTTCGTGTTGATGGGAAGGTAGCTGGTGTTGTAGGAGTTCGTGTAGTAGAGACCCAGGATGACAAACATGGAGATGAACATCCCTGCGAACTTGTTGACAGTGTTGAAGAACGGCACCATGAAGGGATCCTGGTTGTCGAAAAGCAGAACATTCCAGTCGAAGGTTGGGAATGGGTTGACACCAAGACCGGTGTTGAAGCCAGTGATAGTGGTCAAGTTGACATTCTTGGGTGCAATCCAGGTGATCCAGCTGAAAGCAGATAGAGCAGTGAAGATGTAGTTGGGGAACCAGAACCACACGAACATGGCGGCAAAACTCCAAGCGAAGAACTTGAGACGAGAGATGGTGAATATCTTCTTGAGGGGACTTTGCACAGCTGTTGATGGATTAGTCGTGATTATCACAACTCCATAAGGTATGTGACTTACGTTCGTTCTTCTCCGTGTGGAAAGCAGCGTTCAGCGCAATTGTCACTAGAGACGCGGGCCAAACACAGAAAGAAGGGTAGACGAGGAATCGTCTGCAAAGACCAGCGATACCATAGCCGATGAAGTTTGTGCCAAGGGAGATGAGGATCTGGTAAGCGAAGCCTCGGGCATATGGCTGGTTGAAGAATTGTGGGAGTACTTGAGTCCAGATGATATAGTCCGTGTAAGGAGTGTGCCAGCCCACATTGGCCATAATGGTGATGAGCATATGCTCCTTCTTAGAGAACTTCCCTGGGTTCAAGCTGTGACGAACACCGAAGAGGGTGAAGCCAACATCAGGTAGCCAGGCTGCAGCAGCTCTTCCAACCGGGTAGGATAGCAATTGAGCGACGTTTGCCATGACAGTGATGTTCGGTTGACGAATTGAGAACATCTGATTGATGAACGCTAGGATAGTCACGAACGAGAGTCCAATCACCCAGGCACGAATCGTGGAGGATGGAATGGACGGGTCGTCGGTGTTGTCTACTACAGCTCGGACTTCAGAGTACGGGCTGTTGCCAGTGATCAGAGCGGCCTCAGTCTTCATTTCCTGGATTATGTCTGCGTGCTTCTCAGGATTCTCGAAGATGTTGGCATTACCCAGAAACTCGCGAATTCGTTCGACAACAGCAATTGGAAAATTGGGATCTCGCTCGTGTATCTTCATCACTTTGATCATGATCTGAGGCAAGTATGTCAGTATTGTACATTCTATTGAGTTGTTGGTATCGTACGTCGCGAGTCTCCTCAAGGTCGAAATTCTTTGCACCTTGCTGTGCTTGAAGAAGATCTTCCCCAGTGACATTAAGCTCACTGTGACGTTGTTATTCAGCGTCCGAAGAGGCAGATAGGGCGACCATACTGTCCATATCTTTCGATCGAGATATCGTCGATCGAGTCAACGGAGCGGGTAGCTGGCTGAAACAAACGTTAAATCAAGATACTGGTCGCACCGTTGGGCGACTTACATTAACGACCTTCTTCTCATCGCTGCTAACATCGTAGACAGGGGGTGCGTTCTGCACCGTCTCGTTTGTTGCCATTTTGTCGATTCCCGACCCGTCAGAAGTTGAGAATTTGGTACGAGTGTACAAGCTGTGTAGAAAAGGGCATATCCACGCCTTTATGTTTCCGCCATGCAGAGATAACTCGGTCCCCATCACGCCTTATCGTACATGGACACCCTTGACTAGGATGCATCGAGGATCTCTCAACTCGAACTGCCCCATGCGGAATACCAAGACACAAGATGCTGGTCTGGTATGGCGAGCAGTCGACAACATCTTGATCCAGTGGGAAGGTTGAGACCCCGAAGGTACAATTCTGCCTATCAAAATGTGTCTTTCGATCAATGGACACGAGCTCGGAGGCGCAATGGCAATCACCTTCTCGTTTCGTGTTGATGGCGTCGGATGAGAACTCTTGGGATGCATGTGTAGATACTGAGATCATGCGCATATAGCCTGTTGCAGAGGAAATCCATTTTCTAACCGCGGCCTGATAACGACTGGGGGTGTGGAATGTAGAAAGATAAGAAGAATACCAAAAACTGGAGATATAATTGCGTTTATGGGTAAATGGCAACGGAGAACTTAGACCTGGCCAGCGTCTTGGCTATGAGAGCGCCCGAAAGCTTGTGAATAAAAGACATTGTACACCTACGCTAGGAGAGAAAATGCGGATGAGAGAGAAGCCTTTAGCCACTGACAAATCAGAATGCTTAGCTCAAGCTGGGAATCGAGTCTGTACGCCGTGAAGCACTTGCTCTCCCAGATGACGGATTTTGGCGAAAATTCAAGGACGAAAACTTTACAGCCCACTTTCCCATCGAACTGCAAGAAATAAGACAAATGTGACTTGCCATCTCGGTCACCAACGGCCAAGAATATAGAATCAACTCAAAACCGCTCCTCTTATCTGTCGAGCGGAGTTTCGCCCAGGCTTGCCCAGACAAACTAAGATAATGAAGCACCACGAAGCAAAACGCCACCATTCACACGCTCAAGAATCCAGCAGGGCGAGAGCTTCCATTGGCTGCTTGTGCATAGTGGCGCGTCTAGGATAGTAAAGAACGCCATATGATAAAAGCATCGTCTCTGAACGCCATCGCGCTCATTCTGAGAAGCCATCTGGGTATTTGCCGAAGCTCATAACTCAAACATGAACGACAACGGAATGAGCTCTTTGCTGTACGTCCCGATTCAATTGCCGGATAAAGGTGAAAGCAGATAGACGAGAGTTCCAGAGTATGTTGAAAATGGGGTACCCCGCCCCACGGAGAACTGTTATCGTAGACCTTGCTTCCCCGAACATCTTGGCGCTGCTTTCTACAGCATTGGCAGCCATAAACAGAAGGTGGTCATGGCGGAAAGGGAGAAAGCATCGTGAGCTTGACTTTCTAGGACCACTGGCCACGCAGTCGGAATACCCGTGGACTGGATCTTTCAAGTCCCTTGAAAAATGGAAAAAGCGCTGACAGATAAGGAGAGCTCACAATTTGCATGGCCATATCCAAATGAGGACTCGAGCTCGGCCACTGAGGATGACGAATATCTGACAGCCCTGGGATATAAAGCTCTACAGATAAGGGTGTCTGTCTTTGTATGGCCATGTCGGGTTGCTTCCATGCTGGCGTCGGCCGACTGGCATCCAAGGAACATTTCCATTCGTTTCGCTTGAGAAGCCGCTCGACGCTCGTACAAAATCTCATAAATGGCTCTGTTCAAATCATGTATCTTGGTAAGGTTGATCCGGCCATCGCGGACTATAAGAGATATGCCTCTATGAGTCCTCGAGCCACTCGCGACTCGTCCACTCTCCCTGGTCTTATCCACGATATCTCCAGGGTCGATAGTATCCTGGACGAAGATGCAGATTTATGAATGCGGCAGGTGTTGTAGAAGCTCTCCCACTCAAGGCTATGGACTAATTCTCGATGAATGTTCTGGTCCACGATTGTTGACCCTGCTGGAGTAGATCCTTGCTTCAAAGACATTCCGATGAGATCCGAAAGAGTGGGATTGAAATTTGGTTTCCTCAAATTCCACATCTGACAGGGTCACTGCTCATATCGATGTATGGTCGAACATGTCTTCCATTCTCTTATCCAGCTCCATCTATATGAGATGTTTGTCAGCCATTCATCGAACTTCAGGAGTCTCACTTACGAATTCCTATCACAAGCTGACTTTTCAAAGGGCCCTCCCTCGCCAAGGGCACCCATCCGTCCATTGAACTGCCCAGCTCAAACCCAGCATCCCAGATGATGCATCGAAAATACTCTCGAGGCCTGTCAATGAAAAGGAGAGTTCTTCACAAATGATTAAGGAACGTGGAATGTCGAACGACGTTGTAGTCGGGAGCGAAAATTTGCGGTTCGGGACGACGGGATCGGGTTGCAGTTTTAGTTCGAGGTAGCCTGAAGGAGCCAGGCCCGAAGCACTGAGATGGGAATAACGTGCCGCTTCAGAGGGCACTGGTCAACACCAAAGATCAAACCACGTCACAGCCTCATCTTCTATCAATCGCTCATTTAGACTTCAACTGAAGAGGTCTCTTTTGAAAGAGGACTTCTAAGGAAAGAAGAGGCTGAAACCTTTGTCGTCCTTTGCGAGGCTTTCGTTGGTTAGTATCAACGGCTTCGCGAGCCAGCCATCAGCCTAGTGGCGTTGAAGAGGCTCAGCAAAGAGAATGGAAATGAAGATCGAAGGGGGCGTCGAAGGAGAAGAAGAATTTAAAGGTGGCAGCACTTATGTTGTTTCTTGAATGCCCTTTCTATCGAGTCATCTGCCGTTCCTCCAACATTTCATACCGATGCTTGAAGAATAAGCTCGGTCAAGCTTTCGCCCGCCACTTCTTAGAACGTCGCATTCGTGTTTTCTTGAGGACTAGCTTATATTGTCAAGTACGACAGTATTCCGAGGATCGACATATTTCAATTGGAGTAGAAAGATATTACTTCGTTCTCCTTGGTGGCAGGATAAAGAAACAATGGTCATTTTGATCGTCTTCGATGTTCTTTGCTGGTTTTTTTGCTGGAATAAAGTATTGGATAAAAGGAAAAGGCACAGAAGAACCATAGCCAACGACCTGGTAAAATCTGGAGAAAGAAATCACTTTCGATATTTCTATCTCTCAGTAGTCACATTCCGGGAAGCACCCTATCTTCGCATACCTATGCGAATGTTCGCGTTGTATACGCGGATCGGATTCAGCTGCTGCCTTCGCATGTAACCAAAAAGGGACCCTCTTTGAGGCGGTCCATCACAGTTGTAGAGCTGTATAATCTTGACCACTGCTACTCTCATTAGGCGACCACAAGCTTTCTGTAATAGGCTGACAAATCGTCAGCCTCGTCGCCTCGTGGCCCGGTTAAGATGGTACCCAGGACATCACAACATGTCCCTTTCTGGTTTTGAGAGCTCCTAGACTCAAGCAGTTTGTGTACATATCCTCTTCATGAAAATTCGCGAGCTTCATTCCATGCTTCTACAGCTCTACCAGTCCTTCTACAGTCTTCATGAATAAGAAGTCGTAAGCTCGCGGAGCTCTCAAAGCTTCCCCTCGCTTACCCCTCTTAGATAGAATTCGCCACTTCCCCAACTTCCCCAAACCACAACGCATAACTCTCTTGCCCAAAACTCTTCAGATTCTCTCACCGGTCTCTCAGCTAGTAAGGCCTTCACTCGCCACAATTTCCAGCCCTATCGCCTCATTCCCTCTTCTTTTGTTGCACATCGCAGCTGCCAGTGGCAAATCCACAGATCCTACAAACGGCGCAGCTGCACCTGGTGCAGCAGCCACGTCTTAGCTGCATAAGCTCCCCCCTGCGGGTTTTGGGGCCTAGACTCCTGACTTGAGTTGTGTGGAGGTGTAGGGCGGATAGCGCTGGACAACATGGGAGTTGTGTGGGTGTTTGTGATAGTTGTCTATGAGAGTGAGTCTTGAAGTCGGAGATTGGTATTTACCGCGACGAGACCAGAATGGTAGTGCTCTCCAAAACCGTGGCTTTTGAAAAGGACTGGGGGTGGAGGTTCCCACAGAGGGGCGGACAACAGGTTCCTTAAGCACCGCAGCGGAAGCAAGCTGTTGGTCCAGAATTTCGACTTCAACAGCTGCAGAAAGACAAGTACGCTTAGAGAGAAAGAGGACAGCCAAACCCGAACACGTCTTGAAGATGACAGATATGAAGCCAATGTAAATTTTCAGCATAGAAATGTTCATGCAGAGGCAAGGAAAGTCCGCGGACAAGAAGGCCACCGACACTTCTATGGTGGCACCATAACAGACTTGCAGTGGCTACCTACTGCCTCAGACTATCCTTCAATCCAGGAAAGCAAGTCAGTAGACGTAAGTACAGTAGATCTCTCTCATCAATAAGATCAATATACGAAGTTGTCGAAATTAGGCGTCTCGAGAGGATATTACGAAACCTTTCTACCTTACCGCTGATGGAAACGACATCGTCTGCAAAGCCTACTTTGAAAAGGCTTTTGAAAAGGCCCAGTCGGCTTTCTTCCATCGTGAAGCGCGTCTCCTTCCCCTCAGACCCCATTCTTGGGTAAATGCGATGAGACGTGGAATCTGACATCAGATCAGCAAGGAAATTGTGTTTCTGCATGTATGCAACATGCTATCTCGAAATTGGAGGTCTGATCGCTTGCTGACATGATATGAGATGGTTCGATTTATGATTCGCTCCTTGATGAAAGGCATGGAAGGTGGAGGGGTAAAGAAAATGGGTAATGTATGGCCACTTCTTGTAGCTTCGACCCCGAGAGGCGACAACAAAAGGATCTTGGAACAAGCAAAAAGAAAGTCAGAGTCTGAAAGAAGAGCAGAAGTAGCCAATCTCCGCCATGAAGTCTCAGTCATAATTCCATCTTGGAACAGAATTGCCCCTGGAACTCTATTTTCTAGTAGGGGTCATTTCAGCATTTGGGCGGGAGATGTCTCCGAGGTGGACCTGTAAGCTACTGGTAGTTGCTATATGGTCTGGAAAGTAAAAAAGAGAACTTGAGGAGAGGGAAAGACGTCTCCAAAGGTTTTCAAATAGGGGCAGATTACACGTGCTCTTTCAATCGATAGCCTAGGTACTCATCCCAATTACGGAATAGATCTTGCCGTAGGGCCCGTAGGGCAGACAAGCCAGCCAGGTGCGCGCCCGGCCG
This sequence comes from Deltaproteobacteria bacterium, assembly GCA_002685535.1. Classification (GTDB taxonomy): domain Bacteria; phylum SAR324; class SAR324; order SAR324; family NAC60-12; genus Arctic96AD-7. The sequence continues at coordinate 6,895 of NYXK01000186.1, forward strand.
GCGCAATCGCTACGAAAGGGTCCTTCCGTTATCAACACTAACACGAGGGCAACACCGACGCCAACGCCAACGGGATGGGGAAGAGCCCGCACGCACTGACTTTCGGTGCCTGGCTGGGCTGTTCCTGTGCCACTGGCTCGGGATACCGAGGTCTGTGAGGTGCGCTGATCTTGAACGTTTCGTTTTGGCGTGATATATTGAATTGAAATGTTCCTAAGACTTTTGCTTTGCTTTTATTAATATTGATGTTTGGTTCAATTGAGTTGAGACTTTCACGGATATCTCGGTATGCTAATCTGATATTTGAAGGGCCAGCCAGAGAAGAGCCGACGGGCCTGTCTCCTCCGCATTCGCTCCCTACCGAATCTGTACATAGGTACAGCAGAATGAAATTGTACTTTCATGCTCGCTGCACAAGAGGCGTTTTCTAGGCCGTTCGTTTGAGGTTTGGCACAATTGGCAGACCTTGGGATGGTGGATCATTTCGAGTAAGCTGCAGCCAGAGTGAGCGAATGCGACTTTATGCCGTGATGAGCCTAGCTAGTCCTGGACCTTGCGGACCTTGCAGGTTGACCTGCAGATGTTGTGTTGGCGGGAAGGAGAAACGGCAGGTACGGCAGGAAGATAAAGGAGAGGGGAAATAAATAGAGAGAGGATAGATGGTGATGACTTCTGTTGGTAGAAGATTGATAAGGAGAGAGAGGCGATGACGGCTGGGCTTGAAATGAGGCTTGCTTGACGAATGTGCAAAGTTTCAAACTTTCGATCAGACAGAGAAATCAAGATGTTCCCTGAAGGTCTAGATTTTGTGAACGGTCTTGTTAACAATTGTTTCCGAAAGCAATGCCACAGGTAGATAGATAAAGCGCAGTTTATACTTTGATGGGCTCGAAGTCCGAAGCTGACGGAGAGGAACGGCATGGAGCGAACCGAAATCAGGTTATCAGATTGAACCTCGGAGACGAGGGAAAAGAGGCTTGAAGCTACTGAAGCTACTCTATCTACCGGCCGCTATTCAAAACGTTGGACTCGTTTCTCCTCGAAGCTTATTAGAGAATTAACTTTTGAGGACCCCGGAAATGGAAAGTCGTCGTCGTTTCTCGAATGCGGAGAAGAGAAGCGAGGAAGGAAGGTGGTTGTGATGTTTCGTACTTGTACCTGGAAGAGCACATATACCTTCCCTTTCAAGTGTTGATGCATCAATTCCGGGTTTGATCCTTGGATAGACAGGCACAAGAACATTATGGGTGTGTGGATTTGTGGAACCAGATGAGATGCGATGCCAGGTGGATGCACAGACAAAAGGACCCTGGGAGATGATGGCCCTGCTAGGAACGGAACACAAGATCCAGATCCATACCTGGTAATTAATATTAATATCGCCGTATCTTTGTGTCTCTCGCGTACGTGTGCACTGTTGTAAGGCCATGTGGAAAGCATGGTTTGTTGTTTGCATGAACTGGTCCTAGCCAGGCCTGTGTCTGTTAATCAAACAACCCGTACCGCGATGATGCTCCTTTCTTGAACGCAATTCAGGACTCGCGGCACCAAAGTAGAACAAGCACATGTCGGCCGATGAGTAAAAACGATATCATACGTCCAGTCTGCACCCATATCCTTATCTCTCGTCGCCATGCCATGCCATGCTTCTTGGTGGTAAGCGAATCCACTTGTATTGGAGCTTCACTTTATCCCCTGTCCCCTTGAAGCCGCTCGCTACGCTACTGCACATCCGGGTTGCTTGCCGGGGTGGCTTAGGGTTGGAGTGAGACGACTGAGACTCTGGTCAGAAATGACCCCCAACTTTATCCTGAAGTCCAAACCGCATCAGGCGAAGTGAAGGCGTTGATATCGACTCTGAAGAAATGGGCGTGGGAGGTCTTGAATGCATTTTGGTTCCGTTGTATCTGTTCTCTTCGGCTCTAGCTTGTGTCGTTCTGTCCTGCTGGCAGTACCGTCAGGTTGGTATCGGATCAGCGGTGTTCGGTGATGCAGTAGCACTGGTGGCATGCTGGGTGTTGTGCTAGGCTGCAGAGAGCGGAGCGGAGGACAGCATAGGCTGGACTGGAGTGACAGCGGATCTCGACAGCGGCGGCAATGAGGTCTCGATGGCTGGAATTGAACTGGCCTGGCCCACCAGACAGGGCTCTCCAGCGAATAAATGCTTACTTCCCGGCCTTGATCACCGAGTCTGTCGCAAAGACTCCACCAATATCGCGGATCTGCCAATCCTATTATAGCCTGGTCCCTGTACTGGATACTTTACTTTGCTTTCACAGGCTGACTGCTGCTGCTTGCAGCACCGAAGACCGCGTGGGAAAATGCCCTGGCCTGTCCTGTCCCTTGTTCTGTTCTTCCCCATGAAAGTATCTTCTCCAGTCGGACCCAACCCAACCCTCTTCCACTCTTTCTTGTGTACGGACTTCTCTTCTTTAGAAACCGCCTGCACTTGACGGCTACCTAATATCAGAAAAACGACAATTAATAATTCCCTAATTCGCTCACTTTAAAAAGCAATTCTTGCCCTTCCTCACTCGCTCTAGCTCAGCCGTCTCTTGGCCTAGAACTAATCCTCACCCCTCCATTTCATCCCCATCCCGCAAATACGATACGTCTTCTTTTCCACCGCCAAAACCGTTACAACCACAATTTGCTTGGCATAAGCAGTACATCTCCCCTATTTGCTTGAGGTTTGTAAATTTACTCATCTAAACATTGTTTGCTGTTACTATTGTGGCTCGAGGAAACGTCGGCTAACTCTCGTTCTGGCTCGAAGCTGAACTCGTATCAACACAGCCTCGTCAAGAAAACCACAGCCCTACGACTCGAGTCTGCCCCACGGTCGTTCCTAACCACGTCAAACCACCTTTCAACGACTGCGATCGAGATCTCTTCTTTTGAAAACAATTAGCAGACCACTGGGCACTGGTTTTGCTTCTGTCTGCCTCCAAACAACTGTTATTACTTCCGGCGCACTTGAACTATCAAGTTCTCCGAGGGTCTTGCTTCTAGATCGACATTATCACCCTTCGAGCCGCACCTTCCCTACAACACATGTCCGATCTCTAAGGTCGCCAACACTCCACCAAGATGTCTGGCAGGAGCGCATATGTGCGCAAGGAGAAGACAAAAATTAAGACGGAGCGGGACACAGGCGGTGCAGTGAGTAACGATGGAGAGTCCGACAAACAACCCTCCGACAAGGCTCTGTCAATTGGCGACTTTCCTATGCCACAAGGCCGCCAGCCTCAGTACATGGTGGACGTTCCCTACAGAAGCCAGAACAATGAGATCTCTACAATCAGAACAAATGTTTCCGGTGGCTCGGACGACCTTGCATATGCGCGTGTCCGCAAGCCGCAGGTTCCCGTCATTGATGTATCCGGCATTGAGAAGTCGTCATTCAGGACTAAGATGGACAAGCAAAGTGAGAAAATTCGAGGAGTTCTGACTTTTGGAGGCAAGAAGAAAAAGAAGACTGAAGAGCACCAAAATGATTACAGACCGACTACTGCTGCGACTTATCGTCATGATGTTTCTGAGCTGGAGACGGGCGAATACATCCCTCCTGCAGTCCCTCGAAACAGAACACAGCAGTTTGGTGAGCCAGATTTCATGCGCCCTGCCCCACCAAATGGCAAGCTTCCTGCAATTCCTCAAGGACCACAATTAAAGCGATGGATGGGTAATGGAAGACCTCCGATGCCATGGAACAAGCTTCGAAAGGATCCAGAGCTTTGGGACCCCAATGGAGATACCCTCATCTTCTTTGGCCACGACACCCATCATGCCTCGAGACCACCACCTTCGTTCAGATTGTCCTCCCATGTTATCGAGCAGACCGAGTCCAGATTCCTCATTACTTTACTCCGCGAGGGATCAATTGACGAGGGAAGCAATTTCAGCATGCCACCTTCTCCAATCAGCTCTCCTGGTATGCGAGCCCCTCATATGGCTCAAGGAGGCCGGCAACGTCACCCAACACCTCCAACATCAGAAGGCAGTATCTCTGGTGGATTTGATGGTCAAATATCCTACGAAATCTACTTCCCAGCTCCAATGAATCAGTCCAAGACTGAAACAATTCGCCATCAGGTCACCACTCGAAATGTGTTCGCTCTACTGTATCAAACCTCATTAGTTGGTCTGAATCTCTACCAGGCTCTGAGCGATCTACATGATCGTCTTGAGGTCTATATGCCAGATGAGATTGATGCAGCTGGTATGATTATTGATTACATTGTTAACAAGGGAATTGATGATGTACGAGAGAACCCATCTGCTGCAGCTGCGCTGCTGGCGTGGAGTGAGAGTTCTTCTGTTCGATGGGAGGAAGGATGGAAGGAGGCATATGTTCACAGCGCGGGGATGTATCACCGTCTCGAGAGTGCTCCTGATTTCCGCTATGTCACACCGATCACCAGAGCACTTCTGGAGCGGGCTAGCTTAGAGGTTCAAGTCCGGATCAACAACTGCGAAAATCGCTTCGTCGACTTCGACTTTGGAGATATGTGGCCAATGATGAGTTCTCAGCCTCCACCTGCTCGAGCTGCCTTTGAGCGCCTGCGGAAGTTCTTCTTACTGCATTACCAGAGCACTTACGAGTCCTGGCCACCACGTCAACCCGAGGGACACGAACAATGGCTCACTAGAGGTCTAGCACAGAAGTTGCAGAAGGATTTCGGATCGCTCTACGACTACTTGGTCAATCGAGAAGTTGCTTGGGATTGCTCAGAGGAAAGAAGTGGTCGAAAGTGGAATATCATGCATCCTACCAACAGAGGTTTTGAGGCTGATTCCCAAGACCTGCCTTTTACGGATATTCTCGTCGCCTTTGACAACCGTCACAAATTTCCACACATTCCACATCCATACCCACTAGTCCCAGAATCCCAGCCAGTACGAAACGAGTCGAAGGAGAACCTGTTCAAGTCGAACAAGAAGTCAAATAAGCCTGCTGAGGATAAGATGGCTGAGCGGAAGGCAGCTTTGGCATATACTGAATCAACCAACATCTACCTACTTGGGTCCGACTTTGTCAACAACGATCTGGTTGATGCTTTTGTTAGATTTGAGAAGGGAGATCGAGCGGGTGATGTCGATCCATACGCAGCTCGTCGTGGTAGATGGGTCCTGATCTACGGAATCCTACAAACTCTGGCTTCGGTGTCCGTAGATACTCCCAATCTTCGTTACACGACGGAAGTCTCGTACCACCTGAATCCCCGTCTCCGAGGTACACCGCCATGGAAGGGAGCGAACCAGAACGTTCAAGAGGCAAGCCACGTCGGTTCCCACTGCTGGACTGTCCGTGATACATGGCAACCCGAGGCACCAGTCATGATTTCCCGCCGAGGTCAACACTCCCAATCAGTCCGCTCTTCAGCCCCATCCGCAGCATCCAGCGACGCTGGCTCCTCTACCATGCGGTCCCCAACCCTTCTCAATGCCAGTATCTCTACCAAATCCTCTGGACGCCGTAACAACACCCGCAAGGAGCCAGACGGTATCAGCTACAGCGGCTACGCACCAGGCATCGAGAAGCTAGACGAATGGCCAATCCGCGAAGAGAGCAGAGAGTATAGGGAGAGAGACGAGCGTCGGGAGTACGGCCACCGCGTTGGTCCGAAGAATGACTATGTCATTCCGCCACAGAAGGGTGGTTACACGATCAAGGATTTCGATGAATATAGCTTCGGAGACCGTATTTGATTGTATGTTTGTTATACTGTTTCACGATATTTTCGGTTCGATACCCATTCGGTTTGCTTTTTATCTTCCGGTTCTGTACTGCCGAGGGTGGTGCTTATGATTGATTGATTGATGGTTGCGCATATTGCATGCAGGGTTCATATGGGAGGAATTACAAGCATGCGAGGTTTACATGGAGGGTAATTGGAGGTACATATTTGATGAGTGGGGGAAATGAATACTGCTGTGACGGATTTCAATGGCTACCACAGCCTGGGTCTCCCTTTCTTTCTGTTCAGGATCGTCGTCTCCTCTGCTAAGGTTCATTTCCTAAGCTGGATGGAGTCGGCTTGGGGTCTTCTACTTGTTCATTTTTCTCACGGCATAGACAGTCAGTCCAGCGATCGAACAAGCGTGCGAGCAATTGAAGGTGCATAGGCATAGCTTTTCTGTACCAGTCGTTGAGGCAGGGCAAGGAAAGGCATTACATGATGAGCGTGGCGCATGCATGTAGTGAGCGAGCGAGTGAGCGAGCGAGCGAGCGAGCACTTTTTACTAGGTTATTAAAAGGCCCTGGGACTTAATGAAAAAGATTTGTGAGCGACTCTGAGAGCTTCACACTACCGTGATTTCCTTCAACTAACGCTTTATTGACGAGGAGAGAAAGGGCCCAGACGAGCTTCAATCACTCTGACGAATCACAGCCCTCACAAAAAGAAGCACTTCACCGCCTTGGCAGAAAAAAGATTACCCCTCCATGGCCAACCTCGAATTCGAATTTGATGATTGCCTCTCTTCTCCATGCTCCTGGATCTTTTGACACAAAAGCACCTGTATTCCATGACATCCTAATAACCATCTCGCACTGTATAAATCCTACTACACCATGACTTCCGCACCAACGCAGGCGCCCGTCCTCTCCACCCCCGAATCGCACATCTTCGAAGACCCCACACCCGCCTCGTTCTCCACCTCGTCCTTCACACAAACATACAATGAAGAAGAATTTAGACACGTTTTCGAGATTGAGAGAACGGTGAGGGAGGTCAAGCGGGGTGGATATAGAAGGGTTGCGCTGCAATTCCCCGATGGGATGCTAGGTGTCGCTGGGAGGGTCGTGGGAGAGCTGGAGAGGGGGTGCGAAAGGTGGAAGGAAGAGGATGGTGATGATAGGGAGGACAACGAAGAGAGTGGAAAGACAGAAGGACTGGAAACTGACTTCAATGCCTTGTCGACTTCAGAAGCTAAAGACTCGAAAATTGTAACGGCGAACGGCAACGCTTCACAACCAAGAGAAGGGAAGAGGGAGAGAATACGCTTCTATATCCTGGCAGACACGTCCTATGGCTCCTGTTGCGTTGACGAAATAGCAGCCGAGCATGTCGCTGCCGATGCGGTCATCCATTACGGCCGGTCATGCCTCTCACCCACGACTCGCCTCCCGGTGATCTATATCTACACATCTCAAACTCTCTCGCTCCCACTCGCCATATCCTCTTTCATACAAACGTTTCCGGATCGAGAAGAGAAGGTCTTGTTGATGGCAGACATTACATTTCAGATACACATCCCGAAAATAGTAGCGGCGCTAAGGGAGGAAGGGTATACGAACCTCGCTGCACCGGAAGTAGTCAGGGATCCAGCGAGCGTGGTGCCAAATCGATTAGTCGAGGAGACTGTCAGGGAGAACTTGAGCGAGTATAAACTCTGGCATGTATCAGAGCCGCCGAAAGCGCTTCTCTTGACTCTTGCGAGTCGAGTGAAGGAGATGTACATCTACCCTACGCATGGTTCACAAACCTCTACCACAACAGACGGACCAACTCCTCAAGCCGTCCTCGCAAATACCTCTATGCTCCTCCGTCGCCGCTATGCTCTCCTAACAACCCTTTCCACAGCCCCCATCCTCGGTATTCTCATCAACACTCTCTCGGTGTCGGATCATCTCTCTGCACTCTCCTCTCTCCGCGAGCTCATCGCCCGCGCAGGCAAGAAAAGCTATACTTTCGTCGTGGGCAAAGTAAATGCAGCTAAGCTTGCGAACTTCAGCGAGATTGGCGGGTGGGTGGTGGTCGGATGCTGGGAGAGCAGCCTGATTGAGGGTGGCGAGTTCTATAAGGGTGTAGTGACGCCCTTCGAACTTGGTGTTGCGTTAGCTGGGCAGGGACGGGGATGGGATGGGAGTTGGAGGGGTGATTTTGGAGGTTTGCCCGATCCGTCTAGCATGAAAGAGGATTCTGAGAAAGATAGTCTGGAAGAGGCAGAAATGAATGGAGACGGCGCCAATGGAGAGCAACAAGGTGGCGTTGATGATGATTCTGAATCAGAGTCAGAACCACCAGTTTACGATCTCCGCACTGGACGCTATATCTCAAATTCGCGGCCAATGCGCACTTCTACCACTGCCAGTTCTCATCCACCATCCTCAGCTTCCAATCAAGACTCCAATAGTCCCACAGCCCAGCCAGAGAAGTCCAGATCCCTGATTAAAAGGGCACAGGGCGATCTAGCAACCATCAACGGTACGCTCAGTCCCGGCGCCGAATACCTCCGCACGCAACGGACGTGGACGGGTTTGGGAAGTGACTTTGCGGAGACGGAGGCACCGGATACGATTGAAGAGGGGAGAAGTGGTGTCGCGAGGGGGTATGTCGTTGGTGAGGATGGGGAGAGGAGGTGATGAGGATGCGGTAGAGATGAGTTACAGGGAGGAAGGAAGAATGTGAGATTTCTTGAGAAGCAGAAAGGCGGCAATATGATACCCAGATAATTAAAAGAGGAATCTGATTTGAAGTTTTTGAAGTTTGACTTATGCAAATCAGTCTTGATTATTGGATTTATTGCGAGGTCAAAGCGTGCTGCGAAGTCGTGCTTTCTCCGCGCTTTACTACCTTTCCGATTCGCCACAACTTTTACTGCTCTCGGATGGAGAAGTAAGTATGCTCGTACCCAGCCCAAAATATTGGCTTTGAGCAAATTGTGGAGATGATAATGTATAGACGAGTATAGTATTGGCCTCTGCGATCTGCTCGACGAAAATATCCTAATCCGAACGAGGAGCGAGCAGAAGCATTTAGGAACTCACGGACTTGGCACTGGACGATGATTGGTATATGTATTCTTTTGAAACACTACTATCAAAGTGATTGGTTTCATCCTTTCCAAACAAAGACGATTGACCAGTATTCCAAGACATGAACTAGACGGTGAATCACATAGTACAAGGCACGTCTGATCTTAGCTTGGGACGAGATTGAGCTAAGCGAGAACGCACCTCGAGCTTCAAAATATTTCCTCGAATCAATATTTCTTCCTCCTTACTACAGTTCTAGTTCGATAACAGATCGCTCTTTCACGCCTCTGCAAGACTACACCTTCTTGCCAAGTCATGGATTTCACACAGACAGACATCCCACAAAGCGTTCTTGCTCGTCCAATCTTGGTTCCTAGACTTCGAGCAACCTCGATCTCCTATCTTGAAAGAGCTCGGCTTCCCCATGACAAGTTCATGGGATTGCAAGCTGTGAGTTGGTCACTGACGCTGCTAAAATACCTACTGCCAACGTAATAATTAATCAAAGATCGCCAAACAAAAGGAAGAAGAAAACCACAAGAGAACCTTCAGTCTTTCTCAAGCTTCCACCTGAGCTGCGAGACACTATTTGGGAATGGTACGCTTTGCTGTTCCCCCGGATTGTGGACCCCGCTATGTCCCCTTGGAAGTAAGTAAAAGACTTAATTACAAATTATTTATTTTAGAACAGTGAAGTGACTGCGACAGTATCACTGGCCATGGAAAGAATGAAGACCTGGCTTTGTTGGATATCAACAAGCAGACCAGAGCCGAAACATTCTCCCTGCATGGCTATCATCTCCTTGATCACCCATTGCACACCCTCGCTTGTCTTTACAACCCAAGCATCGATATCCTCCTACTGAATGAGACCAACGTCCGAGCGAACTACTTCGATGAAGATCTGGTCTGCGAAATGCTTGAGCAGGCTAGAGTCATTGACAAGGTCAAATTCGTGGTCTTGGAAGCACCTTGGCACCGAAGAAGCGCTTGGATGGCGACAGTCAAGAAGCACATCAACCTGGAAGTCGTGCTCGTCATCGTAGAGACCTGTGATAGCCGCGGAGAGGTCGAGATGGTACAACTTGAACCATTCGGAGCGACTGATGGCAAGAACTTCAGGTATCAGCTCTTGATGGCAAACACAAAGTATACTCGGGCGTGGGAGAGGAACAACAAGCCGATCTCGATTTACCGTGCCGAGCTGGAGCAGGAAGCTACGAGAGTCGTCGACATCGACGATCCAGGAACGGAGGGGGTTTACCGAGTTGTACCAACGGCGCTTTTGGCTAGGCATGTTTGGATCGACTAAATCGATATCCTGGATGAACTTTTGGCTCATGGAGGTTGGAACTTAGCATTGGTAGTTTTTGGAGTCTTTCACCTCGTCCGATTTATAGAAATACCTGGCGACGGCATTTTAATATGATCGAATTTCGAGAAGAGGAATATCAATACAAGTGCTACATAGCAGATGACAGAGATATCTCTGAGACATACAAAGGCGTGCTGTACCACTTTCCGCAGCTTAAAATTTCCCAGCCAGCAAGAGCCTTTTTCAATTCTCAATGTTCTATTTTTGACATGACCGTTTGGATATCTAATTTGCAAAGGTATGCATTCGCATCTGCGTATGGGAGCAATTTGATAAATCATCACAAACTTTCATTGGAAGCTTTTTACGGATCTTTGGTTCTGGTCTACGAATACAATTAGACATGGGGATATCCACGGGAGATACTTCCAGTTTCCTATGGCTGGACAAACAGTTAAGTGGTGGAGACTTGATTGTGACGGTAGGTAAATGTTATACAAGGAGTTCGGGTGTCGCTACAAGCTGGGATATTCGCTCCTTCCTTGAGTCTGGACTAGCCCCACTTCGGCACATCTTGAACATGTCCATGCCATGAAGTCTCTGGAGAACTTCAAGAAAAAAAACATTACCCTCTGCAGGCATATTTAAAGTGTCGCTTCTCAGCTGACTTGTACAATTCACATATAATTCCCCAACAAGACTTGGAGGACGTTTACCATGGCATCAGGTGCACAAAACATCCTCATTTCCGGATCACCACCTGCTGTTCCTCTTTCGACTTGCGCAAAGAGGCTCCTTGAGATGGTTGTAGATTGCAACCCGGACTCAAGAGCAGACCCGAGTCCGAACAGTCCTGCATACAGGATCGATGAAATGGTCAGACGCCCATGACAGATCGCTTCGCTTTGCTGATAGCTCGTCTAGATCGGTGGGCTTGCTGCACGCCGAGACGCTCGAGTTGCAACGGATGGGTATACTTTGTAAGGACGTATCATAGTAAAACCGTCTGAAACAATCACTTATTTTGTTATAGTCGGACTTGGTACTCAGCCCCCAGGAGTTCCCACTCTTCCAGAGATTGCCCACGGAGCTGAGCGATAAGATCTGGAATTTTGCGGCTACGAACCAACCACACAGGGTCGAGATCGAACGTGGGTCTTTTCCTGTCTTCTGCAAAACAACCTGGGCTGCCTCTACTAGAATAGTGATTGCCCCGCTTCAAAGCGATAAATGACCTCAATCGCCTTGTGTAGACAATGCAATCACCGATCGATTCAACACAGTCACATTATACGAACGCAACCCGACAATTATCCTCCGTCATGTTTGTAAACAACTTCGAGACATGCCTCCCAAGGTGCTAGGCTATTCAGTGTTATAATTCAAGTCACCAGCCTACGGCAAGAGCTATTCATATTGGTTCCATCCCGATATAGATATGCTCAATATCTCGCGTACTTACGAGAGCGACACTCCAAGGGCGTTACCAGAGAGTTCTCAGCATACCATGTCGATTATCAATACGCTGAAGAAGGAAGAAGTCTTAGACGGGATCAAATATCTTGCGATGAATGAGAGAATTGTATGTAAGGTAAGAAAGTCTGAACTTCAAATTTCTCCTACATTGAGCAGTGATGAAATTCCTCGGCATTTCCGAAACACAGATGCTGATCGGTTTTAGATATCTTGGCGTTTGCTTTCACCGACAAGCTTCGAACCGGCTCGTTCTCATTGGCACCTGAACTTACATAACGGCGATCTGAATGCTGCAAAACCCCTCGTGCATGGGCAGATCAATGCTCCGGACCTTCGTGAGCGGACATGAATCGTCTCCAAATTCCCTAACCTCGAGCTTCTTCTATCCATCAACACCTGCTGCCGGCATCCTGCTCACCTCTCGATGGACTTGAAGGATATGCCTGTAGAATTTGAGAGATGTCTACCAGATCGTCCACGAGAGTATGATGACGGCCACCTCTGCAAATCGAGGTGCTACAGGGTTTACAACTACATAATTACTCAAGCTCTTCGAGAGAATGAAACAACCTCACATATTCTCATGGTTCATGATGCCCGTCGAAACAGCGCCACTAGTGGCAAACTCTAGAAAGGAGGCTGGTAAGCATGGTGATTCGGCTTGGGTGGATAACAGCAGCAGATCAATCATAGTCATTTGTACCGGTTCCAGTGTAGGGAAACATATACTCTTCATGTCTACAAATCCCGCTGGCGACTTGCTCAGTCTGCGTTCTCTGCGTTCTGTTCGTTGGATGCAAGTGGTCTGGTTTGCATGGAATGCCCAGAGGGTATGACGTTATGAGGATATATTTTACTGGGGACAATGCTCTCGCACACAAGCTTCTCTGATCCAACAGTCGAATAGTAGCAGAGTATACTTGGCTTCTGTTCGTGCTATACGACTTTGCTTTGTGATTTTCCTTTACGGTCCATATTGACAGACATCCTAAAGCAGTGATTTAACCGAGGGTGGGGCAACATAAACAAGCTGAAGGCGAAATTTCAGTCAATGTTGTTTCGAGAAACAGAAGAGCCTACTAGCGGCCTCTCATGAACTGATCGTGCATGATCTGCTGTGAGACATGATCGGGATCAAATTAATGCGAAGCTCAGCTCCAAGGCAAGAGTTCAGTCGCACCTGCAGAATTGGGAATCGGCACTAGCAACTCTTTTCGCTATTTCAACGATGACCTTCTTCCACTGGTACTGAAGCTCTTTATCTTTACTCACCATCAGGATTTATTTCCGTAATCGACATAGTATCAATACACAATTCAGTACACAAATTAAGTATGAATCCGACGCACCAAGCATCACCCAAAAAGTACGACGGACCCGTCGCCACCACCCTCCACAAGTTCGACCAACTTCCTGACTTGGTCCAACACATGATATGGGCGATTTTCCTGGCGGAGGAAGAAGAACACCAACCTAGATGCTTATTACCACTATCCTCGTACAATCCCCCAATCGTCTTGGAGATTTACCTGGACCGGCTGGCGCAGGCCAGACGCCTCTATGCCGAGTTTCGAATCGAAGGTATCTGGAAGAACGACTACAGCTTGTTCATCAGGCCACATCACAACGTTCTCAACTTTTCGGAATGGCAGCATCTAGGTCGTTTCCGGACTGCAATCATCTTCGCCATGCAGGCGCCAATCTACGCAAGAACCTGAAGAAGATAATGTTCACTCCAAGCTGGGTCGGCAAGAAAACTGTAACGCGGCAAAAGCTTTATTCTGGGGCTTTCGATTTCTGTAATTTCTTGGAAAGGATCGGAGAACTACCTTCGCTAGAATGCATCGATATCGTAGTAGAGGGGGTGTCACAAGGCGGCCTTTGGTATGACGGCAGTGGATTCGCTGTGCTCCCAACGAATATTGACGGACGCAAAACCGGGTACCAAATCGGAGATGTAACGTACATGGTCTACCACTTCATACTGCAACACAACTTCGTGAGTTGGGGTGAGAAAGTACCTAAATTGCGTTGTGTGAAGGTTATTCTCCCCCGGTCGCGATATTACGAGGCGTGGGCGAGCTGAAGTAGGGAGGATGAAGCCATGTCAAGTAAATACCAGTTAATATCCGGGATTACTTGGAAGAAACTGAGGTAGCGCTGCCATTGGGATGTATCGATATCACGGTATCAGTCATCGTGGAGCATTGTCAGGCAGACAGTCAGCAATACACATGTTGTGATTTTGATGGAAGTGGATCGAAATGCAGTACAATCGCGGTTCAGATCGTTAGCATGGGGCTTATTCACTGCCAAACAATATTATTACGTGAGTCTTTATTAAGTTGACGAAAGCCGATGAGTGCATCTTTCCTTTGCTGCCAGTTGCGTCCTCCGTGGCCTACATTTGTGAATACAAGTTCACAGGCCCTACTTTTCTCTGCTGAAGAAGAGCTTGAACTACCCACCTCATAAATACTCATAATCCCAATCGCCAACACGGTCTCCGGCTCAAACGCCGTTCTCCTCCTCCCCAATGCTACTTGTTTCGCCATCAACGCATTCTGGTACATTTCCAAACCCTTTCTCCTCATCACCACATCACCCGTCATCTGCGAACACCTCGTATAGCACAACGCCGCGATGATACTCGCCATCGGACTCCACGTCCCTGTATACGAACCCATAAAACTCCACATGTAGTATCGAGCTGGTGCGGAATGTTCGGGTGCGCGGGATGAGAGGTACCATTCTGGGAGGCAGTATTTGACTGCTAGGTTGAGGATGAGGGAACGGTTGGTGGAGTCGCCGGTTAGGAGTATGGGGGTTTGAAGGGCCTGATGCATTCGATATCAGACGTAAGTCTCATACGTATCATAGGTCGATTTTAAAGCTCTTACGTCGTCAATTGTTCTCCTACTCCATACTAACTGAGATCTGTGCGGATTCCCCGTCCCCCCTCCGTCCCCTCGCAGCAGCTTCCTCCGTCTGATCACAAAACCATATATGGACTTGATCTTGATACCGACATTCAAGTCCCCTCTTCAAACATTTCGCACACGTTGGCTTTCCCTCGTCACATTTGAAAATTTGTAAGCAACGCGATATACAAGAACATGAATTCAACATTAAATCGCTGTCAACTCACCTTAATCTTCCTCCTCCTCCAGCTCTCACATCCAGTTGACGGTCGACCGTTAACCCTTCTATCTAGCTGCGCCATCAGGATAGGAATTCAGGAATCCGTCCCCAAATGATCGTGCATCTCTTCAGTCGTTTGTGTGAACAGAAAGAAAAACTCCCGAAACACGAAATGAGATGACCTCTAAACTCCGCGATCAGCCAAAACGCGCTTCTTCACGTACATTTACATCTAGTGCACTCCCGAACTGGCGTAACTGAACTGACCTAATCCACAGGGCTGAAAGGGCTATCGAAATCTGAAACCTTGCGCCAGGTTGAAAAGGGAAAGATGGTACAGACGGTTCCTGAGCCGGTGGTAATATGTGCGTGAAATGGACTCGGGAATTGACATGGAACTTATGATTGGCTCCAAGAAATACCGGCGGCTCACTAGTTGAATAGCTTAAGCATTCGGCACTTAACCATTCCAGGAGCAGTAACCCGGCTGGGAAAAGCGTCGTTAGCGTTAATTTCAGCTGACTCCACCCGAAAGCGGCTCCCAAGTGATAATAAGTCAACATGCAGTACATATACTTCTACTGTAATCAATCGAATAGTCTGAAGTGGTGAGAAGTGATACGGATTCAGAGAGCAAAGCAATGAGAATGAATTACTAGTAACTACGGCTACGAAAAAATCCGCAACTGATTAAGTCTGAATACATGCAGAAAAAAGGGAGAGAAGAAGCAAGATCAAATCAAGTTCGCCCGTTCGTCTTTCAAACATACTCCGTTGTTCATGAACAACTCCAGGATCACAAGTGAGCAGCACAAATACTCCGAAAGGACAGACAAGCGACAGTTCCAGTTAAGTCAAGCACACTTCCGCGCCACATAACGCCACGCAAGAACGCGAGTATTCTCTACTTCTTTCCCAGCCTCTGAGTATTACCCCACGGGCGACGCCCCTTCCTGCTACTCGTCACGAGTCATCTTCCTCGACCTAACTACCCTGCTCGGGGTACTGCTTGGTTCCCCTTGGCCATCACCAGTACTCCCATCACTCATCCTCATCTTCTTCGCCTCCCTCTTGCTAGGACTCCTGCCTATGCTAGCAAGCCCATCACCAGCAGACATCATATCATCAGCCTCATCCACCGTCGCCTTGTTCCGCTTGTCACCCGTTCTGGCACTACGAGTCTGGCGAGGTGCAGGTGCAGGTAGCGTCTTGAATCCTGGAGCAGGAGGAGAAGGCGCGAAACCAGCTTGTGTGGCGTTACTGACATTTGTACTTCCAGTCAAAGGACCTGCTGGACCAGCAACAACGGTACCACTGCTTGAGGCGAAAGTGTTGCTTCCAGATGATCCGCCAGCACCACCACTGGCCGCAAAAGCCTTCTTCCTAGCATCCAACTCAGCAGTCGCTTGTCCAAGCTTAACAGTAGCCTCCGACCTCCTCCTCTCCTCTTTCTTCTCTGCTTCTTCAAGCTTTTGATCAGCTTCTTCGGCTTTAGATCTCGCTTCAACGACATCTTCTGGAAGGAGGAAGTCTTCATAATCAGGGTATTGTTCTTCCAAGGTAGCGAGTTTAGCGCGGAGGGTTATGGTCTCGCTACGAAGGGCGCGGATGTAGTCGTCGGCGGATTTGCTTGTGTGCTTTTCTTTGGCTTGTATTACACTACTGAATGTCAGCGTTTGTTCATTGTCCATAGGATATCGTCATCATCAACGATGAGAAAGAAAAGGTACTTACCCAAGCAGATTGCTAGCCTCAAAGATAGCATCCCGTTCTTGCTCTTCGGTCTCTCTCTGCTCGCGAGTTCTTCGCGGACGTGGCTGAGCTTGTGTTTCCACTCGCTGGATCTGCGTCACTGCATTCGCAGCAGTCTCAGCCAGCTTCTGTAGCGAGGCATGAGCTTTTCGGAAATCGGGGAGACGTCTTTTGAACTCGGCGAGTGCGGCGTTCAGAGCAGTGCTATGATAGTCTGAGCCATCAAATACCATGGCTGTTGAGGTATTTTGGAACGAGCCTGTCTGCGGGACGAGACCAGTATGTGTTTGGAAGTGGTCTCGAATTGATTTTCGAGATCGAGTTCCGAGCCTGAAGCCACAACCTGGAATGGGACAAATACCCATATCTTGTATCTCTGTTATTCTACCATTGTCGGCTAGGTCGTTTGCGTGCCATCTCAAGTGTGCGCCGATGGTTTCCGAGGAAGTCGTTTCTCTGAAGCTGCGACCGCAGCCTGGAAGTGGACATGTGCCCCAGTCAGATACTGTAGCGTGTGTAAGAAAGTCTACTCCTGCGCCTGCTAGTTCCTGATACTGGTCCATCATATGGTCGCTGGCAGTAGCTTTCCTTTTCTCTCGTCTTGACAGTTTCTGTTCACGAGCTAGTACCGCTTGCTCTCGGGCTCTGACCTCGTTCTGACGATATATAATATCGGCATGGTCGGCGGCGTTCTTAAGCCTTTGCGAATCCACAGCTAAGTCATGTTAGTCTAGGACAGACATTGGAAAATAGACGTAATGTCAACATACCTTGCGACAATCCATGATATGCCGCTGCAGAAGAAGGCTCTCGACGATAACAATCAGCATTATGAGAAGCCAGCCCAAAGACTGACATGCTCGCAAGATGTTTTCCGCAACGTTTGCAATATTTCCCTGAACCGCCGCTGGGGATTCGGCAGCGCTTGAAGTGTGCTTGCTGATCATTAAGGCTCAGGAGAGCGAGATTGAGTCCGCATCGGATACAGAAATACCCGTCGCCACATGACCTATGCTCCTTGCGCTTTTCGGAATCTGCTGTTCGTTGTCTGCCGCAACTTTCGCACATGATTGGATCTGGAGCTCCATGCTTTTTGGCTGGTGTCTTGCGAGTGCAGATACGACCATGATGAGCTTTCTCGGCAGGCGTGCATGCTAGCACATCGAAGCCGCAACGATCGCAGAACTTCAGTGCCCCCGGAACGTGACTGGCGATGTGAGTTGTAACGTTTTCTGCTAAGCTGCCTCTCAGATCAAGGTCGCAGACCGGACATCTCGTATCATCCCAGAAATGTTTGATATCGTCGCTTTCTCTCTTGGTGAAATCTGACATGAGATGCTGTTTCTTCTGTGCAATGGTGAAGAGAGCCCAATTTTCTTCACACATAGGACAGTGGCCGATAGAGCTGAGCAGATCCATGTGGCCTTTGTAATGTGCCATCTTGGCATCGTTGTCATATGCTTTGAAGGTTTCTGAACAGATCGGGCAGCCAAATTCCCTCTCGAGGACATGATTCAGGAGTTTGCGATTCTCTTTGCGAAGCTCGAGGATATCAGTGGGTGTGAGGTGCTGGGTAAATACTGTGGGCATGCTTGGTCCTACGGTGATTGCAAGCTCTAAGTTGTCTCCATAGAGTGGCGCCGCGGGTGCGAAGCCTGGCTCGACGACAGATTGATCTTGGGTCCAAGACCTTTGTTGCAACTGATTTTGAGCTGTACGTTTGAGCATCCAGGCATCGAATTTGGGAATTTCGGATGTTCTGAAGATAGGAGGCTTTGCGCCAGGTATATCGCGGACTTTGTAAGAAGGCTGTGTCACAGGCGGTGGCCCATCAATCACTTCAGAATTATGGGTCTCATTGTCTGGACGATCGTGAAAAAAGCGAACCCGAGATTTGGCGTGTTTTGATACTTTAGGACCAGTCTTTGGGAGACAGTAACTAGGCTGTTTGCTTTGGTGGGAGTCATACATGCCCCATGGATCGCTGGAATCGCGAACTAGGTAGAATTAGACAATTCTGAGAAAACATGAGCTTTGTGTCACTTACTGCATTGGATTCCATCGTTACGCATCACAGTCAGTTGGTTGTTGTGGAAATAGTCGAATATGTCTTGGCGCCACTCATCTTCAGTTGTGGAACTGTTTACAACGAATCGCTGATTTCGCTTAGCGACGATTATCTCAAAGTTCTCTGTGTACTTCTCAACGTCGCCGGCAGATAGCGATGAAAATGCGGTCCGGAAAGATTGCAGGGTTGCATCCTTCGTGGAATCCCACTGAAACGTCATTTGCCTTTGGTCTTCAGTCAAGTCCATGTCTGTTGAATCGCTGGCAAGGTGCTCGGTAACGGTGAAATGCTTCCACTCAGGTCGGAACCAAATGCAACTTGCCGAATTGATGACATCCTCTTCCTCAATCCATGACTCTAATTCGGCGGCTGTATCGCTGCTGTGAGCATAGTCGAATAGGCGAGATGCAGCATCTATTTCTCTGGCCGCGTATGAGATCCAAACTCTGAATTGATCCGGCAACGACAATGCAGGGTTATCAGTGTCATCGTAGTCCAGAAGTACTGCTCTCGAAAGTTCTCGAATTGCTCTAGCAAGGCCCGCAAAGTCTCCATGCTGAAAAGTGCTGTATCTCTCCGTGCCAGCAAGGCGAATACCTACTTCTGCAGAGTGTGAGCCTTGAGGGGGCACACCCTCACACACCGCAATTTCATCCGCGTTGTAGCTGTCAATATGCTTGTTGACGGAATTGTAGAACTCCTCTGTGATTTGCACTCCATCCCAGCCCAGGTGTGCGTTCAGCAGTATGACGTCTTGAGTCGGCCGACGTATACCACCAGGATAGTGCACCTTCATGGCTGACAAGAATCCATCCTGGATTTGGTTCATGCCATACCGACCATAACGCGGAGTTGGTAGTTTCCAATACGACTCCTTGTCTTTGCCCCTTAGTACAAGGCAGTCTCGAACATTTTTTGAGGGTGTAAGATCTTTTGTGGAGATCTTGTTGCACTTGCGAACGAACACAGGCCATGGATACTCAGCGTTTCCGGGGATGTCCTTGATATGCTTGTCAAATTGTTCGGTGTATCTGTCCCATAGTATTTCGATGACTGTCGGCGGGCTCGTATGATGCAAGTCAACAGTAAAGGACCAACCTTTGCCGCCCCTCTGTAGGCCAAGAAGCCAACGAGCACCTGCTTGGAAAGACTCGGCACTTTTCTCCACCATGATCTTTCCTCCATATCCATAGATATACGCAGATTGTGTAGCAGGAACAGAGCTTGTAGTGTAGGGAAATGTCTGGTTCTTTGGGTCGAATCCCTGTATACCTTGGCCTAGCATGGGTCTAAAAGGAGGGTGCATATCTGGCGACGGGAAAGTGGGTGACGGTTTGAAGGGAAGAACGTTGAACGCCGTGAAGGTCGAGACTGGATTCTCGTTGGAGGGTCGAACGACAATGTTCCAATCGGCTTCGCCGCGGAAAAGGCGAGGCTTGATGTCCTCCTCGAATTTCTTCTCCAACGAAGCCTTTGTGATCTGTACCGTGTGGCTAAAATCAAGAGCTCGAGTTGCGCTATTAACGCGGTTCAGCTGATTTGAATAAAGATCAACAGCGAACTCCCAATCAGAATTGTGATCAATCCCTAGAAGTCTCAAGGCTCGATTGCCAAAACTTTGGCTTATGGGCTTGATTTCACGACCCTCTTTGTTCCGATAGATTGTTGCAATTTCTCGTGGTTTCCTAGCCTGTGGCGGAGCCGTGACCTGCGAGGCTGATCGGGGTCTACTACTTGGAGGCCAATGACTAGGTGGCTGTGTGATAGTCTCGTGGACAACGACAGTCCAACCTGTCTGTTGGAAAATACGCTTTTGAATAGCCATGTACTGCCGCAAATTTGCTGTCAAGGGATAAAGTATTGAATGGTCGAGCGGTGCCCCTGACCCACCAATTGGTTTGTCTAGCTGGTTCGAATACAAGCTCACGGTCTTTGATCTTGCACCACCTGGCAACAATGTTTTGAGGGAGTCGGTAAACGATTTCGCGTTGTTCTCGAAATGTTGTGATGATTCGTTTGGGTATGCGAAGACTATGCCCATTGACGTTTCCGCTTGTTCAGATTGCAGTGGATCAACCTGCGTTGGCGTTGCTGATGGTAAATATGTTGCATCCTTGTGTCTTAAAGGACGTGATGCTGGTAGTCTTCCCAAATTCAGCACATCAGTGTTGTGGGGGCCTCGTGCCGGAATGCTGAATGGACCGGTAAACTTTTCGCCATTCATCCGAAGATGGTAATAGTCCACAGAAAAGGCCCAGTTTTCGTCAGAAATTCTGTCCCTCAGATAGGAGTCCCATGTCTTGTCGAAGTCTCCTTTGGAAATAATGAAGCTTCTCACGAAAGGCTTATTCGGTGTCCTCTTGTATCGCTCCGAATTTTCGAATTGGTCCACAACGATGGTCCACTCCGAGTCAGGGTGCAGATCAAGAGCCTCGAATGCAGCTTTGCGGAACTCATCTGCGGAAACTTCGTCGTCAACGGCTTTGAGCTTGATACTCGCGCCATATCGACTGAATAGATACCGCTGAGAGTTTCCGCCTCCGCCACGCAGTTGGAGTGGGGATCCAGTTGGTTGTATGGACATCCGAGCGTATTGATCACGAGCAACGCTGCCGTGCTGGGTTTCCATTTGCTCGAGTTGTCTAGGTGTTGGCACAGTCGGCTGAACCATGTTTTGAGTCTTTGGTTTAGGCCCTATTTTGCATCAGCGGGGTATCAGACAACTGAATTTTAAGAGCAGGGCTTACTACGGAGCATTGGAAAACCATAACTTCTCTCATGGTAGCAATCGAGAAACTCGAGTGGTTTCTCTGACCAGAAAATCCTCTGAACCCTCGGGATATCCAGCTCGTCGTCTTCGGGATCATCGCCTTCATCCCTGCCGCAGTTCGTCACGTTCGCATAAGTCGCTGGTTCGATGGGTAAGCCGAAGTGTAACATGGCCAGCTTTGTAGCGAGATTATCGTAGGTATTACTGAAGCGGCCCTCCGCTCCTAGAGCCTCCTTGTAGGGAAATGTGTTCTCTTTTTGAAGTTCCAACCGAAGGTCCTGGTTGTGACCGGGTGGTAAAAGCAGTAACTCTTGAAAGCTGTCTTTCTGAAACCCAAGATTTCGGAAGACATCCAATAAGCCCATTTTCTCACTCTGGAGCATTCTCACGATTTCTGCTCGCTTTTCGATCCATGCTTGATCGGTTTCTTCGATATCGGGATCAAACGGATCGTTCGTAACTTCAGCGGTACGCAAAATCCTCTTGATGTCTGCAACTGCGCTGGCCGCGTCCATAAAATTGGCCGTCCTTCGTTGCTGCTCTGCGCGCTCCTCTGCGGTTGGAGGCGGAGGAGACGGCGTCGGGCTCCCTACATACCTCCCGGGGTCATATACTGGCTCTGATGATGCGAACGGGTTCCAAATACTTCGTCTCGATCTTTGTGTGGGTCTTTGGTGATCGACATCATGCCCAGCATCTCGTTTCTTGCTTCTCCAACGATCTCCGTAACCATCAAATGGAGAAGTTCCCGCCATGATCGGCAATGATGGTGAAATGAGA
The DNA here is from genome assembly GCA_002685535.1 of Deltaproteobacteria bacterium. Classification (GTDB taxonomy): domain Bacteria; phylum SAR324; class SAR324; order SAR324; family NAC60-12; genus Arctic96AD-7. The sequence continues at coordinate 28,961 of NYXK01000186.1, forward strand.
AAAGACAGGATTTGTTGACAGAAGAGACACGGACGGGGGAGAAGAGAAGAAGGGAAACAATGCACAACCGTTCTTTGAGCCGAGTCGAAATGGATTACATTCCAGAGACAATTGAAACGGGATAGCTAGCGAACTTGGGGGAAAAGAACAAAGAAATCCATCGATGGGCTCGTACACTTGTAAGACAGCTGAAAGCGAGAACAATTCGGGTATTTCGACTTCAGAATAGCCGAAAGCGGTTTTAGACATTTTGTACTGCGATGCTTGCAGTTCCTCACCTCCATAATGTAGTAATTCCGAAGCAGGTGGTTGCGAGCTGCCCCATTCCACATCGAAGTGAGGGATGGTTGCGGGATGGGTGTGCACACGGTAGCTGTGATGCATCTTCGACTGCCTGTTTGAGGATTGTGGGAGTTACTCTACTTTCGTGTATGAGTTGATGCATGGTTTTCGGTAGTTGTACTAGGCCCGATTGTTATTGAAGAAGGGGATCGATGTCTGTCGGTGTTGAAAGAAACAGAAGTCAAGACAGGACGGTCCTTCACCCGAGGCCGGAGTGTTGCATTACAGGTGGGGCTCCCGTGACTCGCTTCATCTGCCCCTGTCAGATGGCCAGCCAGCCAGCCCTGGAAATCCAAATCCTTCCCGTACCTTACCTACCTCACGTCTCCTGCCCTTCTTTTCTACAACACACTTACCTCTCATAAATATGTGGCAGTCAATTTCACGACGACTATCCAGTACCTGCATTAAAAACGCTGAGAATCAGCATCTACGTCACGTCAACTATCTTTAATTGTGCCGTGTTCCACCTCAATGGGCCGACTGGCTTCTCGCCGTTCACTTCTTAGGCATGGCGACGGCCACGTGAAGCAGGACTCGGTTACCAGAATGGGATCTTACGAGATTCCCAGTCCTAGTCTGCGGTCTCTTCTGCAACCCTGCCGCGGTGCGGCGTTCAATCAAGCATTACTGCACCCCGATTGCTTCAGTGGAGGAGTTCGAGTCGTCGTATGCGGGGTAATGTACTCTGCATACATCCAGAAGTCATCGTATGTCTCTCTTGAGAGACGAGATGCAGTCATTTTGGTCCACTGTCTGAATATGCGCACCGGTACTAGTGAAACCCCCAAGTAGTAACCAAATCACGCAGTTGTCTTCTCCCTATTCAGTCTGCTACTTGCTCTTCGATAGCCAAGTATGTTTCATCAAGAGTGAGGCACAGTGGCCATCACAGGACGAAATCCTCAGATGCTCCGGCTCTGTTCTCTCGTAAGTACCCAAATTCTCGCGAATGATTGCATAAGCTGGTTTTCATTTCGTATCGAATCTCCAATTGGATCTGTCTGCATGCTGCAGGTCGGGTCGAATTTGATATTGTGCTCAGGCATGCTCGCAAATCGGTTGCACTACCAAAGTTTTGGTAGTACATGCAATCATGATTATCGCACACAGTTCCCAGTATAAGAGAATCTATATCTCCCTCCTCCCAGAGTCTAATGAACCCTTTCAACTAATATCCGATGCAACTTCTCAACATGTTTAGATTTCTGGTCTTCATCGCTGTCTCCCTTTATCCATTCATAACCCTCGCCTCTCCTCAGACCTTCACCAAAATCGTGCAATGCCTAACCACATCCGGCATCCCACAAGCCCATCCCGGCACGTCCTCTTTCAGCCAGCTCATCATCCCCCTCAACCTCCGTCTAAACTACACACCCATCGCCCTTGCTCTCCCCACCACAGTTCCTCAAGTTCAAGCTGCAGTCAAATGCGCCGCCAAGTTAGGCGTGAAAGTCAACCCGCGATCAGGCGGCCACAGCTATGCATCTCATAGCATTGGAGGTGAAGATGGGCATCTCGTGATTGATTTGAAGTATTTCAGAGAAACCGTTCTGGACAGCAAGACGAATGTTGCAACTGTTGGACCGGGTGCTAGATTAGGAAATGTGGCTGTGGCACTTTACGAGCAGGGTGGGCGGGCAATGGCTCACGGAATCTGTCCTGGGTGAGTACAGATAATTCCCTTCCTCTGCCTTCTCACAGAGCAGAAGTACGAAGCAAAAAAAACAATTTGTTGACATCGCCCCTACAGCGTCGGCGTCGGCGGGCATGTCCTCCACGGCGGTCAAGGTTACAGCACCCACACCCACGGTCTCTTCCTGGATTTCCTCCTCTCGACCGAGATCGTACTCGCCGACGGATCCCTCGTGACAGCCTCCAGCACCCAAAACAGCGAACTTTTCTGGGCTCTTCGCGGCGCAGGCATGTCTTTTGGAATCGTCACATCTTTCAAATTCCGCACCATCGCTGCTCCGGCCGAGAATGTCATCTTCTACTACCCGTATCTCTGGAATCAAGCGCAAGCTCGTGCTGGTTGGGAAGCATGGCAGGAGTACTGTGGTGGGTCTACTGACCCGATCATCCCGCGAGAAATGAATATTCGCTGGGTAGTGGTGAACTATGCGAGTGGGTATATGATTTTCTTGCTAGAGGGGGCATATCATGGATCTCAAGCGGACTTCCTGGTGGCGATCAAACCGCTTTTGAGTGCGTTGGAGATGGTGGGGGGTCTGCAAGCTGACATTAGAGGGACTGGACCGCATAGTCTGGGTTGGTTGGATTCACTGCTTTATGCGAATAACAATGATTTGTTTGATGCTCAGGGAACTGGTGAGACTCTGGAGAGTCCTCTGAATTATACTGCTGTAAGTTGGTCTCAACCTCTCCTGATAGTTGCTTCTATCCGCTCTTACGGAATACTACTGACTCACAAACTACTAGCATTCGACATTCGTGAGTTCACCTGACATGTGCATCTAATCGATGCGAAGCAAAAAGATGATAGCTAATGAAAGGCAAACAGTTCACCAAAAGCCTAATGACAGACAACCTCTCACCAGTCGGAATCGATGCCTTCATCAATCAACTCTACACAACCGGTCCCACCAGTCCAGCCGTATGTTTTCCATTTTGTCCAGTCAACCCTCTTCCCTCTCCCCCTCCCATCTGACTCCTGCCTTAACTTCATCCACCTCATCCTTGCTTCTCCTTCTACTTACCCCCTCAACATCCTTTCTAACTCTCATTCTCACAGGGCTGGTATTTCATAATCTACACCCAAGGGGGCCCCACCTCCGCCGTCCCCCTCACGCCCTCCTCAACAACATCCTACGCCCACCGCTCCTCCCTCTACGAATGGCAACTCGTAGCCCAAGTCGCCGCGCCACCATTCCCAGATGCCGGGATACAATGGCTGAATGATTTCGTTGGTGCGATTTTAGATGTTGAGGAGGGGGCGGGAGAGAAGAAACTGGGTATGTATTACAATTATGCGGATCCGAGTTTGGGGAGAGTGGAGGCGGGGGGACGATATGTGAGTTTAATTTCTTCTTACTATATTTTTACTTCTGGTTGATTTGTCGGGTTCGAGGTATTGGGATTCTGAGTGAAGAGCTGATACATGTGATGTCGTAGTGGCTACAGAACTACCCACGCCTAAAAGCCATCAAAAAGAAAGTCGATCCGAGATCTGTGTTTACGAATCCACAGACGGTATAAATTACTTCGTGGAATATCATATCCCATTACTGGAGTATGCAGCTCATGTCACCTATGTGAACAAAGAACCAATTATGGGTATCTATATCGCAACTCCAAACAGTCCATTCGTTATAAGTGCTCCTTCCAAGCCCAAGATCTACATGCGATCCAAATTCATTCATTTCCTCCAAATCTTCCGCGTTCTTCTCTTAGCTTCGCCATTCGGCACTTCTCCATCAGATACCACGTTGTTATTCCCGACGGGTTTGCGGCTTTCCGCTGTTCTGATATCTCGGCACGGGTTAGTCATGATCGAGCTCAGTGGTTCGAAATCATACCTTTGCTTTTGGGATGGATAAACCGTACACTGGTCATTGCTGGAAGCAGATGGCTGCTGGCAAGAAGGAGCTTCTTTTCATCGGAGAAATTCCAATGGGAGTCTGGCACGAGACAGGACGTGTCATGGCGAGAGATCGACTCGTTATGGGCTGACCAGTTGGAGTGTACCTGGGATCTTGAGACGACCTTCACGTTCTTAGGACCAGTGTACAGGTATTTTAAGGATTGCAAAGTAGGTCTGAATCTTGCAGTTCGTTTTCAGAATCACGGCTTCGGTCATTAGATGATCAGGGAGCCCGGTGTCATCCTGGATCAGTCGCCACATGCGAGCCAAAGTCACCTTTGGGTGGAAGAGTTGCAAAGCCAGTAATCTTTTACAAAACAGAGCTACGTGGAGGGACTTAGGATGGTGTTGCCAGAATCATTGCTACATGATCTGACGTTAGCGAGGAAACTGACTGTAGAAAAAGTATGATCGCAAGATCTTCTTGACAAACATTTCAGGGGGAGCGGATGATTCAAGAAGCTGGTTGTAGCATTCCTGCGCGAATATAACCTAAACTAGGAAACAGATGTGCGAATTCCAGGAAGTAAGCTTCAAGTTACAGTAGACTGCCTCCAGATCCCGAGCCCAATAATGCAATGGGTTAGTTACAGTTCACAACAAGCGAGGAAGCGAAGGCGACACTGTTTACATCGGAAATTCACCCTTATGAACACGGATTCGTTCAAGACTCAAATGGTAGATTGACATTAGAAATCGCCAGATTAAACAGATGCGCATTAACATACAACAACGAACTCGAAATCCAAATGTTTCCGGATATCAACTTTATAGAAATGCCATCCTACCAGATCTTGTTCACAGAACCATCTTTCTCATTCATCACTCAGCCCAGGAAGGGCCTGCTTAGGCCAAAATTTCCAATTCCGTCTCTATTGTTGGAGCAAAAGTCAAAAGTCAGCAAAGGTAGGGAGAGAGAAGATTATAAAAATCGAGCTCACGTACAACTCGGGTGATCCGCAGACACTCAACTTCCACAAGAGACTCTCATCTGCATATTGTATGCTTTCTTCATACTTCTCAATGGACCTCGGTGCCCTGCTGCGTTAGGGTCCGCCTCGTAGTACCAATCTTTGAACTCTTCAATCCTCGCTTTTGCTTCCTCTTTTGGAAGACTTGATTTGGCTATAGTCTTTTCCCAGTCTATGACCTCACCCCATGGACCGGTTGAGGTCTCCACCTTGATACCGTCCAGTTCATTTAGCGATCCCCACATGAAATTTGACAGCTCGAAGAACGACGTGATTTGGCGAGCATGAGAGCCTCGTCTGCTCGGTCACTCTCATCTTTCACCGTTTTCAATTCATCCTTGGTCAGTTTCGTTTTGATGTTGTTGACCATCCAACCCAGATCGCTGATCATTCTCGTGAAAGACCCTTGCCCTTTGATTACTTGCTCGGAGTCAAAACTGTCGGTCATTCCTATGTCTAACAAGCGCTGAGCCGTCTCCCGGATCGGCGGGAAGCGGTTCTCCTCGTCCGGCAGTATGTCTAGATGGGAGAAATCTGTTGTATCGATTGCTGCCATGACGTCTTTAAATCTCGCGTCCGAGGGACAATCGAGTAATATAGATCGAGAAGCGTCGGGACGGACGCTTGCGAGCTTGACGTCCAACAAGAATGCATAGTATATCCACATACGTTCAAAGCCGTTAGCTAACCCGTCTGCAGATGCAAGTGTCGTCAAGAATAGGACACCGAAAACGATTGGGATCCTCATAGTCGGACTAGCAATGAATGGTTAGACCGTTCGAAAGGAAGACCACACGACGGTTCATGACTGGATGCAATTTCTGGAATTCAAGTGCTGGATGTCAGGACTTACATGGCTTCATGTGACAAAGCAACACCACAGTATTTCCAACATGTACCTCTGGATTCGCGAGACGAGCTTTGACCAGATTTTCCAATGCCTTCTCGCTAGTTGAGGAAGTATAACTTAAGCAGATCAGCTCCAATGAAGCAGAAGCCTTCTCCGTCGAAAGCTTCCTTGTCATGCTTGGGGAGACGCCGAGTGGTATGCAACACTAGCTTCCTATGACCCAGCCCCTGAGCCGCAGATCACAGTAGTACTCTGAACCAACTCGAATCGTTCGCCAAGCTGAAGATATTCCCCGAGACATACCGCACGATACCCATCCCTGTCGACTTACAACCAAACCGATCTTCCTCTTTGATACTTCCGAAAGCACAGCAAGCATGCTGGGAGCCGATGCAGCTAGCGTGCCTCACCAATCTCCACCAGAACTTCCCGTCGTCCACCGACCCAAAGTTCGCTAAATCCCTCCACGATTGACTCGAATTTGCTCCCTCCGAACTCTCATAATGGCCTCATAGTTATGAATGTTCATTTCCCACTGGGTCCCTTTCTGTACAATACGAATCTCGGGGCACACATACCCAGGCATATCCTTAAAGTTCACAATCAAGAGTCTCCGCATGGAACCTATCAGGTTCGCCCGGGCATAGAGAGACTCGGCGGATATTATTTCTAGTCTGGAGAGATTCGCCATGTCCGTAAATTCGCCGCGGCACTCCCCATGGAAGTATTCCGCGCTCATACTCTCGACTATCATTTGACGCACGCGGGATTTGTCGAGCTGGCTGAGCTTGCAAAGATCCCACTCGGTGATATTAATAGTATCGAACTGGAAATTTGTCCACGTCAAGCGCGGATTCGACCCGTTTGTGAATGCAACCACGAAGAATGAGAGAGCTTCCAAGCGGGCTTCTCGGCAGGTGTGGAGAACAGACGGGACTGGATTGGAAGCGTGAAAGTATTGGAGTGGCCGCGTGAAACTTGTAGGATGATCAGAGCGAATGATGAGATTCCTGGGCTCCATGGAAGTGAGGTGTGCTCTCCAGATCTGGATGCGTATCTCTTGCGGCAGGCGCGAGAAGGAGTGAAAGGTGTTCAGGGGGATGGGGGCTGACATCGGGTGAGCAGCGGTATAATCGTAATATTGTGGGTGAAAAGAAGGGCTTAATTTCAATCAGAAAGATTGCGATGATAAGTCGTGCGGACTCTGTAGATCCGGGATGAAGTTGTTGTTGACGGGAGAAGACAGATCAAGTTTTCCAGGTCTCCAATCATGAAGTTGTAGCACACCTGCAGTACCTTGAAGCGCCCTCGCCTAGCTAGGCAGGTCGCTAACACTGCCAAGTGTCTAGGATGCCGGTCCCGCAGTCATCTTAGGGTAATTTTAGCGAAGCACGTACGACAAACTTCTTCCTGCCTGAGAGTACTCGTATCTTTCACTCTTACCAATCTTCAAGATTAACCCCAGGTAGGTATCCAGAAGCCAAAATGCAAAATCTTCATTACCTTCAATCGTTCCAGACGATTTTGGTGCCATTCTCGGCGATACCACTCTAACTACGTCTGGGCAGAGGATCAAATTCTGTGACTGGGCCTATCTCCGCGCAGCTCAGCATTTTTCTGCCTCAACCTACCTTTAGAGAAGCTTACTCGATTAGCATACCGAAGCAGAGGACCAAATGTAGGGAACGGCGGTAAAGATAGGTACGATCAAAAGGGGCAGATTGCATTGCTGCTCTATCCATTGACGTTTGGAACACGGAAATGCGACATGAGCGTTGCCCCCCTGAGAAATATGAGTCTAGAATATGCAAGTCGGCAACATACCTATGGTATCCCGGCGTACAGGTTCTCCAGTTCTTCGATCTTCAAGCTTGCCGATTGAGGTCCATCTTAGCAGGTGACTCGAGAAGAAGTTAGCCAGAAATGAGCACAGTCTGATGACAGTCATCAACGCGGTCTCGTGAAGTTTTCCGCTTTATGTTTTCCAAAGTCTCACTACTTAGAGATCCTGACTCAATCGTACACGACGTACGAAACCTGTGAACATGATCCGCCACTGGGACTCCCAACAGTCGCTCTTTTTGACATGTATTCTACTTGCTTTTGCCTTTCTTGCGAATTCTTCTCATGTACACCACTCTCACCCAAACCAACATAGCCAGCACGAAGAACCGGTTCACCGACCACATTTTAGTAGTCATGTCGAGAGAGGACCTCTCGAGATGGTTGGGGAGCTTCTCAGCAATTCCTCCCAGAAATCGACAAGTTGGCTTCTCATTCACATCTTCCGAGGTTAAGAAAGCTAATCCGCCAACAGTAATACCTTGGGGATCAGAAATGGACATCGTATCCTTCGTTGATAATTTTGTCGGTGGCTGGCTTCGAGATACAAGGCCCAACTCAACTCAAGCTGAAATCTCCGATATATTAGCAACAGCAAACCGTGTCAAGCAAGCTTTCCTCGATCCAGACTCCGTATCCTCTCTGATGCCCCCCTCAATCACAAGCCCTCCACTGAAGAGCACCGCCAGCTACTTCCACCGCTCTACTCTGAACTCAACCATGACAAACTTAGGTTTCACCAATTCTTCATTGGAAGAAGCAAGAGCCATTGTTCGCTTGGCCCAAAAAGAAGCCAACGCGAGAAACAAGGATCGGATTGGCAACCCACGCGTGAACAACTACTACGGGAAGGAAAGTAGCAAGCTTGCGCTCAAGTCTCGGGCTAATGATGCTCAACTACTTGCAATCAACGCCACTGTCGCAGCCGCAGCCGCATTGGTGGCAGAAGCTGATGCGGCACATTCGAACACAACCGAAAAAGACTACTCTATCCCGATCGAAATCAGTCGCAATGAGCAGCGCAATCTTGAGAAGCGGGCAGGCTCGTACTGGTTAGAAAATATGAACCATGTCGGGCGAATTCCATTCGGCGGTCCGGATAACGACAACTACCCCGTCTTCCGCAATGTCAAAGACTATGGAGCAGTTGGTAATGGGAAAGTTGATGACACTGCTGCCATCAACAGAGCAATGACTGATGGAAACCGATGTGGTGCAAAATGTGGGGCTTCTTCTATTAAAGGAGCAGTCGTTTATTTCCCAGCTGGCAAGTTTTCACGTCGAGACCCTACCTCATCTATTCTAACCAACAGCTAGGACAATATCTCATTAGCAGTACAATTGAGATGTACTATCATACCCAGATGATTGGAGATGTGCGTGTCTCCGTGCGCTGCTCCTTCCCTAGCTAACAATGAGCAGGCAACCCAGCGGCCCATATTGTTGGCAGCAAAGTCTTTCGTTGGTCTAGGTCCGTAGCAAGCCGAATCCGATCAATTTGATCGTTTTGATGCTGATGATTAGCAGGTCTTCTCTCGTCCGACCACTACACAGGAAATGATGGGGGAGCAGAAGAGTGGTATATAAACCAGGTATGAACGAAAGGCTCTATTTGTCTGCCTGAAATGCCGCTTACTGCTCAAAGAACAACTTCTATCGACAAGTCCGTAATTTCATTATTGATTTGAGAGATGCAGACATGGTGGACATTGCAGGAATCCATTGGCAAGTGGCACAAGCCACCAGTATCCAAGATGTATCTTTCTTTGGGTCCAACACAGCTGGCAAGTCGCATATGGGTATATGTAAGCCATCTTAGTCTAGATGGAAGTAGAGGAGCTACTGACATCCCTCCTCTAGTTGCCGAGAACGGGAGCGGTGGCTTCATGTCGGATCTGACATTTATTGGCGGTGCAATCGGCATGCGATGTAAGAATATTCACTACCTGAAACTTCTTTGTGTTGATTCTGACTCCAAACACAGGTGGGAACCAGCAATTTACCACACGCAAGTTCGTGTTCTTCCAATGCAAAACTGCAATCGATATGCTCTGGGACTGGGGATGGACCTGGAAATCCCTCTATATCTACGGAGCGGACATCGGCATCAAAATGAGCGGCGACTACATAGGTGGCTCTATATTACTTCTCGACTCATTCATGTTCTCGACCAATGTCGGAATATCTATCAGCACGCCTCAGGGTAGCTCTGGCACTCAGGAGCAGTTCTCTGTTACACTCGACAACTTGTACCTCGAGAAAGTCACAACACTCATCGTTGATAAGCCTGCCAGTCTCAGTGTTGCAGGTGGCTCCAGAACAATCGATTCCTGGGTTCTTGGCAAGGTGTACGATGAAAGCAGTAGTACCTACGGAAAATGGTCTGGCGGCGGACCTGTGTTCCCACTTCATCCTAAAACTGCGTCTCTCACAGATGGAACAGGAGCTTACTTGGAACGCTCGAAGCCACAATATGCTGATATTCCTGCTGCGACTTTTATCAATGCCAAAATCACTCTCAAAGGTAAATGAGACACTTTTCATGATCCAGATTTTGCTCACACAAGTAGGGGATGGCGTTTACGATGATACCTTCGGCTTGAATCTCCTTCTTTCTGTCGCCGCAGGTGCGAACCGCCCTCTCTTCATTCCCATGGGATCATATATTGTGACAGATACAATAAAGGCAAGCCCCTAAACCAGTTATGTCTTTGGCCCAGTGTATCCAGCTAATGCAAGTAGATCCCACTTGGGAGCCGAGTAGTTGGTGAGTGCTGGTCCCAAATAGTAGCGCAAGGAACTGTAAGTTCTCCCTCCAGGTCCATAATTGCCGTTCCTTGAAGCTTATCAACATCAAGGCGTTCACGTTCGTGGACGAACCGCACGTCATGGTCCAAGTTGGGGACGAAGGAGATGCTGGAGTCGTAGAAATTCAGGACTTGTTGTTTACCAGTACGGCGCCGTCTGCGGGTGACATTTTGATGGAGTGGAATGTTGCACAAACAACGCCGGGCTCAGCGGCCATGTGGGGTAAGAAATGGTGCAGTCAGCCTGAACTTTAACTCACGAAACCACAGATAGCCACTTCCGGATCGGTGGAGCGAAGGGATCCAAACTTCAGAGGGAAGACTGCCCGAAGCTAACAGGCAGTGTGAATGGAAGGTGTGTTGCTGGGAGTATGCTTCTTCATTTGACCGCTCGGTCATCAGCCTACATGGAAAATATCTGGGCCTGGGTCTCCGATCACGATATTGATAGTTCAGAAGATCAGACCCAGATCGACGTATATGTGGCGCGAGGTCAGTCTCGTTCTACTGTCGACAGACTCAATACTTATGCACTTGTCTAGGGGTTCTTATTGAAAGTCAAGGGCCGACGTGGCTGTACGGCACATCATCCGAGCATTGTGTGCTCTACCAATATCAACTTTATAATGCCAGAAACACTTTCCTTGGAATGGTATACTGCCTTTCAAAATCACTTCTGACAAACAAAAGGCTAATATTCTTTTCAGATACAAACTGAGAGTCCCTACTATCTTCCGGCACCTCAGGCACCCGCGCCATTCGCATCGACTGTAAGCTCCGCCGACTCTTTTCTACCTCCTTTCTCAGCTTCAAGTATACTGACCTGGACCTCATGATGACTAGGTTGGGTTGTTCAATGGCGACCCCGACTTCTCGGATTGCAATGCTGTCACCTCGCCTCATTGTGCAGTTTCGTGGGGACTGAGAGTTGTGGGTTCAGACAACATCCACATCTTCGGGGCTGGGCTTTACAACGTTAGTCTATTTCATTATACTCTATCTTTGCTTTTTTCACCTACTTGCTTGCAAGAATGCTGCAATGTTACCCCCCGACGACTAGTTGTGTCTCACATTTAGCAGTGGTTCCAAGCATATATTCAGCCATGCGTAGACTCGCAAGACTGTGCGCAGCGAGTAGCTCAAGTACTCGGAAGCAGTGTATGGCTTTACAATCTATACACTATCGGAACAGTGGAAATGATTAACACAATCTCTGGAGCTCCGGTCATAGCTAAGGACAACACAAATAAGAAAGAGCACCCCTTCACGTCTATTGTCAATGCATGGCTTTTGTCCACTTCCTCCAGGTAAGGTAGCACTTTCATATCACTAGATGACTCTGCTAACCTGAGGCCAGTGACACAAATGGAGACGATGAGCCATACGAAGACGATCCGCCCTGCACTGGGATATACAGAAACATCACACAAGTCATGGCTGCGGTTGCAAACATCCCAGATCATTGTGTCGACAAATATCTGGTGGATGCCCAGATCGCAACGATCAACGATTCGCTTGACAAATATACCGAAACGATTTCCAAAGGCTATGACAGCAAGTTCAAGATATACGCCGAGCACATCAAGGAACTTGTTCCACTACAGCTCATAGCCTACATGGCAGGAGCCCAAGCTTCTGGGTTTTTCACCTGTACTACCACCGAATATCAGCTCTGCTGCGGCAGTACATGTTGCCCGGCTGAAGACCACTGCATATGCCCAGCTGTCCCTTGCAATCCCAGCCAAGATTGCCAGAAGGGTCTTCAGACGAAGACTGTAAACTGTCCTACCTCGATCCCCCTTGCAACAGACCAAGCTCCTGTCGACAAGATCGCGTACACCTGTACTAATATCGACGGTTTCAAGGCCGATGTCGCGCAGAAGTATGGCATCGACCCTTCCTGGATCGTTTTCGGAGACTATACTGCTCGAATCAACGGGGGATGCTGGCAATCTAATTGCGATGCAATACAGTCGAGAGTGATTTGGTCCGGTTTTCCAGTCCCTGCTGCTTCTTTCTCAGTACCAGACCCCAAAGATCTCATCAGTGGCACTTATGATAACACGAGAAATCTGGCAGCCCAATTAACTGGAAAAGAGGAGTGGATAGACGATAACTACGAGGGACTTATGCTGTCTGACCTGGTTGACGCATCATCCGTTCCCGCTCTCATGTGAGTTGCCATTGCTGTTTTGAAACTCTTTCCCATTCTTTTAAGTCCTACGTATTCAGAGCTAATTCATCACTCCGTAACTCAGGACTTACTCTGCGGTAACAAGCATGGACAAAGTGGTGGAAATAGCCAAGGAAATAACAGCAGCCCAAAGAAAGGAGATGATCTTGAACTTCATCATGGGTGTCTTGATGTTAATACCAGGCGTTGGCCAAATCGCGGACGCAGCGGGCATGGCAGCGCTGCGCAGTTTCATCAACCTCATAGGAGATATTGGCAATGCTGCATTGACCATTCACGGAATCGTCGAAGATCCCTCGAGTGCGATTTTCAATCTCTTCGGGGCTTTGATAGGTGGCAGGGGATCCGGAAAGTCGTTCACCGACGCTGCTGGAGCCCGTCGTGGAATGACGAGCAAGGAACTTGATTCTTTGACGCCTATCAGAGGGGATCTGACCAGGATTTCCAACGTACGAACCCTCTGTCTGGCGAAAAAGTAGACGTAGAGGAGGTCATGTAAATCTAATTGGCAACGATAGAATGAGTGCATGAATAAGTCAAACGGTGTTGAAAGTCCGTTTCACAGTGCGAATCAGTTTGGTCTTTCCTAGTCTGTTTCAAACAAGAACTCACATGATGATTTCAATATTCTTACACTGCGTGTCCGATCAACTCAGTCTGATGGAGGAAGAACGCAGACATTCTACCTCAGCATGGGCATGTTTACAAGCTCGGAGAATGTGCCATAGAATTTGGCGTTGCCACTGCAGTTGAAGTTTGATGGTGCCTCCTGGCCACTGGAATATCCAGAGTCGTTCTTAATGGAGCTTTCGTGATTTTTCACTGCCTGACGCCCAAAACGGAAGCCCGATATGTCTTACGGAGGCAAGGCGACTTGCAGTCACTACAGGACAGGAACAAAGGCTTGGCCCTGCTGGAGCCCAGCAATATTGGGATCCAAGATTCTTATAAGTCTCTGTGCCGCAAAGCTGCGGCAGACTGGGTCATCTCCCTCCGAATATTTTCAGGTTACAATAATTTGACAGCATTGCTGCTTTTACGCATCCATCAGGCGGATCGTGCAGGTTTGAGCCATGCAGAATTGGTGGCGGGTACCGGGGTGGGATGCCGTGTTCCGCATGCAGTGGTATATCTATAAAAATTTCGGCAATCTTGATAGGCCTACCAGCCCTTTGAGGAAGGTGTATCGAAACAAAAGTGCCAAGGTAAACATAAAGCCAGAATGAAATGAGAGCCAAGACATTTCAAGCATTTGCTTGTTGGAAAATTGGCAAGCTTAATCTCACCCCTTATCACAAGCGTACACGATGAGCAGTAAGTTTGGCTGTTCCTTAAGCGCTCGGTGAGAATTCGTATAACAAAGTCCGGGTCTGGGAAATTTGGTGGCTCTATTTAGACGTATATCCGCATTACCATTCATCAACTTCTGCATGTGGACATGCGATCATGCAGGGCAAACAATCACATCCGTACTCGTATGATTGACGGCATGTACTGATGTATTCGACGGATCTAGGCCTCCCCTATCATTGTCTTCGAATGAGTAAGAGAGCTGGACAGTCTGCCAGTTTTACGGTAGTGTGTCCACTCCCAACAATCTCCATTGCCAAACGCTGACTTTTTTCGGACCAAAGTCCTGCTACAATTTGCAAGACCTCCACACGCTGTACCTTACTTGATTTTTTATTTACACAGCAAGAAAAGATGATCTCGTCCATGATGTGCTCGTTGTGTGCTTTTCTCTGGATACTTCCTACGGTCGTTTTTGGAGGTACACAGCCCAATATGCCATACGTATGTATCCTGTTAGACTTCCGTGGCTCTGCTGCTTCCGAACAGACCGTGAAGTTCAGAGCTCACGTGCAGTCAATTGAGCAAAAGGCTTCTGTGCCCTCCAATGTCCTAGCTTCTTTCAATGCCACTATAGACATTTTACTAACATTGTTACCTACCATAGGACAGTACAACGACAAAATATTGTACTTGGTGGTACGATAATTACGAAGGATACAGCTGTGAAGCAATCAGGTCCAGCTTTCTTATTAGTATGGCAGACATGATGCTTTGGAACCCATCTATCACCAGCACCTGTGGGAACTGGAAAGAGCGTTCTTACTGTGTCGAGGTCCATGGTATGCCAACAAGTACCTCAACCATCAAACCCACTACAACCAGCACCACATCTAGCACCTCTTCCACTATAGCAACGAGCACGGTAAAACCGCAGTGGTCACCGCTTGGATGTTATTTGGACTCTACACCACCGACTCTATCAGAGCGGACAAATATCGTGGGTGGAGACAGTGTGATGACGATCGAGGGATGTCAGACTGCTTGTTATTCCAGTGGTTTGATATATGCTGGCGTTGAAGCAAAGTCACAATGCTGGTGTGGGGATTATGTTGGAAACGAACTAGCAAACTCAACTGATTGCAATATGCCTTGTGCAGGTAATCCAGCTCAGATCTGTGGTGGTACCGGGCGCATCAACATATACAAAGGAGTGAACCCAAGTACCAGTACTTCTACATCCACAACATCTTCAGCGACAAAGTCATCTAGCACCAGTACTCCGACTTCCACGTCCCCTGTCAGTTTTGATGGATCGTGCGGTCCCTCCTCTCTGCAGAAGGCTACCTGCGCTGGCAGTGCTTTTGGAAACTGCTGTTCGACATCCGGGCAATGTGGATGGACTCCATCATTTTGTGCGCCGGTTGTTTGCCAAAAGGGCTTTGGTACATGCGACGTTACCGATCCAATCAGTCCTGATGGGAAATGTGGTGCAGCATCGACCATTGGGGCGACATGCGCTGGTAGTAGTAAGTTCTTTGAGTTCATCAGCTTCCTCCGCTCCAGTTTCGGAAGGCTTAAGATCTTCTCTCCTTAATTATGTATCCTCCCCACGTTCTAAGGAACGTTCTCGCCTCCTGAATGGGCTGTCTAAACACCAAACTTAAAATGGCAACGCTAACTATGTGCTGCATACAAGCTTTCGGCCAGTGCTGTTCTGTCAGGGGCAATTGTGGCACTACACTTGACTATTGCGGTACGCCGAATGGGTGCCAGACCAAATTCGGTTCCTGTACTCCTGTGAGTACGGATGGGAAATGCGGCTCAGCATCTTCTACGAAAGCATCCTGTGCTGGCAGTACATTTGGCCAGTGCTGTTCCACAAAGGGAAATTGTGGCGATTCTGCTGAGTTCTGCGCCGTCGCAAATGCGTGTCAGCCTTTGTTTGGAAAGTGTACACCTGTCAGTACGGATGGCAAGTGTGGCTCAGCATCAACCACGAATGCATCTTGTATCGGCAGTACGTTCGGCAACTGCTGCTCAGTGAAGGGAAATTGTGGGAGCACTGCTGCTTTCTGTGCTGTTGCTAATCTATGCCAACCTACCTTTGGCACTTGTCACCCTACGAGTACCGATGGAAAGTGCGGAGCAGCCTCAGCTTCGAACGCATCGTGTATTGGTAGCAGCCCTGGGAGCTGCTGCTCAGTGAAAGGGAATTGTGGAAGCACTGCTGCCTTTTGTGCTCTGTCTAATTTATGCCAACCTATCTTTGGCACATGTACCTAAAGAGCGTTTCACCTTCTTTGCTGTAAATATGTTTCATGGACGTACTATACTCAGGAACCAAGTCCGGGAGATTTACCTTCCCAGCCGCGATATCTTTAAAGATGACCCTAAGGTAGAATCATCTAACGGATGGGACAAAGACTGGAAGACAGGCAGGGGTGCTGCTTCGCTCTGATGAGTGCGAGGCTTAGCTGTGAGGCACCCGGATGAGATTGCGGGGGATGGGAAGTATGGAGATTGACGTCAGGTCTGTGAAGTTTACTTTGGTCCCGTTTTATGGAAAGAATCGAGCTAAACTACAATCAGGCGCTGGTCGGAATTTAAGGCTGAATCCTTACAGTCGCGAGGTCATCTTCATCTCTTCCTTCTTACCCTCACTCTTTTGCTCATCTACGCTCCCAGCCCAATTTCTTCTCTACTCTTCCATTTACCTCGCACTGACTCAGATCATGTAATCGAATCAATTGACTGCAAAAAGAATTTCTAAGATGTTACAACCAATAGTTGTGATACTTTTGTAACACCACCATAGATCTTAGATAGTAAGTCTTCATGAGAGTCGAGATTGAAGCAACGAAGGAAAAAGAAAGGGAAAGCGTGATGTTTCAAAGTCTCATTGATTTTTAATTTGAAAAGTTGCTATTTTATATGCTCATTGTAAATTCTCATGGATGGTATCGTTACAACTCTCCCCAAACAGCCTCTTTCAACACCCAGATTCGAAGATTGGACATCGGCAGTGACCTTCATTGAACTCCCGTCCCTAAGCTATACAATAATCGGATAAAATCTTGCTCATCTCCTACCCCACACACACTGCTACCTCCACCCCATGAGAACAGACAAATGCCTCGCCATAAATACTTGGTTACCTCCCCTCAATATCATCCGACAAAGTAAATTTTTGGAGAAACGGTTAATCAGCTTCCCAGAACCGTTACAAGAGGTGGATCCACCATATCCATTGCTCACTCATCCGCCCACCCACTCACAAGCACACCATCCACCTCACGCTGCACCATTCGCCCTCCTAGCAACCTCCGCCCCCAACGCGCCCTTCATCCCCACCCTCCTCTTATACATCCCCATCCTACTCCTCACCTCCCCCTCCCCTCTCTTCTCCGGCTGCCCAACCGCCGGATCAAAAATCGTACCCGGACCAAAATCCGGCTTGCCACCTAACGTGCCAAAAACATCCCCAATATAATTCTTCGGCTTAACACCCTTCTCAAAAGTCTTCTTCCAGCCACTCAATATCCCCTTAATAATCGGTGTACCAGCAAGATAGATATTCTCCACCGCTGGCTCGAAGGCGCCTTGATTGGAGTAGAAGAGGTTGAATTCCGGGCTTGCGCCAGGATATGGTCGGTCGAAGTCCGAGGCGGTGCGCATGATGATGATACGTGCGAAATCAATGGTCTTGTGCACGGCGAAGCGGATCATGGCTTCGAGGGTAGCGTTGTCTTCTTGGGCTGTCATGCAGTAGACGCCTGAACCATTGGTGAACAAGCTTGTGGTATTTTCGAATGCTTCGCCGAGGAGAGTGCCGGAATAGTAGACGTCTGAGGTGGCGGTGTCGCATTTGATGATTCCGGGACTCTTGGATGCGGCAGAGTAGATCTTGGTGTGGTTGCCCACGGCGTATAAGGCGCGGTAGGCCACGGCCTCAGAGGTGTCGTTTAACTTCGCTGTGCTGGCGAATTTGGCGGCGATGTCGCGGAGGGCTTCGTTCACTTCGAAGACTTCGGTGCCGTAGATGCTTTGGGGGTACATGTCTGGTGAGGTTGAACCTTGGGGGATATAGCCGGTACTGTAGTTGGATGGGATTTCGCGGGCGTCGAACTCGTATTGGAGGGCGACTTGAACGGCATATTTGGAGAATGCAACGTCAGCGATAGTACCGTGTTTTGGATTGATACCAGCGATACCTCCGATCAGGAAATATGTCTTTCTGAGATCGAAGAGAGGCGAAGCCATAAGTGCCGTGATGGTTGTGGCAGCATTGATCTCAGATTCGCCGGTGGTGAGTTGGCATACAGAACCATCCTTCAGACAATGCACATCTGGGAAAAGAGGCGAGAAGCCTGGAATGGTGATGTTTTGTGCGAGTAAGTCACCAATTGATCCATTGGTATTGGCATTTGTATACCAGATGTCTGCTTCTGGCGAGAACTGTCTTGAATTAGAAAATGCTGTGGTGGCGGGGTTGAGAATCTACCATAGAAATGATGAACACTTTCGGTGTGATGATATCGGCATTTTTGTAAATGACAGTCACTTCTCTTGACTCAAGCGATTGCTCAGCCCGTCTTTCTATAACTGGTGAAGCAGAGACCAGAGCTCCGACCAATAAGCTGGCCAAAAAGTTGACTCTCATGATGGCGAACGTATATAGAAATCAAACGACCGCTTATGGATGACAACCGCCAGACTGCGAATTCTGACGACCTGGGCTGAGTGAGTTCTGATCGAAAGGATGAACGAAGAAGAAGGAAAGAAGAAAATAACAAGAAGAAATAGACCTGTAGAAGCTCAAGATAAGCTTCTCGAAGAAAAGAAAGTGGAGACAAAACAATCTGCCGGTATCTTATCATGACAAGCCAGGGACTGCGAGGTGAGGTAATCCGATGAAGAAACGGGTCTCGTTCGACCCAAGCGGAGACCTACATGTGCTCTTTATCTGGATGCGGCAACGATTAACCTGCATTGCACTTGCAATTGAGCTCGGAGGTAGTACTTGCAGTTTCGTACACTAATGCGGGCAGGAAGTGGCTTAATCCTTGTCGGGTAAGCACTCATTTCTCACTTGTTACTCAGTCCCGATCTTCAGCCTCATTGCCTCTCCCGCCTTGACTAAAGTACTGAGGTCCTCCTTGCGAAAGAAAAAGAATCACCAGCCAAATGCTCAATAAGAATGAGTTTCGCCGAAATCCTCGACCGCTTTCCAAAATCAATGTATCAGCTTGTCAGCTTGTCAGCTTGTAAACGTTAGATCGGTCCCTCGTTCCTTCTGCACAGTCAACCCGAGGTACCTTTGACAAAGTCATTTCCAGCAAAGCTGGATCGACTAAATTGGCGGAGACTCGCGCTGGCCCCGTTATCCGGGACTTCTCACTCGTGCGATACCTGCACGTTGCCGGTTGGATCCCACCTCAACGACGCTGGCCGTTCGTCTAACGAGGTCGCACGGCAGGTAGAGCCTCCTGCTGGGACCGACCCGGATGAGATGAAATGGGGAACTAAACCAAGATGACTGAGCTGGGCGGTATGACGACCGTTCCTGATGTGGATGCAGCCAGGCTTGCTGCATGCATAGATACAAGCATTGGTTCTGGGACCAGCTCCCGGAGAATGAGAGAGCCCCACGACCACAGCAGGTCGAGTGCAGCAGCTGTGTTGTGGAAGGCGTTGTGCATTGTAATGCAGTCAGATGATACGTTGTACTCTTCTGGCTTCATCGCATTTGCAGGACTCACCCAAGAGGTGTACTGGCATCTTTCTTCTGCTCTCCTCGGCGCTCAGGAGCTCCATCTTTCATCTCAACAAGCTTTTCCAGATAAGACGGGCCCCATTCATCCCCGCTGCTTAGCGCGTGGCGACGGGACATGTACATCCAAAGATGGGATGGATGTAGAGTCGAAGACGCGAGATCAACGGGCCGCAGATAAGAGATGATGACAACAAACGGAAACTAGCGACGTTCACGGCAGACACCGAACAAACGAACGATGGCGGGATGATCGAAGTCTTCGAGAAGAAAAGCTAAGCAGCCGCGCCAAGCCGGCTTTGGTCTTCGCACCCGAGATTCCCTGTCTGGCTTCAAAGCTTGTCTGTCCACTGATCCACTTCGCTATCAACAGTCAATCAATGGAGGGGAAGGGTTTAGGTGATGGATTCTGTCAGCAATACAATCAGCATTTTGTTTGAACATCATCAACGAAGCCTCGCGACCCTCGTCATCGTTCTTAGATAACGGGAGAACATGCATGGAAGTAGAGTCCAGGGTTTGCCCCCATAAATCCAAACATCTGAAAATCAAGACCCCAAGGTCTTCGACTACAAACACGCCGGCGTTCCCGTACGACTAACTATATCGATTCGATACATCTAGGACTGGAATGGCACCGTAAAATCAACTAACACCCAAAGAGCAAGTATATCGTTACACGAGTTTGCTGACAAAGTACGCCGTGGTACTCGCTCCGAGTTAACTAGCAGCGGGAGACAGGTCTCTCAATATCTGTTTCCCTCACAATGATTCCTTACTCTCCATTATTCTCTTGCAAAGCCTTGGGACACGCAGCGACGCCTTCCTACTAAGGCGATCGGTCTCAACGTTACTTCAATACACCTCCCCTCCCCCCGGAGGACGACCACGTGTGACCCTTGTTGTATTCTCTTACCCGCACAGTACATCTGGGTTTCGATCGATACACAATTCGCCGTTCTGTCCTTGCAATCTCCATCTAGAACCTTGCCAACGTTTATCAGTCAACATCAATATTCAGGACGCTTTACGGCCAATATCTGGACTAACGAAAGTCACCCAGCACCCGAGCTAACAAAATCCATGTCTCTGCCCTCTCTGCCCTCTCTCTCTTCCTCTACCTGCTCACAAGCAACAACCCACTCCTCCGATCTTCAGTTCACCCGTACTACTTATCGTCTCTTAGCCACAACCAATTAATATATCATCCCATCTCGGGACCCTTTACCACTCAGCTCAGCTCGTGACCCCCAAAATTCTCAATGCTCGGCTTCGAAAATCTTCAGAACGAACCACTTCCATCTCTGCCTATTGGATTCCTTCCATTGTCTCGTCCCAAGAACACACTCGAACACTTCCTAAACCGCATCTACATTCTCATCCACATGTACACACCCAGAACTATCTCTCCCCTGCATACTCATGCACGTCCCCGTACATGATCTCGCATCTCTTCCCCGAGTCACCGAGTCCACAACCAGGTACCGTGTGACTCGAAACCACGGCACAACGTTGCCTGTTTACATGTACACCTCAGTCCTACCATTCCATTTCCAGTTCCCCGGTTTCCTTGCATGTGTAGCTCAAGCCACTTTTTACTTTCATCTTCTTTGAGTCTACCGGTAATACTTTTCTCCCCCTATCACATCACATCACATCACATCACATCTCGCTCGATAGCCTACATTACTAGTAGCTTTCGAGATTTCATAGCTACCTACAGTAATAGAGGGGATGGATGAAACATGAACATTCAAAAACCAGAATCTGCAAAAAGAAATGGATATATTCAACGTCCACGGAATGTGGACTGAAGTAATTTTTGAAAAATGTACCGCCTGAACCGGAACCACTATACGCCCGCGCGCCGACTCCCTGGGTATTGAATGAATGGTTAACAAGAAAAGTAATCGCCTGCCTACCTGCCTCCCACCTATTAACCTGCTTCCCTCATGCAACGAATAAACAAGAAAGGAGAGAGAAAAAGAACAGAAAAACACTCCCGAAACCATAAATGCAATCATAAAGACCTCCCATCCCAATCCCAATCCACTGCAACCAGTAAAAAAAGAAACACAAGGAAAATAATAAAGCGAGAACCTCAGTGCTCACTTTCTCACTCCGTCCACCCCCAGTTCATATCCCTCACGCACAACCCCCCACCAAACCTCATCGTAACCACCAGAACCACAAAATGCGCAACAAACAATCCCACCCTCACCCATCCCGCATCAAGCCCAGCCGCCAGTTCAAACGAAGCCAAGAGAATCAGCGGCCACATCACCACATCCCTCGTAACGAGCGGCGCACAAGGCTTAATGACGCTCACGACCTTGGCGAAGAAAATCGCTAGCCGGAGAAAGAGGTGTAACGTATGTCGATTCTGGTGAGCCCATTCCTCGGCGTAGTGTTTGTAGATTGAGAATTGGTGCTTGAGGCGTGACATTGGCGTTGAGGGCGGCGGCATCAATAGCGGCGTTCTTGGGTTCATTGACGGGGATTCGTTTCGATGGAAGTCATTTCGCTGGGGACTTGGCGTGCGGGAGTGGGAATGCGATTTAGCTTCAAGAACTAGTTGGGAACTTGGTGAGGGAGTTGGCGACGTCTCAGAAGCATCTTCGATGTATGCGCCCGATCGTACGCGTTTGCTGGGTTCTGTGTTCCATGAGATGGGGAGTTTGAAGTCGAATGGGAGAGAAATACCGTTAACTGGTGTACCTGGTGGCATTGGAGAATCGAATGATTGGATAATCCGGCCACCAAGTCCTGCGTTGCTGCCATTTCTTGTCCTTGATGGAGCTTCAAGCCCTTTCTCCGTGCGAATTGCTGTGAGAATATCGTTTGCGCTTGGTCTCTCGTTTGGATCGAGTGCAAGCAGACGCTTCAAGAACTCATACAGCTGGTTTGGCAGCTCGGGTCTTTCTCGTCGCTCGTCGACAAATCCAGACCATCCACTGATCTCTGCCCTCAGCATATCCATGTCTTCGAACTCTTCCTGGATGCTGTCTGCACTCTTGTATGGGAGACGTCCAAAGCACATGAAGTAGAGGATCATACCTAGACTGAAGATGTCAGACTTGGTAGTAAAGTTTCCATATCGTCCAAACTGGTCCTGTCTCAAGACCTCTGGAGCACAATATGATATCGTTCCTGTCGAGCCTGTGGACTTCCGCACCACGTTCTCGGCTTGGACTTCTCCAAAGTCACTAATCAGACACCTGACATCGTTACCATCCTTGTGCAATAAGCAGTTGCTTGGTTTCAGGTCTCGGTGGATGTAATTTGATGCATGGAGATGTGCCAGTCCAGACGTGATATCCTTGAAGAATGAATATATCTCTTCAAAGGTCAATTTCCGCTGGGAAGATCTCAGATCAGGTCGGTCCATCTGTCCTCGAGATCTCCTTCGCATCTGTTCTTTCAGTTGTTCCTTGACACTTTTGACAGCAGGAGAAGGACCAATGATGTAGTGAAGGAGATCTCCAGAGTTACAATACTGTTGTAATATGAAAGCGCAAGGGACGGATGGACTGAATCGGTTGAGCTTTACATCTTCCAGCCAGACGTGACGATATGACACTAGATTTGGATGCGATAGGCCTTGCAGAAGTTGTACCTCGATGAGAACTATGTTTGTTAGTGTGGTCCGCGCGCATCCTCAAGGAAAGTACCTTTTTCAAGCCAGGCATGGTCGTCTCCAACAGGCACTCTTTTGCAAGCAAATTGACCTATTAGGGTCAGCACTTCTGCGCAAATATCTCCCATCTCCCAGTATGCATACCCAAAGAAACGCTGTCCAGCTCATGGCGGACCAGCAGTACCACACCCTTCCCACCTCGTCCGAGTTCCTTCTCCTCTGTAAAGAATCGCTTGAAATAATTCGGACTGAAAGCTTCCTTCTTGATACTATGGCCAGTCTGAGGTGCCGGCGCACTTGTCACAAATTCCGCATCTGACACTGATCCTCCAGTACTACTTGCTGCAGACGGAAACGCTGGTTGGACAAGTCTTCGAATCGGACTTGATGGTGGATTATGTTCTTCTCCTCCGTCGTGTGCAGACTGTAGCATGCGAAAGTATTCAGGACTAATGAAAGGGGATGATCGGTGGGGAGACGATTGTCTGTCTGGGGATGAAGCTCGGAACGATCGGTGGCATGTTGGGCATTCGGATGAGAAGGAGGGGGACGAGGAGGGGGATGCCCCGCGCAGGATTAACTGTCTTGTCTGCGGATCGCGAATGACAATGGCATCGTCATGGCGGCTAGAATAAAGCAATCAGTATTGATTTCCATGAAGTATATTCATTGGGCACCTGGGAGCGGAAAGGTTGTGTTGCGAATGTACTCGGGTTGCTCACAGTACGATCTCCCGACTATCGCGAGAAGAGTATGGGACAAGGGACATGTTGATTGCGGAAGCAGTGGTCAAAGAAACATGATGAAGATTCTGATCCTACATACCCAGCTGTGGGGATATGAGGGTTTAGGATATTTGTTTTGTTTGCCAGTTCAATTAATGCGGGTGTTGCTGGTTGCAGTCGTCGTCAGTCATAGATTGGATGTTTGTTTTGTTGGAGCAAGCAAGGAGCAGCATGTCGGATCGAGAGTCAGTGCTGCTCCACTGAAATTCAAGGTCGAGCTTTCCCCACAGTCCTTGTCAGCATGTTTGTTCAGGTTAGCCGGGCGAATCCCAAGCTAAGCCACGCTGGGAAGGGCGAAGGCTTACTGTACTGTACCGCACCGTACCGAGGAGCTAAGTACGTCAACTCGACCTCCTTCCAGGCTGCCAGCCTTGATCCTCTTTCGTCCTCTATATATTTTCCCTTCTCCTTGTCTTCTCTCTTATTGTTCCCTTACTTCATATGGAATGAGTTCAACTCGCTTGGAAGATAAAAGCACACAACAAGCCCCATACGTCTGACCCCATTGTACTTAAAATCAAGGTCTTGCTCTGACCAGGCCTGGAAGCTCCGACTTGGGAGACTTGGAATTTATACTGAATTTTGATGCCACCTGCTTCAAACCCAACAGCGCCTGCTCCTCGCCAACATAAGAGAAAATGCCTTCAAAATCACGTCGCAAAGCGACCAAGTCCCGGCAGTCCAACGACTCGAAACCCAAGGTCTCCAGACCTCGCAGACAAGGCTTGAGATCAAGTGCGCGACCCGCCCCAGATGTAGGTGATGACATTCATACAGTAGAGCCTGTACGATCACCCAGAATCGGATTTCTTTCCGTGCCCATAGAGGTTCGCTCTATGATCTATTATCTGTTGCTCGCCAAGGATGATAAGGTCTCCATTGAATCTGACTTCGTGAGGAATCCTCATCTCCCGAGCGTCACCAACCACATAACTTCTATCGTCCGCGTCAACAAACAGATCAGTGATGAAGCTCTCCCGATACTCTATTCCTCGCAGGTTTTCCGAATTGGCAACGGATTCCGGTCCCGGCATCCTGATGATGATGCTCTAAAAATGTTCATCAAAACAGTACGGCCTCACCTCATCGCTTCCATTACATCGCTAGACTTCAATGCTTCGCTAGACATGGGATTAGCTTGGTTCTTACCCGGTTTCGGTCTTCCTCCTCTGTTTTCAGGTAACCTCGCTTATGCTTCAAGCTTTCGATCAATGTGCCAGCAAATTCTCAAGAATATGACAGGGCTCAAATCCGTAACTATTAGCTTTGGAGCATGGGGGAGATCGATAAATGCACTCCGAATGTTTAGTAGGACAGCGACAGTCTCCGGCTTTGCGGCTTCGATCCGGTTGCTTATGAAGCTTCCCAGGTTGAATCAGATAGAACTTGTTGATTGCAACATCCTTGGGTTTCAACTACTACTTGATAAATTGGTCTCTGGAGGGCCAGGCTTACCAGGAACTGGCAGCTGTACTGTCGTGCCGATATCAGTCTCAGACGGCCATCCTGGAGGTCTCTTGATGACAACTTATCTTCTGTCGTGGTGAAAAGGAAGAGACTTTCGGTTTCATTCTTTTCTTTTGGGCATGTATTATAGGTACCCCATATTTGTCCTCTGTATACTCACCTCAATTCACTGATCGAACCGTTGTACAGTATTTCGGCGATGCGCTTCGTCTCCTTGGATTTTGGAGGTTCTGCTATTCCATACCACACATCCAATGATGTTACCTATTGTAGTAGCGCTCGTCATCGCCCTCCAGGGCTTTCTTCGCCACTTTCACCAAGGTTCTTTCGAACATGACGGCAAGAGGGAGTTGTATCTGACTGTTATCGTTTTCGGACTCGCTGTCGCTCCCACTTCTCGGAAATCGGCTTGGTGTTGGGCGATAAAAGATCAAACGTCCACGTGGTGCACCCACCAGATTATCGCTAGCCACTTGCAAAGCACTTCAGCGCAGTTCCGCTTCGAAATATGTCGTGATGACTTCATCTTCCGGAACCCATATCTTCCACTTGAGCCTCATTCCTCATCGTCAAGGAGCATTCTCGATAAGATCCTTTTTGCAGACTTGCGGTCACAATCGCTTGAGAAGTGATCTGCGAAGTCAAGGAAGTCAACCAAGACTCGACAAGACTGTTCTCATCGTGCATTCAAAACGCCTATCAAGCCAATGCCAATGTAGTCTGGTGGCTCACATTCGACGGTGAGAAATGCAGAATTGAATCTTCATTTGCGAGCTACACCTACTACATCCACATCATCACACAACACCTGGTATAATTCCAATCCTCAAGCCCCAGTCCCCTGCCTCGGCCGTCCCAACCACAGAAGTACTCCTACTCAAACACCTTTCTCAACCCAAACACAACCTCTACTCGCCCTTAACCTCCTTCGCCTCCTCATGATGCAATACATCCTTCTTCTCATCCGGCGTCTCCGCCCTCGCATCACCATGTCCACTTGGAAGGGAAGCCCTCAACAACGCATCCAACCCAATCTCCCTATTAATCTCCGCCATGCGTTCAAAGTCCGCTTGTGCGGTGCCCTCGCTGCCGAAAATCACGTCCATCTCTTCGAGCGTGAGACGTTTGGTTTCCGGAACGAAGAACCAGATGAATGCGGCGCCGATGAGCGTTAGGAAGCCGAAGAGGAGGTACGTGCCGTAGGAGATGCCGGCGATCATGTCGGGTGTGACCTGTCGCGTGTTAGCTGTCTATGTTACAGGCAGGATGCGATCGAAGGGGAGGGGGAGGGAAGTGGACGAGTGGATTAAATGGGATGAAAACACGTACTTGACCAACGATAAAGTTATTCATCCAATTCGAGCTCGCACCTAATGCAATACCATACGGACGATTCGACAGCGGCCAGATCTCAGCGACGATGATCCACGCGCATGGTCCCCAACTGTATCCGAAATGCACGATGAAGAGCCAGACCATGACTACGGCAGCCCAGCCTGCGGCTTTGTGCTCGGGCCAGCTGTCGCGGTAGCTGGCTACGATGGCGGCGATGATGATGTGGCAGCTTGCCATTCCGATTGCGCCAACGGTGAGGATGGGTTTGCGGCCGATGCGGTCGATGTAGAGAACGGTGGGAATGGTGGCGATGAACATGACAATACCGACGACGCCGGTTGCGAGGAGGGAAATTGTGTTGCCGGTGAGACCGAGACTCTTGAAGATGGTGGGTGCGTAGCTGGAGGACAAGATGTTAGCGAGAGCTCGAGTATGGGTTCTTACACGACGTTGTCTCGGAACACATCCACGAGTGAACCATGTCCCGGGAGGCAGAACTCGAGACGGGAGACAAGAGACATGATGTACTCACTATAGAATTGCGTTGATACCAGTCCACTGCTGAAAGAACATCGTGACTGTGGCGACGATGACTCGCTTGAACATAGCTCTGGTGCGGAACAGGGAGCCAATGGCAACGAATTGCAGCTTGAAGGTGTTCCAGGTAGTGAGCTCGCGCAGGTGTGGCCAGTGCTCTGCGACAGTTCGCTTCTCGAAGAGAGATTGGGCTTTGATCTCGAGGAACTCGAGTTCGACGAGTTCGTGGTCTGATGGGAGGTCTCGGAGGGTTGCAAGAACCTTGCGGGCTTCATCTTCACGCTATTCGAGAGTCAGCACAGGCGTAATACGTGAGCAAGAAAGAGACACGATCTCGGAAGTTTCAAGGACTGGGCGGAAAGGCATGAAACGGGATGAGAGAATTGAGACTGTACTTACATTATGGTGAACCAGCCAACGAGGCGAAAATGGCATAAACAAGATTCCGCCGAACAAGACAACCGCTGGGAACAGCTGGAGACAAATTGGAACCAGCCAGGCCGCATCGCTCTGAGTTGAACCTGTACCCCCGATGTAGTTGGTACCGTAGTTGATCCAGAAAGAGATCATGATTCCGAAGCAAATGGCGAGTTGCTGAAGAGCAATAAGAGACCCTCTCACTTCGGGAGGAGCGACTTCAGCGTTATACATCGGTACGATCATAGACAATGAGCCAACACCCATACCCGTAACGAATCTGCCGCCCAGGATTGCGTTGTGTCCGGCAGTAATCGAGGTTGCTTGGATGACAACGCCAATGATGAAGACACCGGTGGCGATGAGAATGCCGTATTTTCGCGAAGCTGCCTCTGCCATGAAACCAGAGAGAAGTGCTCCGAGCCAAGCACCGAGTTCCAGAATGGAAGTCAACCATCCTTTCTTGGTTTGATGTTGTGGCAGGTCTGAAGCATAGACTCCCATGTGTTTCTTGAAGGCAGACATGACGAGAATTCCGGAGAAGACTCCCTGGTTGTATCCTTCATTGCATTAGTCAAGCCGTTATATATGATATAGGTGCTTACCATAAAGCAATCCTCCAATACAAGCAAACATAGCAATCATGAAAACTCTGCTATTCTTAATCAGAGCAGCAGGTCCACTCGAGCCCATCAGGGCTTGGCGACGGAGCAGAGCCGCATCATAGATACCAGCTGGACCCGCGGCAGCAACCATCTTTTGATGTTTTGGTAGAAGCTTGACTTCTCAAATGGCAAAACAATTTCGATATTTCAACACGAGGAAAAGTTTATGCAGAAGCTGCAAAAAGACTTGGGAGAAATCATCGTGCGGGCAGCTCAGGCAATATAAGATCGAGTGACTGAGGAGACATGCATCTGCATGGGGAGCTTACAGCTTGACAGCTCCGGGTAAATGAATGCTTGGGTAAAAGAGACAGCGCGGGGATGGTCAATTCCCATTTCTGACATATGTAGGGTAATCATTGCATAGCGTGGTAATGGAACATGTAGTACTTGCTTGCAAGTATATGACGCGAGGCAATAATCCTTGAAGTGGCCGGGGGAGCCTACGGAGCGACTACCGACGAGGTATCTGAGGATCTAGCCTCGAAGTTGGATAAATGGAGAATAATACGGTACTTGACGGGTGCAATTTGTATAGATTGAGTCAGCATGCTGGGGGATCTGCGAGACGATTGCCCCAATCGACGTCGTGGAGATGCTGGAGTCTCCGCATCTCGTTCTGTTGGGGTTGACCAACCAGACATTCAGGCTGATTAGGTATCGCCGTCTCGGTGCTATTTCTATAAGCGACACTCTGTGATTGATTCGAGCATCATGTACGTTATCGAGGATCCTTTGTCCCGAGAAGTTGTTCGAGCAATAGGAGTGCACCGATGAGGCTTCGAAACGGGGCGTTGGCCGAGTCTGGGCTGGCTTGGAAAGTTGTGGTGTGGATGATGTCTGGAGAAGCTTGTGGCTTTTGGTGGTGGGTTTCTGCCGACAGCCGAGACCAAAGCTTGTATACGGCTCACGTGATGCTTGGTCTGAGAATCAAATTCAAGCAAGATTTCCTGGCCGCTTAAGATGATGGAGCTAAGTGATTCACATTGAAATTGCATCTTTGCAGCTGACTTGACATTGGTGTCGAAAATCTACTTTCGCGCAAGGTGTTTTGATGAGGCCGAATGAACTGGGTTCGCTTAGACTACTGGGCCCCAAACATGGGCGCTCAAAGTCTGCAGCTGTCAGCTCATGTCAAAACAGGCCATGGATCTGATTCCAGCTTCTGTGCTTCCAAAAACTTAAGCTTCAGTCCGATTGCGGTCCCCTGCTAGCTCATCCCCTCGAGTGATTCTGGCTGGAATACCTGAGATATGAGGCTGCAAACTTCTTCCCTCCATCGACGAACAAAGCAATGTGAGTCCTCCACCCATCGTCTTCGCGGCTACTCGAACATCAGAATATTTCGAAACGATCCTCAGACGCAGCAAAATGCAGACTCACAGCCTCATATATGCTATATCCTCGCCCACACCTCTCTCATCAGCACGTGAGCTAAGCGCCGAAGGATCGTCCGTGTCATCCCAACTTTCTTAAGCGAGAATATAATTAGACGCCCTCCATCTTCGCCATCTCCGCCATCTCCAACAAAGCCAACCAGGAGCTCTGCCGCTCGCCAGCAGGAGATTTGCATGTTTCGACAGACGATTGACGAATCTTCGATGGGGGGCGAAACGTAAGGAGATGGGATGAGAACTGGTGGGAATGGTCAGCCTTACCAGGCTCGGACTCGATCGTGCCCCCTTGTCTCTGCGGCTACCTACCCGCCCCCAGGTACTGGCATTACTCTCTGCCTCCCCTCTACCTGACCTATTTTTGACGGCGCCTCATTACGCCTCACCCGTGTCCTGGGATGTTGAGTAGCCAACCCAGTCTACAGTATCCAGCTTGCTTTTACCGCCGACTAAGTAATAAGCCTACGCGCCGACAACAAGACCTTCCCTCCTTTCCGTCAGATCTACCTCCCAAATCATTCAACCGCCTCCAGACCCTCTCAGCCAATATGAGTGGCCGCCGTGCTACCAACAGCTCTTTCTCGAGACTCCATGTAACTCCCGCGCCTACTCAGTCGCGACTGGGGGTTTCAGTCTTTCAACCCCCTCCGGCCATCCAAGTGACATGTCTGGGTGGACACACTGTACCACCTATCTAAAAGCAGGCGGGTTTCGTTTCATCTCCTCTTCTACGCGGGTACCAGGGTCTCAAATTAGGTCATTTTCGCGCGGATAGACTCCACCAGGCGTCAAATGAGGCTATAAACATCTTTGTTACCGCCCCATCGTCGTCTCCTCTGCTGCATCATGTTTCGCAGCAGGATTGTATAAAGAACGGCCATCCAGTCCCCTCTAACAGGCCTTCCGATCTTCTTGCTTCTCTCTTCAGAGCCACTCAATCTGTTATTCTATTTCATTTCATTTTTGTCCTCCCTGTCGTCCTCTCATACACAAAAAAGATACCCCTCGATGCGAATTTTCCTATCGTCGTTTCATATCTCCATCTCCTCTCGTTACCACCTCATTCGTTTGACCAGTTCCTCCTGGCGAGGCCATCTTAATTCCTAATCCGAATTCATTCATCTTTACTATCAAGAAGATATACCCACTTCTCTACAGCACACCACGTCAGATCTCCACCTTCGTTCACCAGAGATGCCAAAAGGTCACCGCTCTGTCAGAAGCCAAGGTTATTACCGCCTCAGTCCAGTCACTACCCCAACCACAATACCCACACAATACGCACCTATCTCCACACGCCAGACAATCCCCAACTCATACTACAACACACCACAAGGGCCTCTCACCAGCACCTCCAACATGTCACAACAATCATACCAACAAGGCCCAGCCAACTACTCCAACGGTGGCCCGGTCCAACTCCCCATGAACCAACAGTACACCCAGATGCCTCCAGCACCGGTCTCCATCCGTCCCTCAAGTGGCGCCTGGACACCTTCAGATGACCAGACACTCATGGCTGCCCGCGCACAAGGCATGAACTGGGCTCCAATCCAACAGATGTACTTCCCAAGCAAGACACCGAACGCCTGTCGTAAGAGACACGAGCGATTGATGGAGCGTCGGAGTGCAGATGACTGGGACGGCTTGAAGCTAGAGAACCTAGCGAAGAACTACATGGGTATGAGGCGCGAGATCTGGTCAGCTCTTGCGGCACAGACAGGGGAGAAGTGGAACGTGGTTGAGCAAAAGGTATGTTTCTTTACTTTCCATTTCTTTCCTCTTTCATCCACCACAGCCAGAATGCAAGAAAGTAATAACTCAACTGACACCTACTCAAAAGTGCATGTCCCAAGGTCTCAAGAACCTCCAAACAGCCGCCCGCTCCTGCGCCCGCCGCGAGCGCATGCTCGACCCCAATTCGTCCTCCGCCAACCACTCACACTCTCAATCTCAGGGCAGCTACAACGGTTTCGAAAGCACCGACGACTCAGGGTACGCGGACGAGCACGATCATGATCCTGATCTTGATCGGGATCACGATCATGACCATGACCACGATCTCGAGGCCGAGTACGATGCTGACGGTAACTCAGACCGGTCTTCCACAAACGGGGTGTATAGCCACCACTCGCACTCCTCGCACAGCAACGGCATGAATGTGAATATGAACGGGAATGGAGGCGGACATTATCAAACACACGGCCACAGTCATAGTAATGGGAGTAATGGGAGTCTTGGGGGCGGTCTTGCGGGGATGGGAGGAATGGTCGGCGGTGGGATGGGTGGGTACGCGATGCATCCGAGTCAGCATCATGGACATGGACATGGGCATCAGGGTCGCTTGCCGAGTATGAGTATGGGCATTGGAGCGATAATAGAGAATTATGAGAAGAGATGAGACTGGAGATAGGGATAAGACTGTCGCTTTCGTTGCATACGTTCTTTACTGCGGCAGCAGGCATGGAAAAGGGATAGAAGGAGGCGTATGGCGCAAGCGAGTGGTATTTTGTTGCGATTTTTTGCTCATTTGTGCGTTCGTTCGTTCGTCCTCATTGGATTTTTGCTCATCTGCTTTCATTGTTTTCTGTCGTTTGTTTTTGTTTTTAAGCTTCGGCAACGACTTTCGTTTTTGTTTCAGGGTCCAAAAGATCAGATGGGAGGCTGAGATGAGATTGAGTATTTACCAGACTTCACGAGATATGAAATTTTCCTTTCTTTTCATTTCTGTAGAGTAGCATTGTATCAATAGTATAGCCAGGCATGTGGCAGCCAACCAGAACATTATTAGTATCTCAATGGCAAATAGCAAATTGTTCTCACTAAGTACCATGAGATGTGCAGCATATGCTACTGAACTTGGAATTGAGAGATGTGGTATAGTACAAAGGCACTCGTTCGTCCTTCCTTACTTCCTGCGTTCGATGACCGCCCATGCTATTTCTACAAACACCCGACAATTGCTGCCCATACAGTCTAGATCTATTCCAACATCTCAAATCCCACTTCACCACACCACATTCTCATCTCCCCGGCAGAGTAATAGCAGCCCTCCTAGCCTCAGGGCTGACTTGTCCCTCCCTGGCACTCAGCACAGCCTCCTCCTCATCCTCCTCCAGATAATCTTCTTCATCCTCATCTAAATCTGGGACACCCATAACAGCTCTCCACACACGCTGCCACATGCCCTTCTTCTCAGCAAGAGCCAAGATCATCACCACTGGCAAATGCCACACACTAGCCCAGAACAGACTCCTCGCACTCCCCTTCTGACCCTCAAGCCTCCAGAACTGTACGGCCCCTCTCAGCAGCCAAATATTCGCTGGTGCGCTCGCGACTGCGAAACTCCACTCCGTCACATTGTAGTAGCAAAGCCCA
Source organism: Deltaproteobacteria bacterium (assembly GCA_002685535.1). Classification (GTDB taxonomy): domain Bacteria; phylum SAR324; class SAR324; order SAR324; family NAC60-12; genus Arctic96AD-7. Next base: position 62,249 of record NYXK01000186.1, read on the forward strand.
ATGCAGATCGGGAAGAAGAGCAACGAGTATCTCAGCGCGACTCTAGCATTTCGCGCCGGATTTACCCAAGCTAGCATTTTGTAGCCTGCATTCTTATATTCGTCACGGATAGACCAGGAGAGCGGCATGAAGTGTGCAAATTGCCATGCAATCAGTAGAGCAGCCAGCAGCCACCCTCCAGCATTCTGTTCACCTAGCAAGAGCTCTCTCCAGTCCCCGTGGGTTGCAGATTGCCCTGCTGCTGCTGCCCACCCCATCAAGGGAGGAATCCCACCAACAATTGCGCCGAACCAGGTATTGATTACGCTGATACGTTTCAAAGGCGTGTAGACTCCTGCGTAGATGGCTATATTCAGCGCTCCTAGGAAGGAGACGGTCGGATTGACACCAAAGTATAAAGCTGTCGTTCCACCGATACCCGCGAGAATTGCGAAAAGTGCTGCTCCGCGAGTGGATATTAAACCTCGTACCAATGGTCGATTCCTTGTTCGAGCCATTAAGGCATCCCATTTCGGCTCGTAGAGCATGTTCAAGGTATTTGCGGAAGCGGCGCACAGGGCCGTGCCTGTCGTGAGGAAAAGTAAGGTGAGTGGCGAGAGGGATGGCGTATCGGTCGCAGATGGAAGAAGGAGTTCGGGAACGGGATATAGAGAGTATGAAGCGCATGCTGTGAGGACGACGAGGACGGAGAGGCGGGGTTTCGAGAGGGAGAGGAGGACGGGGATCAGTCGTCGTATCGAATTCGAGGGGGCATTGGCAGCAGACGTCGAGAGATTCGAAGAAGCATTCGCTGGCAAGACAAGATCTGCTTCTTTGGCTGCGCGACGGGCAGCTTGCCGTCGTCTGTGGGGGAGATCGTGTGTGGATGTCGGTGGAGGGGCAGTGGTCGAGGGGGATTTCGAGGCCTCATTTTCTGCAGCAATTGAATTCGATTCCGATATAGAGGCAGTCAGTGCTCCTCTCTTCGTACTCAATCGAGCCCTTTCCAACAAAGCATTTCCAGAAAAGTATTCTGCTCGAAGTCTTGTCGTCGTTCCGGCCGCTGCCAGCGCAGCTTTAACATTCGATTTCTGTGAGAATTGCCTGGTCACGGCGCGCCGTGCAGGCTTTGCTGTCGAGAGCAGACATGATAGACATACGGTGCTGAGGCCATTGGATCGAAAGGCACTCACTGGAGGAGACCGTATAATCATAGCTTGTTGCTGGTGTTGAGCGGCATTAGCAATGTTATCGACATGGACGTGTTTTTGGCTGAAGGTCCTCGCCTCGCATGATGGTCTCGGGATTTGCCGATGGTCCAATCAAAACGTCTGGATTCATGACTGAGTAGATACATCTTCACATCACTCTTCTCAACTTTTTTATGTCTTGATTCAACATTGTATTCAAGAATAGCGACACAAAAAGCTCTTCCCAAGCACTGTTTATAATATTCCGCAGGTCTTGTTCATTTAAACAGCCATCACGTTTATCGCACCTGACTTGGTGCCTCGGCAGACGTTTCTGATTACTATCTCGCTTGTTTTTCTCCTTCGGCCGTACCACCAGCACCCATCGCATTCGTTTGGTCAACAAGGTCTTTCACCAAGCCACAAACACAGACAACCACAGATGATTTGACTTTGGAAGGACTCTAGGCATCGCTTTTAGCTTCTTACGCCGAGTCGCGAATCGCTTCCCGCATCTGAAAGTTCAGATGGGGTTTCGCTTGCCTGCTTCGAGAAAGTCATGCAAGCCCATACGTAGAAGCTCATGATGCCATGGCCCTTTAAAACCCCGTCTTCTGCTGGGTCTAAGTCGGTGTCTCTTCACACCGATTCTTTGGTCATGTCCTTGGACAAAAGTTTATTTACTCATCTTCCTCCGTGGAGCCCCCCCCTCTGCCATGCCTTCTCCGGAGCCGACCAAACTGTCGGCACAGTGGTTGGCTCGTAATGTTGGGAGAACAGCGGGGACGGAAACGGGATATTTCTTCCTTGCGTGCGCGTTCAGAGTCATTGACGTTGTTATATTAGGGTGGCCATGGTATTTCTCTGAAGTTCTGGTTCTTGTCTCAGATTCTCACGCAGCTGTTGATCGACATATTCCTCCAGTTTTCGACACTCAGTATTTGACATTCTACATTGCACTATAGCATTTGCTCTAGATTTCTGCATCACACAAATAAGCATTCAATTTACACACTACTTTGCCTGTTATTACCGTGGTCGACAACATGCCAGACAAGGACCTCGAAGAAGGGGTGATCCCGTCAAGGAACTCAACATCGTCCGATGCAGCTACCAAAGAAGGGGACGAAACAGATTCCCCCGCATCTGGAAGTGATGTCGATGCAGCAGAATCCTCTTCCAAGATAGAATGGGATTCCCCGGAAGACAGTGGAGATCCGCACAATTGGGCTTTCTCTAAGAAAGCTCTCCACACGGCGATACCCGCGCTGTACGGCTTCACTGTGTGAGTATCCTTGTATCATTTCTCCTTTGCCCGACTAATGTTCTATAGTACCGTCGCGACCTCAGCCTATACACCAGCGATACCGATCATCATGCAGAAATTCCAAGTTGAACGAGAAGTCGCCGTCCTTCCTCTATCTATGTATACTTTCGGCTTCGTGCTTGGTCCATTGGTCGCTGCTCCAATGTCGGAAATTTATGGCCGCAGAATTGTGTATTGGGTTACAATGCCTCTCTTAATGATATTCATTGCTATCTCTGGATCAGCAAACAACATCACTACCCTCACTGTGATGCGTCTCCTCGCTGGAATTGGTGGTTCGGGGGCACTGGCAATTGGTGCTGGTATGTTGATGTTGCTTCATCTCCGTTCGCATCTCTAACAATCACAGGAACTATCTCAGACATCTGGGATCGCAAGCATGCAGGCAGAGCAGCTCTGTCCTTTGTGATGGCACCATTCCTCGGTCCAGCACTTGGTCCGCTCATCGGGGCATACATCATTGACCAATACAATAACAACTGGCGATTTACACAATGGGTGATTCTGTTCATCGCAGCTCCTATATTCCTCATATCGCTTGTCATGCAAGAGACAATGAAAAGTAGAATCTTGTATCTGCGCGCAAAGAAAGTCACAGGCAAGGCTTCTCGTCAAGAAGGCGACACCCATCTCCTGTTACGCAAACTAGGCGCGGGACTTTTTCGACCATTCCACATGATGCTATTGGAAGTACGCACTCTCCTCCCTCATATGCTTCTTCACGAACCCAAATTCCAAGCCCGTACTGACTCACTTCCCAGCCTCTCGTATCATTCCTCAGCATCTACACCGGCTTCTCCTTCGCCATGATGTTCTCCTTCTTCGGCTCCTACAACTACGTCTTCCAATCTGTCTACGGCTTCAACCAAAAAGAAATCGGCCTCACTTTCCTTGGTATCCTAGTCGGGTTCCTGTTCGCAGTAATGTCATTCGGTATTTTTGACGCCACACTGTACACGAAAGCCTCGATCAAGGCAAACCATAATCCAGCTCCTGAGCACCGATTGTATGCTGCAATGTTGGGTTCTATCATGTTACCAATTGGGCTGTTTTGGTTCGCTTGGGCTCCTGGGAAAGATGTGCATTGGATTGTGCCGGTGCTTGCTGGTGTCCCATTTGGGTGGGGATCGCTGGCTATTTTTGTATGTCGTTCTTACAACCATATCCCGCTTGCCATATCTTCATCAACATCATTGACAACAACACCCCGCTAACTCTTTACAGATCTCTGCAACTACCTATCTCGTCGACGTCTACCAAGCTACGAATGGGGCCTCCGCTGTCGCCGCTAACGGAATTCTACGCTACCTCTTTGGTGCCATTTTCCCACTCTTCACCGTTCAGATGTACGAAGCTCTGGGTGTGCACTGGGCAGGTAGCGTGTTTGCGTTCGTGGGACTGGTCATGATGCCTGTCCCTTGGGTTTTCTTTTGGAAGGGGAAGGAGTTGCGGGCGAGGAGTAGGTATGACACCGTCAAATCCTAATCGGGACTTTGAGGATGTGTGCGTTTGGTCATTTCGTGAAAAAGGATTGTACAAGATTACTGAGGAACAAGTGGGGATTATATGCATTGTTGGCGCATGAGCGTACATTAGAGGGCGTAGTTGGGAGCATTTATTGGCATTCGGCGTTTGGTTTCAAAGCAGGCCTAGCATTTCGATGATCTTCGCCGTGGCATGCTGTCATTGATTTATATTTACTTGAGACATGATCAAATATAAAGGTATCAAGAGATCGAGATTTACTTGTCATTGGGCTTGGTACCATTCCCAACATCTGTACTTCCGATGAACACAACTTCAACAGCAGCGAATCTAGGCTTCTCAGCCTTAAATCTTTATAAGTGGGGAGTGGATATCTTACGCAGCAGTAGCAGCAAAGATCTCAATTCTTTTCGCCGACGTTCCAAATGTCAATGCAGCAGCAAAAACAAACGTCATGCAAATCATGATCCCTATCCTTTTTAGCACATCTCCCTCGAAGTAGAGGGCAAGTACAGATAGTGCTGGCAGCATCGAGGATAGCAATGTGATGAGAAATTTGGCTGCCGTTTTCAGTCCGGTGTATTGGATGACTCCCATTTTCTCATTGGCATTTCGCTACGGTCGTATCAGCAAAGCTTCCTCCCGGGAAAGCGAAGAGGTTGGGAAGGGCGAACTTGCCTTGATCCGTCGACCAATGAAATGGTTGTAGATAGTGACTATCCAATCTACCGTCCGAGAGGTTGCTGCGTCCGCCTCTGACCGTTCTACCCCCATGACGAAGAACTCGTCCAGATCCGAAGTATCCCAAGTCAGTCTTTCGGCTCCACGAAGAAATGACTGGCCTTCCCCCGACTGGAGCCCCTTGAGCCAAGATTGGATGAAGTGAAGTTCAGCCTTGTGTGGGCTCTTGAGAGAAGCTAGCTGGGAGACTTCTAACAACGTTCTGTCTGTTGGCATTCAGCTGAAAGATCAAATTGTACTTGGTAATGGCATACTGTAGTCCCTGAGTTTCTGGTCAATACTTAGAAGCAACTCTTGCAGTTCGTCATCGCCATTGCCGATTTCGAAGAAGTCCTGCAACAGGAAAGACCTCCCTTTCTCCTTTGCTTTGAATACTTCTCGGAGCCGATCTTCGAGCTCAACAAGCTCTGCTTGGATCCTCATCAGGTTGAATAGATTGAGGGATCGGAACCGCCTGAAAATCGCTGCCTCGTGATATTGTGCCATTAGATCCGCAAGTTTCGGGTATCCCGGTGTCTCGATGCCCTCGAATGTTCCTGTCGTGGTGGGGATTTCTTCGGAGATATATTCTGGACATCTTGCTGCCTCATTATCTGATTCTGCCGCGACGTCCGCCGGAGGTGCGCTCGCCATTATGTTTCTTTCTGGTGTCTCCCTATTGCTTTTGCAATGAAGTTGATCTACTGGGAACTTCCCTAACTTCAGCACAATGGTTCATGTTGGGCTTCTAGGGCAGTTTTGAGAATATTTGTCAGAAAGCCATCTCACAGATACGTGTACAGGGCAGCTAGGTGCGTGATGGTGATAGATGGTCGTATGATGTTTCAGTGGTGGATTTGAAGTGTTGTGATCTGAGTGTTTGCCACCTATTTCGGCGTAGAGAGGCGTTGTGGCTGACATGGGTTCCTTCAATTGGCTTCATGTTCTGGGGAACCCGCGAGAACTCAGCCAAAGACATAAGGTTGCGTGACGGGCCGAACCACTGGATACACAAACAATTGGCTGTTATACTGTTGTCGAATGACTTAGCTGTCGACGTGTACGCCTCTGCTCCCCTCTGCTAGCTAGCCACCTCGAATCGGAGCTCGCGAAGCTGAGTCTACTCTGAAGATTTCTTCGAAAAAGGGGGATGAAACATGAGTGTTATTCAATTGCGGAGCCTTATTTCAGCCTCAAAAGTTATTGCCACTATCAGACAACAAGAACCAACTGCCACTCATCCTGCACTTCAAGCATGCAAGGTATTATTAGGATACCTTCTCCAGCCTTGGAGCCTGTAAGTTCACAAATCTCCTACCTCGCTTCATTCATCAGAGAAATACTGATTTTCGAACAACGTCAACATGGCACAGAACGTAGCTTTGGGTGCGGTGCACATCGCTATCACCGCCATAAAGATGATCACTCAGCTCAACAACGTCTATTTCGGAGTAGACGAGTCGCCCTATCAGCCTCCCAAGAAGATTCTTTCCGAGCTTCCCATCCTCATCAGTCTCTTGCAGGATATCCAGAACAATGCTAGTAACTCTTACACTGAACCACCGCCAACAGTCAGCGTTGCATTGCAGATAAGTGTCGAGAGATTCGAGGACTTGACCAATTGTTTGGTGTACATGGGCCTGGATCCAATGACAGGACAGGCGAGGCCTGGGAAGCGTCATAAACTTCAACGAGTGGTACAATTGATTCCATGGAAAAGTACCAGCGAGCTCCAAGACACTACGAAAAGATTCAGATCTGCTCTGACATTGCTCAGAGATATTGCCATGGAGTAAGTTCAAGTCAATGCAGTTACCCAAGGCTACGCTCACCACTCTCCAATATAGTCACAGAACGCATGATCTAATCAATCAGCAAAGAGCTTTTCTCCGCTACGAGTTTGATATCATCAGAGCGTTCTTGGAAGGAAAAGTGGGTCTGCCATCCCCATGCGACTTCATCGAAGACGCGTTCGCCGAAGGTCTCGACAGTGATCTGAAATCAACAGATGGTCAGCCACCACCAAGATATAGACTAGGATCAGGAACATTATTCAGTATAACGTTTTCGGTCGATGTCTCCGCAGGCGAGAAGCCCCTTTTCTACCCCGCGAGAGCCAAGTACGATACCGGATGTCCCGATTGTCTTATATCAGAATCAATTGTCCGGAAGCATCACCTTGAAAGCTCTCTAGAAAGCTTCAAAGTCGCACGCCGATACACTGGTCTCGGCAATTTCGAAGTGACTTCTACGAAACAGATCTGCCTCATTTGGTCTGTCAACAATGAGACTGTCTCCAGGAAAAACACCTTCTTTGTTGTTGCCGATTCCCCCTTTGAGCTTTTGCTGGGCGAGAACTTCATGCTGGCAAATAGCCCGATGCTTCCAGCGTTACCTATTCGTCTTTTGCATGACAAGAACAAAGGTGAGATTCCTGCTTTTATCCCGGAAGTCCCCAACAGCCGTACTAAGAAATGCTGTTCTCTTAGCTCAGAAGAAACTTGAAGCCCAGAGGAATGCTGTTGATAACCGGAAGGGCGCACAACTGACGGCGAGTCGCCGGCTCGGAAGACTGGCACAAATAAACCCTTTCGGCGAAGCACGTACACCTGGTGATACTCCGACAATATCTAGGCCTGTACAGGTCAGAAACATAAATGCAGCTCTTGCTTCTTCGTTTCCACAACAGAGGTCAGTCCGTCTATCGGAGCAAGCCTCGACTACTTCTTCAGGACCCAGGTCATTCATCCCACCTACACCTACCAATTTATCTCGCACAACATTTCCAGAATTCCATGAAAGCATCGCCTCGACCACGATCTCTCAACTGAAACCGACAGCACCACTTTCAATACGGACACAATCTCTTGCCAGGAAAGACCCAGCTATCGGCAATCATAGCTCGCCTCAGTCCATGAGTGAGCTATCATCACAGCTCCTCCCTCGTACGGACATTGGAATACAGTCAAGTGGACCAAAATCCGTGGATAGCGGCTACATATCGGAAGACATCACCAACACCCCTCCGCTTCCTTCCATCATTACCTTCACGAGAGCTGAGCCTGCGCCAACTGGCAATCAGCAAGAGCGGCAAGAGCTATCGAGCATCACAGAAAGAGATCTGCAGCGACTGATGCGCGGTGCTTTGTGGGCGCCGGATGAACAAGTTGGGAGGATGCGAAGGCGTTGGTCCTTGTGTACGTAGAAATTATGTTGGACTGGCAATTTAGTACAGCGTAATCAGCTTTTACACAGCTCTAAATTATTCTGATGAATACATAAGACGAGATCTAACGATGCTCACCACATTTTCGATAAAAAAAAGTTAACCCGCCACTACCCCGCTATTCCACTAATTTCTCGCTACAGTGGTCATATCTCTGAAAAGAAGCCAGTGAATTAAGCGAGAGTGTTTACAAGTGTAAACTTCCCAGACTTCCAAATCAAGACCATTGCTTACTACGTACCTACGCATAAGAGCAGGGGCTTGACCAAATCAGCGTCACAGAGTACTCATCGAGAACTCTTCTTAGCTTACTCTAATGGGCAAACTCGGAGTAGTTATTCTGTTTTTGTCATTCTCGTTGTGTCTGCAATCTTAACTTCTTTTCTTGCTTCGTGTGTTGGTTCACGGAGCTAGGAAACCCTCCCCCCAGCCAAGAAAAACCAATCCTCATTCTCTCACTGCAAACTACGTCAGAACAACCCGAGAACACCTTCACGTCCCGCCAACAGTCTCGTAGCAAGCTTCTAGGTCAGGCTCCGACACCACAAGCGGCTTATAAACGCCATTCCCGTCCTTCAACTCTGCACGATGCCCTTCGACCATGGTTGGAATATTTCCGGGATTTTTTCGGTCACCAGGGTTGACCGCCTCTCTTAGCCAGTCCTCATCTTCTCCCTAAAGCCACGCGAACCGCTTGAGAAACATAGGTCTCTTGCCATCGACACCATTAAGAAGCATGCTTAGAGCATCCGCGATACCTCTGAGATCTCCTGTGTGCACTTTGTGACCGCGACGAACCTGAACCTACAGCTTTGTAAGTCCCGCAGGCATCGTTCTGATCGTAATGTTCGTGATGTTCGTGAAGTCCATGCACAGTCTGCGGCAGACGGAAGCCAGGTTACCATGCTCCAGATCATCATGATAGTGTTCGATGTAGTTTGGTATACGAAAGTAGTGGNAGATACGAGGAGATGGGCTGATGACTATCTNGATTGAGGTTATCAAGTTTCGGTATTCCTTGGAAACAAGGGTGACGAATTCTACTCAGATTCCTCAATAGTGAAATTGTTGAGCGAGTAAAGGTATCCTTTTGCCTCTGCGCAAATAGCCTTTTTCGTTGCCAAGATTGCTGCGAAATTCGGGAACCGCAGAGGACCCTGAATGATTCGAATGGGACCCTTGTGCTTGAGGACGATCTCGTAAATGCGATTGCGGAGCTCGGAAGGTAACTTCTCAAAGTACTCAAACCTAGACAGGACATTAGTAAACAGAACAACAATAAGGTGAGCTCATGCGTGCAGTGTTCGTTTGGAGACATTGTGTACTTACTTCTCGAGATCCTGTCCGGTCTCACCGATGGTGGGCAGCTGCAGATTGTTTTGCTTCAAGGCATTCCAGTATTGATGTTGGTTATCGGTTTTTGAATTCCGGGTAAAGTCGAAGGTTATACTCAAGCTCGAGAAGGTGATGGATCTTTAGGGAAGCACGCTGTTGAGGCGCGTGGAAGAGACTCGCTTACGTCACGACGCCTGCACTTACCTGAAATTCACTAAGTTGAAGTCGAGCCTGTATTGATTCGATGATGGTGATAAATGATATACCACTGGAGGGCCATAACATTGAATAGGAGCTTGGATCTGGATTATGAGGTCTGGTTCCCGAACGTGGTTGAGCCAGCTCGCTCCACGCAGGTAAAAGGTGAACATTTCTTGATTTCGAAAGTCAACAACATTCCTAGCCACAAAATATGTCCCAAAGATTACGAGATCATGTCGACTGTCCTATTCCAATATCTTCTTTGATTGTGAAAACATGCTCCGATGCATCCGACGAAAACAACAAGTCAATCCCCAGTCCCCGATCCAATGGATCTATATCTACACACAATTCGCCTGTCAAAACATATCCCTAACCGCACCGAGTCATCACAGAATATCCAATCGCTGATACATCCTCAAAACCGACTCAATATCATCAGTAACACCCCACGGCCTTCATTTCCCCCTCCGATCCTCCAAAGCCGGCCTCCCACCCTCCACATACCCCGCAAAAGAATTCGTCCAATCCCGCTTCCGCCCACTCGTATCCCAATTCCACATAATCGTCTCCGCCTGATACCACCAAAAGCGCGTAACACCCAAAGGCGCCAGTCCCCTCTCACCCCTCTGATTCCCATCCAGCAGTAATTTCAACGCATCCCCCGCAGTCTTATAATCACCCATCGGATGCGTCTCCAACGGACTCAGCAAACTGGAACCCCTTGACCGCATCCCCAACTCACAAGCTTTGACGATGTTAGTATCCAAATCGCGAAAATGCTTCAGCAGAATCCTACAGATACTTCTCAACTCCTTTCCCCTCTCCGAATCAAAGAGGTAGAATTGCGCATAATGCATATTGTTGCGCGAGTAGCGGTACTTCTCAGCGCAGACGTTGATCTCGATGCGTGTGATTTGAGTGAGGTAGGCTTTGTTGGTGTGGCGCATGAAGGCGCGGAGACCGTGGAGGTTGGAGAGAAATCTGCAGCCTCAGAGGTTGTTTCCAATGGCGAAGGTGTTGTAGAGGTAGTAGATTCCGCGAGCTTGATCGTAGGTGGCTTTGTTGGCGAGGAGGATGGAAGCGAAGTTGGAGTGGGCGCCGCGTCGTCGCTTGCCGAGGGGAGAGCAGATTTGGATGCTATGCTTGGAGGTGAGGACTAGTCTGTAGATCATGTTGCGCATTTCGGGTGGTAGCTTTCGGAAGTAGTGGAATCTGGACTCGGGTTATAATGATTTGAGGATTATGAAAATGGGGGTTGACTTACTCGGTGAGATCGACGCTGGTGTTGACATTGTAGACTCTTCTTGGGAGCATTGCGATGGCTTGTTGGATATCGTCTCCGGCTGGAACTTCCATCTTACTTGAGTTGCTTATTTGAGCTAGTAAGGTACGGTTTTGTGGAATGAGTACAAGAGTTCCAGACTTTGAAGTTGCTTGGTAAAATAGAGGAGTTGTTACAAGAAAGAAAGATCTGCAAGAGGGAAAGAGGAGGAGAGCCAGCTCATGAAAATATAGTCTTGAATTTGGGAGCCATCGTGGTGTCGCTTTTGCTTGAGTATTGTGTTTGGAGATGTTGTGGGTTTGCTATTGGGAGAGACCTTGGTATTGTGCTCGCGAAACACCCTTTTCGGCTGCTGGAAGGGTTGACAGAATTAAGCGAGTTCATCTTTGCCACTGCAGTGGACTACAGCGAAAACCATGACTGCCAGCCAATGTACTGGTGCTGAGTATGATAAGTTGATATCGGTACTGTGAAGTTGTCATGTTTTGCGAGGCTTCAATAAGTGTCGTCGTGGTCGTTGAGAACGGGAGAATTGGTGTCTCAGCTGAACAGAGAAAGTAAACAAAGGCTCGCGAGTTCTTTACCTCCGCAGCAACGAATAATATAAATCCTCGCTGCAAGCGAGAATACTAGGGTCTCACAGAATGGCAACCTAATCCTCAACCTCTTGATGTTGCATTCTGGTCTGTTTGCTCTATTGGCGAGAAATCCTATCCGAGGCAGGTCAAGAAGATGAGGTGGGTAGAAATTGCGAAACCACATGGCGCATATTTATAACATCCCGAAGTATCAAACTTTGTACACTCAGACATAACAATATTATGGTACATGAAGACATTCGACACATTCGAATCGCTGGCCTCCGATATTCCTCCTTTCTGTTGACCTCGCAGAAGCCGCCCGACTGTCAGAAAGATTCAGAGAACCATAAACTCATCTATCCACTCGATTCCCAGTCCAATCTTGATATGAGCAAACTCTGCCAATTGCGGAGTGACCAACCACCACTGAATCCTCAATACCAAAAGAAGAAAGATTCCCACCATCATCCGACCTCGCATCAACCATCTCCTCATCCCCACCACCGCCAGAAAAATCCATATCCTCCTCACCAAAATCCTCTTTGAAAGGGTTTACCCAATCCGCATCAAGCATTCCCACCGTCTCGCTCTCCTCTTCATAGGCGTACTTGATCTGCTGCACAGAGTGACCCCCATAACCCGTTTGAAAACCACCTCGGCCTTCCATAATCTCGCCTTCCTCAAACTCACCACCATCAACCTGAGTAGTCTTCTCGAGACGAGTCTTGATCCCAGTCTCTGTCTGCTCTTCCTGGACCGTGTTGGCCAATGCTATTTGAGCTTTCTCTTCCTCCGAGTATTCGACACGACCTTCAGCTTTGTTCTTATCGAGAATGGAGAGGGCGATATGTTTGAATACCATAGCGACTTCTAAGGGACCCGTATTGACGATCTCGAGATGTTGGAGGAGTGGTAGGTCGATAAGGCCGTGAAGAGCGTTGAGCTTCTCCTATTGCAAAGTATGGTCAGCTTCATATCTCCCCTAAGGCGCCAGAGCGGAGAAAAAGATACGCAAGAGAAAGACAGAGTGTAAGGAAAAGTAGAATAGAGTAAACATACCTCCCTATCAACAGCAATCTCCGCCTCCCTCCCGCACCTCGGCTTATCACCCCTCGCATAGTCCCAACCCTCATTCCAAAACCTGACCCTCACCCACTCCACCCCCTGCAATTCCCCTCTTACCACCTCCCCCAACCCAACCATCTTCTCCTGCATCCTCACCTCCTCAAAATCCCTATCATCTCCCTCCAACTTAGTACCCAGCCATCCCACTGGCACAACAATCCGCATCTCCACCTTCTTGATCATCTTCCTAAACATCTCGGGCACGACATCGATGAACGTAAGTAGACCGTGCAGGTTGGGTATGAATGAGCAGCCCCATCGGCCGTTGGCGATGAGGAAGGTGTTATGTGTGTAGAAGATGGTGCGTGATTCGAGGGCAATTTGGCGCGAGACGAGGAAGAGGGCTGTTTGGGCGGAGGGGACGTGTGGGTTTGTGCGGAGGGCGCGCCGGGTTCGTGGGGATGTTGTGGGGTATGGGGCGGGAGAGAGGACGAGGAGGGTGTAGATGGTGTCGCGGACTGTGAGGGGGAGGCGGAGGAAGGGGAACGGAGGACGGGGGAGGAGGGGGTCGATTGCTGGTGGTGATGGTACTGGGCTGATGGGAGGACTGGAGAGAATTGTTGTTGATGATGATGATGAGGCTGGCGGCGATGTGAGACTGAGGGCAGCGACCTGGATGTGGCAAGTGGTAGCATGAGAGCTTGCTGATGCTGAGGCGGAGGTGATAGATGCCATCATGGCTGTTGTGAGTTCGTCTTCGAGAGCGAGAGATAGGGCGGCTTGTGCGTTCTTTTGGAGGAGCAGAGCATTTGTTCGAGTGGTGGGTGAGGTCTCAATGCCTTCTTTGACGCCAAGTAGTGAAGTCTCTTTCAAAGCAGGCGTAGATGCGTCAATTTCCATCTTGTTTGGAGTTGTCTTAACTGTCGANCTTCCTTCCTTGTCGTGGANTTCATTGGAGATGTCCACGGTCTTTGTGTTTTCGCTAGATTCGCTTGTCACCTTTGTCGCGCGACTACTATCCGACGTCGCATGGTCCTTAGTGAATGCAGAGTATTGGGACATTTCAGATCTGGGTAGTGCGTTGATGTTTGGAAGACCGGATAGCACGCGTGTCGAAGTCGCATCCATTCCGTCCTTCGCTGATATCTTCTCCTCATTCTCAGCAGGGGGATCGTTGCTCGAGTTCATCATCGCCTCATCCATGTGACCCGAGTTTTGACCTTCGAGATCCAGAAGAGACTCCTTGGTAGCCAGATCAGCCATAGACTGCTCCATGGCGTAGCGAAGAAGCTCATCGTCGTCCATATCATCAACATCTTTAGACGCATCCTCTTGAGTCTTCTTCATCCAATTAGCCTTGCCAAATTGGGGAGGCTTCTTGGATGCTTTGTTCTTGAAGCTGAATTTAGACTTGTTAGTTTGTGTAGCGAAACCGCCAATTATCCTCCAGAGATGGGCTGAGATGCTTTTCTTGTCGTTGCTGGTGTCCTGGGTCTGGTCCTTGTCTTTGGCCACACTATCGGCACCAGTATCGACGGAGATGGAGGCGAGAAGATTACTTGCGTAGTTGACAAGCGACTCATCGACGTCTATATTAGCAGGATCTGGTGTTGTAGGTGTGTTTCCAGTAACAGAGATCGATGCTAGAAGACCAGAAGTCCAAGCAAGGAGAGACTCGTCTCCAGGCTGGACGGGCGGTGCTGGCTTTCCAGCTGCCATGCCCTTGAGCATTGCATAAAGAGCATTGCCGGTGGCCGGAGAGCTGAGTTTCTTGTTCTTCATCTTCTTTGACTTAGCCTTTGATTTGGACTTTGTCTTTGACTTCGAAGATTTGCGGAACAAGCTGTTGAGACCACCTTCAATTGGCTCCAAAGAGACATCGGAGGCATTGTCGTCAATATGATCGCCAGTTGGGACCCATTGGGTTGGGACGGTGTACTTCGTGTTTGTAGGTGATGGCGCATTGGAAATGCTAGTCAGTCCTTCATCAACTGCTTCCAAGGAGACGTCGGACACGTTCTTGTAAATGTTGGTGATTGATGGGGCTTCTGGCTCTTGGACTGCGCATTCTGCAGAGGATGGGAGTAAGGTGGAGTTTGAGATGCTACTTTCTTGTGCTGCTCGAGGTGGGGAGTTGGGCGAGTTGTGGTTTTCGTTTGACCTCATCACCGCATCGTTGGATATGTCAGGTTCTTTCATCCTGCTCATATGCACGGTGTATCTTCTCTTTCTGCACGAGAATCGTTCGTGGCGTGCGCTGGGTGTCACGATCACTGATGTGTTGGTTCGAAGGAATGGGGTGGGGATGGGAAGGAGCAGAATTCGAGACATGAATTTGAATATCAGCGAGCTCTGCGTTGCTATTGTGTGCTCGGCTCGAGAGTCAATTTTCGCAGACACTAGCACTAAACGGGCTCGAACAATGAAAAGGAAGCCCAGCCTTGTTTTTAGCGCCTGCCAGGTTTGTTGACATGCAGATAATCAATAAGGCTTGAAGTGAAGTGGATGACTGATCCATTCAAGCGAGGGTGCAAAGTGGCAAAGCGGAGTCAAGTCAAAAGGACGTCAACGGAAGCAAAAGCACTTGAAGCAGTAAGGCCTAACGACTGGCGAATGCAAATATGATAAAACGCGATGAGTTACAAAGAAATATGTATAAGAAAGAAACCGGGACCCCATTCTTGAACACCATGATCACCTTCTCATTAATTGAACCATTTCCCTATAACCTATATCCAGAAATTTGCTGCTATTTGAGCATGACCCGTATCCCTTTACTATTCCTTTCCGACTAAAGCAATCATAACAATACCATTAACGAAGCTATGATAACAAGCCCGCCAATGCACTTCGAGATACCTCGGCCAGAAGCGACCGAAACAAGGATGTTCGTCGAAGGTGGGGTCCCGGCTGGCTCTCCGATTGAGGTTGGGGTGGGAAATGATAAAGCTGCCGTATTGATGGGCAGAGATGTCTCGGTGGGACAACTTGTGGTGGTCGTCTGAGTACTGGGAAGAACGCACGAGCAGGTGCTTTGAGCGGAGCAAGGAAAGGGTCCCTCGGTGCCCGTCCACTAGATCGAGTTAGCTGATGGGACGATTCACCACGAGTTCAAACCTACTGTCGATGTCTGTCCTGTGCATGTACAGTCTTGTGGACATGATGTCAGTGTAGAGATTGCCGTGGATGTGATGGTCATGACCGGATACTCGAGCTCACAACTCTGTGATGTTGCGCTTTCTGTAGTATATTCACCGCTTCGCGCTCCAAGTAGATCGCTCGAACAGAGCTTCAATATAGTGGTCTTGGTGACATTGATCGTACTCGTAATTTTTGCCGTCGAAGTCTTCACTGAAGACCTGACAATGCTGATCGTGGTCGTATCCTTGACCGTCACGTGCACAGTAGCCGTCTGTGTTTGAGTTGATCGGAAAAGGTGTGTGGTGGTCTTCGTAGTCATGATAGTTGAAGTCGACTTGACGATCGTTGTTGTCACTGCTGTTCTGGTAGATGTGGATGAGCATGTCCCTGTAGTTCTGGTGACGATTGACGTAGTGAAGATGATGCTGGTTGGAGCACAAGTACAAATGCTGGTAATTGATGAAGTTGCCAGTGATGTTGTGGAGGAAAGGGCAAGTGCTGTAGATGTCCCACTTTGGGAAGATAATATTGATGGCAATGAGGAAGCTTGCGAAAGAGTTGACGACAGCAGAGAAGCTGAAGACAGCGAATTAGTTGAAGACCGCAAAGAAGTTGAAGCGAGTGAAGATGTCGGAAGAAGTGAAGATACTGGGAAACTAGAGCTTGAAAACGACGTCGAGGGTGTTGATAGTGACAAAGTTTGAGAGAACGCACTTGACAACAGGGACGAGCCTGGACCTGAATCAAATCGGGTTAGCGAGGATTTTCTGAAAGAAGGCAAGAAAGGAATGCTCTGACAGAACCCCGGACCCAAAAACAATTCTGAATTCAGTGAGGGAAGTGAGGCCGAAATATTAAATCAAGGCCCACCCATGCTGAGAGAAGTAAACGTACCAGTAAATGTGGCGCTTAGAGGTACTGAGGTGGGCTGCACCGTAGAAAATGGCGTTGTAGATGTTGGCGATTGAGTTGCAACCGTGGACGGGTTCGTAGTTGGATCTACGGTCGCGCTCGTAGGTAGGCCCGTAGACAGGTCCGTAGGCACATTTGTCGCGCTGGGTGTCAGGCTCGAAGGTACCAAGGATGTGCTGGTCAAGATGTTGGAACCGGAGGTTGAACCGAGGGTCGCTGGAACTGACGGTGTTGAACTCGGCTGCGCAATCGAGCTTGAAGATGCCACAGCACAAGCAGCTGGTACATTGACAACATTGGTATCCAGTGTCACCGTAGCCCCAAGGCCAAATGCTCGTCCGGCTAACGAGGCACCAGTACCAAAGGTAACGGATTGGTCTGCAAGTATGGTTCCAGAAAGAGACGTTCCGAGTCCTATTGTCGCAGAGGATCCAACTGCCCAAAAGACTTGACATTCCTGTCCGCCGTTGATGAGGACGACCGCCGAATTGGATGCTGTTGTCAAAGCTGTTCCGATCTGGAAGTACCATGCATCATCTGCTGCTCCTGTCCCCACCAATGTAAGAGTGCCAGTAAGCTGTGCCGCAGCGCTGAAGGTGTAAGTCCCTGGTAATAGATTTTGATTCCCGAGGTCTTGTCCTGTGAGATCTGCGTCCGAACTCAAGCCATTGATGGTCGTAAAGGCGGCAGTCGCATCTAAGTCGACCGTCGTTGTCTGCCCTCCGATGGCAAGGTCCCCGTTGATGATTCCTGGAGGGAAACCAGTAACGCTTGTGTCTCCTGTACCGAGATCACCATTGATTACTGTTGCTCCGGTGTTCGTTACACTCGCAGCGCCATAAATGCCGTAAGGTTCGGCAGTACCCAGGTCGATCTGGGAATATTAGCTAGGATAGTCACCGTTCAGATAGGAATAGCAAACTTGAGCGGAGCAAAGAGTGAACAGTTCGAAAACGCCAAGAATAACAAGCAACCTCATGATGGGGACGGGCATAATGAATCAATCACGCCCGTACCGCAGGCGTTTTCTGATGATGAAGAGAAAAGGAGTGAAGCAACGAAGACAACAAACTAAACATGGTGTGGAATGGACCAGAACGGGGTTCTTAAAGTGCATGTATACGCGGCATATCAGTACAATAGAACCCCGCTTTGCGAGTGAGCCGGAAAGCCACCTTGATACTCAGATGATAGGTTTGAACTCTGCCTTCAATACTACTCTCGGTCCTTTCGATCCCAATGAAGATTTTTTTTTTCCTTCTTGATTTCTGAGCCGCTTCAGTAATTTCAAGGTCGAGGCAATGCTGAAGCTTTGACCTCGCGGGAGCGCAACTTACAATTGAAGCTTTCCAACGGTACAGACATGGCCCCACTGTTTCTCGGGATGTTTACATTTGTTATTGCGAAACAACTCGAGGCGCTCGAAGAATGACTTGACATTCCCAGTCCCTTTTCAAAGACTTCTGTACAGATCGACCCCGCACGATAGGGATCAAGGGATCGCGATGAGCCTCATTTGGCCCGCAACTAGCGCCCATGACTCAAGGTGGAATGAGGTGCGCGTGAGAGTCGCCACGACACTGACACCAATATCTCTGCCGTTGAAGACACATCAAATGTCGCAAACACATAGAAGAAACAGGGAACGACATATCGTCTCCAGCGCCTCATGATGTCGGTATAGCCCCTTTCACTGGAATGGACTGCGGAGGCATTGGGTGGAGGCGCTGGATGGCAGGACAACTTGCGATTGCCTGAGACATCGAAATCTGGCTAGGGATGCATTTGGGCAGCATGCTGACCATTTGAGCTGAGGAGGAGGGAGTTCGTGAAGGGGACAAAGCAGTTGAATACGCGTATTGAAGGCCACGACTTCTGAAGAAGGGGGTTTCGTGTTCATGGATGGGATGATGTTCAGGATTGAAAGTTGGATGATGAGAAATTTAGGAGTGAAAAGTGATAAATGCATTAAACGAGCATGCACAAATTTGTACAACTTCGACCACGTGACTCTGCACTCACTGAGAGTTTACTTCCCAACTGTAGAGCTGTTGTATATCTAATAAGAAGCGATTTTAAGTACTCCTGGTTCCCTTGGCAGTCATAATATCATTGAATCCTATTATCTTCATCTGCCTTGAGCACAAGAACGTCCACAGGTCGCTGAATTAAACTCCCTGGGCTTCTCCAGGGGCTCTCACGCTAGAGATCTGGTCCCAGGAGCGACGGGAACCTCCCGAGTCCTGATGTCCTTGAAGTTCCAGGTTCTCTTTCCTTCACTATATCGCCACGACTCATCCCACAACAAGCTTTCTTAATCCATAGAACCATCGGCCTATTAAAATCACTTACAGACGTGGATTGGAGACAAAATACATTCCGCACTCGCGATATCAAATTGCGGAATTCGAAGTGATCTCCACCAAAGGATGTCAGACTTGCCCCGCTATATGTAAGATCCACTGCGGAAGGTCGCGATATCGATGTGCAACAAACAACAAACAGACCGACAGCGGACGTTCAAGAAGATGAGAGCGATGCTTAACAGGAATTAATGGAAGGATTGGAGCTTCATTTCAAGCTGAAGTGGCTGCCCGGATGTTAAGGTAGGGATTAAAAAGACTGTCACGTGGATGGACCTCCCATCCTTCGTTTCCTCTCGACTGTTTTCCCTCCAGGCTTGCAGTCTGAAGTCATGAGTGAAAATTTCAAAGATTCTTCACTCACCGATGATCACGATGCGCATATACCCTGCAGTAGTTCTCTTCAATTGATTTCGAACAGCTTCTCTCCAGAGCCACAGCTCCATACCTTCGTAAGCAGAATATGGCAGATGTCGTGAAGCAATATCATTTGTCCCTCAATTACGACGGCTCTTCTGCGATTGGATGCCTGAAACCAAGTACCTGGCTTGGTCCAAACAGGCGATACGGTCAAGCATCCACCTTTGAAAATTCCCTTTCCCCACGTCGCTGATATCTCACCCTACAGCGTACTCAGTGTGCAGCCGGCCTGGTATGACCGGCTTGGCGCTTCCGGGTGAGATGGTGGAGCGAGTGCGAAGACACTGAGCTTGGATACAGCTCTCCTCATCAACATGGGGCAGAATAATGCCCGTTCAGAGCCGACCTGAGTGTAAATGCCGAGGGACAGAGAGCTACAGTTCAGAAAGTGAAAATCATTGGCCCGTGAAACCCGAGATGCGAGGCTTGATGACAGAGCCGGGTTGAGTACAAAAGTGAGTTTCAGTCTCACGACTGACGTATCCTCACTTCCTCATTTTGGAATTTCGACTTTCTCTCGGGAAAGAAAGCAAAATATATCATGTCACCTATCATACCATTCAAGATCGATGTCCCGGATGCTTCACTAGCAAGACTTAAGCAGAAGCTGGAATTGACTCGTTTCCCAGAAGGAGAGATCGAAGAAGCAGGCTGGGATTATGGCGCTCCCTTGTAAATGTCTTCTTATCAATAGAATGATATGTTATCTAACACACACCAGGAAAGAAGTCAAAGCCTTGACCAAATACTGGATCGAAGAATTCGACTGGCGAGCCATAGAAAAGAAACTCAATGCCATTCCTCAATTCAAGACCGAGATTAAAGTCGAGGGTTTCGATCCAATCGATATGCATTTCGTGCATCAGAAAAGTGATGTCAAGGGCGCCATTCCACTTCTTTTCTTGCATGGCTGGCCCGGAAGCTTCTTGGAGGTTACGAAGATGTTGCCTCTACTGAAGGGAGAGGATGGGAAGCAGGCTTTCCATGTTGTGGCGCCGAGCTTGCCGAACTATGGCTTTTCTGGAAGAGTCACGAAGGTGGGAGATTTTTCTTGTGGTTTTGGACATTACTGATGAAAGTAGAAAGGATTCGGACTTGGTCAGTATGCTGAGGCTGCCAATAATCTCATGCTAGCCCTTGGATATGATCAATATGGTGAGTATCCTCCCACGAAATACACCTAAAACTTATATTAACAACCATCCAGTGACTCAAGGAGTATAGTCGCCTACATTTGCGTTTCGACCATGAACTAATATGAAGTAGGGCGATTGGGGAGCTATCATAATCCGCGTGATCGGTGCCCGCTTCCCACAACACAACAAAGCCTCGCATCTCAACTTGGCGATCGCAGGCGAGCCAAAATGGGATGATAATAACCCGAAACCAGAGTATACCGAGCGTGAGCTCACAACCATGAAAGCCGGCAAAATATGGCGAGAGACTGGCAATGGATATTTCGCTATTCAGTCTACCAAGGTAATCACCCGACCTGCCCAGATAGAGTACACCAGTGTGACAAGGATTAACTGCTCTTCTAGCCGGCAACATTGGCCTTCTCCCTAGCCGACTCGCCTACAGGTCTTCTAGCATGGATCTATGAAAAGCTCGTCGGCTGGACAGACGACTATCCCTGGACACCCGACGAGATCCTAACCGTACGCTTTCTCCCCTTTCCTCTCCCTCTCCCTCACACCCAACCCCCCCTCCCTTCTTCCCCTTCCGTTACTCACTAACCACTTCTCCCCCTAAAGTGGATCTCGATCTACCAGCACTCGACCCCCGGCCCCGGCGCCTCCATCTACACGTACTACGAAGCCACGCACGACCCCAACTTCAACTTCCTCACCATCCAGCAATATATCGACGTGCCGCTCGGCATCGCCGATTTCCCAAAGGAAGTCGCTGCTGCGCCGAAGAGTTGGAGGAAAGGGTTGGGCCCGATTGTTGAGGATGTGGAGTTTGAGAGGGGTGGCCATTTTGCGGCTTGGGAGAGGCCGGGGGATGTTGCTGGGTGTTTGGTGAGGATGTTTGGGAGGGGTGGGGGGTCGGAGGGGGTTGCGAGGGTGTGAAATTTGATGCTTATGATATTTAGGAATGAAGGAGTGATGACCTGAATATACTTTGGGTGAATATTCACCTGCAGGGACGTGAGAGGGTCTATGCTGTTATGTGCAATGCGTCGATTCCCCCCTTCCCCTCCAGTTTTGCATTTCTCCTCATTTCCTGAACCTGACAGTTGAAGAATACTATCCAGAACGATTCTCAAAAGTATCCAAACCCGAGCATCCTATACCCCAAACTTCCGAAACATCCACCCCTCAAAACGCCCTTCACCCTCACCCCTCACCCCTCACCCCTCCACCCTCCTCATCCCACAAACCGTAATCTTCACCTCCCTCGGATCCAAATCAATCAGATTCCCCTCCATCGCCGTACTAACCAGACTCGCCTTCACAATCTCCCCAATCTCCTTCTCCAGCATGCCAGGCGTGACGATCTCCTCTCCCACGGCTTCCAGATCCCGCTTCCACTCGCTCCAGCTGTCGTACTCGTTCTTGTCGAGCGTGGGGATGTTGAGCGCCCCGCTGATGTACACGATGCGGTCTTTATTTAGCTTGGTGAATTGCATCGTGCCGATGTATGTGTCCTGATTGTGATTTAGCTCTATCTTTGCATTGATTTTCCGGGGAGATGAGCTGAGTTGGTTTGCACTCTCGAATCTGAAGTCTGAGATGATCGACCGCAATCTAATCACTTTCGAAAATACGTACCATATCTCCCCAATCATAAATCGGCAGAATGATCTCTTGCAGTGCGGGTAACAAAATGAATAAATCGTTCAATTCACCATGTCTCAAAGCCTCCCATGAACGGTGATCTAGGATGAGTGCTTTCAGGGTTTTCTTGCGGGATGGTGGAATGACTTCGTGCCATTCCATGGGGTCATCAGATTGGCAGTACAACGCTCGTGAAGGCGTGCCATCGGGTTTGAGGAATTGGATGCTTTGGTTCATGATGTGTGTTGGTGGGGCGGGTGCAGTGGTGATGGCTCGGAGTTCCCTCCTGGGTGGAAGCTTGACAGATCTTGGGAGGACTTGGCTGGGAACGCCTCCTCTTTGGGTGAAATGATTATCGGAATGAGCTACTACGTGATTTGGATAAGTTGGAAGTGTACAAGGGTTTTATATAGAAGAAAGGAGAAGCAGATACTCGAATTGAGTTAGTTGGATGCTCGGTTGCTGATGTTTTGATGAACGAACTGAAGGCTGGGCAGAGCGGAAAGATCGGGCGAGGAGTCGGGACGGGCAAGTGACACGATCACGTGAAATAGATTCACCTTCGCGACTTCCTCGCTTGTTTTAGCGCCCCGCGTCGCGTCTTCCTTTATTTCCATGCTCCTTCTCTCCATCTGCTTCGACTTTCCTTCGACAACTTCGAAGTCAGGACAACACCATGTTCCATCAACTTCGACTCGACTCCTGGATCGAGGACAAGATGCTGGACAACGGTGAAAACGGTGAGCTGCCAGCCGGCATGGACGATTCCATTTCTCCTTCTACAGAATTCAACGCCACGGAATTCAAGGCCAGCCTGAACGCTTGCTTGAAGTCAATCAGGAGCTCAGGTACTTTCGCGACCTTCGATCGCATGAGAAGTGCGCCTGATCCTGGCATTTACTTGAAGGACCCTGCTACTTCCATCTCACTCCCTTTGTCAGACGAAGATGCGCAGAAGATCAAGCTGGCTTGCAGCGCTGCATACAGCTCGGAAGGCGAGGCACTTTCCGTCGCTTCGAATGCTTGGGGAATTACCTCAGGTAAACTTGAAGTTCAGAGTGAGGCGTGGAAGCAACGTCTCAGAGGCATCGTTATCACTGCATGTATTAACTTGGGTCTGTACGCGACTCGCGACAGGAGATTTTCCCGTACACTATTCGACTCTAGATCTGCTGAGATTTCCGCTGAGCTCTCCAAATTGGTGCTGTGCGAGCAGGGTGATCTGTCTGAGCCTAGCCAGTGGTGAGACTTCCATATATTCTCCGACAGGCACTCATTGATGCTCGCAGCTCCGAAGACGTTCCCGGCATATTTGCAACTCTTTCAATTGTGCTTCCAACAAATCATTCTGGCGGCGAAATCACGGTGATCCATGCAGGAGAAAAGAGGGTGTTTGATCCCTCGCCATACTCCAATACCGAAGCATCCTGGACTGGCTGGTAATGAAGCGAGAATTCTCTGCGTTACAAGCTTCAGCTGACTAGTCAATAGCCTTGTGGACGCCTCATATGAGAATAAGCCAATTTTGACAGGTCGTCGATTGATCCTCAAATATAATCTCGTTCATGCTATAGACAAGTCCACTATATTGGCCGAGAAAGCCAGAGATGGCGCTCATGTCGCCCAACTCCGCAATTTATTCTCGAATTGGAAAAGAAATTTCCACAATGAGCAGTACCCACGAACGCTGGGCTATGTACTTGAACATTACTACACGAATTTCTGGGCAAGCTACAGTCTAACAGGTCGTGATCACCATGTCGGCTCCCATCTTCGAGATATTTGCGAAGAGTACGGACTCTCGCTCTACATTGCTGAAGTTGAGCTCGAGGTTTCGGGAGTCTGTTGTGATTATGACGAAAATGATGAAATTGAAAACTGGGAAGGAACTGATCCAGGATCTGTCGGATTCCACGCCTTCACCGGAGACCCTGATCGACACACCATCCTGAGAAAGGTCTATGACATGGATGGGAGACACATCGAGCAATGGCTTGATTTTGATGAGAAATACTTCGTGCAGCAGGATACATTCGCAGGTGTCGATCCCGATGAGGAATATATGGATGTGGATCAAGAAGGCGACCCGGTTCTCACAGAAAATGGAGAAGTCACCCTGCATCACGTTTATCTCAGAACAGTAAGACTCCCGCATTGACTGTAGCACTACTCGAGCTGATTGCCTTGATGAAGATCGCACTTGTCATGCCCAAATATCACCGAGCCGAGTTTTTTGTAGGCCCCTACCTTGACACGGCAAGCAAATCTTACCAACGAGGCGAGAGAGCGACTCGAACACCAAAAGGCGTTGCTTCTATGGTTGAGGAATTGTCTAGTGATTTGGCTCATAGCCCAGGCAATCTTAGTATCTTGAGCGGCCTCGAGAAGATCTGTAAATTGGTAATCCGGCGGTCCCAAGAACTCATGGCCTCAGATGCATCATATCGCTGGAGTGAAGCTAGGACCAAACATAGCCCTTTCTTCTCTGGAGAACTCAGGATTCGGATATTGTTGACGTGTATCGACATTGGTAACAAAGAACTGTTTCTTGAAGCATACGATCTTTTCCAGGACAGATTGCCTATTTCATCCTTCAGGAATATTGGGGTGGCTGTTAGGCGGTTCAATTTAGAGTCAATGCTGCCGAAGTGAGTCTGTTCCAAATCCCAGAACGAGTGGTGCTAGAGCTGACTTGGTGCAGGACAATTGCTCGGATTTTGCAGTCCTCTCACCAGCTCCAGACACAATTCGACATTCTACAGTCAATCTGGGCTGGTCTGACCGAGGAAGCTGATAGGCTGGAGACCGCGCCTGATAATGCTTTGAAGGGTTGGATTGGGGCCGCAATACATCAAGCAGTCGATCGAGACAACAATTACATGGGCTTCGCAGATCATGGACACGCTCTGGCCTGCTGTTGCAAAAAGTTGGCAAGCGTCGCACCCGACGACATACACAATAAGTGCGTACTATCGGTCGACCTATGAATCATTCTGACGTAATTGGACAGGTTTCTCCCTGCTATCAGGCGACAGTTCGCCGACAAAGATAATGTCACAAGTACAGCCATGGCATTTCTAGCATCCGTGGCAGATGATGGAGCTACCGAGGCGCTACCTATGAATCTCGCGAACGAAATATTCCTTTATATAGTCCCTGGACTTGCGGAACGGTTTAGCTTTGGCTATCATCAGTCTTGGGATTATTCTAAGAAGGAGACTCAACAAATCGACCATTTCTTGGCGTTTTTCGACCGCAGCTACCAGCTTGGACTTCTGAGCGAACTCAATGTTATAGTCTCGGGGCTGACCTCTGAATCCATGGGTAATGGCGATATTAATATTACGCGATTTAACACCTACCTCCTACCGATGCTCAAGCGTCTAGCGGCCTGGCTCTTGGGCACCATGGTTCCTGCTCAGGGCTCGCCCGTTCAGGCACTGTTCCAAGGACTCTTGCCTGTCTACATCAAAAGATTCGTAAAAAAAGAACCCCGGCCACCTACAGACTGGACTCGACCAAAATCACCGGCATATTGCTATTGCAGAGACCATGCTGCCTTCAACGAATTCCTACAAGACCCAAATCGGGAAATTGGCAGATTCGTCATGAGCATACGGCGGCAAAATCATATTCAAGCAGCAGTGGATAAGACCGAATTCTACACTGACATTGACCGCAGCGAGAGGAATCGTGCTCTCATTGTCATCAAGAATCATCAAAGACATTTCGTTGCTGATCACGAGGCATGGCAGAAGCGCAAAGACACTGCAGCAGCGAATATCAAAGATCTTGCCTCTGAAGCAGAGTTGAGAGCTTTACTTGGAGATCTTTATGATTCTGTCACGACTGCTACGATAACTGAAGAAAGTGAGGTAGTCGGTATAACACAAGTTGATCAGTCGCGGCCTCTTGAGAATGAAGTTGGAAGCTCACGGTCCTTTGGCAAGCGAAAGGGTACGAAGAGAAGATATGTCGAGTCGGATGATGAGGATGACGCCTAAGGAACAGCTCTTCTGGTATGCATCAACGCTTGAGCATCAAGAGTTTGTGAAGACGCATGGTTGTTGCCAATTCGCTTCATCTATACTCTTGCTTTTTACGTGGGTCGCATAGTGAGCTGGTGCTTGGGAGGAGGCTGAAGAATTTACAGACGAATACCTCAGGACACAATTACGAGCAGATCACTTGCTAGCATAATTAATTTACAGGAATTTGCCATTACTTACCTGTCCATGTCCAGGGAATTCGAACCATGTCTCCGTAGAGCGGGAGGCGATGATAAAGCCATTTAGTTGTCCTCTGAGGTTACGAATCACTTCCTGTCCAGAGCCCTTCCTCACCAAACTGTGTGATCAAGAAGCACACCCTATATGAGTGTCTGCAAATTTCACGCCCAAAACTCAATTTCGTAAGTAAAGAGACATGTGATGAGATCAGCTGACCGGACGCGAACAGTCGCGTCGTCCTTGGGAATCGCGTCACTCCATTTTCATCAACAGCGACATCTATTAGAACGGACACAGCAAGAGATGTCTGATCTATCAAAACCAGCAGCCCTAGACCTCCGCGAAGGCCTCCTAGAGTGTCTCTCCAACATCGAACCTAGCGACACATCAAAACCATTCGCTATCTCCAGCGCACTTCTGAACCCCATCAATCCCGGCATTGTGTTCACAGATGGACCCATTCTCGGATCCATTGGCCTTCCGCTCTCGGATAGAGATGCTGAAGTCATTCGAGCAGCTGGAACGCCGTTGCCCGTTCCCACAAACGTGAAAAGCGGCATGAACAATGCAGAGCCTGGAATTACCCCGCCAAAGCCAAATATCTGGGAGGTACCAGCTAGTATGTTCGCGCTGCGAAATCCGGCTTGGGATGGCTTGCTGAAATGGATCGTGAAGAATGTAGCAAAGGGATTGGGTGTTGATGCAATGGGCAATGCGGTTTCTGCGCAGTTGAGTAAGGTGTCAATGGTTGAGGAGGGGGCGATGGTGGAGCCGAGTCGGGAGTGAGTTTCTTGTCTATCATTTT
Source organism: Deltaproteobacteria bacterium (assembly GCA_002685535.1). Lineage (GTDB taxonomy): Bacteria > SAR324 > SAR324 > SAR324 > NAC60-12 > Arctic96AD-7. Next base: position 89,293 of record NYXK01000186.1, read on the forward strand.
GAAAATATACTTGAAGCTGAGTTTTATTTGTACTGATATCGAATAGAGGCGATCAGACGGCAGCTGTGCCTGGAATGTTCGGTACTTTGATCATCGCTCTACCTTCTTGGCATGAAGGCGGTGATGTCCTTATCACGAATGTGGGGAATCCGGAGACCAAAAGTTTTGGTACGGCGGAGACCTCGGGGTTTGATGCTAGTTATATTGCTTGGTAAGTATTTATAGATCTGGGTAAATTTGTGTGATTAGGAGAGGAGACTGATGCGTTTGGTGTGGCTTAGGTTCCACGATGTTACACACGCGCTGAAGCCCGTCACTGCTGGGCGAAGACTTACCTTAACGTATCACCTTGTGCATGAAAATTTGGGTCCAGATGTACTGGCTGCTAGTTCGAACAAGACGTTTGGGAAGCTGGATATGCTGTTCTCGTACTGGCACGCCAATGTACAGGAGGAAGTCCTTCACTTGGGTTACCTGCTCGATGGGAAGTATCGCAAGAACCCTGATTTATCGTTTGATATGTTGGAGGGTGCTGACAAGGAGACCGTCACTTATTTGCGAGACGCCGGTAGCAAGCATGGTGTTTGCATATACCTTGCGGAGCTAACGCGGTGGGTTGATCTTAATGATTACGACGATGACTGGGGCGCCGACGACAGCGATTGCATCGATCAAGAAAGCGCCTGCACTTATCTGACTAATGTAGTTGAGCTAGACGGCACTCAAATCGCGCAGAATTTGTTCTTCGAGGATGATTTTCTGGTCCAAGAAGATGCATTCGAGGCCGTAGACTACGACGAGCACCTCTACCAAGAATCGCGGGCGATCTACCATCGGACGGTATGGAAACTTGTCCTTGTTCCGACCTCCATCTAACTTTGAGCTCTAGGTCGTCCTCATCATGCCCAAGGAGAATCGACTTCGTTGCTTCATGACACCCACGGGACCGGTTACCAGGACGAGCCCTTACGGTAGCTTCGTCACAGAGAAAGGCCCACCGTATGTCCCGGATGTCACAGGCTGGATTAACCGGCTATCAGCGAAGCTCTTGACGGAATCAGGTGGTCCCGATGATCGAAATGACATAGAAGCGATCTGCCAAGGCGTGCTCCGAAGATTCCAAGAATGGAGGACTAAAAGCCCCAACGATCCAAAACCCCATCCCGATACGGACTTGGCTAGAGTGATCTCTGCATGTGTCGAGCATGATAAGAGAGATATGTTCTTGGAGGGCTTCGGTATGTGCCCTCCGAAGGTTTCATCGTCGATGTTCAGGTCTGTGGGAATTGCTCTTGTCCGTTGGCAATTAGAAGAACTCCTTCCGCAGTAAGTGGCCTTCTTTCCTCGCCATGACGCAACATCATGCACCGATACCTGGAGGAACTACTCAATTTCTCTTTTTAGCTGCTTCCATTAACCACTTTTCCAGGATATCACAGCATCTCTCGGCTCTCAGCCAGCTGTCCAGCCGCTTCGAAATCATCGAAGCTCTGAAAGCAGGTGTGGCAGAGGCATCCCAGAAAACTACCTACGATGACACCAGGTTTCAAGAATGGACGAGAAACGAGGCCGATAAGACGATTTGTGCACCAGCAGTTATTGCGACTGGAATAACCTCTGCAAGTGATGGAGTGCTCCTTGCAAACCACTGTGTAACACTACCAACCTCAGACATGACGAACAAGTAAGAGACAGACCAGACTTACTGGAAGCACCCCTGCTGACATTGGGAAGGATACTGCCGGCAGTTAAGAGGAACGTAAAGTGTACATCGATGACAATTTCGTTCCAGCTAGCTATATTCGAAGCCTCTGTGGATGGCAGCCTCTCACCAGATGCAGCGCGCGATATCTTTAGCGGAGTCATGTCAGAAATGCTTCCCGACTTTGGACTTCGGTCGCTGGGCTCTGTGACTCTCGAACAACCTCCGAATGAGGAACTTCCCAAGTGGAAGTCCAAGTGGCATCCACCACCCCTGCCAGTCATGGTCCCTACTCTGCAGCGAATCACCGACATTGCGAGCCTTCTTTGCCACTGCCAACTCCTTGGTCTGGACCAGCATCTAAGTGCTCTTATTTCGAAGTTGGCTACCGAAGCAAAGATGACGGGTGTCGGTGATTTCCCCTCCACCTTCTTGCCCTTCCTGAAAGCACTTGGAGCTTCTCTCAGAAAGTGGAACATCGAAGTCCAACACTCAGCCTTCCAAGGTCTCTTTCAACACGTCATGAGCACCTACATCGAGCGATACATCCAACAACCACCACCCATATTCAAAGACTGGACACGAGAAACCGTCACCTGCAAGCCCGACTGCAAAGACTGCGAAAAGCTCAACGAGTTCCTCGCCAATCCTCACAAGCAAGCAGCAGACTTCCTCGGCGGCGCATCGCGCAGGGATCACCTACAGGCTCAAGTCGCTGGCACAGGGATCGAAGCTGAGCAGAGAAGGAAATATGCTTCCGGATCTGCATATGCCTTGTTCTTGACGAAGAATCAGAGATATATTGAAATTGGTCGTAAGGCGTGGGAGAAGCGTGGCGAGGAGACTAGGAATAGTTTTCGGGATATTGAATCCGAAGCGAATCTCAAAGCGCTGCTTGGAGATGCTTATGCGGCTATCATCTCGGGGACTTTGCCTGAGCAGCGAGCGATGCATTATGTGCCTCCTTTGGGGACGAGTGCTAATACTGCGAATCGTTTGCCACCGCCAGGTCCGAGAGGAATCAAGAGAAAGTCCGTGGAGATGATCGTGATCGATGATTGAGTAGTCGGTAAACAAGAACCTAGTCTTTCCCGCAGTTTGTTTTGCTGTGTGTTATTTGGCGTCTTGTCTTTATTTTCTTTGTATTAATGACTTGGGTATCAAAGTTTACAAAACATTGGATTATATCCTCTCCTTTCAACTTTCTAGGCCACCTCCATCTCCGCAAAAAGCTCATCTCCATCTCTCCTCCTTTTATTCGGCACCGACGCCTCACCCGGCTGCACCGCATTCTTCGACGACGCCGTCGAGCACTTCGTACTCGCCCATCTATACGGCGTAGCGCAATACCCACGAGCCGTCCCATCCAGCTGGTCCTCCGAGCCTGGAAACGCCATACAAGTACCACCCGTCGTCCCAGTTCCACAACTCATCCCAACGTACGGACACAAATTCACACAACCTGGGCGAGGGATTTTCTTCCCGGGAGTGAGCGTGCTACAATATGCGTAGTTGTTATCGCAGATCGTGTTTGGATTCGAGCAGAAGAGCGCAGAGGTGGTGGGGTTAACTTTGCATTTCTCTGCTCGAACTGGACCCGTAGCCTTGACTTGATTACTGGTCTGTTTTGGTGCTGTCTTGGCGCCTTTCGCGGCTTCAATTCCTGGACCGGTATTGGAGTTGAAGATCCCATTGATGATGGATCCCAGCTTTACTTCTGAAGTTTCGACTGCAGCTTGAGCAGGGAGGACTGATGCCGGCGGTAGCTTCGTATCAGTTGCATCGGTATTCGAATACCCAGTCGACTCCTTGACGCACAGCTCTGGTTTGTTCCAAATTGCATCTGCTGCGTACTTCCACAGATTCGCGAAATTGATGACAGTGTCTGGCGTGAAGAAGATCCGGCAATCTGCCGCGTCGTACTGGAACTGGAGAGGTATTTCTTCCTTTTTCCTGACCTGATCTCGTAGGTTCAATGTCGCATATGTGATCTCGACTTCTAGCGCTGTCGCGCGATCGGCTAGGAAATCAGCGGGTTGGTTGTTGAATTCGCGAATCGCCTGGGTGTCTGCAATATCGCTGTCGAGTTGAGTGTCAATTCCGTACGAGCGAACACCTCTAGTGAGTCTGCTTGGAGTTAGCATCGTAGGAATAGAAGCTATGAAGTCGGGTCTTTACCCAACAGCTTGCATTGGTCCATAACTTGGCCTGCCTCCGACTACGACCGTCTTCACTCCAGCCTCGTTGTGCATCATTTCGACAAACATGGAGCAAGTCGACGAACACACTCCGTCGGTAAGGATGACGATATCTTCAGCTGCGAACAACTGAGGCTTCTCAGTGATACTCTTATCGTATCCGGTGACGATAAAGCCGTCGGTATATGCTTCGAGAGCTAGGGAATCGAAGAGAGGATCTTCAAGATTGTATCGTTGCTGTACAATGTTAGCCGAGGTCAAACGCGTTCGGTTGCTGACATACTGTGGTGGTGAAACTGTCTCCATTAGACGCATGAGGACCGAAGAACTCTTCCCAGGATCCAAACAATTCGTTTGTGTCTGCATTCAGCCTTGTCGATGCCACCCACTCGTTGGCGTAGAGGTACGTATAATCATCATCGTCGCTTGGCAAAGTCTTGAAGTAATCTGTCATGGCTTTGCCCATGACATTCGCCGCTGGTTGTGCGCGGAGGCGACTTCCGCCGTATGGGTCGATCTTTGGGAAGAAATGTCTGAAGGTATCAATACTATGATATGAACAGTTAGCAGCGGTCTGTCTCAGTGTTGAGGGATTGCACTAACGCGAGTAAAGCATCACCACCAAAATTCCGCTGCAAGTCGATGACAACCTTCTTCATTCCTCTCGAATGAGCGGTACTAATGAAGCGTCCAACAACAGAGGAGTACTCGTCCACCGTATCTCCGAACTCTTGAAAACTTGGAATACTTAGTACGGCGATATTGTCCGGCAGGAAATACCCAGATAGGAAGCCTCCACCGAAAGTTCCGAGATTCTCTTGAGCAATATCTGGAGACGGGTATGCTGCATTGTTCCATGCCGTTGGGCTTGGAATAGCTGTTAAAGTTGCTGTCGGCGAAGTCTGGGACGAAGTCACGGCCGAACTTTCATCTTCTTCGTCTTCCTCGTCTTCTGGAAGCGGTTCTGGATCGTATGATGCGGGCCACCACCCAAGCACGAAGGAGTTGTAGAAATCACCTCCTGTTTCCAGAGGTCCAGTCTCACCTGCAGACTACGAGTTAGTCAGTTCCCCGGATCGAGAATGCTCACTTACTATCACCAAGAAATATTCCTTTCCACGGTGTAGTCACCGTCGTTTTATTCTCAAACCCTATCACAAGGTCTTCGCCTGGGTAGAAAGTCGATCCACCACCCCAGATACTTGGCATGCCCTGGATGACCTGCGCAGGACTACTCATGAGCTGATTCCAGTCGGTATGGGATTCACGCCCTCCGATTGCATTCTCTGCTGCAAATCGAGTCAGGTAGTCGGTCACGTCCTGCCCGTCGAGTGTCACTATAGGGGATGGCTCCCAGGAGTTGCCATCTCTTTGGCTTTGGAATATGTCGGCTGTTGAGAGTCAGGACTTGCATTGGAATTCGAGGGGTGGCTGACATACCCGCGACGTAGACCTTTGGAAGCTCAATCCCATCTTCTGATACAGAAACTATTCTGTAACTAGTACCGAAAGCGAACACACCCAAGATCCCAGAAGCAAGGTCGAAATGGTCATCGTGTGCAGAGTAGATCAACCTCTGTAGAGTTGCCTCAAACTCGTACTGATTCGCGAAAGCTCCAGTATCGATCTTCGTCTGGATCACATCGAGACCTCCAAGTAAATCAACTGGAGGTTGAAGATAGCTTGCAGGAGGGGCTTTCAGATGTGCCAGAGTGGACTGAAACTGGACCGAATCTTTATAGTATTTCAAGAAGCGAGACCCGACTGCGGGGTTGAAAGGAACTGAGGTGAGACACTCGTATACTTTGGAAGCTGGAAACTGGTTGACGGCTAAAGCAGATTTTAATGTCTTGTGCTGAGCTTGGGAGGGACTTTGACTTACTCGCATCTCGAACGATATCACCACATGCTGTGGACTGAGGCGGCGCTTCCCTTTTGACCTGAGACGCAGCGGACTTGGAGGAGGGTGCAGCCTGGGTTCCACTTGACAACAACACACAAATGAGTGTATAAATGAGAAATGAGCACACCATCGTGATCGAATAACGAAAGTAATGATCGACTTTGACGACATCCAGTGAAATAAAATGATGCCTACGAGATATTATATACCGGAACACGAGACGGCACGTCTTTGAATGTCGAAGGAGTGCCCCAACCTCTTGTCATTGACCGCAGGCGGCCCAGGCACAGGACTTAAGGACCAGTGCAGGGAGAAACCGTGGCGGAGCATCGCTTTCCCAGAAGGATACCGCCTGTGGCGCCGTTAGGGCTGACGGGAAGCATGGGACGATTCAGGCTTGAAGTACTTGGGGGCCAAAACCACCCTCGCTGCATAAATTTGCACAGAAATTTGTGATTCATCATCTCTTAAAGTCCCCTGATAGAAGGCATATGAGGCTAATAGGTCCCAATACGGCGGAAAATGGCCGAAGCTGAGGCTCAAACCTCGCGGGCTGAGTTAAGCTTGCTTTGAGGTGGAGGGCATTCCCGAGCTGATCCCCGTGATAGGCGGGCACCGAGCTAATTTTATCGATGAGGATCCCCATGTATCAGCCATCTGCACCTCGCCGTCGGAGCTGGGGTCTGGAGGTTCATCTCATTAATTTCGACCAATCGTGATGAGATAGATGCATGTCAGGCGGCTACAAATATACAGGGCTGCGGCACAGCACACCAACATCAACACTCCACTGCTCCAGGCTTGAAATCCTAAAGAAGTGTTCTTGTCATACGTTGATCACGAAAACAATTCCAGCCACCCGGGTCGACCACGAACACGACCGAAACATCTTTTCTATCTCAATATCTACACTCTGGGGTTTGAACTATGGGTAGACGAGGTTCTGAAGCTTGACCAATTACCAGGATCGTCCTACAAGTTGTTTGTATAGACTGTAATCATGGAAGTGGTTGGACTCCTTGGAAGCATCACTTCTCTCATTGAAGCCTCTCAAAAGCTATTCAGATTTGCCCAAGATGTCTATGAGGCAGACAGCCAAAGATGGGATGTGTTACAGCAGCTCAGTTGCCTTGATGCTGTCTCCAATTCCATAGTCAAGCTCAAAGCAACCGATCCATATGGCAACTGGGTCGAAGACCTGGATCCGAATGATCCAAAGTCTCCAGCATGCGGCCTTATGGTAGCCGTTAGCAAGGTGGAAATTCTGCTCCAAGTCAACGTCGACTCTATGCCTTTGCGAGCGAAGCTAGAGAACTTCAAGTGGCATTGGAAGAAGAAGAAACTTGAACCCTTATTTCATGAGATCAACCAGCACTGCGTGAGTATCCTGATCGTCTTAGGCTGGGGACAGACGGAGATCTTGAGCAAGATTGGGTCGATCACCAGAACCACAGCCGACAACATCAATAGTATGAGAGAATTCATGGAAGAAGATCGAAAAAAGCGGGATGAAGTGAATATGTCTATGTTACAGATGGCCGAGACTGTACGAAATCTGGAAGCCAGTGATAAAAGGAGACAGACCGAGCAGGAGAAAGCTTACAGGAAAGAGGTTGAGAAATGGCTCTCTCCACTAGATTTCCAAGCCCGGCAACAAGCGATCTTCAGAAAGCTGGATTCATTACAAGGAATCTCTATTGGACAATGGTTCTTTGAAAGCGATGCATTCGGGTATTGGAAGGAGGGCAAAATCAGGCTTCTGAAAGGTGTAGGAGAGCCGGGTGCTGGCAAGGTACCTGCCCACGATGCATTTTTATCATATGTCTGACTGACATGTGAAACAGACCGTTCTAACCTCTGTCATCGTGGATAAGCTCACGAAAGAATCGCCTGGGATCCCAGTGCTCTGCGTCTTCCTCGAGAAGGTCGAGAACCTCAAACAGACCCCAGAGGCTCTCCGAGGTAGTCTGCTCAAGCAGATGATTCAGTTCAAGGAGTGCGTGTGAGGCCCCCTCAGCATATTTCTCAGACTGATAAGCGTTTTCCTTCAGGTCTGGCCTGAGCCCTGATATTCGAAAAGCATTTGATAAAGCCACGAGAACTAACACGGCTCCCGATGACAACCAAACTATCGAGCTACTGAAAGTAAGTCCCCAAAAACTCATGACTCATGAGCCACCAATCATCTATCAAACTCGGTTTCCTAACTCGGCCTATGACAATCTAGGCAGAATTCGAACATTACTCTAGAATGTTTGTTGCGGTGGACGGCTTGGATGAAGCGTCGGAGGAAGCAAGATGGTTTATTGAGAATGACCTTCCGGACATTGACCCTAAAAAGCTAAGCATTTTCACAACATCACGACCCGATAAACCTAAGGACCTGGGTATGTTTTGCAATGCGTGTCATCAGGAATGTATCAGGTATATATCTACTCTAGGAGCTTGCCAGAGCATTTCCCTTTCGTTTATTTGGCTAATTTTGATCATCAGATACTTCCTATGTACAGACTGCGAGGAATGCGAGACATGCCATGAGCAGGACATCGAGTGCCTCACACTTTGTGTCAGTTGCTTTGGTGGGGGTGTCCGCTGCCCACACGACTCGGCTCACGAATTGCAAGATACCACGCAAGAAGAGTACGAAATAATGATATCGACCCCGGACAGAGACATAGAAAGATTTGTGATCGAATCGATAAGGGCTGATATGCCTAAGAAACTTCCAAAGACAAGTTTGAGTCGAAACGTGGGGCGGAATGAACTTGCTCGTCGTTGCGCACAATTACCAGATCTCTTTGAACAAGTTCGGAAGTTCATCGTCGAGAAAGCAGAAGGAAGATTCTTACTTGCGAGGGAGTTCGTCAAATCTTTCAAAAAGAAACATACCCTGGGAGACATTAAGCGCATGTTGAAGACTCAGGGGTCAATCGGAATTTTCCCCCTCTACGATGAGGACATGGCCTGGATTGTGAAGCAGGAGAATGGTGGTCTTGCTAGAGAGGTCCTGTCCCTGGTATATCACACGAAGAGGACTTTGACTCTATTGGAGCTGCAACAGGCCCTGGCGACAAGAAATGGCGACATTGAACATGATCCAGAAGATATCATCCACGAAGATGACGTCCTGAACGCCACGAAAGGATTGGTTGCGATCGACAGACTAGAGACTTCCGGGGATGATCTCGATGTGATTGTGCGATTCGACCATTTAACACGACGGGAATACTTCGATACGAATTGGCAATCATGGTTCGAAACAGGACAGGTCGATCTTACGAACAAGTGTCTGACCTTCTTGAACTTCGAGATATTCACAAAGCCATGCGCTTCCGAGGACGCGTTCAAAGTCAAGGAGAAAAAGCTGCCGTTTGTGTCTTACGCAGTCCAATTCTGGGGAGAACACGTCAGAGATGTTGGCCGAGCTTCTACGGAAGTGATAGATCGTGCAGTGGCATACATGAAAAGTTCTTCTCGAGTCGATGCCTATATTCAAGCTGCTTGGGCAGCTAATACTCGGCATCGAGACAAGTGGGATGTGCGAAGATCGATTCATCCACTGCACATCTGTGGTTGGTTTGACCTAGGGCACCTGATTCCAGCGCTAGGATATGGAACAGCCGATATCGACGTCGAAGAAACAACTCACCAGCAGACCCCACTCATGTATGCTTGCAGGCGGGGCAATGTTGAGACCGTTCAACGCTTTCTGGAGCTTGGTGCTGATGTCAACAAGCAAAGCCGCAAAGGCAGAACGCCACTTTTTGAAGCAATTCAACGGCTTCAAAAAGATTGCAAGAGTCATGAACTCAACGACGATTCGAAATTTCTGAAGAAAGTGTTCAACAGCAAGGAAGATATCAAGAAAAGCGAACAAATCGTGAAGCTACTTCTAGCCTCCAAGCATGGCAATAATTTCAATCCAAATATCCGGAATCCCAAATTACTCCAACGAACCGCTCTAATAACTAGCATTGCATTCATGCAAGTTACAATCGCCCTTGACATACTCAATCAAGATAAATTGGATGTCAATATTGCCGACGTCGAAGGAACTACTGCATTGTGTCTCTCTGCGCGATTTGGGATGACAGAAGTGGTTGCGAGGCTTCTACAATTTCCATGCATCGACATAGATGCCACTGAGATTGGTGATCAGCGGACTGCTTTGTTGTTCGCCGCCAGATACAGCCCCGTTACTGAGGTCGTGGACCTTCTCTTGAGCAAGGGAGCGAACCCGAACAAGGCGGACATGCGTGGCAGAAACCCGCTCGTCATGTCCATGCTCACCGATAACGAGGATATTTTCCAGACATTTACTGGAAAATGCAGCCCGGTCATCGAGTTGACTTGCATCGACAAAGACGGCCGCAGTTTGATGCACTGGGCTGCAGAGGCTGGGAACGCATCTGCGATCAACGTACTTTACTCAAAGGGGGTTCAGGTAAACTCGAGGGATAGCCTGGGGATGACTGCTCTATATGATGCATGCCGTTGTGGTAAAGCTGAGGCTGCATCGAGGCTGCTTGAATTTGGAGCAGATCGAGATGTGAAAGACAACCTTGGGCGTACGCCCGCCAGGGTCGCAATGCAGTATGGACATACTGAGCTGGTGGATATCTGCAATATTGAAGGGGAAGACCTGCCAGACACAATAGATCTCCCCGCGTGGTCGCTAGCAATAACGAGGCAGCTCGGCAAGATTACTGAGCTCGTTGCCTCGAATAAGTCGTCGCTGGGTATGAGAGAACCTCATACGATTCGTACCGCCTTGCATTGTTCGCTACTTGGCAACTACAGGGACGAGGAAGACAATGTCCAAATTCCTATCCTGAGAACGCTTCTCAATGAAGGGAACATGTCAACCGACGACGGTGATAGATACGGTCAAACACCACTCCACTTCGCAGCCATGTTCGGAAATCTCGAGGCGACTAAGCTTCTGCTTGAGCGCGATGCCTCGCTTGACGCAGTCGACGACTTCGGACTGACGCCCCTCTTGATTGCGTACAAGAACAAACATCTCAACGTCGCAACTTTACTTATCGAAGCAGGTGCTGCGATCGACTCATATCGAATGGACCTAGAGGAGCTGCTTTTTGCAGCACTCAAATTGGAAAGTCAAATCGCTGTCCACTACCTCATAGCTGCAGGCGCTGATCGCATGGCAATGGACGAAGATGGCCGCACACCAGACATGATTGCCGAACAGTCCAAAGACAAAGAGCTGATCAAAATCATGAAAGCCGCGAGGAGCACGAGGATCAAAGCTCCTACCAAGAGTATGAGTACAAAATATGTTGTCTCGGAGCTGAGAGATGCAATTGAGGAGGTTGATGAGATTCTCGAAGAGGCTCATAGTGGGATCATGTTCAATGGTGTTCCGGCGAGAAAATATTGCCACACACCATTCTCGGCGAGAAATTTTGATTTTGGGAAAGAGGTTGAGCATGGCAAACTGGTGGAAGTAGAGGCGAAACAGATGCCGCATCTCGAAACGAGACCCAGAAGAGAGGATGAGGTTGAAAAGATGCTTGGGGATGTGTCGCTTTCAGCAACTTCTACTTTCTTCCGTCGTGGTTTGGTCGAAGAGCCTGCGAGAGCAAGCTGAATGTGAAAATGTAGAGATGTGTACGGTAGATGGGTGTCTTTAGACTTTTTATCATCATGTCGCATATTGCCAACTTAAAAGCCTGCACAAATGGGTCACCGTTATTCAGCAAATGTCTCTTCTGTTGCATCGTGCATCTCTCGTCGCATAGTTGACGAACCTCTAAGCACAAATCATTGCCAACAGGCTGACCAAACGCCATTTGCTGACTCGACCCTCTGATCTCTGTAAATCACCGCCTCTGCTTGAACTTCGCTGTCATTTCAAGAACCAATGAAGGAGAGAGATAATCCCGTCAGAGAATTCCACAAGCTACCCACCTACAACTCTTCCGCATACCCTCCGATAACCTTTTTTAGACTTTCCGCTGATGCCTCCAGAAATTTCTGTTCTGTATCATTTAAGTGAATCGGAAACGACGAGATGATGCCATCCCGGCCCAGCACAGCTGGCAAGCTGAGACAGCAACCGAATTCTTCGCGCCAGTGACTGAGCGGCAAGACCTGTCGATGATCGAAGATGATGGCCTCACAGATCCGGGCAGACACAGCAGCGACTCCGTACGAGGTGAAGCCTTTGACTCGGATGATGGTTTCAGCTTTCATGCGTGTTGTCGTTGCGATCTCATCTCGCTCCGCACCGGTTAGCGGGAGGACTTTGAGAAGGGGAGTGCCGTGAACGGTGGCTGTGGACCAGGCGACCTGGATATGGGATCAGTGGCTTTGTTCCTAGCTGAGGATAATTGAGATAGATCAAGGACTTACGCATTGAGAATCACCATGTTCTCCGATCACGAAAGCGTGGATGGAGGTATCTGCGACCTATAAAATCTCAGCCATGTCTCCCTCGTTTTCACCCTATCCTCCCTAAGAGTGCAAAGATACATAACTCACATTCAATCTACTTGCAAGAATCCTCTTCAATCTGATAGAATCGAGCAACGTCCCCGAACCAAGTACCTGACTCTTCGGCAAGCCCGAGAACTTCTGCGCGAACAAAGTGAGAATATCCACCGGGTTCGCCACAATCAACAAAATCGCATCCTTCCGAATGGGCTGCAGAGAACTCAGGATTGATTTCAAAATCTTGAGATTACGATCGATCAGATCGAGGCGGGTGTCGCCAGGTCTCTGCTTCGCGCCGGCGGTGATAATGATGATGGCGGCGTGCTGCGCGTCGGTGAGTGTACCCTGACGGATACGGACGTTGGAGAGGAATGTTGCGTCTGAGAGGTCTTGGACTTGGGCTTTGCACATGTCCTCGTCGATATCGATGAGGACCACATCGGGCACGACTTGGCGCAGGAGGAGGGAGAATGCGACGGCCGAGCCTACTGATCCGGCGCCAATGACTGCGATGGAGTTTGCGGCGGGGGCGGACATGATGGGCGAGGAAGCGGGACGTGCGATGATTTAGAGGTTCAAAGTAGATAATGGGTATGAGATTGAGAGGTGTATGAAACTTATCTTATCGAGTGTTGAGATGTCAAGGCTGAAGAAACGTACGACTTTGCATCCAAGACATGTATAGGTGCCTTAACTTTGAGGTTCAACATTCCTCGTTTTGGTCCACGTGTGCTTCGAGCTATCCATATTGAATTCGTCGAGTCATCGTCGTTTGGAAATTTCCAGAGTCTTGAATAATAATTTTGTACCGCGCTTTTCAATTGAGTGGAAGCAGCGTGACCGTGCGTCAATATCTACTTCCATCCGAACCCACTTCCTTGGCAGTTAGCAAGAATCTTTTTGTGCACTGGAACTCAAGAAAGAACATCGAGAGATCTTTTTGGACCATTACTGGGAGACTTTGTAGAGATATTGGAATGAAGATCATGCGCTTCCAGAAGTTTAGGACCTCGAATAGATTGTCAACTGGACGAAGATCTGGACCGCCGATAAACCAATAATTGTAAAGAAGAAAGCCATTGATTGCTATGTTGATTTAAGTACAATAGCGGTCCTGATGAAGCTCACTGCACAGCCCCGAAAGTTGACATTACAACACAACGCAGATATTGAAGTAAATCACCAGCAGATGCACGCCTCTACAACCGAGACCCGGAACGACGCTCGCGATTTTCACGCAAGAAAGGCGAAATGTACTGCTCCCAACCAGCTTTGAATACGCCGCCATTGTTCTTAGCCTCGACATTGACCGGAAGTCGACGAGTCCAAGCCATGATACGATGGTACACATCGCCGTCCTTGCAACCCAGAGCAGATTGCAAGCTTGCGTCGGTGAAGGACCAAGCATCAGTCAGAGCAACGATGTCGGGCAACAGCTCCTGAATCAGTTGATCAGTCTGGTCACGCATCTCGAGGATCTGCGAAGCAGATATGTATCTATCGCCGAGGAATGAAGCAGCGAATGGCGAGAATGGGGAACTGATGGTGCTGAGTCCGAAGAGCGAGACGAGGCGATTGAGCGCGGCTTTGATGCTCATGTCGGTATCGGCCGGGAGCGAAGCCAATTGTTTTATGCTCGCCTCCAGGACATAGAGCTCAATGTGAGCTCTTGCGGCAACAATCAAGCTTGTTGCATGCTTATTCTCGGCCTGCTCACGACTCAATCCATTTCCCTTCTCGGCTGCAGCAACCAGGTTATAAGCCTCAACAATACACTTCGCAGCACGTCGGCGGAAGATATCCAACAGCACACGACTCTCACGGAAGTCTGTTCCCACAGCTTTACAAGAGCTCGTCATATCTGCACAGTATGCCTCGAGATATACAAGATCGGCAGGCAAGGTAGCAGCATCAACTCCTTTCGTCAAATAGTGAGAGACCTGTCCCCACATGACATAGTTCTCACCCTCAAAGGTACAAGTCGCGAGTACGCTGTTGACGATCTCTGGCAAGCCAGAAATCACCATATACCCATGGCCACCACACATCTTGCGAGCCTCCTCAGCACCGTCCGCAGCTGTCTGAGTGGCCCAGGCTTTGAGTCCGCAGAGCAGCATGTGCGTGTATGCCAGAGTAGTATGGTTTCCTGCGGCTTGAAGAGCTTGTAGAGTGGAGTATGTGCCATTGACAGAGTTCCCAGCGAAGATAGTGACATATGACATGGCAACGAGTGTCAGAAGGCGGTGTTGTTGATGGGTGTAGTCGAGGATGGTCGTCTCAGCAAAGTTTGGGGGCTTGGCAAGCTTCAGGCCCTGAGTACGGACGACTGAGTAACGAGTGGCAATGGTAAGAGCCTATGATATGATAAGAATACGACGATATTGTAATCAAAGATGATGTAGCATACCTGGGCTAATTGAAAGGCAACATGACCGATCATGACGCGGCGCCCATTCATCATACCACCGTACAGAAGTTTTTGTCGAAGTGGAACAGAGGCATAAGTTCCATTGCGTGAAACGCTGGCAAGCTTCATCAGAAGATTGCTGCGTGGAATACGCACATTCTCGAAGACAGCATAGCCGTTATCGGCAGCGTTGTACGACAACTTCATACTATTTGGTCTCAGCTCTGAAAAAAGCGATTGATGGAATGGTACTTACCCGATGTCACCCAACTCAATGCCTTTCAGAGGCTTGAAATCTTCCAGATTCCTCAGCTGCATCATGAAAGGATGTATGCCATAGTTCTTGCCATCAATAATCATGCGCGCCAGCAAGATGGTATGGGTAGCGGTGAATCCGATAGCTCCAGGCCAATATTTCGTCGCACTTTCTTGCGGGGTGTTGATCACAAACTCATCGGTGGCCTTGTCAAATGTGGCCGTAGTCTCTATACCCGCAACGAATGTGCCGTGTCCAAGTTCGGTCTGCGCATACGAGCCGATGATCTTCCCTTCTTCAGCAAGCGGCAGCCAGTATTTGACTTGCTCCTCAGTGCCAACCAGCTTGAGATATGGGGTGAAGAGGAAATTGGTAAGGCCGAGTGGATTACTGTTGCCAAGGCTGAACAGATGGGTTCTCTCTGACGAGCGAAGATTAGCTCTGCTTGGATGACTCCTTGGTGATAGTTGCAAATAAGGAGTTTTGTCAATCGTGGATCGGATAGCTTACCAGAGAAGATATTAGTGTCGGGCTCTCCATCTTGGAAAGTGGCTTTGCCACAACGAAGTCCCTCTAGCAGAGTAGCTTGACGCGTTTGGTCACCGTAAGCTCGCGGAAGCTTGAAGGTGTCTGTATGGCCAAGAATACTCTCCACGCGTGCAAACGCAGCCATACTTGTCTCTAGCTCCTCTTTGCTGGATTTTATGGCCAGCTTCATGCTGGGCTAGATCGGGATGGACGTTTTTTACCTGCCATAGATGATCACGGCAAGCTTGCTAGGATCAAAGCTGGCCCTATTGCGAGCTTGCTTCATGCGGTCAACCTGCGAAAGGGAGATGTTCTCAGTCTCCTTGTCATTTCGTACTGCCCGTTGCTCTTTTGGTCTGTCTAACTCCAGAGGGTGTTGTTGGGACACCATCGTCGCGGATGACGAAGCTGCCTGATGGGTGGTGAGCTTCATTGCAGTTTTCGTTGTCAGGCCTTGACTGGGATGTGTGAAGATATATTGGTACTACAAAGACAAGATTCAGAGCTGCGCGGATTTACTTCTCGTAGGTATGAAGAGCTCAAAAGAGGATTTCGGTCGTATATATGCTCTTCAACAGGCAAGCCAATCCTGGAGGCTTTGTTGTACGCCACAGCTTCCTCAAAGATCGGGTGATTATGAATCGAAAGTCTACACGACTTGATTCGGAAAGAGAATGGAAAGGTATTAACCAGCAACCCCGAGATCGCTTCTTGACAGGCCGTATTCACCAGACTCGAAGACGAAGTTCACTTTTGGCGAATTTGCTGGCATTTCACCTTGTCGCAGCATCAACCGCAGCACGACCCCTTTTGCATTCCTTTCACCATAAGTTTAGAGAATATGCATACAAAGATACACCTTTCACATCCTTGACCATTCACACTTCGTCGTAATCTGAACAAGTTGGAACATGCAGTATCTGAGCATGACAGCCTTGGTATCTACCTACAGTTGGCTCAAGGGAAGCATATTCATCCTCTTCATGGGGATGACTCGAGCGCCAACGGCGGTATAACAAATGCTACCTGTCCCATGATCAGCCAGCCGGAATTCCAAATTCCTTGCATAAAGTCGGGAGCCAGCGATCTCACCAATCTTGCGATCCAACATTGGCAAGTCGTTGTTGGTGGCTCTTTCATATACTCCGTACAATAAGTGGGCACCTTTGGAATCCAGGCTGTGTCACAACACGATGGTTCCTTTGACGGGCGAAGTCGCTCTTGGGCCGGTATTCATGGTGGGGGCTTGCCAATCGCCGAACTTCTTTCATGACCAAGTCTCAAGTTTTTCTTACCAAACGGCGCTTGCCCTTACTTCCCAAGCTCCTGGGGACCTACTGTTACACAGCATGCTATACGACCTGACGCTGTTGGAGCGGAATAGTGAAGTGTCTAATCCCACGGATCAGATTCACCCAAGTGTCTCGCTTCCGTTTCTGTCATGTCCTTATTTTGTCATGTAATTTTACTTCGTGAATAGACAACTGTTGCTATATTCATTTAGGTCAAGGTGGTTGCATTCACAGGGAAACAAGAGTGTGTCTTCCTCGGCGTTTAGTCTTGTTTATCGGCGACTGGTTTTGAATCTGGTTAGCGAGCTGCCCCAGTCCTCATGTTCCGAACCAACAAATTCTGCAGTGCAGCCAACAGTAAAGCCACATACGTCACAGCTTTAGTATGTAACAATATTCAAGGGTTCGGAAATCATCTCGCTGCCCAAGAAAGGGAATGTGGGCCTCAAAGTGCAAAACGCCGCGTAGATACTTGAATACACTCACTCGGAGCAGGAAATCTCCCCCCACGCCCTTAGGTTGCCCGTACTCGTGTCCCATCTCGAATTCATATTCTAATATGAATAGGGAAGCACAATGACTGAAATTTCACTTACGTGTAAGTATGGAATTGACATTGTAGGCCAACATGCAGCGAGATGTTTTCGATTCCATGTTAGACGAAGACTTCACTTTGTGAAACTCCCATATCTTTGCGTTATGCAAGAATCAATACAAAATTCGTGGATAGTTGAAAGGTGGACAGATGAGATTATCAAATGACCTCATATGATTACTGAACTATTCCGATGCTCAAACGCGACCAGGTGATTATAAGACAGAGGATAAAGGGCGCTATCTGCGGCTGTTGCGGCTCCAACAAAACTCATTACTAGAGATGATTGGGTCGTGTAGCCAAGCTTTCTAGCAATTAAGAATTCCGAGATTGTCGGGATTTCCTTTTTCTGACCGCGATCAGTCACTGGCTCTCTGTTCAACACGACTGGTAGGTCGAACTTGCCACCAATATCAACACTTCACCGCCATCACTCAACTGGGACTTTTACGTACCCTAACGAATACCCATCGCTTGCGGTATCCCATCAAAAAAGCCATTGATACTGTTACAGATTGTTTCCCTCCGAACAAGGGAGCGTAAATCATCAGCTTCCCACGCTGTGGAGAACAGTCTGCTTGCAGTTACTTGGACAAGATGCTGCCGTTACACCGAAAGATACCTTTACATGTGCCCACGAAAGACATTGGTATCTTCAAGTAATTCCGGAAGAAAGGGATGGCCAATTTTCAGATCCAATATGAGAAGTGACAGCCAGCCACCCCGCGTTCCAAGACTATGTGCAAGCCACCAACATCGATACCGGATTGGAACCATTGGGAGCTTCGAGGCAAAAGCCCACTTCTGCGATGCATATCCAGGCTCTTTCCATCTTCATTCCAATAAGCGAATTCTCAGTACTTCCAACTGTTTGTGTAACGTAGTCTTCATGCATGATCAAACAAATTCAACGCGCCTATTCCCTCCCAACACCAGGTTATCCATCACCAGGTATCTTCCAGCCAAGCCTTTTCACCACTTATACACGGCCACGACCAATACGAGTACACAGAATAACTGCGAACAATTTCGGATAGCGGAAAAAGGACATTCATCTTCGATACTTCTACCGTCCGTAAAGCGAGCAAACTTCCATGAAGCATTGACGTTGTCGCTGTTTTCTGGCTATAAAGACAGATCAAGCGATACAGTCTTCGAGTTTATATATGCGAGTGGGTCTTAATAAATGATCAATAACTCCCCCTCCTCCAGTCAAAAATGCTTTCCAGCTATAAATTCTGACTTCACTGTATCAGAAGCCGGAAGGATCTGGATCATGAAATCATCTATGTTCAGTCTCTGAGTATTGCTAAGATAAGCCGCTTTTATAGAGCAAGAAAGAACGGAAATGTTTGCTTTAATTCAATTTCGAGAAGTTTTGAATAGCGGTCAATTTGTCCCAGACTCACTCAGAAGGTAGTCTGGCAATAACAAAACAGGCCATTCCACAAACACCAAACACCAAACACCACAACTGACAACCCAGTTCTCAATTTCGCAGTCTAAAGTATCTCGTTCATACTTCACGGAATATAGTTATAGATGATCATTGGACCAAATATCTTTATTCTTAACACCCTACATGCGGCACACATATATACGTTTAAGATCTCAACGTAACTCCCTCCCGCTGAGCCAAATTACTAATTCTACAGATTTCTTCTCCAAGCCTAAGCCATCCCCAATTCAATCCACTTCACACCCACAATCCTCCACATCAGCCCCATATCCACTTCCCTTCCCCCCGCCCTTTCTTTCTCCCTCCCCCTTCGACATCACCTCCCCTCCATTTTCAACCACTTCCACGCTCTCCCCCTCTCCACCCACCTCACAACTCACCGCCTCCGTAGCAGTCGCAGTAACCGTCCTCGTCACCCACTCCACATTCACATCCACCACCTCCGTCATCTGCATCTCGTCCCTAACCAAGTCTATCTCCGTCACCAACACCGACTCAATACTAACATCCGTACCCAAGATCGTAACTGTCTCTGTATTGGTCACGAACACCACGTCTGCTGGGTTGAATCCGGTGGGCAGGAAGGTCACCGTGTTTGTGATTGTGATTGTTGCGGGACAGGTTTGAAGGACGGTTGTGGTGATTATTGAGGTTGATGTTGGTGGGGGGAGGAGGGAGACGCAGGGGCATGAGGTGTCCTGTTTAAATTGTTAGTCACTTAATCAGCATTAGTAGAACAATACAACATTAATTGTGGCCAAATTTGTGAACTTGAGCTTCATGATTGGAACCGGCGGAAAAAAATATCTAACTTACCTGTGCGAGACCCAAACTCGCGATACCTGACAACAGGAGGCAATAAAACCCCGACTTCCTCATGATTGTGGTACAATGTTGCGATGGTGGGAGGTGGAGGTGCGGAGAGGGTCGCGAAACGAATACAGTGGAAGTGCGTTCCTTGCTTGGAGATAAAAAGGAGATAGGAAAAGGTGGAGGAATGCGTTGCATTCTTCATGAAATGCTGTCTCACGACCCTGACTCGAAGGCTTCGGCGAAGCTCGCTTAATCATAGTATTTCTACGCTACCGAGATTGGCAGTATGTAAATAAAAATATCCTCGATTCTGACAGACTGCAACGATCGGACTTGAGGAAAATCTAGTTGCCGGTCAATACCTGCAGAGTAGGGAGATTTATGCCAGAATTGTAGGAAGGCATAGGCGAGGTGTTTCCCTCTTCCCGTCAAACTCTACTTTAAGAAAATGTGGTTATTTCAATCACCTTGCTTCTAAAACCCCTCAAAACCCTCACATCAACATTAACACAACTTTCCCACAAAGCAACCTCCAACATCCACGGCGTCATCTGCACCACAAACGTAAGCGCACTGCAAAACCCAAAAAGCTCCCCCTCATCCCTCCCCATAGCCAAAAACTTACCCCTCTGTGGCCCAACACTCTTGATAATATTCCATTCATTCTCAGCAGCTCGCTGCTCATCCTAGGCCTGCATTTTATCACCAGAACCAGGGCTCGTCTTCTGGAGGTCTGATGATCGACGAGATTCCCTGTCTTGGCACTTCGTTCTAGGACAAGTAAGCGGCGACGCTGCATGGCCAAGTATTGCACTCGGCGACGACTAGCTTGATCATCTCATTTGAAATGAGCGCAAATCCAATTTTGCGCTTCGGATGCCATAGGAGCACGGCGTGTCGGATTGCGATGTCCGCCTTTCTGGTGGTGGACAGTTAGATCTGTGGCATCTGGGTCGTGACTCTCGAAAGGCGGAGAAGCGCGAGTTGTATAATTTCCAGGCGGGGATGACACGGTTGAGGAGTTGCAGTTTGGTGAAGAGGTGGGAGTGTATCTCGGAGAGGAGGGACGGCTTGGGGATGTCTTTGAAGGTGTAGGAGGAGAGGTCTTCTTGGGATTGGAGAGGTAGGGTGGTGGTGTTGCTATGAAGCGGTCGAGGCGGGTTTACGAGTTTTTGTATCCGGTAGAGTCCTGATTTGCACGTTAGTATGTTCAATCATCTGAATCTCATGCTTCCGGACAATTGGGATTTTGGTTGATACATGTCCCCGCCGTGGAGCTGGTATATGTCTTGAGTTTATGTCCATGAAAGGAGATGTAGTAGAGATTCATCATACCTCAATCCTGCCTCTAAATTAAATGCATAAAACAACCCATTGATAGAAGTAGCAACAGCTGCGCAATGCTTCTCATCCGAGATATTCAGAGCTCCACATACCCCTTCAACCGTACTTCCACCAGCACCAATCGGTGGACCGGACCCTGTTTCTGGTTTACTATTTTGGCAAGATTAGATACTAGTCTGTCAAAGACCAGAGGTGTAAACATTAAGTTCAGTGACTTGACTCAACGAGACAAGCTTCCGCATTAATCGATGAAGAATCTCATCTCAGATCCAATCCATACAGTTCCCACAATTGTCAAAAAATAATTTTTGAAGTGGAAAGCACAGCTTAAATCAAAATTTGACAATGACTTGTATAACGCGATACCGTGGGTTCGAATCGCATGAACTGCCGTCCAGGGGTTCAGAGTGGGCGGTATCGGATGTAATGTGATGTGCAGATGAGTGGTCGAAGTTAAAGATTTAAGACGGTCCGGGGAGACGTGCTGGCAATGGAACGCGTCCAGGCATATTAACACAGCACAGTAAGTGGATCGACGACGCGAGAAATCTAATCGTCATTGGACGGCGTCGGCGTCATTGAAATCAATGGCTTGCATGTATTTTGTCAGGTACGATAACCAAGCTGGAAAAGGGGTATGTCAGTAACTGACTTAGCGGCTGGTGATTGTAAGCTAAGGCGAGCCGGTGGATGTTTACGTAGTCGAGTTGAGGCTGGAATAGGGAAAGAATTACGGCTTTTTAGATTGATTCAAGTCAAGTCAAGTCAAGTGCAGCCCACGTAAATCATACATATTACTATATCCGCCTCGAAGCTTTGTTCAAAAGCAGAAATGCGGCCTGTCTGCCTGGCTGGCTACCTGCCAGGATCCTGTTTGTCGTTCACCCTCTCCCATGCCCTGTACGCCGAGTCTCCACAGCCTTGAGACTATATGCACGCTCAAATTCCAGTTGCCTATCCTATTTGCTAACCATAGAAGTCCCGCATCATGTACTGAAAGGTCGGTGAAAGCTTAGACAGCAGGCGTTGTTCTCGACAGAACACGCATATTGTCAAGGAAACCCTCGACGAGCGCTATATACTCGTTTGGCTCTCCTGCTGCTGCTTTCTGACCTTGGTCTCTGACTGCTGCTGTCAAGAGTTCGATCTCGAGTTCGTGTTCTTTTGTGGTTTGATTGACGCCCTAGGATATGTTAGCAGAGGCGTCTTCGACAAGGTGATGAGATATAAGTTAGTACTTACATTGACTGAACTCGACTGAGTTACTTGCGTCAAGTCAATTTGATACATCGACTGGGTATAACTCAAACGATCCTTGTTCCGGTCCGATGAAGTTTTCTCTCCCAAGTCTTGAACATCGCCATCGAATCGCATCTCAAAATTGATACTGATTCTGCAGTCGAGGGGTGTCATTGGGCTGTAGATGTCAAGGTCGATGATGCGAGCTTTGATTATCTTGGCCAGTGGTTCGCCGGTCTTTTGATCGTGAGTTATCCGGACTTTGACGCCATGTCGAGGATTCAACTTCTCTCGGAGGGCTGGTGGTATCATGCCATGCATTGAAGGTGGAAGTGTGTAAAAACTGTCAGCTTCTCTCGAGTGTTTATACTTGATCTCGACTCTGTTCTTGGCTACTGCTTCCTGGTTGTTTGGGTGCGCCTGTCGAACTTGGGCATTCAGGAAATCGTTCAAGTGCCTATGTTGGCTCTGAGAAGATATTAGTGAAGCACATAAACACAGGATTGCGATCATACCTCTGTCATAGAACTTTGGAAGCCGACTCGCGAATTTTCCATAAGAACACACTCGGTCTTAACCGGTAAGCGATACCGCTCATTGGTCTCCTTGTCGACAATATGACCTAATTTGGCTTCGATTTCGATTTCCACACCTCTACTAGCGAGCTCTCCCAGATCACCACGAGATACAACATTCAAGAACAGAAAGTCTGCAACTTCTTTCGTCATGCCTTGCGCAGGCTTGATACCAGTGATACTCTCTTCCCATTTCCCTAAAAGTATCGAAGGGTGAACCTTCCCATCTATAGCAGGCCGACCGGCTGCTTGATTTCCATTTGTGTCTGGCTGAGCGGGTGATGCATGGACGGGTTGTACAGCTAGCGGCTGCTTTCCATTCACTTTCGCGGGCCCGCGGCCTGTAATGCCTTTGTTCCGAATACTCTGCGCCCAAATCGGAGGTTCAGTGTATCTGATTCGCTTTTTCGCTGGTTGTTGTGGCGACGTGGTACTGATATGATGGTTTCCGTTGACCTGAGGTCGGCTGTCCATGGAGTCTGTACGGCGAGGCTCTTCAACGGATAGTTCACGATCATCCATCTTCCTCTTTCCCTGGTTATAATCCTTTTCGGACTGAGGAGTTGTAATTTCTCCCCTTGGCTGGCTAGGCAGACGAGTCTTCGGACTCACGCTAACGCTTCTTTCCCGTTCACTCTGCGATCTTCTTTGTTGTTGTTCACTAATGGAAGTTCTTTGGGAATCGTAACCGCTTGGAGTACTCGGTTGTCTTTGTATGGAAGGGGGCGCCGGAGGTTTGGGAGAAGTTTGTGGATATTGTGGAAAGGGATTTGGAGGTATGCTTCGTTGTGAATATGGACTCGAAGGTTGTGGATAAGCTCCAGAAGATTGTCTTTGAATTAAAGGAGGGCCGAGTGGCGTTCCAGGTTGAGACTGCTGAGATGGCTGACGGTGGTGCTGAGGAATTTGTGAGGATGGATATTGTGTTGCAGAGACCGGGCTATCTTGCTGGTATTGACCAAAATGCTGTTGATGTTGGCTGTTGGCAGATGTGGGTGTCGACGAGTGCGACGAGACGGATCTTTGGTGCTGTGTCGGAGGGCCTTGCTGTTGTTGCTGGTGATGCTGTTGGAGATATGGATGAGGAGCACCTGGTATACCAACTGGTGGAGTCTGTGGTGTAGGTGAGGGCTGGGTAAAGGAGTTCTGGTGGTGAATCTGCGGGGATTGGTTCGGCTGAGGGTAACTATCTCTTTGTTGAAGATGAGGTGGATAGGGGTGATGTTGAGCAGGGCTTTGTGGAGTTTGATGAGACTGAGGAAATGGGTATTGGCTAGTCGAGGATGACGGTGTATGTTGATACGGCGACTGTACAGAGAAAGACCTGGCAGGAGATCGCAAGTCATTGTGGGGTGGAGCTTGAATGGGCGGCGGTTGGGGAGGTCGTCCCTGGTAGTTTTGTTGATATTGAGTCGGTGAAGCATACGATACTGATCCACCAGCACTGGGGGGTGCGCCGTAGTCCTGTGAAGGGTGTTTGCCCGGCGAGGCTCGTGGAGGGTGACTGTAGTCTCCGAAACTGTGCTGAGGATGTGTTTGAACCGGCGTCACGGGCGTAGGAGCAGCTTGCTTGGAGCTGTCGCCGCCATCGGTATTGATGATTGAACGGAGGTCCATGTCTGCGATTCGGTCTCCAGTGACTTGACCAGACCTGACCTGCCCCGACCAAGCGCGCCCTCCTCTGTGCTGTCCGGGCTATTGAAGACTCGAGACACTTGTTGACAAGGCGTTCATCTGTATGTAATCGCGATCCAGTCCTCCCTTCGTGGCGGCTCTCGAGTAATGGGATTATATTGCTGGCGCAAAGCGCAAACGGGGGGTCGAGACAAAGGATTCAGGACACACGACTTTACAGCGAGCGACGATGACAGGCGCGACAGGAACTTCGCAGATGTCGAAATGGTTCGCTGCAACGATTGACAATAGCTACAGGTACATGAAGGCGGCGGTGATGCTGGTGGCCGTGGAATCCAATGGCAGAGGCTCAGGGTGAGATGTTCTGGGTTGAACAGAATATCCTACCACCGAGCATACATTTTATCTTGGCGGTTGCCGACCACCTGCACTGCACCTCACCTCCTTAAAAGATAGGCCAGGGCCAGCTACGTACACCAGCCGTTTACCTACCACTAGGCCCCCCATATGCAAGAGACACGTGAGAGCAATGATAGATATGTATGCGCCATGAATGGAGAGCCAGGAGATGAAGCTATTCAAAAATGCGTCATTTGGCAGAAGAAAACATCAATATCATCAAAAGCTTCCTATTCGGTGCTTGCAACCAAACAAACAAATTCATTTGGGCTTCGAGGAAAGGCTGACGGCCTCAGGCTGGCCACGGCAGCGCGCCAGGCTTGAATAGGAAAGGCGCATTGGTGCTCTAGATCAAAGCTGCCAAGCCTTCCGCGGGTTACGTGACGAGCTGTGCCTGGCCTGGCGAACAGCTGCTGAGTCGTAGTCGTGAAATCAACACCGAACCTCAAATCCCATTCTATCTCCTTCTCCAACAAACAAAACATTCAACCACCTCAACCTCCAATTCTTGCGCATCCCTCATCAACAGAGGTCTCTCCTTTACATTGTTTCATTTTCTAGAACACGCCTTTGATCATGCCTGGCTTGACCTCAGCGTCTGGAGTGTTGGGCTTCCTGTCCGATGAGGAGCCCGAGCTCAAGGTCTTCGCGCTGCAGACCTTGAACGATGACATCGATACTCTGTGGACAGAGGTAGCTGGGTCGATTGGTCAAATGTGAGTTCCACCTGTTTTGATGGATTTTGCATAGCTGTTTGCTTGAAGCCTTACTGACTCGCCCCTTCAGCGAGGCTCTCTACGAAGATGAATCCTTCCCCGAACGACAACTGGCTTCCTTGGTCCTGGCAAAGGTATACTATCATCTACAATCTTACAATGAGAGTATGACCTTTGCTCTTGGTGCTGGCGATCTGTTCAAGCTTGACAACGAAGGCGAATTCGAGGACGAGATCATCTCGAGATGTGTTGAAACCTACATTAGCATAACTGCCGCAAAGCACTCTGCCCCTCAAGCATCTGCGAAGTCAGGATCCCTCCCAACATTGGCAACTTCTTTCGCCGCTGGTGGAAGCGACCCAGCTTCTGCTGGTCTTACTTCTCCCACAACCCCGTTTTCACAGGCGACTCTACCTTCGAAATCCCTGCTTTCGAGGGCACCAACCGAGAACTTGCTGGAGCCATCAGGAACAGACGGTGGTGATTTCATTCCCGATCGACAGACACAAGTTGCGCTTCAAAAGGTCATCGAAAGATTGTTCGAAAGCTGCATGCGGGATGGAAGATACAGACAGGTCGTTGGAATCGCCGTGGAAGCCCAGAATCTAGAAGTGCTAGGCCGAGTCATCAAGCGTGCAAGCGACGATGAAAAGAAGTCGCGGGGAAAGCAGGCAGAGGGCAGTCCAGGGCCGACTGAAGAATTGATGGAATATGTGTTGGATATCTGCATGGGCGTTGTGCAAGAACGAAGTCTGCGAACGGAAATCCTGAAGTTGATCCTGGATCTGCTGAGCGAAATCCCGACACCAGATTACTTCTCAATTGCCAAGTGCGCGGTGTACCTGGATCAGGATGAGGAGGTCTCATCAATGCTTAAGAAGTTGGTGGTAAGTGCTCTTGGAAAGTATTGACCGGAACTAGCTGACTTTAAAAGTCTCACGAGGACCAAACTTCAATTGTGGTCGCATACCAAATCGCATTCGACTTGTACGACAATGGCACACAAGAATTCCTTGCGAAGGTTATCAAGTCTCTCCCTGAGCAGCCAGCCCCAGAGAGTGAAAATCGTAAGTGGGCGGTCTAAGATTTTTTTATGTTAATCTGACCATCAATAGCTACCGAATCTGACCAACTTTTGGGAGAATTGAACGACCGCGCAGGCGCACCGGCTCCGGACTCTGTTAACATTTCCGACAAGGAATACGAAACATACAATCGGATACGTGCAATCTTGGACGGCAGCGAAACCATCAGGTTGAATCTCGAATTCCTCTACCGAAACAATCATACCGATCTGAGCATTCTGAACAAGGTCAGAGACAGCTTGGAGGGTCGAAACTCGATTTTTCACACTGCAGTCACTTTCTGCAATGCTTTTATGAACCAGGGCACGACAAATGACAAGTTCTTCCGTGACAATCTCGAGTGGCTTGGAAAGGCAGTCAACTGGTCGAAGTTCTCAGCAACAGCAGCTTTGGGTGTCATTCACCGTGGAAACCTGTCTCAGTGTAGAAAGCTTCTCGAGCCATATTTGCCACGCACAAACGCAATCGGCGGTTCGATTTTCAGCCAAGGTGGTGCTCTCTACGCATATGGACTTATCTATGCCAACCATGGTGCTGAGGCTCTCGACTACCTGAAGAAACAGTTCACTGATGCGACTGAGGAGGTGATTCAGCATGGTGGTGCTTTGGGTCTTGGTATTGCAGGAATGGCTACTGGATCCGATGAGATTTACGACAGTCTCAAGAATGTGCTGTATACCGACTCTGCACTCAATGGTGAGGCTGTTGGTCTTGCTATGGGTCTCATCATGTTGGGTACTGGCAACATCAAGGCATTGGAAGATATGATCACCTATGCACACGACACCCAGCACGAGAAGATCGTCCGTGGTCTCGCCCTTGGAATGGCTCTCATCATGTACGGTCGACAAGAAGGCGCTGATGAGTTGATCGAGGGTCTTTTGAACGATCCCGACCCAACTCTCAGATATGGTGGTATCATGACTGTCGCCCTTGCTTACTGTGGGACTGGCAGCAACAAGGCTGTTCGAAAGCTTCTTCACGTTGCTGTTAGCGATGTGAATGATGATGTCCGGAGAATTGCAGTCATGAGTTTGGGTTTCATCCTCTTCCGCAAACCAGGCAGTGTTCCCCGCATGGTCGAGCTTCTGTCTGAATCATACAACCCCCATGTTCGATATGGTGCTGCAATGGCTCTTGGTATTTCTTGCGCAGGAACTGGCCTTGCCGAGGCCATTGACTTGCTTGAGCCCATGGTCAAGGATCCAACAGACTTTGTCCGCCAAGGTGCTTTGATCTCGCTCGCCATGATTATGGTTCAACAAAACGAGGTCATGAACCCTAAAGTTGCTGAGATCCGCAAGACTCTGAAGAAGATTGTCGGAGACCGACACGAGGATGCCATGACCAAGTTCGGTTGTGCTTTGGCCCTAGGTATCATCGATGCTGGTGGACGCAATTGCACGATTGGATTACAGACACAAACAGGAAACCTGAACATGGCTGGTATTGTCGGTATGGCTGTCTTCACCCAATACTGGTACTGGTTCCCATTCACCCACTTCTTGTCCTTGAGCTTTACTCCAACATCTATGATCGGTCTCAATGACAACCTCGACATGCCAGCGTTTGAGTTCCACAGTGCAACACGACCCAGCTTGTTCGATTACCCACCTGAGCAAGAGGTCAAGACTGACGAGGCACCTACACTTATTGCTACTGCTGTTCTCTCCACGACTGCTCAAGCAAAGAGACGTGCTCAGAAGAAGGAGCGTGCTCAACGCCGTGAGAGCATGGATATTGACCAGACACCAACCACACCTAAAATCGGCGCACCAGCCGATGACAAGATGGATGTGGATGAGGCAACCAAGGACAAGGATGGCAAGCCAGAAGAGAAGAAGGATGAAAACGAAAAGGATGCCTCACCAGCGGAAATCGCCAAGAAGAAGCTTGAGAAGGAGAAGGTCGGCTATGAATTGCAGAACATGTCTAGGGTCCTTCCAGCCCAACTCAAGTTCATCAGTTTCCCAGCCGGCCGCTACAAGCCAGTCAAGAAGGTAAGCTCAAAACCCATTCCTTGAAATCACGGTGCTAATAAATACAGCCAACTGGAGGTGTAATCCTAATGATCGACACCAAGCCCGACGAGGAAGTCGTCCTCATCGAGGAAAAGCTCAAGAAAGCCACAATCGAGAAAGCCGCCGCGCCCACAACTCTCGAAGACATGCGCACCGAGTCGTTCAACCTCCGCCGTCAAGCAGACGGTGCAGGCGAGGCTTCAGGAGCCGCAGCTGCTGCAGGTGTCCTGACCGCTGTTGATGAGGACGAAGAGGGTGCTGAGGAGGCAGAAGTCCCGAGGGACTTTGAGTACTTCACTGATAATGAGGACGAGTTGTAGATGGAAGTACCTGGGATGGTGAGGAGAAGAGAGAAGAGTGTAATTTTATACCGCTGGTGGAAAGGCGGAGAAGGACGTGGAGGCGGAGATAGTCTAGATGTAGATGTATAACAGCGAATCGAGCATTTTGGGTGCTGCATTGCAAGCACCCGCGTCGACACATTCTACTACATACTCAGATCATACTGAATACATACAATCCGATTAGAGACCGCCGGCCCAGGCCACCGCCGCCGACGCCGACGCCCAATATCAAGCCCACCCCCCATCCACCTGCATGATATCGCTCTAGCTATTCGACGCCAAATCATTACGGAGGGCCACAGAAGCTTATCTCTACCTACGCAAGGATCGACATATCAAGTCGTCGTCTCCTTCCTCCGGGATACTCCACAGATATGCTGTATGCGGTATGGCCGATGTTTTTGCCCCACTGTTGATGGGAAGCGGACCAATCGCACGCCTCTCTTCAACATCCCTTCATACATGCCCACTCTTGACTTTCACTCACTTATCAGTAATTGAGTTTCGCTGATATGGAGCAGCACGGAGGTACATACTGGCCTCGGATTCGAGGATGAAGTGTTTGTCGGGCTGAATTCTTGTGATGGTTTGAAAAGATCGCAGTTGGTATTGGAACCATGGGCTGCATTTGGATGGATTTTGTCTGGAAGGTAAGATTACAATTCGGATCTGTCCTGTCGATTTGGACGTATTTTTCGATAAGCTTCGCTTCCGAACCCAAGGTCGCGAAATTCAAAGGCTCAAGATAAGATGGAGATGTACAATTCTGCATTTCCGACCGTTCTGGCCTGTCTATTTGCCTCTTCTGGAAAACACATCGAACAGTGGCCGTTATGTACTACCATCATACATTGCAGGGTAGTACTGCATCGTACAGGGTATGCGGCTAGGATTAGATGCCCGATACATGGATGAGATGGAGCTCGAGCTCTTATCTTTCTTATCACTTATCATTCCTCTCCGTCGATGTCTACCTGCGTATCGAGATCCAGGGCCAAGTCCATATATGTAAGTCGAGCCTCTCACTCAGCTTTCTCTCTTTCTCTATTTGAATCGTTTCCTTCCCTTCGATTCCAAGAGCCTTTCATATCAAACATTCTCCTCCCTCCTCTCCCAATCTAAGCGGGACCCTCCTCTCCTCCTCTACTCCTCAAAATGAAGGCCCTTACCTCCCACCGCTACATCCCCACCACCGCGCAACTCAAAGCCCGCACCACCACCCTCTCATCCTGGAGACTCCCAAAACAGAAATCCACACTAGCACCCGACGATGTCTGGACAAACGAGGATATGGATCCGGTGAAGATCGAGAATCAGACGTGGACGATCTGGACGTGGATGGCGTATTGGGCAACGGATACGATTAATTTGGGGACGTGGCAGACTGCGAGTTCGATTTTGGCGGTCGGGTTGAGTTGGAGGGAGGCGATTCCTGCTGTGAGTTTATTGAATCTCGTCTAGCTGAAACTCGATTTTTTTGGTTTGAATGGTTGAGATATCGATGCGAGAGAAGCAAGCAAGCCAGCTTGACGGCAGAACGTGGGGGTTTGGCTCGCTTGTCCCTTCGCATTGTAAACATACAAGATCAAGCATTCAATTCTTACTGACTTCCACCACAGATCGTCGTCGGCACATCTTGCGTCGCTATTCCTGTGGTCCTCAACGGAGCTATCGGTGCCAAACTGCACATTCCCTTCTCGGTTGCTATCAGAGCCTCATTCGGTTACTACTTCGCATACTTCGCTATCATATCTCGAGCTATCCTCGCGATGTTCTGGCTGGGTATCCAAGGTGCTAGCGGAGCGCAGTGTATCACTGTTATGATCGAGGCGATATGGCCAAGTTATGCGAATATCAAAAATACGATTCCAGAGAGTCAGGGGATCACGAGTAAGGGGATGGTCAGGTAAGTCCATATCTCATTCCCATAATGATTGAGATGCTTGAGCTAGAAGGAAACCCATTGCTGATCTGTGATGACAGCTATTTCCTCTTCTGGATAATTCAACTCCCCCTCCTCCTCATCCCACCCACCAAACTCCGCTACCTCTTCATCACAAAGCTCATCGCCGCGCCCATCACCGCCCTCGCAACCATGGGCTGGGCCGTCCATAAAGCTGGCGGCTCAGGCGACATCTTCGCCGCTAAAGCCACGGTTTCCGGCAGTACGAAAGCCTACCTCTTCCTCTCATGCATGTCCTCCGTAACAGGCACCTGGTCTACACTCGCATGCAACATCCCCGATTTCTCAAGATACGCAAGATCCAGTAAAGGGCAATACATCCAATTGCCTGTGCTGCCTATTATCTTCACACTGTGCGCCGTCATCGGCATTGTGACCACCTCCGCCACAGGAATCATCTACGGGGAAGTAATCTGGAACCCCCTCGACATCGTCGCCAAATGGCTCGAAAACGGCTCCGGCGGACGAGCAGCCGCCTTCTTCGCCGCAACGAGCTGGTACATCGCCCAAGTCGGCACTAACATCACCGCGAATTCCATCTCCGCCGCCAATGATCTCACCGTGCTCTTCCCCAGATGGATCAACATCCAGCGCGGCTGCGTCATCGCCGCCATCGTCGGAGGCTGGGTCATCGTGCCGTGGAAAATCTTGTCGTCTGCGCAGACGTTCCTTGCGTTCATGGGTGGATATGCGGTGTTCCTCGCCCCGATTGCGGGGATATTGTGTTCGGATTATTGGATGGTGAAGAAACAGCATATTGATGTTCCAGCGCTGTATGATCCCCGAGGCAGATATGGGTATCGCTATGGCACGAATTGGATTGCGCTTTTCACGATGCTGATCTCCGTTGGCCCGAATCTGCCTGGGTTGGCGAGAAGTATCAATCCGACTGGGGTGAGCATTTCGAATGGAGCGAGGAATCTGTTTACGTTTGATTGGCTGTTTGGGTTTGTGGTTAGCGTGTTTCTTTATACGGTATTGAGTTTGATCTTCCCGCAGAAGGGGAGTCTGGTCGAGAGGACGGTTTATGGGCCGGAGAGTGTGTTGGTGGGCGTTAGTGATGTGGAGAGTGTGTCGGCTGGAGATGCGGGTGAGCGAGGGGGTGAAAGTGTGGAGGAGGGGAAGGAGCATCATGGGAAGGATTTTGGGAATGTGGATGCGGTTGATGTTGGGACGGAGTGGCATACGCATAAGCATGAGAAGCATATGAGTGAGAAGTCGGCAGTGGAGAAGATGTAAGATTGCTCTGTTCCGTTTATTGCTACTGTTGTACGCTTGGAGTAGCTTAGCTTCAACCCAGTTCGGAAATGTAGTAAGGAATGTAGATCTAGAATGCATGAGGTGGCATGTTGTTACGCTTAGACTTTAATTTGTCACTACTTTGGTGCACGGAGATAGCGTGTGCAGTAATGCAGTACATTATACAATGACAAAATTGACCTTTGCGCCCGCACCGATGAGAGAGTCGAGCTGGGTGGCGGGAGGCAGGGTAAAGTAACTCGCTTATTTAAGGGCAAATGTAAACAGCGATCATCAGTGTATGATGAATTACTAAGCTGTTACATGATGAAAGCTAAGCTGTCACATTTTCTCGCTGGAATTGGGATTAACCCCAACCTGTTGAGTCAACGTGATTGAATTGTGAATTCTTCCCCCTTTCCACTGAGATCCGGTCATTGCAGGGACATGACGCTAATGGTAGGTTGCACCTAGCCCTGGAACGAAGGCTAACGATCATCTCTCCGAATGCATCTTGGAACAGATACTTTATTTCTCCAGTGGTAAAACGAAGACGGTGGTGCTAATATCGAGGCGTCAACGTGTATAACATGGTTGAGTAACCCGGCAAACAGATAAATCAAAATATCTGGGTTCCGCAGAAAACAATGACTGCAAATCTCCTCACTGGGCAATTTCCCCACCTGTTGCATAGTAGGTAGATGTTTGACTGACATTGGTTTTTTGACTAACCTACACGGAATTTTAGGGAGTAAAGCCTAAAGGCACGCTCTTCTTGGAGGTATGGCTCCATATCTTGAAGTGAAAATGTGATTTTCCGCTTGTACTACGTAACACCCTGATCTGCATCCAACCCAATAAAGCTCAAAGTCTCGAGCGCTACTCATGTCAGTATCTCCCGATGTGCCTCGAATTGAGTCGATGTCGTACATCGTCGGGGAAGGCGAAAGAGAGGGGGAGTCTGTTCCATCGCAGATGTGATAGAGAGGAGAGAACTCACGGCATGCATCTGATTGGCATACTCTAAGGGTCGTAATCGACGGGAGAACAAACCCCTTCGTGTACTTGTGTGACGGCCAACCAAGTCAGAAAGTGTGTCGATCGCCGACATCGGATTATCCTTCCAGCTCGAGGCCAACTGCAAGCAATTCAAAGCTTGTGGTACTATCTACACGATATTGGAGGAGGACAGCACATGAGAGGTAATGAGGTGGCATCTGTCGAAGCTCCAGGTCCCTATGCTGTACGTTCCTTGCAGGTCCACGTATGCTGTGCACCTGTGTGCTCTGATGATCGTCAGTCGTACACTTCAGGTACGCTCCCGGAACCCGGTTACACTTCTCGGGACGTGATGCATATTGCCAAAAATTTACAAAGGCAGAAAAGCCGAAGCATTACTGGCCTCACACAAGAGGGAAATTTCCCTTTGGCATCCAGATCCGCTTGGTGACGATGAGCTTAGCCATTCGATCGCGAAGTGTGAAGATCTGGCTCGGGGCATGTGCTCATACGCTGGCAACTATTGAGTTACCTCTCATGTATGGTAAGCATGGCAAAGTTCAGACGTATGTGCCTCTCCCTCTTCTGATTCTGTCATTCTGAATCGGCAGATTGATCTGTGATATCTCGGTTTCTTCACGAAACACTTGGACCCGAACGCCAGTCTTAACAGGGCCATTCCAGGTCAAAACTACATCACGACAGTCGGTGCTCGAACCCAAACGACGAACATGCCGGCACCATGTACTCGAGAAACCATGGAGCCATGGAAAGTATTGAGTCGGAGCTTGACATTCCAATCTCCAGACCAGAAGTCATGGTGGAACTCATTGGGACCCGTCGCTGGCGCATCCATGAGCCAAACAGGATACAGCATCGACGCCCAGTACAAGAACCTTCTTCTCATCTACTCAACGCTCATTCCATCTCTCGGACCATACTACTCGCGGAATCAGTCTTCTAGAACATGGAACGACTGTATGGCCAATCCCGACGGGCCTTTAGACGTCAGTGTCAACTATCAGGAGAACTCAAAGTGCGCCTTTCGCATGACTATGGAGCCAGTGGGGATTCATGCCGGGACGGAGAGAGATCCTGTCAATGAGCTAGCTGCAAAACAATTGCTTCAAAACCTGGACAAGATACAGGCAGGGACGGATCTCAGCTGGTTCGATCATTTCGAGCAGATTGTGGTGATGAACAGCGATGCTCGTCGAAATCGTGGCACCATCCAGTCAATTGGATGCAAATCTCAGCACGTCGTTGGAGTGGATTTCCAGGACGGTCCATTCACAGTCAAAGCATATGTGAGCCCTTTGCTAAGCTCGGTTATGACAGGAATAAGTTTTCTTGAAGTCATGTTTGGAAGCTTGCGCTCGCTCACTGAGAAGATGAATCTGCGTCTCGATTTGAAGCCCGTGGAGGATTATTTGACTGGCAAAGATGGTGTTCTGGGAGAGAAGACCTACGTGTCGTTTGATTGCAAATGTCCGACCGAATCGCGTATCAAAATTTACTCAGCATTGTGGGTGACCAGTCTGGAAGAAGTTCGCGATCTGTGGACTTTGGGTGGAAGACTGACTGGCTCGATGATTGAGGAGGGGTTTGCTATTGTCGAAAAAGCATGGCATTTGTTGCTTCCAAGACGCCTCCCAAATGGGGAAGAAAGAAGTCGGATCACGGTCAATTTCAATTGGGAGCTGTCTCCAAAAGACGGAAGCATTGCTCCGAAGCTCTATTTCCTGGTGGACGAAGACTTCGATGAACATGTGTCGAAGGCAGTGGTCTCACTTTTCAGAGATCTTGGTTGGACTAAGAATGCGGATACCCATCTTTCGCTGGAGAAAGAAGCCTAGTAAGTTCTCACAGCTGCGACAAGATCCGTGATCGTGTCGGCTATGCTAACGATGCCAGTTCCATTCGTGAGTTCGAAGGACAGAGTAATGTTTACATTTGGCTGGCCATCGCATATTCGGCTGAAGGGCCATATATCACCGTCTATTCAAATCCTCTGGCTGGAGTGAAAGTTTGACAAGGATTTTGAGACGGACATTGACTGAACCGGAATGTAGCTCAATCTAAATAGACCTTGGTTCTGGAAATTTTAGCTAGACAAATAAGCCAACACAATTCGAGTATGCCTTCGGAAACTTGTAGAGCACTCTTCCCCACCTCTCATTGTGTTCCAACATCGCCATTCATGGTCGCCAAGATAGAAGGAAAAATGTGTATGCTATTTTTCTTCCGAAGTCACTCTTTTACTAACCATATTGGATCATTCAGCACAATACCAGCAAATCTCCGACTTGAAAAGCGGAAAGAAATAGCGGTGTGAAATCGCACGAGAAGCACGACAGCTAGGAACCCTAGCGTCGTGAGACATCGCAACACCAGATCGCTGGCAACTTTCCGATACAAGCCCAGCGGAGGAATCCCGCAAGTGATGTGTCCATGAACAGGATCCATATTACCGAAAAGCAGACAAGGCATCAGCAAATCAGCTCTGACCCAGGCTAGGTATTTGATAGCTTGCCTGATTATGCTGCGTGACATCAGCAGCGAGGCCCCAGTGTACAGCATGGGGATATGAGGATGCGAGACAATAGTTGATCCCGCTCTCAGGGTCTGGATGTATCAAGTAGCGCAAGTCTGGGGTCATGTCTATATTTTACTCATTGCCTGCAAAGAAGACAAGCTCAATATCGCTTTCTACCTCAGTAGATTCAAGATTATATCATCGTATCTTCGAAGGTCGATTTATTCATCTAGTCTATATAACCATGGTATCAACAGGCGCCGAGACTGCAGAAAGCCTCTTCAATACGTTAGGCGCTCGATACGAAGATGCTTTCGCCAACGACCCCCTCCTCTGCGATTTTATCAAAAGCGTCGCCGAGAGCCTTCAACCCAAAAGCAAAGTAATAGATGTAGGATGCGGGACTGGTAAGCCAGTTTCTTACCTGCTGGCAGAAGCTGGTCACGAAGTTTATGGGATCGATGTCTCTGGCGAGATGGTTCGTCTCGCAACATCCCAAGTTCCCAGTGGCAAATTTCAGCAGGCAGATATGAGAGAGTACGAGCCTCCAGTTCAGATGGACGCTGTTTTTGCAGTCTTGTCTTTGTTTCAATTGACGCCTGGTGATCTGGTCTCTATGATGTATAAGTTTGGTGAGTGGGTTCGAATGGACGGAATTGTAGCTCTGTGCGTCCTGCCCTCTACTGCTTTGGCGCCGGAGAAGGTCGTTTATGACCCTACATGGGATGCAGTCTGGATGATTGGAAAAGAGTGGATGGGGAGCTTGACGAATGAATCGTTCTTTTCGGAGCAAGGTTGGGCACGAATACTGAAAGATGCGGGATTTGTTCTCGAAGTCGAACCGGTCTCGTACCTTTTCTCTCCCATCGGAGAGAACCACATTCCCGAAGCTCATCATTGCTTGGTAGCTAGGCGAGCAGAGAAAAAACCACTCCTTGGACCATTCCCTCGACCGACCAGTAGCCGCATAAAGAATTTTTGTGAGACGAACGGAGAGTTCTTGGGACATCCGCGCTTGGCGAGTGAGGACTTAGAGGTACTAGTCACTGGATTGGACCCGAAAGAGATATCTCTCCTTGTGAGAAAGGGTCAAGGTAACATCCAGTATTCCGATTTGTTTGATTTGTAGACTAATGAGCTTTGCAGGTAGTGGGCTGTCGCTGGCACGTAGCGGGTCTCCCAACTTCTGGAGTCTACCAGCTGCGCAAGCTTCACTCTCGTCCATCTCATCCGGGGCAGTAGAGACTGTGCTTGCTCCTTGGATGCTCAGTAATCCAGACGAGCTTCACAATACTCTGGCTGGTCTGGTACGAATTGCGAAGTCGCAGATCATTCTCCTCCAAGGCGCCCCTGACAATGAAGCGACTCAACTCATCAACGCCGTCGCTCGTTCGCTTCCGATTGCTCACCAGGGCCTACTTCTCGACTCCGCGAGTGGATATCTTACCCATCACGGGTTTAGTAGCATTTCGCTACAGCGTATCCATGCTACCTTCTCTTTCCCCGAAGAAGATATCTCACAACGCTGCAATGCTGCTGCCGAATTTCTATTTTCACTTTGGCATCGCGACCATGCCCAAAGGAAAGAGGCGGTAGAAATTGTTAGTCATAGACTTCGTCTACTTTTCAATGGCCGTGAACATTCGATCGGATTCAACATGGTGGCTCTTATAGCAACCCGCTTGTAAAACCATGTCCAAATGTGGTCAACAGCTCGCTGAGGCAGGATCTTGATTCAGCCGTCTGTATCGTACTGCAGCTCAGTAAAAGCAATCCATCCATTTAAGGGGTTTCATCTCTCAAAATGAAGTTATCCGTACCAAAGCTTGCTTATAGCCTATATTTTGTTCCCAGAGTAGGTCCCGTCAGAGGCAAAACGCTCTTTGTAAACAGAAACTGTCATCTGAAACGACACAGACTTGCCGAGCTGCTAAGTAGCTTATAGCCTAGAGCGAAAATTGATAGAGCTCCAGTGAATCTTTCTTTATACCGCGGCAATCCATGGAATGTCTATGCTGCACGTGGGAACCCCATCGCTATGTTTCCAGCCGTATTTTGCTCTGAGCTGATTGCAGGCAATTAGCGGATTAAGCGAAAGCCCAAAGCGACGTCTAGGGTTCCAAATGTTCTCGTGAGTTCTTGCAACGCTTGTGTGACGATGAATCTGGTGATCAGGACAGACATGGGTAAATGAAGACTTAATAATTGTACGCTCAATTTGCTTGTCACTGCGGGAAATGACCTCGGCGCCTGTCAGGTGAAATTGAGCAAACGTTGTACAATGACAGCCACTGAGATTGCGCCCAATCATGCACTGTTCGTTGTTGGTACGAATTACTGAAAACAGATACTGTGCTACGAAAATCACTAGGATTACTACCGGGAGGCGAATGGCTGCAACAAGCACCTCGCGGCTTTCCACTCGCATCACTGAACTATTTTGGATGATACCGTCGCTCCACAAAAGTACCAGATAACGTGGCGAGCAACTCGGCATTTTGTGTGACCCAAATCCATCTCTGGTAACGTAGCCATCCAAAGCCGTGTGATACATAGGCTTTCCTACTCATCGATCTCGCCGTAGTGGCTCCCCCTTGCAAGCCAAAAGCCACCCTAGCACACTGATTTCGCAGATCCAGCCAGCCATTGTGTTCTTTGCCTCTATTATTCAAGTAACAAGATGCCAATAGCAGCCACAGTTCTTTCGCAGCTTGGCTCAGGCTGGTCATACAGAATAGTAAGTTCAGACACATAGAGATGGTTGGCTTACTTCGCCTATACCCCGACCTTGAGCAACATGATCATAGCACAAGATCTTCGTCTAGAAGAGATCTTCAAAAGATCATTTTGCTCTATTGCCACTAGGTTTGGACTCTTGTACTTGCAAGTGCTCATGGTCTTTCGCTATGTCTTGGTTAGGCTATTTCTTTGTTTTTCCGAGGATTCAGGGTGCACTTCCAAGGTCACGGCCTCTCCACTCCATCTCTTTTCAATGTTGAAGGTTCTCAGTTTGGAGACTCGTTGAGTTATTGTAGCAAGGCTTTTTACTGTTGTAGTATTTTTCATTGAAAACTATCATTCTATTCACGATGAGTATGACTGAAAACACTTTTACAGGAAAAAAGGAGTATCGACACAGATGGCGTTCATCTAAGCATTTCATCACTTTCGCAATTGGGCTCACATTATTCACAGGCAAGTCCTCCAAAGATAAAGCAGAAAATTCATACCTACTGACATAATGTTGTTCGCCCTGCAGAAGCTCTACTTTACGGCTTCATTGTTCCTATCTTACCATACATGCTCGAAAATCGGCTGCATCTCGACCCCTCCAAGTCGCAAAGCTACACCTCCAAACTTTTGACGATGAACGGGCTCTTACAGCTCCTCTTTGCGCCCATCACCGCGCATGTAGCAGATAAATTTGGAAAAAAACGAGCCCAGCTTCTACTGGCATTACTCGTCAGCATTGTCGGTACAGTCTTTGTTGCGATGTCCACCGCTGGTGAGTAGCTAATGTTGATCAGTTATAGCACTTCATCTATACCGAAGCTGACAAAAAGTTGCCTTTAGTCTGGGCCTTGTATCTCGGTAGAGCTCTTCAAGCAATCGCGGCATCATCGGCGTGGATTGTCGGTTTCGCCACGTTGACAGCAGCAACTGGCCCTAAGAATCAGGGGACTGCCATGGGCATTGTCTTGTCTTTCTCAGCAAGCGGGATGATTACAGGACCTACCATATCCGGAATTTTGCTGAAGTTTATGGGATACTGGCTCACGTGGATCGTACCCGTCGTAGTCCTTCTTGTTGATGTTTCCGCTCGTGTACTCATGATAGAGCCATACGCAGATATGGATGCCGCGGCACACATTGATCCGAACAGTGCTCAGGAGACGCTGAACGAAGACGAGGAAGTCACATCCTTATTGGAAAGTAGGGCAACTTCGTACGAGACAATTATGCCACAGGTCACCCCAGAAAGCAACAGCGAGAAGCAAAATAGGAACTTCTATCGCACCATGCTTGTGGACGGCGGAGTTCTGACAGGCCTGGCCAGTTGTGTACTCTACAGTACGATACTTACCAGCTTTGAAAACACACTTCCTCTTCATACCCAGCGAGCCTTTGGCTGGGATAGCTTTCCAACTAGCATAATGTTCTTCTGCCTACAGATTCCATCTCTCCTTTTGGGTCCTCTGTGCGGATGGGTGCGTGACCTCTTTGGAATCAGACACCCTTCCGTCGCTGGCTGGGCCGCCATGATACCTTTCTTGTGTCTCCTTGGCACTCCAGGAAATGATTGGTTTCCTTGGGCAAAGGCATCTGGCCCAGCGATTACCATCATGAGTTTGGTCACCATCGGGACCTTAAACAACTTAGTGCAAGGCTCTGGCCCAATGGAACTCTCAGGTACATCTAGCAATTCCCCTCTCTCGATCCGAACAAAGTTGCTGACTCAGGGTGATATTAGCCGCTGTAAGAGCATACGAATCCAGCAACCCTCAAGTCTTCGGCAACAAAGGGGCTGGCTCAAGAGTTTTTGCGTTGGTCGAAACTGCATTTACATTAGGCATGATGTTGGGCCCTCTCATATCAGGATCAGTGGTAGCAATGGTCGGCTACTTCTACATGAACGTGGTTCTCGGTATGAACAATCCCAGTCCCATCATAACTTCTCGGGTTGTTCTAACACTTGGCGTAAGGGATCCTATGCGGCGCATTGTCAGCTACTTCTTTCTTCTTCCTCGGAAGACGTAATGAGACAGAAGACCAAGGCTGACTCCCCACATTCCTGACCTCCATAAGAATTGTCCAGCATTTTCGTTATTCGTGGCATCATTGCGGAGATTCTCGCTTATGCTGTTGATTTTGCGGCTTTCAAGCACCTTGGCATCTTGGAGAATTGATCATGACGTTGAAAAAGCTTCAGTGACATCCCGAAAGTGTAAAACAGAAGATAGAAGACTTCGAAATTTCTCATTGCTACTGATGCAGTAGCTGTGGAGACAGTATTTGTGAGTTTTGAACCTAATCATCGCCATTGCAGTTTTCTGGGGCCCATTGTGCGTGAAATTCCGATGATGCATTTCGCCACCTTAGATCCTCATATATCATCTCAGCACTTACATCTCAGCCGTGTCGTCAACTTCATGTTAGGAAAGTGCTTGAGAGCGAAGTTCAAGTTCGTGCAATCGGAACTTTATCTCATCTTGGCAAAAGTAGGATGTTTTCTCAATCAACGCCAAGGTTGTGTCAATTGGCACTGATTCCACACGCGAACATCCTTTAATTGGCTCGCAACAGAAAATGTCTCTAGCCGCTGATATATGTTTATCTGAATCTTGTTTACTAGCCGGTCTAACGAGCATACATTTTCACGCCTCAGTTAAGCAACTGGATATCGCTTAAATGCCGGGTCTGACCTTGGCAAACAACAACACGGCCAGACCCCGGAAAACCTTATTTCGATTCTCTACGGAGCAAGAGATTATTGAGAAGGTGCTCAACGCTGATCCAATATATTAAAGATAAGCACCGCAGGAATAACATGCCGCTAGACTGGGTCTTGCGTCGATTTTGTAGATCTGATCGGTGGGTGGGGTGCACGGGCGGCTCCGATCTGAAGTCTTGACCAAGTACCACGAGTCAGGAAATGCTTGAACGAAGCGCAAACCACAGTATCGATATGAGAGACTGATGGAGAAGTCAATACCGCGACAGATCATCTGTGGCTCAGCAGACTCTAGAAATATATCTTATGTGACAGCCCTGAACTTCTCACCCATCAATTGTCATTTCGCAACACAACCTCGGCTCGGCAGATATCCCAATCCCCAAACATAAGTCCGGGGAAATGGCATCGATTGGAATAGCCGATCCGTGGTAAATATCCTAAGAGACGGCATTGTTGTGTTTATACGAGAAAGTGCCGGGAGCTGCCTGTTTCGGTCTGGTAGTTCTTCTAGGGGAAGGGCCAAGAGCCGAGTTGGGATGAATGCCGATGACTGTGGAGAAAATACGGGCTGCAGATAGCCGCCTACTTTTGAGGGTCCGATTCCTTCCCGAGATATAAGCTATTGTAAACAGGCTCGACTAAGAAGGAATACCGGATGCCTGTACTTCAATTGTCCAATCCGCTTGAAAGCTGTAGCAACCGCTCCTGGGAAGAAATGGTAACTGGAGTTTTTGGCTAGATCACTTACAAAATCTGAACTTGTGCGACTCTTCTGCTCTCAGATCCAAGAACTTCGAACGATCACTCCGTGAATAAGTACTACCACATTGAACTAAGACATGGGGTATTCCCAGTTGCCGCCCGATTTTCTTTACAAGCCATCTTGGCACGCCGACAGGTCCAGCATAATGGACAGCACCTTCTTTTCAGAGAATCTTGGCCCTTGACTATATGTCTTGGAATCCTACTGTGGATATCCAAAGTCAAGGCTGAAGATAACGACATCTACGGACGGAAAAATGCAATCGCAATAGCCTGCTTGAAGAAGTTCATCAGGAAAGTACAAATATGTCACCAATGGCCAGAATTTGGACAGAACCACCCCTCTCAAACCAGGTTTTCTGCTCTCCCATCAGCCAGCATCTCATCCATGATGGTCCGCTTCACTCTACTCGCCTCGCTCATTGCAGGTGCCATCACAACCGTCTCGGCCCACCCTCAACCCCGCGATGAATCCCGCCAAATCGGCTGCGGTACCGAGCCACCTGCCGAGTTCCTAGAAGCAGCATCTCAAATCAGTGCTTGGGAGAAAGAGACTTTCACCAATGCTACCCGAACCGACAGTGCTCGTGCGGCGACTGTTACGATCGACACTTATATTCATGTTGTCGCTAGAAGCACCGCCTTGTCGGGAGGATACGTTCCAGCTGCTCAGTTGACGAACCAGATCAGTGTTTTGAATGAACATTATGGTGAGTCTGAATCTCAAGGTTCCTTCTTTAAAAAAGTCACAGGCTAACAAATGAAAAGCACCTGCTGGGTTTCAATTCAAGCTCATCTCAACTGACTACACTGTCAACACTGCTTGGGCTGCTGATGCCAACGGAAACGATGTTGCCATGAAGCGGGCTCTCCGCAAGGGAACGTACAGCTCCTTGAATATCTACTTCCAGTACACCGTTTCCGGATATCTGGGATACGCACAGTTTCCCCAAGTTGCTGCTGTCGGATCGACTGATTACATGTAAGTCTCCCCGCCTTTACAACAGCATCGCCACCCAAGATTGCCCCCGATTGCGAGTTGCTGACATCGTCCAGCACTGATGGTCTCAACATCCTCTACACCACAGCCCCAGGTGGCTCTCTTAGAAACTACAATCTCGGCGGAACAGTCACTCACGAAGTTGGTCACTGGCTTGGACTTTTCCACGTTTTCCAGGGTGGCTGCACTGGAAGCGGTGACATGATTGCGGA
The DNA here is from genome assembly GCA_002685535.1 of Deltaproteobacteria bacterium. Classification (GTDB taxonomy): domain Bacteria; phylum SAR324; class SAR324; order SAR324; family NAC60-12; genus Arctic96AD-7. Next base: position 132,426 of record NYXK01000186.1, read on the forward strand.
TACACCGCCTCAGTCGACTTTGACCGACGGGTGCCCAGTCGGACAAGATTCTTGCTCGGGTGGCGGGGTTGATTCTATCCATAACTACATGGATTATTCTTATGAGTAAGTGTGAAGTGTTCTTTCGCTCCTCGTGACTTTTGTGGTGTTTTTGGAAGAGTGCTAATTAGTTCCAGCGCGTGCTACGAGTCCTTCACTCCAAACCAGATTACCAGAATGACCAACATGTGGTCTACGTACCGCGCCGGGCTATAAGCTTTGTGTGGTCCTACTCGGTTGCGATATGTAATAGTGCGATGCATTGGAAGGGCCTTGATGCTAGAGAGGTGTTTGGGGGCGAAGTCTCGGGCGTGATGAGGGTGTGGTGGGTATGGAGGTAACGAGGACGAAGTAGAGTCGAACAACAGCCTCACTTTTTCTGCAGATCTATTAACCATGTCTGGTACTTGACTATGTATTCATGAAAACATAAACGATCCTCATGTTTGCGCTTCTCGCGGTGTTTATTGACTCAGCTTGATTGTTTACCGGAACCTCGGCCCCTCACTTACCGGAGAGGAGGAAGTAAACAGTTTGAATCATTTGCATTGTCTTTCCCCAACTAACACCACAGCCTCGCTATTGATTAGCGGATCCTCACAAAGATTCCGGGTCGAACCGCAAGAGCAACATTCCAGTCCTTCGTCCTGTTGCTCCCTCCCTGGCTACGAAGCTCGGAGTCTCCTTGCTGAATTTCACTGAGATGCAATGTCTTGTGTATATGCTAGATATTATGTATATAGAAGAACCTCTGTAGAACAATGCCATTCCACTCCCTCGGTCCCTTAGTCCCGGAGCTTTGCATTGACAGCATTAACCTTCTTCGCATGATCATAGATCAACGGCTTGGCCTCCTCCGTATTACTCACATAAATCGTGAACCCATCATTCGTACTGCACCCAAAGCTCAATCCACACAACCCAAGCTGCCAATACATATCACCCATCTCATACTTGAGGCTCAGTCTCTGCCACTCACTCATGACCGCCACCCTCGTCTCATTCGCAGCCACCGTGCGATTCAACCACGCCAATCGATCAGCCGGATTCAAGAACCCATATTCCTCAAACAGCACCGGCTTCTGCAATTTCTTCTGCGCCTTCCCATGGTCGATAATCCACTGATTCGACCACTCAACCGTCTTCGTCCACCAATCAGGATAGAGATGGAACGTCCCGAAATCCATCTCATCAAGCGCCAACTCGGCATAGAAATTCCCTCCATCCGACCCAGCATACGCCCAATCCTCCGCGCCCTCGTAGAAGAACTCGCCCTCGCCTCCCCAAGTAACCATATGATGCTCATCGATATCCTTGATGTATCTCCCCATCTCAGCGATCCACGCGTCCATCATGACATACGAGCAATTCGTGCCTTCTGAGCGCGGAAGGTTACGCACGCCGTCGGCCTTGCAGCGTGGCTCGTTGGCGAGTTCCCAGGCGAAGATCGCTGGTGAGTCTTTATAGCGGGATACGACGGCCTTGACGTATTTCTTGAACGCCTTGACGATCTTCCGAACGTGGTAAAAATCATCGTGGTATTTGCCGCCGAGGTTGACTGTGTACATGTCCATGCCGCCGTAGTCGGCCCAGTTATTTGTCAGGGCCATGATGAGCTTGACACCTGTTTGTTCGGCGAGCTTGACGACTTTGTCCATGGCTTCGAGGCCGGTGGGCCCATAGTTGATTGTTGGCTTGCCGTCTTTCCAGGATTGGAAGTAGACTGGTGAGGCTCCGGCACCTTCGCCGCCGTATTGTGGAAGTCCGCCGGGTACAAATGTTTCGTTCTTGTCGTTGAATGCCCAAGTTCGAATCACTTTCTGTCCGGCCTTGACGGCGGTCTCCATTGCTATCTTGACATCTGGAGGGCTCTGTCTGTATGTTAGTATCTGTAAGTGCCAATTGGATGGTAAACTGACATTGATGAATGGGAACCAGTAAGCATTACTGCCTGCGAACAGAAATGGCTTTCCGTCAAGCTTGAAATGCTCTCCATCGGCATAAGGGAAGCCCTTTGGCCTCTTGTTATGGCCCTTTCCACTCGTAGGAGAAGCAATTGACTGAGTAGCCAAAAGAGCCAAAGCTGCAGCTCCAGTAGAGAACTTCATGATAGCTGGATTAAACTGTTCAAGGAATCGAACCGCTTGGATACCAGAAACAGAAACAGAACAAGGGAAGCTGCAAGCTGGCCCTGGGTTTATACATCTCGACAGCTCTATCCTGACGTCTGTTTACACGGAACGTCCCCTCCGCAGCCTGAGAAGGGAATTGGCCCATAATTTCCCCAAAGCTAGGCAAGCAGCTCAATCTAAGTTGACGATTCGAGCCTCTGTCAAAATTTCCTAGAAAATCTGGAGATGCCCAGGAACACGGTACTTTGCTGCTGCGGGGTATTTGAGGCTAGGAGCAGAAAAATTAAAGTTATGTGGGATGTGGTCCACTTGGAAAGCGGAGGGAATAGTGCCGTACAGCCAGAATGGGATTAGAAACATTGGGAGATCGGGTTGCAATTAAGGATAAGATGGAGTTGGTGAACTTCCACCAATTAATTCCTGTTGTAGCGTGGATCTTAGCATAAGGGAGTGACCCGAGCTCAGGAACCGGTTCGGTTCGTCGGACCGCAAGAACGTTTCTGCTGTCCTGCAGGTCAACATCCACTCATAAATGGGAACATCATCCCATCTTTTGTGTTGGAATGCCGCTCATGAAATGATACGACAGAAGACGTTCCATTCCCCCGTCAGGAAATCACAGAACCAAGACCGACAAGGAAAATTGATGGACGAGTTCTATTCCGCTTGGTACACGGGGAATATGACTGCCTTGCAGTACTTTGTACAAAAACTAAACAATACAAATGCTGATGTGCAATGCGCCTAAACACCCAAAATCATAGTGGCGCTTCCTCCGATTACGCCGCATATTACAAGCGCTGTTAGGATGCCCGCTCCAACCCTATCACCAGTCGTGATCACAATCTGTGCCAGTTGTGACGAGTCCGTCTTGCTATCCGATCCTGCGTTGGCGTCTCCCGAACTGGTACCTGTGCCTTTGACATCACTCTTCCATCCAGGAGCCTGGTCTACCAGATTACTCTGTATAGCTTCCAGCACTGCCATCTGTTCTCCAACTCCCAGACTCCCATCGTTGGCTCCTGTTGTCCACTTCAGTCCACATTGAGTACCAGTACTTCCTGCCGTGCAAGTCTTCACTGCGGCCATGGCAGACGTCTCGATCTCCTTGATAATATTGTCGTGCGTCCAGGGAGCAAGCTCTGCAGTTGCCGCCAGTTCGCGGATAAAGTATGTCTTGAAAGAACGTTGATCGACGTTACATTTTCCGGTCGGCTCGCAGGGCTCGTACAGGATTCCGTCCAGGTAGAACTGCTTCGAGGCAGTGATAAGGGACTCGGTTCGTGATTTCCAGATGTCGGAACCGTTTGTCTGGTATAATGTTAGCTAAGAGGACCCGGATCGGCGGAAGCGTACGTACGTAGTTGTACATAGTGGCAGCGCCCATCAGGAAAATGCCGGTATTGTAGGTCCACTTGTTGTGGTCTTTCGAGGTGCAGTTGTCCGTATTCTGGGTTCCATCAAAGACTTCAAACTTCTCATTGATGAGCCCAATATCATTCATCCAAACCCATGTCTTCTCCGCCCATTCTGCATACGTCGCGTTTCCAGTGTACAAAGCCAGTCTCGCAGCGAGATTGAAGAAGCAGCCGTTCGAGATACTGTTCTTGTATGTGTAACCACTGTTGAAGGTGAAAATCTGCCACCTGAGACCTCCTCCGCATGTCGAAGTATCCCATCTCGGTGCTTGTGTGTTGAAAACTCCTTGGGCAAGGGCGAGCCATCCGGGGGACCCCTCTGGAGGGTCTTCGAATCCTGTCTCCGCAGCGGTCATCGCAGCCATTCCCCAGAATCCCTGATCGTCGTTTCCCAACGTCTTTGTTTGATTCAACGGCATGAAGTCTCCATTATCCCCTGTCTGATGTAACAGAGCCTGCTTCGTTACCGCATTGTAGGTTGTGTCTCCTGTGTAGTACCAGTAGTTGATCATCGTTCCGAACCTGCCCAGGGGCCGTCAGTATAGGGACTCGAGATCCAGCCAGATCGAATATTGGACTCACATAGCACCAGCCTCCCACCAGTAGTATGGGTCTGGCAAGTTACCAGGGGTATCTCCAGTCCTGTTTCCCGTGTAGTAGGTCATCAGATCGTATGCAACGGTGCTCGCAGCGTCGACAATCGATTGTCTCGAGGTAAGGTCCAGTGNGATTGCCGCATCTACTCCCACCATACATATCGACCCCGTCCCTAGAACTGTACTCCACTTCATGATGTCGAATGTGCCGGGCGATTAACGAAAGAAGGTGGCGTTGAAGACGAAGAAAGGAAAGGTGAGAGCTGCGCGTCCTCAAAGTAACGATTGACTAGGCGACCAGGACTGAAAGGTGGAGGTACTGGTGAATGGGAAACTGGTTTGTTTTGGGATAATGACTGACAGAGAGAGAGAAAGTTGAAAGATGAGACAAATAGTTGGACGAACCTACAAAGTTCAGAGGAACCCAAAACACATGGGCTTGCTGGGGGACAACATTCTGGGGAGCGAGCCGCCAAGAGGCGTTCCAGCACAGCCCTGATCAAGAGTCTTCGGTGCTCTGCCCAAGCCAGCGGAACCATTTATGTTCTGGCACAATTGCGCGTCTGCCAATCTTCCAGGGGGAGGGTGATGATGCCCAGAGTCTTGGACGTCCAAATTCATAGGATCAGAGCCAAAGCAAGCGTTTGTTGTGGGCCGCCAAGTGAGCGGAAATTCGTTCTCGAGACACCGTTTGGTGTCTCGGAAAACATTGGCACAGCGTGTAATTCCACAGCAACGACGCCGTGACAGCGGCACTCAAATGGACTCGTACTTTCGTATCCAGCTCTATGGCATCGCTTGTCCATCTGGGCGACAAGAAATGGCTGTTGATGGAGTGATGAGCGGTTGATCCGGCGAGTATGAGGAGTGAGGGGATGAAAACCTTATGTCTTACGAAGTCTTGGAACTAGCTTGGCGAAATGATCACGTGTTACCCCTTAACTCCTTTTCCCTTGAGGTCAGCCCCGTCACTCTTCTCTTACTACATATTAGATGCCATTCAATTCCAAAGGTCGTTTGGATCCTTCATGTGAATGCGTAGGTCGTTGTAGAACTTCAGGAACATAGCTGACGAGTCACCTAGATCAGACTTACCGCCACTAATATTCAGTGGCAACGCCCATTCCACACGAAGCTGGGCAGTAATTCCCAAGAGAATTGGCTTTCTTCTCATGTCAGCAGCCTGGACGTCATGACTTTTTGGCATCCTATGCCATGTTTGGCACGACGGATTTCCAGGTCATAATCTACAATATTCCAATCACTCACTTTGATATGCATGTTTTTCGGAAGGCTCGGAAGTGGGGACTTTCCAGAAATGTAAGGTTAATGAATTTTCATTGAGATTACGGTAGATTCAGCCGAATTGTCAATTGACAAAATGCCTATGGCAGCGAAAGTCGGTAACCTGTTCTTGCTTCAATGTCCTTGAGAAGTGATCCAATTGGAGTCACGATACCATGGTTGCCTGACGCTCCGCTGTCCATTGCGATTAGCATCCCAACAAGTTCAAACTTGCTGTTAATTACCCACGAACCAGAATCTCCCCTGTCACCAAAATCGCCGCCGATTCCCACAATGTCAAGCTCGTAAGACACTGCTTTGCCCTTCTGCTCCCATTTCACCTCTCGAGAAACTGCATTTACTTCGCCATGCGTGTTTTCTGTGGTTCTTCCACGCTTGAGCACCCAGTCTCCTGCGACAAGCTCAGGACCAAAACTCTTCACGCAGCTGTGCTCATTTCGTTCATAAAGCAGTTCTGGGATTCTCTCTGGGATTTGCGATTGGTTGATGGGGCCGATCGGCGGCCTGTTCTTCTGGAACTTCTTGCACTGGATGATTGCCCAATCCATAACTTGATTTTTATCAGATCTCGTGTTTCCGGACGCAAATCGAACTTGTCCAAGACCATCTGACTTTTTTAACGAAGTAAGGATTTCCAGGACCTTTTTGCTCTTCGCAACGCTGTTAGCATCACCACCTCTTCTCACAGACTCTTGGCAGTACTCTATCGTGCCGTCGGAATCGTACTCAGATGGCCACACAATCGCGCCCTTAGGACAGTACTTTTTGCCCTTGAAACCAATGCCTTCAAGGTCGTTCTCCGCTCGATCGCCTGATCCAACCTTGGCAATGACATGGTAAGGAGTCATAATACCATTGATGACCTGGCCATCAGTTTTGTGCGTAAGTATGACCCAGCCACCCAAAGTACCGCTATCCGGCTTGACTCCTTTGACTCCTATGGAGTCTCCATTTTTGGGAGTATCGCTGGTGAACATACATCTGGTATATCTTGGATCTCCTTCCGCGGAAGTGATAACCATGCCCGGTAGAATCTCGACAGACAAGGCCACCGTGGGGAACTGTGCAGATTTGACTGCAGCGACGCATAGTTGCTCTATCATCTCGAACATTGCAGATGAGCCTGGGCGGACATAAATGATCACACAGTGCTTGGCTGCAGATTTATCGAACTTGCTTTTTCGATCATGGTAAGCAATTGATGTCCAGATGTCTGTCGCTCTTGTGTCGATGATGCTTCTGATCTTGGGCTGCACCTCTCTGATGCAAGCAAGGAGCTGCGCATCGTTGCTGATAGGGAAGGAAATGTCCGAGTACATCTTTCTGTGGTTCCGGATTTCGACGATGCATTCATCTTCTTCAAAAGAAGTCTTCGCCAGCAGAGTCTTAATTGAGGTGGCTGCTACCAACCAGCGAGCAGGGTCATCGTCCAGGGTCTCCACAAGTAGACAATCTTTCGCTCCCTGTGGAACATTCTTTCTCCAGATCTTCTGCATTGTGATGTATGTGGCGTCGATCCCAGCTCCACTGCAGATTTTGTGAACGTCGTCCTTTATGTTCTGAAGGATTGCGTTGGCTTTCTCTGAAGCTTTTGCTTGCGCTTGCTCGAAAGGCCATGGCGTTGGGATTTCATTTAGGGGGGCTACACGAAATCGATCTTTCCCTGCAACGAATTTTTCGATATTATAGTCCGCGGAGCCTAGAACCAAGTTAGCATCATGTTTGAAGTCTGAAGCTGGTTAGCACTCACCACCTGCCTCAGACGACGAGGAGTAGAATCTTCTTTTAGTTCCGGTAGCCATCTTGATTTGATGAAAGTGTCGGAGCTTCCTTCTGAAAGGTTTCTTGTTCGAGGTGTTCTTTTGAGGATGAGAATGACTGTAGCAGAATGGCTTTGGGAGTAGACAAGCAGAAGGCGGGGTGCGTATCGTGGAGATTGTCAGACTTGAAGGTGAGGGCGTCAAGAGAAGATGCGGAGGGAGGACAGTGATGCCTTGCGGGTGATTTGCAATGGTATCGCTGAGATAACAAGCGGAGAATGTTGCGAGGTTGATGATTGTCTATGTTGGCAGGTTTCTGGAAGGTAAGTGCTTGGTTGTGAGGCTGAAGATGAAAGCCCCGCTTGAAGGATGTGGGGTGCAGTTTTATAGAAAGTGCGATTGGGTTTCCGACTGGTGGAAGGTGCCACTAGCCTTGTCTATGAGTCATATCTTTTAGTGAATGACAGTAAATATTTGTTAGCTGTGTGACGTTTCTCGTAATTGATTGAAACTAATAGTCTGCTAGTCGTGCTTTACCATGTGGGTGAGCCTAAGAAGCTAGTATATTTTAGGAAATTTGTCAACACGCTAACAGTTGAAGAGTTACTAGTAGAAAGTCGACAAACTCGTTACCAAGCCTCACATCTCTTATTGTTATCAGTCATACTGTACAACGGAACCAAACGATTTACATCATTTGTATTCACTTTGTTTGTTTTCCAGTCATGAGACAGCTATCAATCCTTGAATTCTTGTGAAAGAATATTGTCTAATCATACTCATCGTATTCAGTAGGAGCAGGCTGCTGGTAGCTCTGTCACGTTTGTTCCCAGCTCAGGCATTTGCTGTTTTGGCTACGAAATAGTTCAGAAGGATAAGAACATCGCTTTCTGCTTGCGTCACCGGGAATTATATGCTGCTGGATTGTGGTCCAAAGGTTTCGGATCCTGTTACTCGTATGTTTCGCTTCTTCCATATCACTTGAAACAGCAACCACTTATTTCCTCAAGTTGAAGAGTATAATAACTCGTGCGAGTCACTTCTCTTTACCTCTAAATTGAACGTCGCGTGAAGCCTGCGCACGAAGATTTTGCAGGACTGACTTTCCTTAATGATGGACCAGATTGAGAAGGGTTTCAGTATAGCTCCTGGATAGCTTGATACCACCAGCCAGAAAAGGCGTCTAACCCTTTGTCAGCACGCTAATACGCGTGCTACTTGGTGTTTTCCTATCCGGAGATGATCCATATCGGAAAACCCAATGCGAGCTCGTTATTCGCTGCATTCTGGCGAACACGCACAGCATTACATTCATGGACGATGACCAGCATCCCACTGTGTTTATATGGCAAAATATGCGAAGTACCAGGTGGAGTAGGCACTGGCGTCCTGGCGGGCGCATTCCCACTGATGGAAAGGAAGGTTGGAAGCGTGTTGAGTTAGCTGAGTTAGGGGTCAGCCATTTACCATTACTATCTGCACATAAACCGCAGCTGGGCTGCAAATATCCTACGTGAACTTCGCCTCCACCATTTTGAGTCTTATTTTGAGCTCTGCTGGCGTTGTGGAGTCTGAAAGATTAGTTCAAGAAAAGGTAACAATTCAACAGAGGCTAAGAGCGTTGACGGAGAGCAGGATTGATAAAGGCCACCTCACAACGCCATGAGGCATTTCACGAGATTCAGTCAAGTTGATTCCCTCTTGTCTTGACGCGTTGCGTTCGGGTGTTTCAATAAGAGATCTTACGATCTAATTGCGGGGTGATACATCGAGGGCTCCGCAACGTTAAGCTCGTCCCATATTTGCTTGGCATGTTGTGCTTTCCAGCTATGACCACACAATAGGTCAAGCATCGGATCTGGTGACTCAGTTTCATTCTATGTCTTCGACTTTTTGATCTTGTTCATGCTGTTATGCGAGCTTCTGTACGTGACAAATATCAAGCGCTACGTCACAAGGATTTCTCTGAAATAATCTTTCACATCGGATCCATCTGATTCGGACCAGTAGGACTGGGCACCGAAGCATATCCTGTTCCTCAGCATTGTTTCTTCTTTTTTTTGCCTAGTGGCTTTGGGACCCACTGTGAATACAGGCCGGGGTCTTGATTACGAGCCATAGAAAGCACGATGAGGGGTTAGAAAAGATTGCGAGGGTTTTCGTGTAGGGATCGAACTCCAGATGCAAGGACAGACAATCGACCCATATGATGTTCAATCTTGCAAAACGATGCAATGTGTGAAACCACAAGTTGGTAACATCTAATCGGGTCTTGCAATCGCTGGGGTTGAAAGGATTCGCTGCTGGTTCTTTGCGGTCGGGAATTATTGGTCGAAATTGCTGCAGAAGCATAGAAAGTGACTGGTCGACATACTGTAAGTCCTGTCGAAGTCGTTTGAAGGTCTTGTGGTAATTTCTTCGTTTGTGCCTCCTCGGTGTTGGGATATAGGCTGTAAAGCATACTTGGTCCTCAGACGTGAATGCGGTTGTTGGATTACGAATTTCGAGCCGATCTAGCCGTCATAATATTTGTGGAGTATAGAGAAGAGCTGTCCCTGTCAGCTTAATTGATTTCTGGGGGGATTTAGTCATACTAAGCCATCCACTTGCAGCAAATGCAAGTTATTCAAAGAGAGGGCGTATTCTAAAAGCCATGATAGATCAAGTTTGTTGAACAGGTTGTCAACTACTCCGGACAGCTCGCAGTCCTCTTGTTGAAGACTGGCGCTGACAATACCCAAAAATTGCATCGCAAACTCAAGGTCCAGCTCTTTGGGGGCGATAGAATACAATCTGTCAAATGCTGGCGCAAAAGGAGGAACCCACGGTTCCCGAATGCGAGCTTCGAGGGAAAACAGACACCAACTACAGGCTGAATCGAGGGCATCGCTACCATCAGCAAACTCGCCACATACAGAAGAGATAAATTCCTTCTGTGAGGTCGACATTTGACCGCGGGAAAGATGGTGCGAAGCGATTTGTGGCTGTTCATATGCTGAATGTAGAAACAAATGTGATAGGGAACTAGCTGCAGGACTAGCGTTCGTTCTCAAGGTACGCCAGGGTTGTATCTTTTCCGCAAAGTTTAGTATTGCGAGAGTGGATAGCTCAAGCTAAACCAGCGTCAGTTACTGTTGAGTGCGCGGCGGAAATCCACCTACAGGTCGTGTCCATGAGGGGCTTCTTTCACCGACAGAAGAGCTTCTGTCATTCCTCGCATCCTGGCTCTCAAGGTCCCTCGCTCTTGGATCTAGCAGCTCAAATCGTCTCTTCAGATCCGACTATACCAGTTTGAGTGGGCTCTAAGCTCAACAAGTCGCCAGAAGAAGCCTGCCCACTATTTGACTGTTCTGTATTATCAAGTCCATGTTGTCTCAAGCAACTTTGATCTTCTGCGAAGATTTGCATCATTAGTTTTTCATCGTTACTCTCAGCTTCAAGATGCGCAGGAAATGGCTCAACGACTTTGGCTAGCTGTCTCTCATTATTGCTCGGCATTTCATATCCATCCATAGCAGACTTGGAACTCGTACCTGAAGGCTGTTTGAGGCTTTGCGTCTCTGCGAGCATACTTTTGCTGGCGGTTACTATTGTTCGAGTGTTTTCTTCGGTTGTTACTCGTCCTCGCTTAATACACAATCCTTCACCATCAGCCAAGCAGGTCTTCTCTCCCAAAGGAGGGCAAAACGCTTATCCAGTAAATGACTGGCTTAGCGACTCGCTGAGGTGAATGTAGACCAATAGACTCACTAGAACTTGAATGTTGAAGTCAGTGCAATTGTCCTTTGATGGGCCTCCTTCATGGATGTCGGAACTCTCATGCAGGGACGTGCTGCGTGTCTGTTCAGCAAAAGTCACCAAGACTTTACTTGCACTAGGACCCGTTTTTTCTCCTCCGGGTGATTTAAAACTATGTATGTGAAGATACTAACTACACAGTAACCAAGTCTCACGCGTAAAGTCATAAAAGTTGCTCTCAACAAGGCCATGCCCAATGCGTCTTTGAAGTCCTGTAAGTACAGCCTGGAAGCGAGACTGCCACCCCCTTCACTGCCGTATCCACGTCTGGTTCAGGCTGCTAGAGGGTGCTGCGAATCTGCGATTATGCGGCTTGTAAGCTGACCTGCAGCGCTTTAGGCGTTGTAGTCTCGCTTACAGACTGTAGGAACAGGGCCTCCAGGACGTTTCATCTAATCGCAGGCTCCTCAGGAGGATATCTGAACAAACACGGCGGGGCTGCATGCATAGTAACGAAAAACCACTAAGCAGTGCCCCACACACTGAATGACCCTGAACAAAATCCAATGCCGCAGTCGCGTATGCTATTTTTCAGTTTGAGATGAAAAGTATATCGATAATCAACTCAAGTTGTATATTACCACCTTTGTAAGGTTTTTTTGTTTGCTAACCCTCCGCTACTGCAAAGTCGTAGCAGCCCAGCCCGGGAACGGATCCGGCGAACGTGCTGCAAGTGCTAATTATGCCAGATTGTGTAGGTCCAGGAGCAACCGCTCCGGTTGAGGCTGGAGCAGAAGAAGATGTTAAGGTAGTTGGGGTGGCTAGGATGTCGATGCAATAGTAGTAATTCGCGAACAGCTTCGTACTACAGTCCACACCGTCCAGCCTCAAGATTGTGTTCCATGCGAAGAACACTTCTTCAGAAATTCGCCACAGCTGGGTCAGCGAGTAGCATCCATCGCCAGGGCTAGCCATTGTATATTCAGTACAGAGAGGCGTGATTCCAGATTGCGTTGGGCTAGGTGCTGTTCCTCCAATAGAAACAACCGTGGCATTGCGCCCACCTCCGGCAACTGATCCACTCCCTGTCGAGCTCCCACTTCCACCACCTCGCACTTGACCAGCATCACTGGTTGTGGTATTGGAGATATATGGGGGAATGTAGGAGCCTCCAGGAGCGCCGATACAGATATACTGATTGGTAAGTAGGTTACACAACCCTTGCATATTTGGGTTCCATGTCAAAAGTTGAGTAATGGTCACTGGGTTCTCTGCAGTTGAAATTTCTTCGATTACCGATGCGCTGATAGAAATTAGCTTGTACTGGTAAGTCAGAATATCGAGCTTACCAGGTCGTGTTGTATGGAATTGTCATTACCGCACATCCTAGTGGAAGGCAGATGCTGACAAAATCTTCAGTTGGTGAGCAAGTCGGGTCATCCATTGCAACCTGGAGATCCCCCGTTGTAATATTGTAAGCTGCTAACATGGCATCGCAATGTATCGTTCCGTTTGCGGTTTCATCGGGTATCACCAAGCTCTGCAGATCATCTATTGTTACAACTTGGCCACAAGATGCTGCTGCGCTACTGGTGGTGCTGTTGTACTCTGGACAACCATCCCAAGTGCCAGCCACATAATCATAAATGGGCACCATACGTACGATGAGCTCTGGCATTTCTACCTGACAGACGTCAATAACGTCGAGGTATTGCTCCAGTAAGTAACGTCCCACCCCACCATTCCGGCCACCCCCCCATTCCGGCCACCTTTTACACCAAAAAGTGCGATTTTTAGGTACTAACATCTCTACAACGAATTAATAATAATATATAAATATTTTACATTTACATTTATTAGCTTCTATAGACTAAGTTCCTAAAAGGAAGTATAATTTGAATCATGTAATATTACGTAATATCAAATTCGATTTTTTACATACAAAAAACGACAAA
>NYXK01000187.1 GCA_002685535.1 Deltaproteobacteria bacterium
AATCCGATGGCGACGTGCAGGATGCAAAAAACTGTGTCGATATGGCAATAGAAATGCAGAACCGCATCGATGGGCTGCAACCCTATATACGCAAACAGTTCAGTTTCCCCACCAATCTGAAAATCCGAATCGGAATTAATACGGGATTCTGTAATGTCGGGAATTTCGGAAGTACCAGCCGTTTGGATTACACCGCCATCGGCAGAGCGATCAATGTGGCGTCCCGCTTGGAATCTGAGGCCGAGTCCGGCGAAGTGCTGGTGTCTGAGAACACCAAAATCCTGCTGGAAGATTTTTTTGATTTCCCCTCCGAGCGTGTCGTACACCCCAAAGGGGTACCCCATCCGGTGAATTGCTACAGCGTTTCCCATGAGAAATCGCTTAATCGGGAAAGCATTATCGGAGAGTGCTTCAAGCTGGTGATCAACAACTCGAATCTGACCGATAACGACCTGGATACGCTAAAGGCCTTAGTTGCCAAATATGCGGAGGAACCCAATGGAGTAATACAAAATGAATCCATAAAACAAATCCCATCAACTCCTGTGAGTAACCCCACTAATTCTTCATAGTCAAACAGTCTCAAAGTAAAATCCCCACATTCTTTTAAAATACTCCTAAACACTCTTGACATTTGGGACCTAAAGCTTGAGACTCCACGCTAAAATAATTTCTTGATTTCCAAAACGTTCTTCATTCAATAAAACATGCCTAATTCAGGATTAATCGACGAGCAGACCAGTGGGGTTTATGTCATTTCCATAACTCCTTTTGCCGAAGATGGTAGCATAGATTTCAAAAGTGTTGATTCACTTGTCGAGTTTTTTCTGGAAAAGAGGGTGACAGGGATTACTATCCTAGGCATGATGGGAGAAGCCAACAAACTCTCAGCAAATGAATCAAGAGAATTCGTCAAACACATTTTGAAACGGGTCAATGGACGGGTTCCAGTAGTAGCTGGCGTTACCGACGCCGGAATTGCCAATCTCGTGAATCTTTCCCGGTTCAGCATGGACGAAGGCTGCGCAGGAGTGATGGTGGCTCCGGCAACAGGATTGAACACTGATCAGAAGCTTTACGATTACTATGCACAGGTGATTGAGCAGCTTGGTTCGAACATACCGCTCTGCTACCAGGATTATCCCCAGTCTACCGGAGTAAGTCTTTCCGTGGAATGCTTCAACCGAATGCTCAGCGACTTTCCCCAGTTGGTGATGCTGAAGCATGAGGACTGCCCTGGTCTTGAGAAACTGACACAGGTCCGTGATTCTGCCGAGAAACAGGGACTGAGGCGTGTTTCGGTCTTAACCGGAAATGGAGGCTTGTACCTTCCACAGGAGTTGCATCGCGGTGCAGACGGAGCAATGACCGGATTCGCCTATCCCGAAATGCTCACTGAAGTCGTTTCGCTTCATGCCAATGCTGAAACCGAACATGCTGAAGACCTTTACGACGCCTATCTTCCTCTTGTACGCTACGAGCAACAGCCAGGATACGGCCTTGCAGTCAGAAAAGAAGTTCTCCGCAGGCGAGGCGCCGTCACCTGTGCCCTGAGCCGGGCCCCAGGACCGGTATTGAGTCGAAAAGGGCACGAAGAACTGGATCATCTCACTGCGAGACTAGATTCACGATTGAAGGAACTGGAATGAAGATCGTAAAATAAGAGTCCGGAAAATGAAAAAGTATGATCTTCTTATTAAAAACGGGATGGTTCACACCGCAGTGGATTCCTTTGAGTCGGAAATCGGTGTTAGTGAAGGAAAAATCACTGCCATGGGGCAGAACCTGGGCCACGCTGAACGGGTTATCGATGCTAAGGGAATGCTGGTCCTTCCCGGGGGAATTGACGCGCACTGTCACATTGAACAGGAATCATCAACCCGAATCATGACCGCCGACGATTTNTACTCTGGCAGTGTNTCNGCNNNCTTNGGAGGCAACACCACNTTCCTGCCCTTTGCAGCCCANCACCGCGGGCAAAGNCTNAGNGANGTCGTCGATANNGCNCGTGANCGTGCACGGAACAAAGCCGTNATTGACTACGGGNTNCATCTTATCATCTCCGATCCNACACAAAATGTCCTCGAAGTGGANCTACCTTCCCTNATTAAGGAAGGTTACACTTCCTTNAAGGTCTACATGACCTACGAGATGNTGAAGATCAATGACGGTGAAATGCTGGACATTTTAGCCCTTGCCCGCANNCATGGAGCTNTGACCATGGTTCATGCAGAGAACAACGAAGTCATCAATTGGATTTCGGAACGTCTTTTACAGCGCGGTTACAATGCGCCAAAATTTCATGCAGTGAGCCATTCTCCCGTAGCGGAAAGTGAAGCTTCACGCCGAGCCATCGACCTTGCGCGCTTAGTNGATGCCCGAATGCTGATCGTTCATGTTTCGGAAGCTGAGGCAGCACATTCCATTCTCCAGGCACGAAACAATGAGTTGAGCATCTACGGTGAAACCTGTCCTCAGTACCTTTTTTTGACNGCCAAAGATCTTGACCAGGAANGAATGGAAGGCGCGAAATACTGTTGNTCCCCTCCACCACGCGACAAGGCNTCTCAGGAAGCCATCTGGAAAGGCCTCAAAAACGGTACCTTTCAGGTTTTNTCGTCTGATCACGCACCCTANCGATTCGATGAAAGCGGGAAATTTCATGCAGGCAGGGATGCTAGCTTCAACAAGATTGCCAACGGTGTACCCGGNCTGGAAACGAGGATGCCNCTCCTTTTCTCGGAAGGGGTCGGTAAAGGCAGGATCACGATCAATGAGTTCGTGGCGCTGACATCGACTAATGCCGCAAAGATTTACGGGCTCTATCCCCGGAAAGGGTCACTGGTCATTGGAAGTGATGCTGACATTGCGATATGGGATCCGAAATGGGTCCGTACCATAAAAAAGGAAATGCTCCATGACAACATGGACTACACNCCATACGAAGGCATGGANGTAAAAGGTTGGCCGAGGGTCGTCATCANCCGCGGCCGGATGGNGGTNGAAGAGGAAACACTGAAAGTGGATCGCGGCTCAGGTGAATTCCTTCCAAGGACTCCTGCCGAAGCCGGCCGGGAACTCCCGATTTCCTCACCGCTCAGTCCTTCACGAAATTTTGGTGCGAAACTGCTCTGAAAACTATGGATAATCAACAGCAGCACATTCTGGTGATCAACCCCAATTCCGACGAATCGGTGACTGAAGGCATGATCCGGGAACTGAAGGGATTCCATTTCTCGGAAGGCCCGCGAATCGAGTGNGTGAGCCTCTCCGATGGACCATTCGGCATTGAAAGTCAGGCTGATATCGANGCAGTGACACTTCCATTAANGAAGATGGTCTCCGAAAGTAGTAATGTTGATGCCTTCGTCATTGCCTGTTATTCCGACCCTGGCCTGCACGTATGCCGGGAGGCTTCCGAAAAACCAGTTTTCGGTATTCAGGAATGTGGNGTCCTGACTGCCATGTCCCTGGGAGATCGATTTGGAGTGATTGCNCTCCAGGAACGCTCGATCCGTCGTCATCTACGCTACCTGAGGCAAATGGGAGTNATGGAAAGGCTAGCCGGAGAAAGAGCGGCANGCTTATCTGTCAGAGAAAGCGTGAGCGGTAAGGGAACCTTTGANAAACTGCTTAAGGCTGCGNAGCAACTGAGGGATTCCGATCAGGCCGACACCATCATCCTCGGCTGTGCCGGGATGGCTGCCCACCGAGCTAAACTCGAATTANTAATTGGAATCCCAGTCATCGCCCCTGTACAGGCGGCTGTGTCCATGGCCATGCACAGTTTGTTAATCACACGACTGCACTAAGAACAANATATTTTCATATTACTTCTGGCCAACCCCTGAAGATTTCTCCCTTTGTTGTGTTAGTCTGACAGGTTCGTGAGTAGAGAGGAATCTTTTATTTGTTAAGCACTTACGACATTAAAAGTTATTTGTGCAGGCGAAATGATCTTATGCCTGAATTACCTCTGGATTTTCCATTTCCGGACTACTGATACAGGTGCAGAGTGTATTTCAGACTTTNTTAGAAACCATTTTATTATAACAATGAAAATTTCAACTCTCTTCAAGGCAAACTTCCCTTTCATACCTTCCCGTTTTCCTGTTTTTTATGGATGGGTCATTGTTGTCTTCACAACTTTGGGCATCATGTCCAGCATCCCCGGTCAGACTATGGGAGTTGGAATTTATACCGATTTTCTGATTCAAAGCAGTCAGCTCAGCCGTATGCAGATCAGTATGGCCTACATGACTGGAACAATCCTTAGCAGTCTGCTGCTCCCGCTTGCAGGACGCTATTATGACCTTTTAGGCGCGCGAATTATGATAGTNTTTGCGGGAATTGGACTTGGATTTTCNCTGCTACTGTTTTCTGAANCATCAACCCTGATTCAACTCCTGCANTCAATCTTTCCNGNNCTTCCAACCTTANGCAGCGAGCTTTTTGTAATGATAGTTATATTTCTGCTGCTGAGACAATTTGGCCAGGGAATCATGGCCATGGTGAGCCGGAACACCTTAGCTAAGTGGTTTGANCGCAGACGGGGACTAGTTAGCGGTATCAGTGGGATTTTCGTTGCCTTCAGCTTTTCAGGCGCACCGCTGTTCATGAATATCTTNATCGAGGATTACGGTAATTCCGGCAGTATGGTGCTGATGGCNCTCATTTTCGGCTTCGGAATGGCCTTTGTCGGNTGGATGTTTTTTCGTGANAATCCGGAAGAATGTGGTCTGCTCATGGATGGCAAAAAAATATCAACCGTGGAAGGAGCTAAACAGCCCTTAGAGCCTGAAGTAACNCTTAAAGAAGCCTTGNGAACCTATAATTTCTGGATATTCTGTCTCGGCTTATGCTCAGCAGCTTTGATCGTCACCGGCCTCACTTTTCATATCAGTTCAATCGGAGCAATAGCCGGGCTGTCAAGAATGGAAACATATGAACTTTTTCTTCCAATGTCAGTAATCAGTGTGATCAGTCACTTTGTTGCAGGCTGGGCGAGTGACCGGATGCCGCTAAAGAATCTGCTAATGGTCCTGCTTGTCGGGCTTGCTGTCGGCAGTCTCGGCATACTCAATTTAGAATCGATCTGGTACAGACTTATGTTAGTTGTAGGGTTTGGAGTTCAGGGNGGAGTCTGGGGGTGTCTTACTGTAGTTGCNTGGCCNNGATTTTACGGACGCAAACATCTGGGGGCAATCAGCGGTGCGTTTATGGGTGCTCAGGTCTTTGCCAGCGCAATTGGTCCGGCGGTATTTGGAATGTCGGAAAGCTTTAATGGTGATTACTCTTCCGCTGCCTGGATTTCGGTTGCTTTGAACTTGCTGTTGCTGCTTGGCGCCACAAGAGCTGTCAGTTACTATCGTCCTTTAGCATCTACTTAAATGTAATCTTGAGCGAACCTTTAAGTTCTCATTCCGGCAGTTCATGATGGATATCATTATTGGTTACACAAATCCTGTGGCTGGTACAATTCTTCTCCCTGTTTAAAGAGAATTCCACCAATATTGCTGAAATTCAGGTGATTCTTGCGTTTCAAAAAATTAATGGATTTTTAGATTGGGTCAATTTACCAAATCCTTCATGGCCAGCTTTACGCTGGAGTCCTGAAAGTGCAGCTTGTCGATTTCCTCACCCAGCACAATGTCCGGATAGGCGGCGGCAAATTTGCTCAGTTCCACCTCTTTCTCCTGAGTTTGGCTGAGGGCGGAGAGGCTGGCGATTTTCGCAGCCCAGGCGATNGGTAGTTTCTTGCCGACCTTTTTGTCATACTCCAGACACTGTTGATAATCGCCCTTGACATACGCACCCAACATGACGTCTCCCAGCCGCTTGTCAGCATTGGACCCTCCAAGTCCCACAGGATCCAACTCAAAAGCCTTGATCAGCAGTTCTGTCCCTTCTTCTGCACGAGCAGTCAGTACGAGTAGTTCGCCGTAGCCAGAGACGATTCGGGGATCATTTGGATTCATGTCGTAAGCTTTCTTGCCGTAAAACTCCGACTGCTCAAAATCCTCGTAGGCCTTGTTGATCTCATGCATTATACGATTGCATTCAAAGTCGTTTTCGTCAAGGTCCAATGCCTTCTGTATCATTTTTTGGCCTTCTGCAAGAGTTTCATCAAAATCCGCTTCTATGTACCCATTATGTAACCCTTGTCCTAAGGAGCAGGCCTTCCAGGCATAAGCCTGCGCATTGTTTGGATCGGTCTCAATTGATTTATCCAGCATTTCCAGGGCAGAAAGCACACCATCTTTGGAAAACTTGTGATGAAAGTCCCGGCCTCGCAACAGGTACTCGTATGAAGTCAGATTCTCGGTGGGCTTGCGTTTGGCGCGTTCTAGACCAGCCATCTCCAGTTTGCCGACTAGNGCCACCATGACTTTGCGGACAATCTCGTCCTGCACCTCAAACACATCCTCCATGGTCCGGTCGTAGCGCTCGCTCCAGATCGAACTGCCTGAAGTGGGATCGGTCAATTCTACAGAAATNCTGATGCGGTTGCCGGAGGAACGGATGCTTCCGGTTGCAATAAAGTTGATGCCGAACTCGGCTGCGATTTGGGCATTGTCGATNTCTTTTTCCTTGAAGGAAAACGCCGTGTTGCGNGAAATAATCTCAATTGAGTTAATTCGCGAGAACTCTGTGATGATGTCCTCCACTATCCCGTCTACCAGGAAATCGTTGTCCTCCACATTGTTCAGATTTCTGAAGGGCAGGACGATCAATCGCGGTTTGGAGTCCGCAGCAACTGTCGTTTCCGGAGCTTGCTGACTTGTTTTGGCTGAATCCGGAGGAGCCTGCTTTTCCTCCTCAGATTCGTGCCCTAGCAATACCTTGAAGGTGTTTACAGGGTTAGAGATATTTTTCATCTCCTGCACCCCCATGTTCACATAGCTGAGATCCAGCTTACGGCATACTTCATCATGGAACTTTCCTGAGAGACTGATGCCACCCGGAACCGCCGACGCTTCTATACGCGCCGCCACGTTGACACCGTCTCCATAGAGGTTGTCGCCCTCTACAATCACGTCGCCGAGGTTCAGTCCCACACGAAACTGCATACGATCCTCAGGATTGACCTCCTCATTACGATCCCTTAAACTACGCTGAAACTCAACTGCCGCCACAACT
>NYXK01000188.1 GCA_002685535.1 Deltaproteobacteria bacterium
AAGCCTTCCGATCGAAAGGTCTAACATCCATACCTCTCTTTGTTTACACTTCAGTTTGCCGAAGAGCCAGTGGGTCGACCAGCGGGCGGGTACCGCGAATTCGCTAGCGAGATTCTAATGCTGACACGCCTGAATCATGTCATCAAAGAGATGGGGATTTTCTTAGATTTTTCCAATATTCAGATGGAATTTAAGCGTTCTCCGATGAATAAACATGGCTGTACAGCAGCAGTTTGGCTGTGACTTTAGTGCTGGTAAGCTGATACCGGCTATTAGTGTTGTAGAGCTCACACTGCTCATGCCAGGGGGCCTCAGTGGCGAACGGTTTCGCTAATTTTGGCATCCATCCACTAATTATCAACTGCCAGCCCCTGAAGCTAGGCACCAGCTCTCCTGAGATTAGGCATCTATGTTCTAAAAGTTGTCTCAGCAACGATACAAAAAGGAATCAAAATGAGTAATAACAAGCTTGTATTATGGGCTCAGTAACACAGTCTGAACTCGGGCGCCAAGTTGATCTCCGCATGAAGGAATGAATGGATGAGGCTGACACCAACAGGCTTCACAAACAATGGGGCGCAATGAGGCGAGACGGGCGTTGTCAGGCAACCACATCCTTCTTCTTCGACTCACCGATCACAGCAGCGGTCCTACATAAAACTGTCCTTTATAAATCCACTGTCATCTCAAAACAATCAGGCACCCTTTCAAATTCAACATAAGATCTTATTCGGTACCTGCATCAGACCAGCTTCCATTTTCCAACACACCTCAATTATTTTACAGTCTTAAGCTTCCTCTCGTCACAAACCAACATACACATGGGCCACAACAACACCAAACCAAAATTAATATTAAAAACAAAGACAGAACCAAAATCAGAACAAGAACCAAACTCAAAATCAAGCCCCACCCCAACCGCCACAATGTCCCCCAATTCCCCCCTCACAATACTCCAACAAGCCCGCGCCCACCACGCCGAGCGCGCCCGCCTCGGCATCCTCGAAAAAAGCATCTCCAAAGTCCGGCGCACAACCTACAAATCTCTCCCCGTCCCCTACCCACCCACCTTCCTCTCCCCTCTCTCAGACCCCTCCACCATCAAAGTAAACCGCATCGATTTCGCAAACTCGCCGTTGAAAGAGTATAAGAAATGCTTTGCGGTTGTGCTGGATGATGTGTTGAGTAAGGAGGAATGTGAGGAGTTGATCAGGTACGCGGAGATGAGTGTTGGTGCGCATGGGAATGAGCCGGCTGGGAAAGGAGATGGGGATGGGGAAGGTGAGACGGAGGAGGAGAGAATTGAAAGAGAGGCGTTGACGGATCCTGAGGACAATGGGTGGAAGCCGGCTCTTGTTAATGCAGGGCGGAACTACGAAGTCCTAGCTGTGCATTACAGAAATTCTGACCGTATTATCTGGGATGAGAAGGAAGTGGTGGGACGGATTTGGAAGAGAGTGCTGCAGGCTGAGGGCATGAAGGAGTATTTTGGGCAGTTGAGTGGTGAGGAGTATGTTCCTGTTGTGGGAGGAAGTGCCTTGTATAAGAGTGAGGTGAGGGTTGTTACGGATCAGGGGCTGAATGAGAGGATGCGGTTCTTGCGGTATGGACCGGGACAGTTCTTCAAAGGTTTGTTTTGCTCTCGCTTCGTGGTCTAATTCGCAGCTAACTGATGCAGAACACTGTGACGGCCAATACGAGACCGAGGACGGACTCTCTGAATCCTTCTATACCTGCCATCTCTACCTCAACGACTCGGCGCAAGTCCTCGGTATCGCACCTGGCTCAGAACTCGACTCTCCAGATCTTCTCCGAGGCGGCGCCACGACCTTTCATTCCGTCAAGCGCGACCACAGAATGGATATCGATCCTAAGATAGGTCGTGTGCTGATCTTCCAGCAGAGGAAGTTGCTGCATAGCGGGGACGAAGTATTGAGTGGGTTGAAGTACACAATGAGGAGCGACCTGATGTACCGGTATGAACTTACAGGTGTACCCGAGGAAGACGACGATGGGACTATCAACTTTGGGATCGTGGAAACTTGAGTTTGGGGCGAATTGAGCAAAAGTTTGGCAACATCTTGCATGGCGTTAGGGTGATTGTTTACTTGAGTTATCACTAATGTAGGAAACAAAATATGTTTTGCAAACTAGAGCTAGCGATCCAAGCGTCTCGACTTTATGAATCTCTTCGTGCTACCTTCCCACCCTCAGTCGATGACAATCCCAACATAAGTCTCCTCGTGCCCGACCGCCTGCAGTCCTTCTGCCACACGGCCTTGTTTCATTCCTCCGCTATATATAATACTCGTAGTCATCCTCATCCTCACCAAACATATGCGTCCCCAACTCCCCACCACCTCGCCTATTTTCTCAAGGACACCCCCGACAGAAGATCGGTCGCTTCATCGCAAATATCCTCCTCGCCCGCCGCCCCTCATTCAACCTGATAACCCTCCTGCATTTACGACATTTTCTCGGCTTGCGAGTAGGTTTCTCTTTTTCAGAGGAGATATATGCCCAAAGGCCTGTTACGGCAATCGCGGCCACGACTGGGTCCATATCGTCTGGTGGGGGATTGACTGATAATCGCAGAGATCGTAGCCTGCTACACTCAGTGAGTTAGTTTGGGACACAACGCAGATGTGGAAAAGAACTTGTCTTGTCGTGGAATGCATACCTTTGAATGCTATCTTTCAAGTTCTATTTGAGTTTCAACTTCGATCTGCCTACTTTAAGTACGCGACGTGAACCCAAAAACTGAAGAAAAAAAGATCCGAACCTCCCCAGGTCGGCAGGAACTTTCACCATCCTTAACCAAGTCCTCAGACCACTGCATTTCTCGGCCTTCGAGTAGTATGCACCATCTAGAATCACATGTGAAGACAGGTCTCTTGCAGCAACTCGCATCCGCAAAATCCAATAAGGAGTTGCAGGAATATGCAAAACCCATCCCCGTGACAGCCACGTCCTCATACAATCCGGGCGTCGAGGCTATAGGATTAATAACAGCGAGACGCAGACGCAGCTCATGATTCAACGACATTCGCGTGGCAAGCATCTATTGGTCAAGGAGCCAAAATCAGCATCGTGATCTCGGGGAAAGTTCACATATTCGAAAATAAGTAGTAGCAAGCCAGTCGAAGGGGAAGAGTTCATGATCACCTGGTTTTCTTTGGCTGGAAATTTGATGGGAATTGATGTGGGGTGTTAGTGTTTCTGATCCTCTTCGCTTGTGCTTGTTTACTTGGCTTTTCGATACAGAGTGAGTGAGTGAGTTTCCTGTGTAACAAGCAGAAGCCCCCATGCCCGGCCGTAAAGTCAGAATGACAGATAACCTGACTTGGGCTTCCTCACTTGCTCGCGCCTTGACGAAGTTATAACCAACATCAGCAGAGTAGTGTTGCATTTTGGGCACAACATAGAGAGAGGCATGAATATTCTCGGCGCGTGCCCAAGGTCTTTAGAATATTTAACACTCACTTGACTTTCCTTGTCTCGCTGAACACTAGCAACCCTCACCCCAATCATCACCTCCCCCTCTTCTTCTTACTCGCCCCCGGACTCCCCTCATCAGAACTCATCGTCAAGCCACCCACCGTCTCCCCCTTACTAACAGCACTAACCGCCTTCCCAACCCCCAAACTAATCCCCCTAATCCCCATCCCGGAGCCCTTACCACTATCCGCAAAGCTGAGATTGCTACCTATACTATTACTTCTCTTTCCCCTAGCTTTGCCTGCTGTCGGACTTCCTTTATTCAGATCTTTGTCGGAGACGTTCCCGTTGGTAGCGGCTTCGTCGTCTACGCTGATGGTTTTGATGTGGCGGTTGTTAATGGGTGAGTTCCCGCCCTCAGACGAATCATCGTAGGAGGCTTGGATGCGTGCGCGTTTGCGCATGTTTGGCGAGGGGAGGGCGGGATCCGATGTATCATCATTTCCTGTTCCAGTACCGTTGCCATTGCCGTTCTGTGCGGTTACTAGGGCGTCGGAATCGCTGCTGGGAAATGTACCTGCTACGTTTGCGTAGGTCGAAGGACTGTCCTCTCCACTGAGGTTGTGGCCCTCCAAGTAGTTACTCGGCAGGGTCAATCTCCTAGTCGCAGCGATTGAAGCATGTCTCGCGCTTCGATACCGCTCATACTCCTCCTTCGAGTGTTCCGCATCGCAGAAACTTTCCAAGGCGTCGAACACGTGCGGGAATACAAGAGTATCAACTTCTCGTGCCCAGAGGAAGTCAAGATGTTCGTAGTGGGGAACTTCGATGGCGACAGTATGGGACGGAAGTTCGCGCTTCATGACATTGATGTCGACTAGAGAGTCACTGCCGCCGTAAAGGAGCACGATAGGTGTTTTGATGTTGCGGGTTGGGAAACGGGCGACCTTGGTGTATTTGCTGACGGTGCTGAGGGAGACAACTGGTTGGACGTCATCGTCAAACATCTGAAAACTTTTGGTTCGGATGATTTGGAACCAATGCACTACACTCTTGGTGCTTGTGAAAGAGTAAAGATGGGGATATGCAGCGAGCTTTTGACTCGTGGAGATGTTACGGGCGTGCCAGCCGAAGAGAAACGAGAGGCCCATGTCGATAAGTCGTACGAAGATGGGTGGGTAGAGGATTGATTGCCACATTGTTGCTGAGCTTAAGATGGAGCGCCGACCGAAAAGAAGAAACAACACTTGCGGTGATGCTTTGACAAGCGCATCGACAATGCCGTTCGAGAGACCAGCTGGTGCCATGGCAGGGGCCAGAGCGACGAAGACATTGACTTGATCGTTCAGTCGAGGATGGACTGCCAAAGTCGCAAAAGCTTGAGCAGTCCCTTGAGAGAAGCCAACATAAGACAAAGATGGAGCCGAGGTGGTCTCCAGAATATAGGCAATGCTGTCCGGGATATCGTGAAATGCAAACTCATCCATTGAGAAATCCCAGAACGGAATATCTGTTGGTGAATGGTTAACGGACTTCTTTGAATACTTGTTTCCTCGATTATTGCCCAACTGAATCTGTCAGCACTTTTACCTACATGATGACTTCTCAGACTCACCCAGACATCATATCCTTTCTCAACCAATTTGAACGGCAAGCATCTCTCCTCATCCGTCAAGCATACCCAGACCTCGCTGTTCATGAGCAGGCCATGATGCATGTATACCACATTCTTGCGCACACTATTCTTCCCATAATTGACCTTTTCATCTTCCTCTCCCTTTCGATATGCCAAACGATGTACTCCCAGCAAGTATCCATCCCCAGTCTGGACAATATGCTCTTCGGCGGTATATCCAAAGGCAGCGCAAAGGTCGACAAAGTCAGATGCGTTTCGTAGTTTTGTCGAGATATCTACCACGGTCAGCATCTGCGGGCCACCTCCAATGCATGTAACTTACCGCTTTTCTTCGATTCGGACTTCTTGGCCGCAGGTGAGGTAAATCGATTAAACAATCGTCTCGAAACTCGATAGCAGAGGGTGATGATTGTGGATGCTAGAGACCGTCAGGGAAGCTCGCAGAAAAGGGACAGCCAGGTACATACGCAGCGCAAGTGTCAGAATCCGTATTATAGCTTCTAGTCCCACCAAAAAGAAAGATCCCACCAGGGCAATATATTCGGCTCTATTCATGGTTGTCAGTTGCTTGTTTCACAAACGCTGTGCGACAATTTGCACATTGAAACCCAGCAGATATAAGGTTTACTGTACTCACATTCCCAAACGGCCAAGGAAAGGAATCGGCGCCATGGTAGGTGTATTATCGAGTCAATTATATAGAAAGAGGGGTGCAGGTATGTACAAGTAGGCGCAGGCAGCCGATTGATCGTGTGCAGTCGCAAAGTTGGCAGCCGGCGTCCAACAGCGCTTTCTAAGTTCACGGCAATCGCAGTGCCTTATGTATAATGGAGGTCTAGCCTTATCTATCAGTAAGAGAGCCATTGTGGTTGTGGAGGTTATCGCGGCGCAATAATTCACATACCTGCTTGCTCGCCACTGATGTCACATGCGAATCCCTCACCACAGTGACATGGATCCAATCGAGAGCTTACTGCAGCTCACCCAACAAAGGAATCCCTCTCCAGGATTACTGGAAGATAAGAGTTTCGAAGTAAACAAAAACAAAAAGCCTCGCCAGGAAGATACACAAGAGAGAACGAAATCAGCGACCTCCTATCTTAATCAGCATTGCGACTCATCTCAAGCTGTGCTGCAAACAGGAATTGGACATGGATCTGAAGCTCTGCCCCCCACTGTTCGAGACCCGGAGTGGAAAAATACAGGGCCGACGCTTACCTCGAGCTGGCATCGAGCTCAGTGGTCCCTGCAGCCGAAATACAGCCGGCCCTTCTCGGCATGAGACTTCGAGCTTCAAGGACATTTCGATACAAAACACTGTCAACAACGGCGGCTACTGCGTGAAGTTCTATCTAGGAGACAGACAACGATCAAATTGTGGCAATTGAGGAGAGGTACTGCCAAAAGTTACCAGCACATCAAGAATTATCGAGCAGACAGAGAAGCTAGGACAACAGCCCATCTGAACGCCACCATCTCTCTTCGACCTGGGAGAGCAATTGGCCAGGAAGGAAATCATCTCGGAACTGCGACAACAGGACTGAGTAATCCGCAAAGATGCCGAGCTCCTGTAAAGATATCCGTACGTTTCTCCCCCTTCCAAGTTCCTCCCATCCTCCAACACCTCTACCCCAAGTCTAACACACCCTCCCTCTAGGCGCCGCCCTCGCCCAATGCCTCCAAGAATCCGACTGCGTAATGATCCAACGCAACAAACCCGGCGATTGTCTCCGACCCCCACTCATCGACACCATGCCGACCAAATGCCAACAGCTCAAAAAAGGCCTTGGCGAGTGTAAACGCGGGATGGTAGATATGCGCAAGAGATTTAGAGGCAATCAACCCATTGCTGTGAGTAGGGAGTTGGAGGGTGCTGGTGGTAACGTGGGAGGCAGCGCTGGTGGGCAGCTGTATGCGGGAAAGCCGGCGTTTGGGAGTACCGTGAAGGAAACTGCGGGAGATGAGCCGGAGGTGAGGGATTGGAGGGAGGTGGAGAATGAGAAGTTTAGGAAAGGGTTATGATGCAGTGGGGGAAGGGGCGACGTGAGAGACTTTGGGATGGGGAGGGGATAGTGTTGTATATTTTGTGATGTGAGAAGAGCATCATTGGGCGTTGTGCGGATTGGCGTTAGGATGCATAGGGTCGGACAACTCAAATGAACCTTCTTCTTTCTATGCAATGGACGATTCCACTAACGTGGTAAATGACTGCAGGATATGATACAAGCAAAGTCCAAGAGAGTTGCCGTTGGACGAATGATCAACAGCCGGCGAGCTAAGTGTCTGCTTTGATATCTGTATTGCATTGTCTCATTCCATAATCAACAATCAGTTCAACGAAGAGGTCTCAACGTTTTGCAAGGCATCACTTCTTGCACCTGTCTTTCCATTATTACCATTTCAAGACTTTTCTTCTCTCTTTACATCTATTCTCTATCCATCCACCTCATCTCGAACCCGTCAAACGGGATCTGCTAAACAATCAAGCAGCATCTCCAATCTCAATTGTCACTAATTATACAATTATCGCCATTGGAATCTACCTTAGTCAGTGCACCACACCACATCCCATGTACCAAAATCCCTAGCTTCATCACCAAGTGCAAGCATCGACACCAAAATGAGCACAAAATGCAAAGACCGAACCAACATCAAAGTACCAGCACAACACCCGAAACCCCATCTCTAACCTCCCCCCACCACATCCACATCCACATCCAACTTCATCTCCTCCTCCACCTTCTGCCCTTAAAGCACATACTTGATATCCAATTCTTCAAGCTAGCAGGGTTAGGACAGCCAAACCCATTCGGATCCAAACTAGGATCTCTCTCAAAGTACAGATTAAAAGTACCGCCGCGCAGCCGCTCGTCTGAGTGCAGAATGAAGCGCATTGGGCCGGCTCGTACGTTGCTAGGAGAATCAAGCCCATGTTTATGGCGCCTTGGGTCGCGACGTTGGCGTCGGTGAAGACGGAGGTATACTTGATTGGAATCTCGGCGCTGGTGGCGCCGGAAAGGAAGTCGGTGGAGTATTGGAAGGAGGCGGGTGACTTGGGCTGTTGGGTGAGCGGGGAGGGGAAGGGGATAGTTTATTTTGTTTCGAAATTGTCAGGTGCTGTAAGGGTCATTGGGGGGGAACGAGGAACTTACGAGACAGCTAGTCCAGAGCCGAAAGTTTACTGGGTACAGGTGCCATCACACTTTTGGACAGACATGGCAAAAGCAAGGGCAGCGAGGCTATAGACGAGAATAGTGACCTTCTTGTTGACTAGATTATATTTCATATAGGAATTGGAGTTTGGGTTATAAAGATGAGAGAATTCTAAATGAGGGTGTCGAGGACGAAGAGGAACTCTATGAGCTGGAGAAGGGTCTTAGGCTTATATGCGAGTTGGTTCAAACATGATGGTGTAGCACGACAGTATTGGAGAGGAACAGGTCATGGCGACTGGAGATTGGCGGTGAGGCAAGGTGAAAGTCTATAAGGGGGACTGAGATGGCTGGTGGTGGTATACCTTATTGCGTCCCTTCCAGGATGGTGGATGGAGATGTTTATGTTCTACACCTGAGTCCAGCATGCTATGAAATAGAACCCTCCTCGGGCCATTGGTGGAATTTAGTCTTGTGGCGGCTTTCCATACTATGACTTCAACGATTATCTTTCCATCTCATGATCTATCAACCTTTGATTGGTATGATCACAGTGTGCGAGCGTATGAGGTCAAGGTTCGTCAACACAATGAGTGATTGTTCCTTCCATTGAATTCTTTCATCGATCGAAATTCCAAGTATAACGCTCTACGACCTCTGGTGTGCTGTCTTCTCACTAGTACTCTATTCCGTCCATCTGGGAAATGCTCACGGGCCGACTTGTCGTTTGAAAGCAGAAGGTCTCGCTTAACGAATCGCAAACAACAGACCCCTATCAGTCTACAGCCAGCTCTTTTAGTGTTCGCGCTCACGGAAACTCACTCATACATGTAGTAGACTGCGATAAACGTCTTAACACGACTTTTTTTTTATCTTTCGAAATATGGCAACTTTCCTTTTCACGAGCTCTTATGCAGAGATGCACAGTCATGAGCTCGTGGGGCTGTTCGACCCCCATCAACACGTACAGCCAGCCAGGAAAGCCTGCATGTGAGGCTAGGCGTGCCTGATAGGATAGATTCCATAGTTTTACGCAGCCAGACATTGAGCCACCGCCACAGATGGCATTGGCAACGACCCCAACGAAGAACATCAAACTCCTTGGTACAGCCGCGCCAAAAAAAAATCCCTCCATATCAGTTTGTCATCGGCAGACATCTGATCACAAGTGGGCGCGAAGGTACTGCACCTCATCGGGAGGCTTGCAAGGCGTATGCAATATATACTGGGCAAGCAAGCGAGTACTGTCGAACATGAATAAATAGGCTATCGCCCTCTCTTGAAGCTCTACAGAACTTCATAAATGGCGATTAGTTGCATATAAGAAAGTCGACAAAACAGTACGGGTAAGTTAAGCCATGCAATTTATCAAATACATTGTTATTATAATTGACTCAGAGACTCATAAGTAATTTTCGCGAGGCCAAATAAAGAGATACTGGTGTGAAGCAAACCAGGGAAGAATCTTGGGGTTCAACGGGGCAGTGAGCCACCTACAAAAACGCCAAACGCCCTGTTTCTGCGCTAGCGACGCCGAGCCTGTGCCGACTCAGAGATATAAAGCACGCTCACAGTATCGGTCACATTCGTCATCTGCACTTCCTTTGAACCACATTATACCCCTCGGCTTGTCACCTAACACCCTGAATTTGCACCAACCACTGAAATTTGAGACACACACATCGCTCAAAAGCGGAGCAATGGAGGTCCTTCGAGCTGATCTCTTGAGGAATTTCGAGGCAAAGATACTTTTCACCGAGAACACACAAGAGGCGCACGTA
This sequence comes from Deltaproteobacteria bacterium, assembly GCA_002685535.1. GTDB lineage: Bacteria > SAR324 > SAR324 > SAR324 > NAC60-12 > Arctic96AD-7. The sequence goes on from NYXK01000188.1 coordinate 10,008, forward strand.
TTAGTTCTGGGACCAGGCGATTGTTCATCAGCAGAATGGCAACTCTACACAGGATCTGAAATATTGGAGCAAGTAAAGCTTCAAATGACACGAGGCGAGTCTGTGCTGGTTTGCATTCCTAGGATAAAGCCAAATCTTATGCTCGACTTCAAACGACGACTGTTCATGGAGATAATAAACACCCTGCAGCTTGATTATGGAGCTTTGCGGCCACTTTCGTCTATTGAGTCTACATTTTGCTGGACTTATAAGTCCGGAGTGGAGACCTTCTACATGAGGGTTGAAACTGACATATTCATTTGGAATTTTGACTCTGCTTCGGAAACAACCAGAGGGCTTTTCATTCCTTGTGCAACTGAATCTGAGCTTGGATCCAAGGTCGGATACAACTTCGCGCTGCTCAAGCAACCTCTCGGCCTTCTGTGGCAATGCTTAGTTTTTGGAATTGAATCTATAAAAAATATCAACGACCGTTGTTGGCACGTGCTGCAAACTATCGAGGAAGGCACAGGGTATGGGAAGAGTCGTCGGCCTCAATATGCCAGCGATCCGGACATCTTCACGGAATGGTCGAGGGAAATAGCGCGTGTTGCCGTCGAAATAGCTGTGGCTAGACGGGACTTCGAGACCCTGTGTAGAATGTATCAAGTGCTTATACAGATGGATCATTCGAGTCAACCTCTTTTTGAAGATCGGGATGCCCTGTTGGTTGCCAGAGGATATCTCGATCACGAAAACGTTAAGGCAAAGTACTTGGCTGATCGAATGCAGAATCAGATGTCCGTGGTTAGTTGAAGATATCCACGGCTGCGTCAATTAATTGCTTACGAGGCATAGTTATTCAACCTCATTGCGCGCGCAGACACGCAGGCTAGTATTGAGCTTACAAAGATGAGCAAAGGACTCACCGAGGCCAATCTCGCAGTTGCAAGAGCTGCTAAGAACGACAGTGGGGCGATGAAGACTATTTCGGTTATGACCATGCTGTTCTTGCCCGCCACCTTCTTTGCAGCTCTGTTTCCATGCCGACACTACAATGGAATGAATCTCAAGTGGTAGGCAACAGGTTTTGGATCTATTGGGCGTTCACTATACCCGTTACAATGATGATCTTCCTTGTTTGGACGGCATCGAATTATCGAGACTCAGTGAAGCATTCATTCGCGGTTGAACATTCTATTGGTCGAGCTCAACATCATCAAGGGCTCAGTCGACGTTATCTCGAAGGGAAGCTACAATTGGACACTATTGTTGGGCGCAGCTGAGATGGGTCACGGTGCCGTTGCCAGTCCAGTATTGTCCTCTTTTCAGCCGACTGTCTTGCAACCTCCAAGCATAGCAGTTTGTTTTGCTTCTGGTTCTACTTGCCGATGTTCTTGCTTGTGCTGTTTACTTCATAACCTTACTGTGACGATTCTTTCCTCAATTGATTGAATGAGATGTCACACAGCAGAAGGAATTTGAAGTGAGTTTCTGGATTGCTGTGTGAAACGACACTGCGAGGTTTAAATGCTGTACTGTCTAAGGAAACTTCGATTGAAGCAAAGCCACACAATCCTATAATGGTATCTTGATCATCACATCATCTAAATATACCTAACCTTCGGCCGCCTAGACGCTTGCCTTCATCCCGCCATCAACATCACTACTATTCGAGCTCCCCTCATTCGCCTTCTGACTTTGCTTCCGCATCTTCTCTTTACTTCCCAACCCACCCAATCCCGTCACGCCCTCAGAGAACGCAAACGCCGGGTTGAACAGATTAAGAGCCAAACAAGCCACGATAACCATAACCCCCTCAAACCCCACAAACAACCACTGCCTCTTGATCAAGCTCCCGGTCCACCCCTCCGCCAACTCCGCAACTCTATACACACTTCTCCAGAATATACAGATCGTAGCCAACGTCAAAGCTACGAGAAAGCCCTTGAACATCTTCGAATGTCGCAAGGTGACGAAGTGAGGGTTCTGATCGAAAGCTGCCTCGCCGAGGGACTTGTAGCGGCGGCGTGTGCGGATCGCGAAGTCGCCGCATAGCACCATGAAGATGAGGAGGGTGAGGACTTGGAATGCGAGACCGGCGACCATGATGTGGTCGCCTACTTTCGTGGATTTGTGTTGGTGGGAGGCGGATGAGGCGATGCCGCCACCGGCTGCTTGGAGGAGGAGAGAAAGGAGATCGCAAGGAATGAACTGTGAATATCGTTAGTAAGTGTTGATTAGTGTGACCGTACGAGTTACATACAAAGCGAGTATAAGTCTCTGGCGCAATTCTGGAGTTCTCGGGTCCGAATGCATAGACGATGCGTCTCAGGCAGAGATATATGCCTCCTGCGATGAAAGCAGGAGCAATTGTGAGGCACACAATTTGCATCAAGAATCCATTCTCCTCCCACTGGTTCTTCCAGCTCATAATTCGGCCGGCATATCCAATGACTTCCAGGATCACACCCGCTGAGACGGCAAATGTGAAAGCGGTTGCTCGACGTGTAACCGCATAAGTGACCAAGAATCCGATCAAGGAGATGGCGAAGAGTGCAATGAATGTTGCATTTGCTGCCAGGGAGACTCGGTAGAAATAGTATGAGCTGTCGATTGGGCAGGTGTCGATGGTGCATTCAGCCAGCATTTCCAGACGGGTTTTGCGAGCTACGAGGCTCATCATGGAAGTAAGAATCGAGTCCATCTTGAAATTGAAGGGTATTGATCGAGAAGAGAAAAATGAAGTCGCAAATGGACAGTCGAATAAGTAGTGGCGAGGCTACGAGCCGTACAGCCTTGACTCGAAAGCCAACGGAAGTATCCCTCCGTGAATCACAACCGAACAAAGAATGTGATTCGAGCAAGAAGAACTCCGCTCCTCTAGTCCTAGAAGTCAAATCTATGATCGCGAATCTCAGAACGGAAACAAAAAAACTGCTAAAACCCTCGCCTCAAATGTGGGCATCATTTAAAATATGTACTCTGCCTCGTCTCGCAAAGAACCGTGCCGTGTTCCAGCGCCGTGTTGTTATGAGTGGTTAGCTGCTTCAAACTCGGCACCACTTCTCTCCGACAGGACTCTACGCAACTACTTCTGGGCCCTCGCTTCGACAAGTCGCAGATAAGCGTGTATAAAAGCTTATTCCGACATTCCGCTTGACAGCTGGTTCGGCGAATCAGAAAGGTGTATATACGGGAGCCTAGGCAGGGGTCGTGGCGTGAGGCTGATTTATTCGTCATTGGTGGTGCCCGTATTCGTTTGGCGGGATGCAACCATCGTTGAGGATTTTTCTTATGTCCGAAAAACTTCTTGAGGTAGTCGACGAATGACGATTGTTGACAGGAATTACAGGATCATCAAATGACTGTTTGAGGAAATGAATGGCAAGTTGTCTCTACGTGTGTTATTGTTTAACAGTCTCGTGAGAAACGGAATGGTGCTTGGATTACACTCCTATTCAAGCGACGAATACCAACACTGCAGCCAAGACGCACCTGTCAAGTCTACATCCAGGTTTCCCTTCTAGAAAGCAAACGGACATCTTATAAATTTAACTTCACATTGTCCCATCCTATCAGGCCACTTTGATTTTCAGCGGCCACCGAGCTGTCTCATCAGCACAATCGGTTCTCTTTTATTGAAGGAAGCTTCACCCAAGAATCTTCCCCCGCCTCCTGCGAAGCATCGCCTTGAACTCAAAGAGTTTATCTGGACCACAGACGAGACGCTTTCGCCAGTGACTGTAGTCTCCATCTCTGACGGCACCCGTATCTTCGCTTTTCAGCTGAGTTAACATGTTCTGATATATGGTCTGACTGAGAACAACTTCCTGACTTGGCAATGCGCATTGTCTTTCAGCAGGCTTCAAGCCAGCCAGCCAGCCAGCCAGCCTCACTTTGATAAGGGCACAAAAATGATTGGTAGCAACCTTTCATTGGACACAATGCACTCCTTAACCACACGGATAGATGCCAACAGTAGCCAGCCAGTCCTCTCGACCCACTTCGAATTATGTTCTGATATTGATGTCACGTGGTGCTGGAGTCTTTGGTCCACAACATCAGGGAAACATGTTGCCTTGGTATGTTCCTACTCTTGTATATGAACCAGACATTCTCTTTGTTCCCAAAATTGGCTAGTACTTAAATTCCACCTTATACATGGTAATCCCATCCTGAGTTCCACTCGACACATACAAGATCCTGTGATCACCACCAGGACTAAACTGCGGATGCACGTTGATCCCATATCCGATATTGATTGCAAGAATATACCGTCCATTACACGGCCCATACGGCGTATCGCTGGTATAGAAGTTCCTGTAAGTCCCATACGCGCCTGTAAAGAGCAGGTATTTCCTCAAGTAATTCGAATACATGATCGAGCCTTGATCTACAATAAGTCAGCAACTACTCAACTTCAACTCGGCCGGGAAAGGGTTGCTCACCTGCCCATTACTCCTCAATTATCCCTGCACACCATAACTTGTATCTTGCGCCTTGGGAATCCCCATGACCCAATTCCCCGCCTTCTTCAGAAACTCGTACTTCGTCGCATCAAAAGCATCACTCAATTTTGCACGACCGACGACGAAATTCTCTGGCTCGGCATTGCTGTATACGTAGATATAATCTTCTGCTTTGAGCACAGTCATGAGACCAACCTGGAGGCCATCGGGGCCTGTGATGAGAGCGCCGGTGCGGTTCGCAATGGGGACTTTGGTTCCGAGGGTGACTTTGATCATGCCGGAGCTGCGGTCGACGTATTGGCCTGTCGTTGCGCGCCAGAGTTCCCACTTTGCGAGCTTTAGTTATGCGTTTTCAATTGAAAGGGAACAAATGAGATGATACATACCACGAACCCCACTCCCACACCAAGCGTCACTTCCGCCACATTTGAGGTATCCATTCCCCAAAACGGTGTGTCATTCTGGGGCTTCAGATCTCCCTCCCACGCTTTCGCAAAGTCCCAGTCATTCACGCTCTTTATATCCTTGGTGTCCACCTCTTAAGATATTGGTCGTCGAAGCATAGAATGCAGCGCCCATCGAGAAGCCATTCTTCAGACCGCTTTTCGCATGGGCATCGCCAAAGCTCCAGAATGTTGTGCCGGAGAGGACAGAGGTACGCCCTTTGTCCCATATTGGATCGGGGATGCTACTGGAGTATGTATTCCATGCGGGAGATGGACCATTTGGGGCGGGGAGGACTGGCGCTGAGAGCGTGGAGCTAGAGGCTGTAAAACTGGCCGTGCTGGACTTTGAAGAGGCAGTTGCTCGAGAAGAGAAGGATATCTGTGGCGATGATGTTGATTTGGATGAACTGCTTGCTTTGGCCAATCTTGTTGTCTTTGATGAAGCTTTTACATTAGTTGATCGAGAAGAGGCCGACGCCTGTAAAGAGGATGTTGACTTGGCAGAAGTCGTTGACTTGGCTGAACTTGAAGACTTTGAGCTTGTCACTGGAGTAGAGCTGATAGACAGAGGAGTCAAAGAGACAGATCTGGTCGATACTGAATTTGTGACCGGTTTCTTGGTAGCAGTGCCTTTGAACGTAGTCCATTTGTTGTTTGAGTCGAGACAATGAGCGACGCCGGCATCGTCATCATAACAATAATCTGGGATACCCATTCCATCAAGGTCATATCGCTTTTTCAAAGCTGAGCCTGCACTACTGTTGAAAAGAGAAGGAGTGATGAAAGTTTCATCTTGACGACTTGCTTCGCTGTAGAGTCGACTTGATTTTTAAAGTGGATTTACGAGAAGAATATAAGTGCTCGGTGGATGGACAATTACAACAAAATGTTAAAAACGACAACTATCTGGCGGCTACGTATTTCGATCAACGTTGATACAACCCTGCTGCGCGACACGGTAGGCGTCATTGAGCTTCGAGTGTGACTTGCAACTTTGCAGGTGCATTCGAAGGACCTTTGAACCCTATGCAAAACTACTGCAGTTTTCATCAGCTTGCGTCGCACTTGTGCACGGTCATTTGTGTTCCAATGTTGAAAGCCAGTGGTGCATTTCAATAAGTGTACTATCGTCTTTCCATTGTTTGGTAGACTTATCATGAACTTGGTGGTAAAGTCCGCTAGTTGGGCATAGTGCTGTGTTGCATCAGGTGAGTGGAGAGCAATGTCGCGAAATGCACCAGCGCTGTACTTCTCAGTTGTGGAGCAGCCCGCTAGATGCCGGAACCAAAGTTTTGCAAGTAAAGGACGACACTAAGTACCGCGGACCCTCTGAGATACCGAGTACATTTGTACCCGCTAGACCTTGCCCATTGTGCCTTCGTGGTCTGGAAGAATCCAGGGTTGTTTGCCACCAACCGAATATGAGCGAAGTACGTAGGACCGGCAGTTGTTCAAATATTGCTCTAGGCAGTTCAAGACATTTCAAGCTGTCATTTTGAGGGTTCAAGGAACTTCTGGCTGCAATATAAGTAACAACGTAGAATAGCTTGCACAATGCGCTAAACTTGACGTTGCATCACACACTGGTCTCTCTTCGTGGAGGCCTCGAGTCTCACAAAAGCTCAAATATGCGGACCAGGCGCTGCACTCAATCGCTCTGTGTGCTGATCTTTGCACAGGATGGTCCAAGAGCTCGAAGCCTCCTCTTGATGCCCATGGAAGCAATTTCGTATCCGAACACAGGAAGATGAAGTATGCCACTTGGCAGGTGCAATCCTAACTTGCCAGTGGGTACTGGCGGACGTATGAGACAATGGTAATTGAAAGTTGCGGGAAGGTCAACTAAGAGACGGGTTGACTATAGCAGGGGAAGCGCTCGAGTCAAAAGCACGCGGCGAGCAATAAACCAAAAACAAAACAGGCAGAAGAGGCTCTTTCCCCTGTCAACCAGGGAGGGGTTTTCTTCCACTTATAAGTCCTCCGGATCGTTGACACATATGGTCAGAACAGTTCTCGAATGACTGCTTTGTTTGCGGAGGAGCTCGCTCCGACCGATGCAGTGTTGTTATGCCTCGGGAGGGGTAGACCGACTTTGTACGACAGCTTCATGACCTGGCTCATCGGATCGATTTGAAAACGACCTGGGGATTGTGAACTTTCCGAATCTCAATTACCTGTGGATGATCCTGCGAGCAAGGCATGTCCAGAATGCTCTTCGTACCATTGGGAAGCCAGGTGTGTATGTGTGCCACTTGGGGCTGATGCATCCATTATAAACGCCGACCTATGTACATCCCGCCAACGTCAATCCGCCAATCCTTTGAGTCTGTACCACCACTTTATTCATCATCGTAGCCCTCCAGTGTTTTCCTTGGTCCGGATGGAACTGCATCACAAAGTTAGCCTTCTCAATTTCCCCTTTGCGTCCTGATTCCCTTCTACGTACTTGGATATGTGAGGGGTATTTCCGGTCTCTTGCCATCTCCAAACATTCTGCGGATCGGTGGAGCGACCAAAATAGTCACAGGTCCCATGCTTCCAATGACCAACGAGTAGAAGATCGCGGGCTTCTCAATTGCGGCCCATCGTAGGTACCGAATTGGATGCGAAAAGAATCGTGGAAGGGCCGACATCGTGTCTACAAATGTTAGGATCTCCCCAAAGCTTCAAGCATCATGTACTCACTCAATTGATGGTATGCGACCTTCCTTCAATCTCTGTGTAGTGTTGCAGGAGTGTTGCAAGGACTGGCGAATTCGATGCTTGAACGTTCGAGGTTCAACTGAAGCTCGGGCCTTAAACATCACGTGCTGCAAAGCGGATCAACAGTTCTTCCGTCGAATCTTGGCATTGTATACGTTTCCTAAAGCTCCAGGACGCGCAGCATCCAGATGCCAGCCAGATTCAGAGCCGGAATCCCATATTCACATCAACGACAATGAGGTGGTCACTTCCTGCGCTTTTCCTAGGGATAGTCTCCCTGGTGGAGGCACTCAATGCAAAAGGCGATTACAGAACACTAGTTGTACTGGAAGAATTGGCAGATAAGTCCAAATACTCGAAATATATTGCCGATTTGGAAGGTAAGAGCTTCCTATCATTGCAATTGATCTTGTGAATAGTACTAATATATTGCTGCTACAGATAGGGGATTTTCACTTACATTCGAGTCACCTAAGAACGAGAAGCTTGCCCTATTTCATTTGGGAGAAAGGGCATTCGATCATGTCCTTATTCTCCCCTCCAAGTCGAAGGGTAGGCACAGATATTGGACGGTTTGGAATTGAAGCTGACAGATAGTAGGACTTGGACCAAATCTCACGCCAAAACTTCTCCTCGATTTCATCAATGGCGGCGGAAACATCATGTTGACTTTGTCCTCTTCTGTACCAACACCAAGCTCCCTCGTCTCCCTCCTCCTCGAGCTCGATATCCACCTTCCTACAGATCGCAATGCCCTCGTTGTAGATCACTTCAACTATGATACCCTAAGCGCCTCGGAGCAGCACGATGTCGTTCTCCTTCCTCGACCAGACGCCATCCGACCAGACGTCAAGAACTTCTTTGTTGGCGATGGAAAGGGTGGAGATGTCCTCGCATTCCCAAGAGGTGTTGGACAAACTCTCGGTAATACCAGTCCATTGTTGACTCCAATTCTCCGAGCTCCTCGATCCGCATATTCATACAACCCAAAGGATGATATCGAGGGCGTGGAGGATCCATTTGCAGTCGGCCCACAATTGTCTTTGATCACTACAATGCAGGCACGAAACTCTGCGCGCTTCACAGTGATCGGATCGGCAGAGATGCTCGAGGACAAGTGGTTTGATGCCAAGGTCAAGCGCAGTGTTGGCATGGGTGGTGCTGGATCTGATGCCAAGACTGTCTCCACTGCCAACCAGGAATTCATCAAGGAAGTCACTGGCTGGACTTTCGGGGAAATCGGAGTCCTACAGGTCTTCAACATTGAGCACTACCTTAATGAGAGTGGTGTCAGGAGCAACGTTACAAACCCAAAGATATACAGAGTTAAAAACGATGTGGTACGTCTCAGCCTCACCAGTAAACATGGCTCGATCAACACTAACACTTTTACAGACCTACAACATTGAGATCCGAGAATATTTCTGGGATAGATACCGACCATTTGTGCCTCCGGCGGGCGATTCTATCCAACTTGAGTTCTCCATGCTTTCACCATTCCACCGCCTCCCTTTGCAATATGTCAAGACTCCATCTGGCTGGGGTCAGTACACAGCAAGCTTCAAGCTCCCTGACCAGCATGGAATCTTCAATTTCAAGGTCAACTACAAGCGTCCTTTCTACACCAATATCGAGGAGAAGAATACCGTCACCGTCCGCCACTTCGCCCACGATGAATGGCCAAGGAGTTGGGTCATCAGTGGTGCTTGGCCATGGATTGCGGGTATCGGCGTTACTGTTACTGGATGGGTTGCATTTGTCGCTCTATGGTTATGGAGTAAGCCCGTTCCTTTGAAGTTGACGACTAGTGGGAAGAAGATACAATAGATGGGAATGGTCTGGGATGGTTTGGGATCCCGTATCTGTATGATATCAAAAGTAAAAGTGTATAGGGTATAGATGCAATGTCATCAAGTTCAAGCTTCAGCCGCCGGGAACCATTGAGGCCTTTGGCAGCCCTTGTGAAAGCACGAGAACTGCCAAGCTTGACGTCTTTCCGTTACGATCACATCTTCAGCCAATGGAGACCGCTTTCGAAACTTGTCCAAGTTGTCCTCGCTTTCCCTTTCTCTATAGCGGCTTTCCCTTGATTTTATCCTCAATCGCACCATCTTCAACACATCGCTTCAGCGCTTTCTAACAGATTCCAGCCGCTCAAGCAAACTTCGCCAGCACCTGCTTCAACTGCTCCTCGCTCATCACCGGTATTCCCAGTTCCATATTATCTGCCTTCCCAAAGTCCGAACCATGCTCTTTTCCAAATACCCCCACTACTTTCTCCATCTGTATCCCTACTCCACTATCCGGATCAGCTTCAAATGCCTCCTGCGCCCTCCTCTCACAATCTTCCGTCCTCAAACTAGTCACACTCCACTCCTCCCCGTTACAAGTCACAACCTCCTTCGCCAATCTCAAAAGTTCATTCTGACTCGTAACAACATCATGAACCGTAACCTTCCGATTCGCAAATTTCTCTCCACCTCTCAGCACAGCAACCACAGCCTTTCCCGCTGTCCCCATCGTCGTAGTACTGAATCTCTTCTCACCATCATCAAAAAGAGTGATACTTCGACCCTTCAAATTAACCAGCACGCCGATATTGAGCAGATAATCCAGCAATGGTCCCGTATGGATACAAGTCCACGAAATCTCCGTTTGGCGAGAACGGAGGTAGTCCATTGTGAGGACTTTGTCGCGGTGAACGCGCATGCTGCGTTTTGCGGGCGTTTCGAGCTCGCTGGCGAAGTCGGCGGGGAGGAAGTGGGATACGGAGGCGGCGATGGAGGCGTTTATTAGGTTTATTTGTTCGGGGAGCCTGAGGGGTGTGATGTCAGTCAGCTATACTGCATTCGATCCGTAAGTTGGATATGATGGGATGTGGTCACATGGACGTACATGCCTACTCCACAGACGACCACGGCATCGATTCCTTGCAGTGCGGAAACAAGGGAGTCGTGGGATAGGTAATCTACTTCTACGATCCTGACGTCCAGACCAGCAAGTCCTTGCGTCTTGCTGGCTGAGCGGGTGAGAGCTGTTACTACGAAGCCGGCGTCGATGAGTGTTTTCGTGACGGTGGGGCCGGTGTTGCCTGTTGCCCCTGCTACGGCGACGGAGTGAATTGGATATAGCATACCTATGGGGGTCTGAACTTGTTTTGGAAGAATTTCTTGCTTCCTGAAAGTCTTGGTTTTTGGAAGGCTTGAGGGTGAGATTTGAAATTATGCCGTACAAGAGTGAAGATCGGTCGCTTAGCGGCGCAGTTCGCTTCGAGTGCGAGGTCAGCAAGTCAGATTGCTTAAGCTGACGACCTCATTCCGTCTCGATAGGGTAGTCTTTGTGACTTTCATGCACATGTAGAATATTCTCAAGCTCATCATCGTCCGTTTGATTGATCTCATATTATTCCTGAAAAGACCCAAATCTCATACTAACCGCTACATCATCATATTACAACAAAGCACCAACGAACGCAAGCACCAAAGTCAATAATCCCACCACCAAGCCAAGCCCCATCTCATTCGATATGATGGACATATTGCTAGCACCATTGCTCGATGTCTCCGCAGCAGCTCCAGATGTTCCGGTAGGAGAAGAACGTGAAGTTCCAGTTGGTGTGCCCCCGGCACCACCCTTTGCAGTTCCCGTAGCAGAGCTTGTTCCTGTCTCGGAGTCTCCCCCAGTGACCGCTTCAATATCAGGAGCGCCAAATATTCCACCACCTTCAGCAGAAGTATCCCACTCCAAACATTGATTCGGCAGTGCAAAATCCACATTTGCAAGCTCCTCATCTAACTCTAACTGCTGGAACTCAAAACCGTCTCCAGAGAGATCAAGTCCGATTGTAGCACCGACATCAGCAAAAGCTATAGGCTGTATGGTTAGTAGGTTCGGGAAAGCGACTTGCAACGCAGCGTCTGTTTCGGACGAAGTGATGTTCTGACAATTTGCATTGACATTGCTGACTGGTGTGAATACTGTGGCAAGTCCAGGCACGGTAGTATAAACACCCGCGTATACAGAGGGGAGGAAGTCGGAGATTGGGCTGACAGCAAGAAGATAATTGAAGCGGAGCCCGATACCGAGGTAACCTTCCGGGTTGGAGATGTTCGCGCTAAACGGCAATTGGGTGATTTGTGTGTCGTTGCTATTTGGTACATACGGTGTCAGTTTCGAAGACAACCAAATCCTGCTGGCGGTCTGGGAAGGATCGATGACTTACAAGCCTACAATACTGGCCGAAAGATCGGTTCCGTCAGAGCTGGTGATGAAGATGGATGCACCGTCTGGTATCTGGAAATAGTAAAATATGTCAGCTCTCTGTTTTGCTTTCACCTCGAAGATGAGGCTAGAGAGTAGGTCACCTTCACTCACAACGACATCAAATCCCAGTTCCACATCTATATCCACAGTCACACCACCAGAGACAATCAGTTCCACCACAATCTTCGGCGTCACCACCACCACACCCGCAATCTCAAAACTCTCCAATTCAATCTCCTTCAAAGTCACTTGAAACCCTACTTCTGTATCTGGTCGCAGACTCGCTTCGATCTCGACATGTGCTGAGACGCCATTGGCGGCTGCCGTCAAAGACCATCCAGATGAGTCCTCGTCACTGCTCGTCCCGCTGGTACCTTGGAGCGAGATGTCGCCTTGTGCAGAGCAATCCTTGCAATTGAGATCTTGGATCAGAGCTTCGCCGAGAACGGAGAAGCTGATGCTGCTTGAGGTGGAAGTGGAGTCGGGTATTGTGTCGGTTGATGGGAAGGAGGGATAGCTGGACGAGTCATTGAGGGGTATAGGGGGTCCAATTAGACTTGGATCATCTTGTCGAGCTAGAAGATGGACGTGATTTTGAGGATTTTTCTGGACGTGGATGTCGCTGCCAGTTGCTGAGACACTGGTGGTCTTGAGGAAATTCATGATGCTCAAGAGCAAGAATGGGACGTCGGTGAAGGACTTCATGATTGATGTGATTGGTTAGTGCGAGTTTCGTAGGGAGAAAAAAGTGCAATGAGACCGGAAAACCCTAACTCGGGCTGCTATTGACGAGGCTTCTTTGAAAGGTAATGAGTACATTTGGCAAAGCGGGCATGGTCGTACTTATATAATGGCTCGAAACAACCATGTCCAGCGAGCTGGAAGACGCTCCGCAGAGCCTCACCAAAATCCCATTTCAAATCCCCAATCTCAATCTCCCACCTCACATCATAAATCAATATTTCCATTCTCAGCTCACTCACTCCCGTCTGCATCTTCCCGTCAAATCCCTTTTCCACGCAGATCTCTTCCCTCTCCCAGCGCGCCACATCCACACATACCTCTACCAGTTCTCGTGCGGCTCCAAATCAGGTACCAATATCTCGTCGATCTTTAATTGATTGGTAGACATTATTCTCGTGCGGCTCAATCACCACTTCGGGTATCTTGCACGAGGCTGCGTAACCGCCTGCCTTGGATCTCGACACGGAACGGCGTCGTACAGAGCACGTGCCAAGGGAATTGGTTACAGAGAATGTGGACTTTCCGGGAGGGTGAATTTGAGGCTGAGAAAGATGTTGGCCTACATGGACGAGTCTGTCTTGTTTGGTTCGAGGTGAGGCTGATTGAGGCTGATTGTTGGTGGAAGGGGGCCTAAGCGAGCGGGAGGTCGGGTCGAAGTGCATTTAATCGATTACTAGGGGGTAAGGAAAGTCCAAGGTATTGGATGTGGATCGAAAGCGAAGATCAGTATCTTTGAGACTAAAACTTGACGGCTCCCGATTTGTGAAAGTATTGTCGTGAACTGAATCCCGACTACCCGTGGAGAAGACTCGGTGTCCTTAGCATTAATCAAATGTCTTTTCTGTGATTTGCGGTAAACTTCCCGTAGTCCTGTACTCGAGTGCCTTTTTCATCACAGTCAGTGGAGTTCCGAACGATAATATCCAGTCTTTGCTGCCGCCATTTGTGCTGTCTGTTTTGTAGAGTGTGTTCAGGCTCAGCTGTGTCGAAAGCATCAACCTGTCATAGGACAGTCAACTCGAGAGATTCACTTGAATTTATGCACATCATTGGTCAATCACAAAACATGCAAAGAATCTCGAAAAAATACTCGGTGAGATTATACCTTTGCCACCATCATTGAGTTTTCTCTCTATTATCCGTGATGTTGGTGGGGCGACGACCTCGCTTGCTGTCTTACCCGACATCATCGGACGACGGACGTCAAAGTCGCACCATTTCTCAGCAGCGTCAGACATCACTCGAAAGACCCAACAATCGTTGTACCCTCCGGTTCCATTTCCTTTTGTGTCGTCTTTTATTGCGAAGCTGTTCACCATGAAAAACCTCACGCTCCGACGTCTTGACACTGCACAACTCGCTGACCTTGTCCGGAAGAACCCCGGCATCACCATCCCCTTGGTTGGCGCATCCACGGCAGTATTGATCTGGTGTATCAAGGATTACCAAGATTTTCTGGCTCTCGGTCCCGGAGGTGTGCCATATAACATCTTCGGATGGGCAGCGATAACAATCCTCGTCCGGCCATTCGCTCTCAATGAGAACGATGCAACTTGGACCGGCGACTACCCGTCCGAAGGCGCCCACCAAGAAATTCTGGGCCTACCGCCCAGAAAAGGCGGGAGAGCAAAGCTATATGGTATCGCACCCCATCGGCAGATGACCCAGAAAGCTCCGGAATCAATGAAAGCTGTAGGCCGAACCCTTTCCAACACCGAAACTGAATAGTCACATGACCTTGCTGACACAACCTTCGATACTTTTAGCCATTGAAAGAGCTGTTCGACGATATAGTCAAGAAGCACCCCAAAGTCCTCGAAACCAAACGCTCGTTGTATGAGAAGCACCACGATGCCATCTTCGTGCAATCCTCTCTTCTCCTAGACCCTCGCTCCCAAATCCCGCAAACTGCTCGTATCTCACGTGGAGAGATCGGTCACATCCATCACGACGCATCTGTACATCTGTACTTTTCACCTGCCGATGCAAAGATATTGATCGAAAAGAACTGGGCGGAAAGACATAGACTGGCGCGGACGAAGCCGTTTCTGGGAAGGGTGAACATGTTTGGGGTTGCTGGGACATACCTTATGATTTACGGGCCGAGGGATGAAGGGGAGTTGGAGACTATGAGGACGATTCTGAAAAATAGTGTGAAGTTTATGACGGGAATTGAGGACCTGTGAAGGTCTCACTCACTGGGTGAGTAGAGTAATGTTTGTTGCATGAGAACAAATCATCATTACAAATCGTAATTGACGTCGAACTTCAGTGAAGTAAGGCCGCAAAGAGATACCCAGCGCAGTAGGGATACTGATTAGACGCAAGATATTTACGTACAGTGGGTTCTGTACTACTCAACTCCACTCGAATTTTCTTCTTGGCACTTCTGGAGATAGGCTCAGACTTCGACTTGTTGCCCTGCCTTGACTGTATTCGCTAGGCAGCCAGACGTCTCCGAATGTGCTGCCTTCCCGCGCTCTGACATCGCCCACAATTTTCCAAAATTTGTCTTTTCATTAATGTGCCGTGTAACTCTGGGGCTTTCTCTGTGATCACTTCAGCTCCAAATTTCTTGTTGCGAATACATGTTTTGGGGCTGTTGTTGTCATACCCCGACGTCGTGCTTTATATCACCAGCGACCCAGCTTTTGAACTGCCCAGCGTCCACGACGTTCAACCAGACTGCGTTCCACTAGCTTCCTGGTGGGAGTTATCATCCTACGCAGTTTGTGTCGAGCAGGGTCTAGGTCAAGCTGAAAGGTGTGGTAAGTTAGAGATGACTTTTTCACGATGTGAAGGATAGTAGGATCTTTCTTTGTTTGCAGTTGGGGGCCTTAGCATGCTCTGGCTTTCAAACAAGCCAGATCTGGAACCCTTTGCGACCTTTTGAGACATCAGTGTTTTCAGAACATTTTAGAAAATGAGATTTTACTTAAAAAAGCGCTTTTCTCTACTCATGTTATCCGGACACTTTCGGTGAGATATAGTCTTTAGTGAAGTACAACAGGCTAACTCTACCACTCGACATATGGATATCGTCGCTTGGACTGGATACAAATTTCAGTACTGACTATATCATTGCTGCTGACGAGGAAGGGTCTCAGTTACTGGAGATAAAAGGGCGGTTGAACATCCCATAACCTTCTGTTCTATTCCTTCACCAAAAATATGTTCACTTCCCACTGTTAGATACTGTGAGTATGTCACGTGTGTGATGGGTCAGCGCTCGGCACCAAACCAGTTACATCACCCTTCTCAAGTCTCAGGTTTCCACTCCAATAGTATCAGCAGGCATCACGGAATCTATCCCAAACATCGCGATGTCTCCATCTCCGTCAACACAAGTCGTAGGAAGGCCAGCAACCAATTTCGAACGACAATTATCGAGATTGCCCAGATTGCATGTCGCGCCGAGAGTCTTTACCTGCTTCGCTAGGCTGCCCTTCGTGCTCCGGGTGGAGATATGTAAGTCCAAATCTGTGTCTCTGGCCCGACCGCGCTGCTGTTGTTCGACGCCAAGTCTCGTGGGAGAATGCTGATCTGTGTCTTGTGAGCTAGGGAAGCAAGTCTGCTTTGAGTCTCGCATCATCAAGATGAATTGCTTCGTCAGGAACAAACCTTACGGATTCGCTGATCATCGTGTCGAAGGACAATCGGCAGCTCCATCTGTCCTTCACGTTTGTCGTGAATCTCGTATCCAAGCTCAGAAACATTACGAAGTCTTCGACGATTCCAACCGATGGACCCCACGACAAGCGGAGGATGTCGATGGTACCAGCTTAACGTCGCGAGAATCCCCTGAGACTTTACGACCACTGTACATAAACTTTGAGACCGATCGCTTTGTCCAACCAAATCTCTTGACCAGCATTCCTAATTATATTCCATTTCGATATCCGATCGCGTACAACTTTGGTCCAGATGTCTGTCAAAACATTCGACACCTTCAACTCGAAACCTCCTTTGATGCCCATCAAAACCCTTTCGGAAAGGTCAGCATCAAAGCTATCCGATTCCTGCTGGTTGAGATGACGAGGCTTTCGGACATTACTCTGGTGGTAAGGCAAACCTTTGTTCCAACGCCACGGGACTTAATGAAGGGACGTAGCGTGGAGTTCTTCAGCGTTCAGCTGAGTTTTCAGGAGAAGGAGAATTCGGTACTCGAGGACTTACGAAAGGCACTGAATTCTGCAGGTGTGCCCCCGGATAATCTGGAGAGGACCACACTCCGCTCTCGATTCGTTCCCTCTTATGATGAGGACTTGGTTCCGGTATCCGAGGATGGTGCCAAAATTGCAGTCCAGAACGATGTAAAAAGATCTCAGTCTCTCAGATCCTTAGCTTCACATTCGAGGGCCATTGAACCCCAAGGAAGGTGTCGTTCAGGGTGAAAGGCCATTTCGAGCCCGTCGTGTAGCTTTGTTTAGGTGATCTTTGTGCTACTTCGCAACCAACTTCATTTTCGGGAATATCTCATTCTAAAAAAGCTCAATGTTGACCCCTCATCCTCTGGACTTAGACCGTGGTGCAAATTAGATCGAGGGTCGATTGGATCATAGCAACACAGCATGAATGTACTGATGTGACTGGGTGCGTTGGCTCGATATCGAGTTCCGCCACAACAAATCTCCTAGGTAATTTAGTGCCAAACCTTAATAAGGACGAGGCCCACCAACCTCTTCGATGCAACATATTTCACCACACGAAAACCTCACCAGTCACAACTCGCGTGAGAAGAAATCCCACATCAAAAGCTTCGTCTCAGCCTCATTTTGATCAACTCATCTCAACCGCAGTCCAGGCATATCATTCTTCACCTCAACGACCGCAAAAATGCGTACAAAAATTACAACTCGGCTTGGTGTTCCTGTACCGCCTGCCCCTCGACACTCGGTGACAGCTCATATGCCGACATGGAAAGATGTCGAAAGTTTCGCTGATAATTCAGCTGCAGCTGTTGCTACATACCAGAATGAATATCCTTTGGGCCAGGCTACAAACTCTTTGGCCGCAGGGACGAGGCCGACCTCCGAGATTTACAAATGTTCCGCGAGGCAGAACGAAAAAAGAAACGGAGAGTGCAGGCAATCTGGACAGACTTTGCCTCCAACCCACTACTTGTCACGCCCGGCCTCGTCAGACTCCGTCAGCTTGCAGACCAGTACGACACTGTTCTCGTTATCGACGATACCGTCGGGAGCTGGGCAAATATCGATGTCATGAGCATGGCTGACATCCTGATAACTTCACTCACGAAGACCTTTAACGGTTATGCTGATGCTATTGCCGGATCTGCAATCCTCAATCCTGTATCGCCCAAATATGCCAAACTCAAACCAATCTACGGCGAATACTACGTGCCAGAGTTGTACATTGATGATGTTGTGGCTATCGAAAAGAACAGCCGCGACTATCTCTCCCGTACCACGAAGCTGAATCACAACGCGAAAACGCTCGCTGAATACCTCCACTCACGCTCCCAAGAAGTGGGGAGTTCCATCGTCGCCGTTCACTACCCAACACTCATTTCCTCAGGGGAACATTACAAGCGATTCATGCGTCCAGTTACAGACGACTTTAGTCCTGGATATGGTTGTCTCCTCAGTGTCGAGTTTAAGGATACCCCTACGGCAGCAGCCTTCTTCGATACCTTAAAATTACACAAAGGTCCACATCTGGGTGCCCCATTCACTCTTGCACTACCATTTACGCTGGCTGTTTATTCTAAGGAGTTGGGTTGGGTGGCGCAGTACGGTTTGAAGCCTACAAAAATTCGTGTGTCTGCTGGGTTGGAGGACACGGAGACATTGGTTGAGGACTTTAGACTGGCATTGGAAGTGGCAAATGCTCCGTAGATATTAAGGTTGACCGCATGGACTGATCGATGAACATAACGCTGAGTTGCACCAGTCCGCGTGCACGGGCATACATATCGAGAATAATAGAAATGTCCTACGTCAAAGTGAGCACCGCCAAGCCCGCCAGCCACGCGTCACATGCTGTCTTAAGTACCTTGTTGAATCACAAACAAAGACGGGCATTGAACTATCACTATCATCAAAAGAAATAAGAAAGTCATGGGCACAACAACGGTTGTAAGTACTCAAAAGTTACATCTCTTCAAAGATGAATCAAGTACTAACATAAGAAATAGGTATAGTGTAGTGGTTAGCACGTGAGATTCTGAAAAATGGAAGTCATGTTCTGCGGAGAATTCTCGAGAGCCCGGTTCGAGCCCGGGTACGACCTGCAATTTTGATTTTTGGCAGTTAGGATTATTTTTACTTGGCTTCTAGATTGCGGCCCGATGATGAGTCAAGTTCTTTTGACATTCCTCCAGAAGCCAGCATGAGCGCTTATGAAGGCGGTGGGGCGCAATATCGGCATCGATTTGAACACACGAAGCAAATCTATTCGCTAACTACATGTCTGGTCTTTCTACCGAAACACGCAAAAGTCGCAGAACTACAAAAACAACAATGGTATCATAAACTCCTCCTCAGTAACCAACAGGCTCAGCTCGGCCTTCCGTCTTATCCTTCTGCATCAGAACTCGCGCTCCATTGTCGTTAATAGTATAGTCCGCTGTATTGAAAGCGTCCTTAACATGAGGGGATCGAAAATCCTCCGCATATCCCTTCTCACCCACAACTCGCGCTCCATTCTCATTAACTGTATACTCCGACCCGTTCAAAGAATCCTTCCCCTCAACAGGTTTGTAATCATCCACCTTAGCAGGCGAAGGAATCATCCCAAACAAGCTGAAGATGTTGTTCATCCGCAGCATCATGCAGGAAAACAGCGTCATGCCCATAACGACGATCTCCTCTCTTGCCGCCTCGCTCGTAGCAGTCTTCTCCCCCAGGAATTCAATATTCCCCACTTTCTTCACACCCCATATATTCGCCGCGAACCTCGCGACAGGCTCCTGGTACTGATCAAGACAGACAAAATCCCATGTCTTGAAATTCGCAGCGCTAGTCCACGTCATGGGTACTGGCTCGTTGGTGTCGGAGAAATTGTGGGAAAGGTGCATGTATGCTGTCTTGATGCGACTGGTAGCTGCTAGCTTGACGGGCTTTCCGCGGATCTCACAGTCACAGTTGATGGATATTGGGTGGAGGACGCCGGTGCCGAATATGGTTTGCTCCTCAGTAGCGGATTTGAAGATGAGTTTGGGTTTGATCTTGAGGGTGTGGTAGTCGACGATGTAGAGGGGTCTGGGTGATTGATCGCCTTCGCGTTTCTCCGAGACTAGAGATTCAAATTTGCGCCAGGAGAAGTTGACTTGGAGGATTGGTGGTTGGGAAAATCGTGTAGATGTGATCGAATTTGGTTGCAATTGCTGCTGTGCTGTCTCGGTGGAATCCATGGTGTCTTGGCTCGAAATCTTAAGATCGTTTATTGTTTTTTGATAGGCTATTGTTGAATGCTTTTTTCGGTGCTGTATTCGGTGTTTTGATTGTGTTGTTGATTCGCTTGGCGAGAAGTAGTGCTTGTCAGAGCTTGAATTGAGTGCTTATTTTCTGAGGACCTCCGGGGCTTCCTAGAGATGCAAGATATATATCTTTCGGCCGAGAGGGCTTAGATTCCTCAGCCTTGTGACGGACAGCGGAATGATTCCAAGCAATGTTGCATCATAAGTGTAACCATTGGTTCAAGAAACGACGCTGTTCCCACTCTTTAGAGATCACCCCTTGCTAAACCCTTTTAGGTTGTATGGACCGCTCGCTTAATTCAGCCGCTAGGCGGTGCAAGCATGACTACATCTCCCCCTCCACCACCCAGGCCCACGAATTCCATCTTCACTAACCGCCGTTACTACATTCAGCCCAATGGCCCGCTGCCAGAAAAGAAACAAGCAATTGCTTCGTAAAAGTTAGCGACTCATTTGTTACGACATTATCGTGCGTTGTGCGAGGATTGGGATCTTACGTGAAATCACGGGTCCTTGGCGGTCGTTTGTCAGAAGGCAACGGCTTGGCTGTTGATCCCCCCTGTCGGCTTCGCCGTAAGGCTGATCAGGGGAGAAATGTCAGAAGGGTATATACTTCATCAGTCCATTCCATCACTTCCCCACATCCAATTCGAGTTCATCGTAGCGCCACAATGCCCGGAGTTCCGTCAGGTCGAGGATGCGAAGCGTGCCGAAAACAAAAGAAGAAGGTTGGCAACACCGCACCGAACCGATCCGATCAAGCCATTGAGATATGCTAACCACAGCGAAGTGTGACCAAGCGAAACCGGCATGCTCTAGGTGTACCCGGCTCGAAATACCCTGTATTGGGTGCGGACAACGGCGATTCAAGTTTGTGGATGAAACTCAATCAGTAGTTGTATGCAAGCCGAAATCAGCCCGAAGGTCACCTCAGCCTGATGTGCCTCGGTATGAAAGGATATCTTGGTCTCCCAGCAATGAGTCTACAATGATCATGGGGGCTTTCTGTTCTGCACTTCGGATAACAGATGTACGATACGATCTCGGTGTCTATGGGACTTTTATCAAGGACATTCCTAGACGCATTGGTACAAATGCCGCTCTTGATGCGTCAGTGAAAGCGATCACAAGCACGTATTCAGCAGTACACAAGAGGAGTAAAACAGTCGAATCACTCGAGCATTATGTAGATGCGTTGGAGGTGCTGAGGAATACGCTGAATGACCCCATGGAAGCGGGATCTGCAAACACTCTATGCGCCATGTATCTCATGATGGTGTGCCAAGTTAGTTCCCGCGATTCTTGAGAAATCTGCAGGTACAGCACTAATGAATTCATTGCAGGGATGGGTTGGAGACAAAGATGATCGCACGAGCCATGGAGAGGCATTCGCCTACCTTCTCAGCAGAGTACAACCCCAAGACTTTCAGGCCACATTCGAGGACGAACTTCTGATGACATTATGTGTCCCTGTTGTAAGTCAAGCTTTTCTAAGAGCTCTCCTCATTATTTCCTGAGTCTGACACGTTGGATCTTAGATCGTCGAAAGCATTGCAAAGCCACAGCTTCAGTTACATCCGTGGCTTGAAAGGCTAACACAGGCACGAGATGATGCGTGTCCAATGGAAAGCCTGAAGCTGCGAAATATGGCCAAAATCTCGGAGTTTATCTCCAATCCGCAAGGAAATCTGGTAGAAATGCAGTTCATATACGGATCGATGGCTCCAGAACTGGCTAAAATCCGAGCGTTCCTCGCTAAGATCGTGGAAGCCGGCGACATCGATAGGACAGTTCACTCTCGTTATCAGACAGTCTACGGCATCCAGCTATCTTTTGCTATGATTCTAAATGTCTTGCTCCGATCTTTCAGTATCGACAATTTCATGGGAATGCTCGAGGAGTGTACACTTCTGGTGAACGAAACGATTGCCTTGGCGGAGGATGCCAGTCAATACAGACCTCTTGGCTCGAGTGGAGCGCCCACGACTCTTGTGTGTGCATGGGCTGCTACCAGCGATATAGCACAGAGGAAGAGGGCAGAACAGCTTATGGATGAATATCAAGCGGATTTTGAGATCGCGAATTGGAAGGAGATTGCTCGATGGATCGAGAAAAAGTTGAATGACGGGTGCCTCAGTCAGTGTCTTCCTGAACTCTCCATGTTTACTACAGAGCTGGAGCTACAGGCTGAGGACCCTATCACTACACCCCAAGAATGTAATGTCATGTAGGGGGTATCATTGTCATGGCGTCTGAGCGAGTAGATTTTCCCCTCTCTGTTTTCGATAGCATCAAGTAATACATAGATGCAAGAAGCAAGCATGGCGGTCCAAAGAACCCAAATCTTCTTCCCCAGCGTGTTCGTACACCATGACAGTCTCTTAGCGCGTAAATTAAAGACTGTCTGCCAATCCGCACGTTGTCATTATCTCGCAGTTTCTCCATCAGACTTCTTCATCCGATCACAATATCATATCGTTATGCTATTGTTACATCAACAAAGCCAAGCATCGAGCGCTACATGGCACCATTCTGGTTTGGCTCCAGCAGCGGGGCCGATCACTACTTCTTTAGGTCTGGTGCTTACATATCCAGATCCTCCCGCGATCCCAAGCATCTTCTGGTGTTGCCTGGCCGCAAACCTAACTTTTATCCAGCGGCGCGTACATCGCGGTTTGTCATTCGAGGCGTTCTTCTGTTCTCCTGGGTCCACGAGGCTGAATAGCCAAGGCTCGTAGACTTCGATGATACCAACGAGCACCAATTCTATGGTCAAAATTAGATATGGCCTTGCATTAGAGACGATCTTCATCCCGTTCCTGAAATTGGACGTCATAGAGCAAATTCATGATGAAAAAGTATCGTATGCGCCGCTGTATTCAGGAAATAGATATCGCAAGAGAACCTCATTTTTAATGCAACTCAAGTTCTGTCTTCACAATCAAACACCCCTTTAATTCGAATTCTCATTACAAAGAACATGAAGTTCTCATTTCAAGATGTTGTGATCCTCACATCATTTGCAGGATCCACCCATGCCAACTATCTGGGGCCGCGATTCCCCTCCCCTATTGATCTTACCAGCAACTCAAGCATCGTGACTGCTGGCTGGAAGAATGTATCTGTCGCTCTCGATACATATATTGCAGGAGGACGCTTCAACGCAACAACGCTCCCATTGGACAAGTTGAAGGAGATTACATTCTCAGCTGGCATGTTCTCGATTCATGATCCAGCAGCATCCCAATTGCAATACCATCATATCACGGAGGATGCAAAAGCCTCCCCCGGAACTCATACTTTGGATGGGGACAGTATCTACAGACTTGCTAGTGTCTCCAAGCTCATCACTGTCTTTGCAAGCTTGCTGGCCTTTGATGACGATCACTGGGAGCAACCGATCACCAACTTCATTCCCGGGATTTCAAACTCTTCCTTTAACGACGCCGGAGACGACTCCGTGCTGCGCAGCCAATGGGATAATGTGTCTCTCCGCGCACTTGCTTCTCAGATCTCAGGTCTACCCCGCGACCCCTCGCCCTGGTTCGCGGATATCGCCCTCTATGACCCTGTGACTTCAGCTCCTCCGCCCAGGCCAGAGAAATACGGACTGCCACCCCTCACGCCGGAGGAGGTTGCACCGTATCTTCCATGCCTTTTGACACCAAAATCCGAGGATTGTTCGCCCAGCGAAGTATTTGAAGCGAACCAAGGTCGACCTCCTGCTTTCAAACCCTGGCAGACAACAGCATACGCCAATACCAATTTCATCCTCCTCGGCATCGCACTCGCCAACATCACCGGCAAACCACTTCCTGATGTTTACCCCGACCTCGTCTTTGAACCTCTCGGTATGTCTCGATCTAAGTCAGTATCACCTCCAGAAAGCGAATGGTCAGATTATGTCGTCGCAGCGAATGATAGCAGAGTCTGGGCTGCTCAAGGTGGCGTCACGATTGGCTCTGGCGGTCTATTTTCCACTTTGAACGACCTCGCCAAGTTTGGAACTGCTCTCATGAACTCCACGCTTCTCTCCCCAATCAAGACAAGAGAATGGATGAAGCCAGTCTCCCACACGGCAGCTCTGGACTTCTCCGTCGGTGCACCCTGGGAGATTTACAGATACGAGCATCCAGTCACCGCTGTAGTGTCCGATGTTTACACTAAACTAGGCGATGCAGGTAACTACACTGCATTCGCCTGTATGGTCCCAGATTACGATGCTGGATTCAATGTCTTGACTACCTCTTACATCCCGGAAAAGTCAGCCTTGGCATCAACCATTGCAGACATCATAACCACGACTATGCTTCCAGCCCTTGAAGCTCAAGCTGCCGCTGAAGCAACACAGAGCTTTGCTGGCACCTATAAAACCAGCGATCCGAGCTTGAATTCCTCCATGACCATCACATATAACGATACGTCCATCGACCCTGGTCTTTACATCACTTCATACACCAGCAGTGGGACTGATATGATGCCTCTTCTTCCCTTCGTGTCAGGTGGTAGAACAGCAAAGCTACAAGCTTCGATTCAGACAAGTGGACAAATGGCGTTCAGAGCTGTGCCAGGGAAAGTGATCTACTCACCTGGATCATTCTTGGGACCTTTCCTGAAGATGTCGGAAGCGAACGGGGATTGGCTTCAAGTTGATGGGTTAACGTATGGTGGAGTTGGAATGTCGCTATTTGTGTTTGATGTGGGGAGTGATGGGAAGGCGACTTATGTTTCGCATGTAGCTACGAGAGCAAAGTTGCAGAGAGTTGAGTAGAAGCAGATAATGGTAGTGATTGTCATGGATGCAGGAATAGCTGCGAATATATTTACAAGCAAATAAGAGTTTGCACTCAGAGTGTACATACCATAATAAATTCTTTGTTTTTAATCAATCCTTAGCCCTTTGCGGCTTCTCGAAATGGCCTTGATCTCCCACCCCAATTCTTCATCGCGAAAAGTACTTTCACCCACCCTCTCACTTCACTCGGGAACCTGAACCTCAATGCCCTCACTCTTAAAGTCCCCCATCCTCCCCTCACCAGCCCTCAACTCGCCTTCACCCACCCAAACAGTTCCCCACCATCCCTCCAGCCTCACCCTATACTTCTCCCCCTTGACCAACGAAATCTCCATCTCCTTAACCTTCACCTCCCTCTCTACACTCCTTCCACCTTCGATCCTCACTATGCAATCATCCTCAGGAGTGAATAAACCGTTCTCAGGAACCCGATGATTTATCTTCAGGTCTATCCCGGACGCCACTTTGCCAGTACTGACGGACATGAATTTCAAGAGCCCTAAGGCGGAAAGTCGCGGGTCGAGTGGCGAGTTCCAGGTAAGGATTGAGACTGGTGAAGTACCAGTATTCTCAACTGTGACTATGAGAGATATGACAAGTCCTTCTTCGGACGCGGGAGATGGCGAAGGGGAAAGGGAGACTGAGAGGGGGAGGGAGGACTGATGAGCGGACGCCATGTTGTCTTCTGCCAATGCTCTCGAAACTGTTGGTGGAAAGCCGTAGGTTGTGACCAAAAGGGCTACAACAGCGAAGATAGTGACTATAGACAGGATTGTATTTCGTTTTTGACGTGGTAGAGGGACTGGTGATTTGGGGGCCCGGATGGAGACCGTCGTATAAGATTTTGCTGGCATTTGCATACGAATTTCGTTCGAAAGAGTAATCGAAACGGAGGTCTTTGTTTCTTTTCCTTAGAAGCAGGATATATGAAATACCAGATTATGCTGAGCAGAAGTGAGGCAAAACTGAGGATGGCAGTGCTACAGTCTCTTTTCGGTTCGTCTTAGCGCTTGAACTTGCAAATCAAGCATTTCATTTCCAATTACACAAATCGAGTCCTTTATGCGTACCGTTGGCTACTTTCTCCCGAGCGCTGATCTCTCTCGAGCACGACTTTAACATTCTATCCGCAAACAGAAAAGCAGAAGATGGCAGCTGCTGAAAGTCCAAGCTATTGGTCCTGGGGCACTTTATCTGACTGAGGAAGGTACAAGAAACCAAGGTCTTGTCTCGACAGACACAAGAAAATAATAAGAAAAGGATAAGACTTATAAGCAAGTCTCGATTGCGGCATACTAGAATAAGGAGGGGGTGACAACGTCTAGTAGTCGGGCCAAGAGGCTCGAAAAGGAAGGTTGATCGGCTCGGCAATCGTTAGTGCGGGATCGATCCAAGTCCCGGCTCTCTTACCGAGCAAGATGCCTGGGGGATAAACAAAAATGTTTCCGGCCTCCGGTAGAAATGAGTCTCGAGGGTGAGGAGTATGGGGAGGTGGTAGGTGGGGTATGTGTCGGGATGGCCCGCTGAGATCGAGTTTTGCTTAATCGAAGAGTGGGGGAGCTTTATCTCCGATGTGTCAGACCGAAAGGTTGAGACAAGTTCCTCGGATCTGCTAGAATCTGGGGCTTTGGCACTGTAGATATGATTCAGGGACGATACTACGCTCTAGCTGAATTCCTGGTCATTCTTTTATCTCAGTCCCGGGTCGTGTTCAACACCTGGAGCAAGCTCTCGCTTAGCTCAAATTCACTGTCATGATAAATACTAGTAGTAGCTATCAATCGCGAGGTCCGTTTCCAGTAATGAACACGCGCAATGTTATCCAGTAAGCCGGTGAAGTGACAGTCTTCTTGTGATTTCCTGTTCCTAAAGGATTCAAACCGCACCTATCCTGATAAAATCATCGGTTAGCATGGGCAGACGGCAGTCATTCTTGATCAGTCATCACTCAAGAAATTGACAAGCAAACTAGTTCCTTGGCTGGCTCTTGGAATTGTGACAACAGGTTGCTTCTGAAGACCTCGCTCCCACCCGGTCTCTAGTTATGGTGGGCTTTGAAGATAATTAAAAGAAGTTTCAAACAAAATGGGAGCTTGGGAAGGTGCACATAGACGCATATATGCGGAATTAAAGGTTAGAAGAAAATCATCGCGATTTACGAAGTGATTCCTTGAGGGCTCTATTTCAAGGGATCATCTCCAACCTCGCTTATCATTGTAGGAATGGCTAGGTACTTCAGGGGTAGTGGAGATTCCAAGTCTACTTCCGTCCCGTAGTTGTATCCTCACAACCTCCTTCCAGATCTAGATGCACAGCACGATCTCGTGAGCGATTGTCGATCTTGTCTTGGGATCCTGCCTCTTGTCTTGACTTTCCTATACTGACAAAGGCTCCGTTCTTGATAGATAAAGTTGCAGTGAACCAAGACTTTGATATTTGAGACCTTCTGCTTTGAATTAGCAGCCCGTGGTAAATGCTTGGAGGCTGTTCAAACTGAAATTGAATCTATGAGGCTGACGATGAGATTGGTGGAATCGATTGAAGTTAGTGTGCAACTGCCCTCAAGGTGCCTCTAAATTGCCTCGAGCACATGAGAGGAATAGGCTGTGGAAATTGTATAAGAAGACCACATCTCCGTTCTGGCATCACTTCTCCATGACCTTCAAGAGTCTCCACTCGGTCTTCATCCAGTCTTCAACTATCGATCTCTGCTGTCTCAACTACTTCAAAATGCTGTACAAAGCCTCTATTCTCCTTGCACTCGCAGCAGCGATCAACGCCACAGTTCTTGACCACATCTCCAAACGCAATGCTGGGCTCGAAGTGACTCTTACTGAAATCGGCAATGCCGAGGTCAAGGCTGTCATTAAGAATGTTGGCGACAAGGCATTAAAGTTGTTCACTTATGGAACGATATTTGATGATGCACCTGTAGAGAAGATCAACGTTTTCTCTGGTGAGGAGGCATTGCCTTTCGAAGGTGTCTTGAGAACTGTAGAGTGAGTTTGAAAAATTGCAATTATTCCCATTAAGGTCAAATTTGTCTGATGACTTTCAAAGATATACCAACCTGGCAGAGGAAGTATTCTACACTCTTGAAGCCGGTGCCACCTACGAGACCGAGATCAGCGCCGCAGCGACTTTCAATCTTGAGACTGGAAAGTATTCGGTTTCTGCCGAGGGTGCGTTTGCTTACGCTGAGATTGGATCCAATGAGCTTTCCAAAGATGCTGTGACCTACAAGTCCAACACTTTGGAGCTGCAAGTCGATGGGGAGGCAGCTAAGAAAGTTCGCAAATCTCTGCCTGCTCTTATGGAAAGAACAGTTCTCCAGAGCTCTTGCACTGGCACCCGCCGCACTTCAACTTTGAATGCGTACACTGCGTATGGACTCCAAGACTCCCCTCGTTGCTGTGATAACTAACAACATATAAGCTGTGTCACCCGTGCTCGTCTTGCGGCTACTGCTGCCAGGACTGGATCTGCCACTCTCTTCAACACTTTCTTCAAGACCACCGCGACAGCCACCCGAAACGCTGTTTCTGCTAGATTCAGCGCCATTGCAACAGAGTGTGGGTCTAGCACATCTGGAAGAACCACTTACTACTGCACTGATCCATATGGATACTGTTCCTCCAACACGGTAGCGTGAGTGTATACCTGCTCTCAATCTCGACAAAGCTCATACTAATATTCACAGCTATGCCATTCCTTCCCTCAATCTCGTGAACAACTGCCCAATATTCTTCAACTACGCCACCTCTACCTCAGGCTGCTCATACGGTATTGATGGAGCTGGAACAACTATCCATGAGTTCACTCACACTCCCGCTGTCTACTCCCCAGGGACTCAGGACTATGCATACGGATATGCTGCCAGTACCAGATTGACCAGTGCCCAGTCTTTGGCTAACGCTGATAACTTTGCTCTGTACGCCAAGGGTAAGCCAATCAGATCTCCCGTTCCAAAGGAAATTGCTGACTAAATAGCCGTTCAAAACGGATGCTCTTGATTGTCATCAGCGTGAGAGAAGACACCTGGGTGGTAAAAGCTCCGGATGACTGGGACGTATGGAAGACTGACTGGGAGAGTTGCTGCAATTAGAGGACCTGGAATGTTGTCTAATAAAAGAAGTCGCTAGTTGAGCAGTAAATTGAGAAATCTTTGATGACTAGTGATAGCGCATTATTAGCTTAAAGCAGGCATGGGGAAGTAAGATTTTTGTCGCGGATCGAGATTCTTTGCTAAGTACGTCGATCTGGGAGCTGCTTTGTCGGTCTCATGATCTGCTGTGCCCGAATATTGACTTTCGCGTAATTGGCCGCCAAGCCTTCAAGGCGATCCTCCACATTTTATATCCTTTCTCAACATTCATTGCGCCAGAGAATGAGACGAAGCAAGAGTCGCAGAATGATTCATTCATCATTCAGAAGTGATAGGCCATATTGAACTTTATCCATTCAGGTCGACCTCTTTCGAGCACCTCCCACGGAACCTACAGGGAAGAAGAACAGGCGATCTCCGAACCGTTTCCCTCCCTTGCAATCCATAACAGATCTTCGATATCATCTGCGACCATGCTGCTCCTTTTCTCATTATTGATCCTGATTTTGCCAGTCTCATCCTTGGTACCCCAGACTATTGGCGTCCCAGTTGAAGATACTTCATCGCCAGCCAGTCTCATCATGCCTTGCCCTCTGGTACATATTAAACTTGGCCACTCTATCGTCGGTACAGAATTCAGCTTCACTGGTACTATCAAGCAGGTCCTGGAGCAGCTGGCTGGTACAGACCCCAAATTGGGCATTCCTCAAGTCGCGTCTCCAGCACAAGTCTGCCCGATCCTAGGTACTTCTCTAGAAAGACGATCAAAAGTACGCTAAACACTGTGATACTTTCACCCATGTAAGTAATGCTGACCCAGCAAGGACAAAACATATCGCATCCCAGTTCCCGGCCAACCGTGGGCTGCCGTTCGCCTCCGCACGACTTCACAAGCCATCAAAGAGCTCCTCGGCATCAGCGCAATCATGCCATACTGTTACATCAACGCTCGAACCAGCGCGAAGCTCAGTTGTGAGAACGAAGCCGCCATTGTACTTTGCAATGATAAAAACCATCCTATCGCACCCTCCTGCCGCTATCTGGCTTCGATTGCACAGGATGTCTTGGATCAGTGTCGGAAGTGGGATTTTAGATGGAAATATTGGGTAGCTGGAGGGCAAATATTCGGTACCGGTGGGTTTAATATCATTGTTTCGAGGTGGCAGAGGGATTGTTAGTACCACGAGGGAAAGACGTAATAGGACCCTGGATGGAATTAAACTTTTCATTTTGCATTAGCTAAAGCGATGTCATATGAAGTTTTCAAGACTTAGTTGGATTCTGGATGTGAGATATGAGCTACTTAGATGCTATGCTGTTGAAGCATAGAATCGCCCAAAGAACGATAGCTGTTACTGAAATACTTGTAAAAGACTACTAATGGTACCAACGATGATATATTCTTCCACATTCCATTCGCGCCAAAGCTGCTCACGCGTCGGTTATTGGAAGAATCTTGGAATTGTGTGTTCAACGTGTTGCTTTTCATCGTGCGGATCGGGCCCCGGCAGATCTGTTGACTATTGACCCCTATTTTGGTTAGCGCGTATACCGAAGCGACTCTTCCGAGAATTTGCAACAGCAACGCTCTCGGACGCCGTAATTCAGGTGAAGCTCGAAAGTGCATCTCAAAGGCTGGTTTTCTTGCCTCAAAGGTCAATTCAGACCTAATATCGAGCCATGCCTACAAGAGTCTCACGGCTCCAGGTCCTCTTGGCCCAGCTCCCCACACTCGATATTCCAGAACCTCCTCCAGGTAAGTGGTCATCTTTCCTGAAAGTCTCATATTTTGGAGCAGACGCGCTTTTCCATGTCGTATTCGAACCGTAGAAGCTTTGGACGCATGCAATGAGGCTTCGCCAGGACTGACTTCTCATTTTCCCGATAGTCGACCTTCAAGAGTTCACATTCTTCACCAAGCTATCCACAGAACTTCGACATCGCATCTGGACACTCGCAGCCTTCGAGACCCGATATGTCAAACTCATCGAACTCGACCGCTATGCTCCATCCTTCAACCAAAACTGGGACTCAAGAATACCAGGCCAGTCCAAGCACCCTGGAATCATCGGCGCCTGTCGCGAATCTAAGTCCATAGCCTCCAAACACTACAAACGTTGCTACGAGAAGATGCAACTTGCCCCAGGCCAAG
The DNA here is from genome assembly GCA_002685535.1 of Deltaproteobacteria bacterium. Taxonomy (GTDB): domain Bacteria; phylum SAR324; class SAR324; order SAR324; family NAC60-12; genus Arctic96AD-7. Next base: position 41,108 of record NYXK01000188.1, read on the forward strand.
TAGCCCTGGAATGGTCCAATACGCCCAAGGAGGATCTCATGAAGGCAAAGAAAATTGCTATGGACATGAACGGAACATACCTCTACGTCAACTTCGCCTGCGATATCTTCTTGGTAGAGAAGTTTCCTGCCACAGAGCACTTATGCAGATCGGAGCACATCTACGATTACAACTTCAAGCATTACCAGCTCCAATGGGTTCAGCGAGTTCAGCAGGTCTACAAGGAGGAGCTGGGCATGAGCTTCCCGCTTTTGCTGTTCTGGGTTGCAGGCATTCGGGACTACAGGCTGGAATTGGATACGAAGTCGAAGGAGGTGATGGCTAGGTTGAGCGAACTAGAGGCTGGGATCCACAAGAGGCAGGTCAAAGTTAGTGTGATGAAAGCTTTGCTACACTTCCTAGATACGATGCCGTTGAGGGTCCCGCTCACCAGTTGGGACGTTGCGGTGGTATGAATTTGGTTCTGCAGATGAAGTAAAACTTGTTAACAGGTCGACTTGAACTTGACATAATAGCGCGGCACATTGGTGTCAGCAAGCATGATTAAAGACAATGTTTTAGTCTATGGCTGTTCGAGTTGATATTCCAGCAAGACACTTTTACACATCGTACATCTGGTCATCAAAGTGTGGAATGGCGCCTTCTATCCCTGCAAGTTTGATTTCGACTGGACCACGTTGTGAATCTTGTTGGGTAGCTTCTTCTGCTTGTTGAATTTAGTGAAAGTCTACAAATGTTAGAGCCATCCTCTCAATTCTCGGTGGACAATCGCATTGGCAGGTCGAAAAGATTCGCACAACCCATATGGAGAACGGTTCTCTTTAAGTTTTCCGGTGCTAGACTGACATTGAGTATACATCCATGCTATGCTGACGATGAATGCGGCTCTTCGTTTTCGCCTCGACTAATCTACATCGTATATCGAGTCATACCAAACATTCAGACAGATCGACCCAGCCAACCCCCAGCGAAATCATCGTCCGATCACTTAACATGCCTCGACTTCACATTCTCCTGGCCAAGCTACCCCAACTTCAGATCCCTGAGGAGTCAACATCTCGCCGCACATTCCCATCCTTCAGCCGTCTACCCAAGGAGCTTTGAGGTTCGATCTGGAGCTTCGCTGCGCGCCGTGAACGTCGATTAATTAAGCTCGTTTTTACGGACTGCTTGAGTACCCATTGTAACACCCAAATACAAGGCCAGGCAAAGCAATCAGGGATAATGCAGGCCACACGAGAGTCGCGAGCTGTGGGATCGAAGTTCTACGAGCTTTGCGCTTAAACAAGACTAGTTGTGACTAGTGCTCCTTCGACTGTGAATCGCGCAATCAACGAGGGAAAGAAGATTATATCGGGCGCCAACATGGTTTATATCAAGTTCAACATTGACATTTTTGTCTTGCAGTCCGAGATATTTGACCTTCTGTGCTCATGGTCGATTGAAGTCGATAGTAACCTCGACTGGACAATTCGTCGACGAGTCCGACATCTGCACCTCTTTATCGAGCCGGAAGACACACACAGCTTTGTTCTTGAGGCAGTACTGAAAGATGCCCCTGTAGCAACTTCAACTTGCTCGTTTAATTGCACGGGCTGGATCCTTCGAGTGAGGCCAACCAATTTCATTCTTCAAGATTTGGCTCGGGATGCCTTTGTCCAGAAACAGCGTATGTGCTGGAAAGATACGTTTGTTGGATGGATGGGTTTACCAGATCTGCTGGCGCATAATGAGCTCAATGGAGGTTTAGAGTCTTCAAGTTAGCTCTTCGAGGAGCCTCGCAATAGGGAAAGAGCAGTATCACTCGGGAAACTCTGGAATACAGTACTTTTGTGTTAAGTTGAGAAGGGGATCTCAGACACATACACACTATCTTGCATCTCATCGAGTGACTCTCGCACTAAAATAGACAACTTGGTAGTTCTCTGAGAACTGTTCGTTTCTTATTGTACTCGCGCAAGTCTTAGACAATACCTCTCTTAATATTCTTGAAAAATATGTCAGCCTTTGCTGCTAACAGACTTCGTCATACTCGTTGATTACAGCTTCTGCTGTAGATCCGAATAAGAATCCAAATCACTCTGGCAGGCGATGAAGACGGAACATCACAAACCTACTTTTAGTAATCAATCAAGTTTCGATTCAATTGCAACGGCTACGATCAATAGTACCTTTCTAGGCAGGTATTGGTACACGGCCCCGAACAGCGATAAGTTTCAAAATGGCGGCGGGAAGTGAAAGACAGGGAACATTCAATTGCCCAACTGAAGAGAGACGTACTGCAAATACCCCGAGTCTAGAAATTCACTTCTTATTGTCCAGAGGTCGTGGTTTGTAAATTCATTCATCGAAAAAGACTGAGGTAAATGGTGCTAAAGTGTAATAGTGATAAGCTACTGTCACCAGCTCGTAGTCTAGCGTAACCCAGACCCTAATTAGAAGAAGCCGTCGAGAACCCGAGCATTGCACAAAACACTCACGCTAGACTTCGGCTAAATCATTACGCTGATATCCAGTTGGAGCCTTCGAGAGTATTCAGGCTTCCAGAACAGCTTTTATCACCGTCGACTATTTGCTGTATCAAATCTAAAAAGATCGAGCGATGGCCAAACTTCAAGTTGAACCAAGCTCGCACCGCCTTGAGTCTCTTCTTACGCAACTTCCGCGTCTCGAAACAGATCTCTCCTCTCGAGGCGCAGCACTGAAAAGCTTTCCACTAATCCCGAAGCTTCCAACAGAGTTACGTTGCATGATTTGGGCTTTTATCGCATCACCGTCTAGAGTCGTTCTGGTCTTCGACATGGCCATGGCCAAACCTTGGCCCTCGAACATAAAGAGCCAGTCAAATACGCCTTCGATTATGCACACCAGCAAAGTATCTCGATCTGAGGGTCTCAAGTTTTATGAGCTCTTAAGTGAGAAGGCCCAAGACCTCAAGAGCTCCACGGCTCACCACGGATGGCCACTGACTGAGAAGACGAAGAAGCTTTACATCAACTTCAAGGTAGATCGCTTCATCCTATGCTTGCATTGGAGACCATCATCCTGCGGTCCATTCGGCTTCAATCGTCAGCAAGTAGCCGAGAGACGGCAATCGCTTGGTTCCGATCGATTCAGCCTATCCATAGATACTATGGAGAGAATTCAACATGCTGAGCTAGTGATGAGCGACCCTTCGAGACTCTGTAGAGCGCCTTTCAAGGTTCTCAGCGTACGGAAGTACCATATCTGGAAATTGAATAGCGAAGCTGAGATTGAGACGATGGAGGAGGCACTGAAACTCGAGGAGTCGAGGCAATTTTGCAGAACTAGACTTCAGACGAAAATTGAGAAGAGCAGGCCGCGAGTTCGCTACAAAGAAATGGACTTCACATGGTCGTGGCTGCCGGACAAGCAACCAAGGCAGACAGGTCTTTTGGAAGGCAGATAAGTTTGACATAGCAAAAAGCGAATCCATTCTTAATGAATCATGATAGCATTCACCCCAATAGCATGGCGAGTTCTTAGGTTGTTCCGACCATGAGGAAGCACGTGACACAAAATTGAGCAACCTGAACAACCCATGAACACTAGTGGCTCGCTTCTCAAGAAAAACATTGCACAAAACATGGTATTCAAAGTTTGAGCAACAACAAGATTTTGGATCCCTCAGGACCGCGTTCTCAGTGTATGTAGGAACACCAAGATGTCGCGTCTTAAAACGCTTCTTGACAAGCTCCCAAGTCTCCAGGTCCCCGCGCTCAATGCTCTCTATAAGTTCGACCACTTCCCAAAGTTGCCCCAGGAGATACAAACAATGGTCGTGAGTCCAAATATTCTATACCACTACAACGAATGTCTACCCTTTACATTGAGAGAATATTCACTGCAATCTTCACAATGTTCACGACGCTTGGGTATTTCTTTACTAACAATGACAAAGTGGAAGGGAGCAGCTCGCCACTCTCGACTTATCAAGATCTTTGAGATCGAAACTTGAACTGCCCCTTACGGTTCGGACTCTGTCATGGAAGGACATCCGGTCAACCCTGGCATACTGGGAGCCTGCAAGGAAAGCCGGAAGGAGGGTCTGAAGGTCTACAGACTATTCCCGAGCGGAGTTCCCGATCCATACACCGACAAGCCAGTCACCATCTACATCAACTTTAGAGCAGATACGTTCTTCCTCGATGTACCTAAGGGGCCCGCCACTTCCCGCCAAGTCGCCCAGCCCATCCGACCTCGCACATACCACCCAGCAGACGGCTATAATTGGGACATCAAGTACATCGAGCGAATTGAGAGATTGATCCAGGTCTGGCCAGAAGGCCGCCTGATGCGACTGCCCTTGAACTTGCTTAAGGTCGCCAGAATCACAGACGACCACCCGCTTGTCGATTTCAACGTCGGAGACGAGAAGTAGACTCTATCAGATGGTGTTGTTGAAGCCCAGATTCGTCACGAATTTGCATATAAGTATGAGGAAGTCTTCGTCACAAGAGTGAGAGAGAAGGGAATGAATCATAGGTTGATTGATTTGAATTTTGAGCTGTGGTTTCATGGAGATAGCTATGGTTGTGATCTAGTACCTGCGCCGCCAGCAGCTGAGGACTAGACTATCCTACTAGACATGAAGTATTGGATTGATAGTTACGAATGGAGGAGATTCTGGAGATCCATGGCTGCATGGCATGGTGTTTGATGAGCTAGCTGTCTTGAGCGGACATCCGCGTTCCAGGATAATCGTTAGCAATTTGTAGCTGGGCATTGGGTTTGCCGTCGGGTGACATTCATTAGACAATAAATCGATACTCTCTAATCTATCCCTATAAATGAAAAGTGAATGCCAATTTCCAGATCATGATGTTCACTTACAAAATTAATTCTCGTGACGTGATGTTATCTACAAACTCGCTTAAATTCAAGGCAGGCTGATTAAATCAAAGAAAAGAAAAAACATTAATGATGAGTAATACTTTGCTCATGCTCAGGAACTGTTTCCACATCCCATGCACTCAAGGAAAAATCATACTGCGAAGTCATAACTTGAGAAACTAACCAGAATGTCACCCAGATGAAGAGATGTGAACTACTGGCGTGGGTGAAATTGGCTCGGAAGCTAGACTCGCTACCACTGTTCATCACATCGCGCCGACAAGATTTAGTCTTTCGCTAAGTCCGCACAATTTTTGCTATATCATAGGAGAATCTAAGTTGTTTCTTCATCCGTTATTCACAGCAATGTCAGTACAATTACATGATTATGGAGCCTACTTCGAATCAAAAAGTAGCAGATCACCGCTGCCAGTGCTGCAATTGTTCGCTGAACTCACCGAACCTACCACCTCCACCACCTTATCGGCCATCTTCAAAGACTGACCTTATCCCTCCCGGTGCAACCTTTCGGGAAGGATATGATACCTCGGGTTTGCAAGAAAACTTTGAGTCTGTCACCACTATACCAGATGAAGATCAGTTTTACAAAGTGTCTCGGAGAATTCCTACCGACTCTCTCTTGGCTACAGCAGTACAAATTGCGAGGCTGCCGGAGAAAAACTGTGCAACCAAAAATGATTCGAAGCGAGCACCCGCATCATCAATCGGCGACGACGGCAGGATCTACAAATCTCTCAAGAAATCGATCACCGGTGTTATTCAGCGGCTCGAGGGAGGAAGAAAACGGTGCGAGAGGAGTACAGCCGGGAAGGTGAAGCAACTGAAAGAATTCTTCCGTCCATCAGAGCGCCAATTGCGGTGGCATGCCTACATCGAATCTCGAACTCCTGATCCCAGAACCGCGAATAAGGTTGGGTTCAGATTATTCTGTGTTAGAGAACTCCCTCGGTGGATGTACCCCAGCGCTTATCTTGGCGAGCACCTGTATTGGTATAAGGGCGACGATGAGGCTGCCCTTATTGGAGAGAATTGCCAGTTTCACGATACCGATAAATGCTATTGCGTGGAATTCTATGAAGGAGTCGTGGCGAAGAAGAAAATCATTTTTGACCTACTTACTGGTGCTGGGTTCAGAAAGATTCGGGAAGACTCGCTGCTTAGGGAGTGCTCAAAGCACAAGTCAATGGATTGTTATTGCTGGCTGGTCTTCAATGAAGGCAAGTGGTGGAACCTTGACTTGAAGTCAAAGACGAAGAAGCTAAATAAAAGGGCGAATGAGTCGGAAGCCAAGCAAAAGATGACATTTGCCATAGTAGGTGGTAAATAAGCAAATCGTGTTAATTTCCTTATATGCTGTGTAAAGCTGTGATACATGCTCTCTGCCAACGATCTCATTGCCAGCACTATCAAGTGACTAATCAAGACTCTGCAACTGGCAGTCGAAGCTTCAGCGCCGTAGGTGGCCGTCTCAGTGCTATGGAGAGCCACAACACATTGACAGATTGGAAGACCCAGACTCAGACCAGGAGGACGAGGCCTTTGCGGTAGGTGGCCGTGCAAGACAGTGAGTTCACTTCGAGAGAGAAGCCCACAATCGTCACCCCAAAGAGGTCTCTAGGGATGGGAAACGCCATCTATATCAACTTCGAACGCGATATCTTCGTTGCCAGGCTACCTTGTAAACCGTTGACAGGGGATGACATCACTACGAGTTACAGCATCACGGCTCCACACTGGTCAAGGCGCACTAAGGCAAGCTACACGCTTGATCAAACCTACTAGTCCCGCAGCTAGCGCTTTGAACAACTACACTATAGAGGCGTTGGGTTTGATGCGATTTTCCTTAATAGGGCCTCGATTCGACAGCTTACACAGTGCTTGATTCATCACACGTGTCCCAACGGGGACAACGTTGGTGGGGCCTTGAGTCGTTGCAGCTTTGTGTGTCACTTCAGACGTACTGTAGCGATGGCCATGAGCCGAGTCGTGATCACTACAATTGTTCCTTTCAGAGACATCCATATTGGGACTCGCTGGCCAAACGACTTCGGTGAAGATCTTGACCCCTCTCCCGCTGTTGTAACGCTTCCATGCAGCCAAATGGACATTATCCCACGATATTCAAGGAATTATCTGACAGAGGAGCCTGCCAAATCAACTCCTCACGCTGTTTGAGATGGAAGATACCTTTGGTTGTATCGCTGGTCGACATCAGAAGGGACATTTCCGAAAGAGGGTCAGCTGAGTACCGCTGAGCGGTGGCCAAGTGCTGGCCTTGATTGCTACGTTGTATGATAGACAAAAGTTTATGCATTGAACAACAACTCCATGGAAAGGGAGCGACACCTTCAATAACCACAAAGGTCTTTACTTTGCTTCCTTTACGAAATGTGAACAGGGTGCCGCCACCTCAAGCCTTGACATCAACTCCCTCGATAACAACACCACTTTCCACCTCCTCAACAGTAATAGTCCTCTGCGGTCCCTTGAACCATGCCCTCCCACCGTATCCAAACGGCAACCACCACCCCACAAGGCTGATAATGCTGATCCCACCAATCATGATGGGCGCATAATTTAGAGTCTCCGCAGTGACAGGGTACAGTTGCGGCAGAAGGAGAACGATGACAAGGAACGTGATGTAGCAGCTTGTGATAATGGCAGCGGGAAGAGAGAAACGTCCAAGGTTCCACTTTGCTGGCGTGAAGGTCTTGCGGCCGACGGTTTGGCGTGCTAGAATTGGGAACAGGTAGGACACGTTAGTGGCGATGGTGGCCGTCGCCGTGATAGCACTGAAAGCGACCACGGAGCCGATCACTGCAGTAGTAATGGCGATTGACATTGCGAGAACCAGAAAGGCGGCATGAATGGGCACTGAGTAGCGGTAGAGTCAGCAATGCGTGCTTGCCTAAACATATCTCCAAAAGTTTTCTGAAGCATCTAAGACGCCGAAGGGGAAGTATGGGGGCTTACTGTGTGACTTCTTGCTCAATCGGCGGAAGTATTTGCTTCCTGGCAGAATACCATCCCTAGAAATAGCATATGTAACGCGTTGAGCAGACATGAAGCATGATGCAGTGGCACAAGTTGAGTCAACCCAGAGCAGGCAGAGGATTGCTACGGCACCGTTCTGCCCCACGAGTTGCACGAGATAAGCAGCCCAGTTGTTGGCGTAGGAGCCGTTGATAATGCCATCAAAATCTTGGATACAGAAGAGAATGATGATCAGTGTTGGGACTGACATGACCCAAGCAGAAAGTGTTGCCATCCACATGCCCTTGGCCACGACCTCAGAAGCTCCTTGAGTCTCTTCAGCCAAGTGCACAGAAGCGTCGTAGCCATAGAACACCCAGGCGCCGAAGAGAACCGAAATAGTCCAACAGTAAGCATCGCTTGCTTGCTTCTCCTCGCCGAGATTGATGCCATTGTAGAAGTGGTCAAAGACGCCGGACCCTGTTTGGAAGCCACCCTCTTGAGAGGCCCGGATAGGGAACCAGATCCAGTACATGACGACGAGGACATGAAATATAACGACTGCGAAGCGAAAGTACCACTGCAGGACACGTTGATTGATCACGTTGGGCGCCATCGCAAAAAACATTCCAATTGAGGTCAGCAGCCATGCGAACCATCCTTTGTCCAGGATCTCGGCGGCCGGATACTTAATCTGTAAGGCGGAGAGTAGAAAGTTTGTTGAACCCTGCTGCACCCCAGGGACAACGGAAACCTGTAGAAGGTAAGTTTGTGATGAAGTGCATCTGTGGGGTAGCTTTGTGTACCCATCCGGCCCAATTCCTGCACTGTTGTTAGATGGACATTATTGTTGAGGTTGTGGTACTTACCACCAGCCAGTCATCCAAGCGAGAAACGGACTGGTCCCTGTCAGCGAGGTGTAATGTTGGTCCTAAGGAGGGAGACAATACCCCCATTCAGCGCCGCCCAGTGCATATGACCAGTAATAGATGCCGCCTGCTGTCGGAAGCGCAGCTGCGATCTCGGACATAGAGAACGACACAATCAACGACAAGAATCCTATCATTGTCCAATTCGCGAATGCGGCTGTCGGACCACCTGTGTACATAACCCAGCCAAACAGTACCGGAATTCCACTCGCGAAGTTCATGGACTGCTCCGGCATTAGTTCAAGGCCGCTCAAGATACGTCTTGCGACCCTACAGTGAAAGTCGCTGCCCTGTTGATACGTCAGTAGTCATCTCTGAGACTTGTGGGAAATATTTACCAGTTCTCGAACAAACCAAGCCCACGAAAGAACTCTTGCTTGTATCCCAGTTTCGCCAACTGGTACTCATCACTGCCAAAGACGTTCTTCGTCTCTTCAATCGAGTCATGATCCGCAGAATCTGGGACTGGCTCAATGCTATTGTCCATGTTGTCCGAAGTTTTCTCCATGATTGTAGGCGCTATAATTATCAAGAGGGAGGTCGAAGTTGCAGTGCAATTAGAAGTACGGGAACACTAAGAGGAGAAGAAATGGAGGGATTGAAGTACCCTAGAAGCTTAGGATGCTTAAGCAATTTTGGACCCCGCTGATGAGGGGTAGGAAAGCTTAGTAGTGATAAGAGTAGCCAGAATGAGAATGCCGAGGCGAGTGCGATAAGCGATTACCAAAGTCAATATGCATGGGTATTCGTATGGATTGAAAGTGAAAAACGTCGGCTCCGAAATCTGGAGGTTGGCGACTGGCCAGTATTGCAGCCACTTTGGGAAACTCCATCCGTATTGACCTTTGAAGGGGGCCAGCTCGCTCCTGCTATCAGCGTCCATGATACATATCGCAGCAAGGTCTTATCCAGCTCGAAGCTTGAGCTGCACACTAATGCAGTTCAAGACGGGGAGACCAAGATAACGTCCCAAGGGCACGGTCAAAGGTGGGAGGGCATGCACGCCGATACTGGACCAATACTATTCGTTATCTGACAACGCGAAGTTGAAGAATGGGGCAAAACAGGCGATGTGGCTGGCTCTACACAATCAACACTTGTTCCGATAGATATTGATACGAGAAACGATCGTGGATACGCGCAGGGAGAGCTGCTCGCAGATCCCCCGGGCAGAACCGATCACCAAAGGATGGTCCACCATCAGTGAGAATGCCGATGTTCTCCTTTTTGTCAGTCCAATTCCAAGCCAATCATGATACGCTGCCACTGCGCCCTGATCTAGGCTGCCACCCGGAGTGGCAGAGACACAAGGACTACAGCTGCCCGCTGCAATCACGATGCTCCAATACAACATGCTTTTCCATATGCGATGGCCAAACAGCAACCTTCCTCGACTTTTGCAGATCCGGCAGGTTTCCGAAGTCCTGTTATCCTCTGCGATCCTCCCCAATTCTCGACTGACCCTGACAAATTGACTACGCGCTCAAGGGTGCGTGGAAAATATATATTCAATCGTTGGAACTGCATGCGATCGATGTAGGAGTCAAAATCCGGACACTAGTGGGATATTTCGAGGCATTGAGAGTCGGAACAGTGGTTGGATTGAGCTTTGAAGATTGCTATTGTTACTGCTGCGGAACACAGGGTTAGAAGGACAAGAAACATGAAAAGCATCATAGCATGCTAGCATGACTTAAGAAAATGAACAAAAATCGAGAAACAAAAGCAGCTAGGAGAGAAGCTAGTGTTTTGCAGCCGTGTATCAAACAGATAGACAATTTGTAGCCCATTTTTCCATGACTGATATATCCAAACAGCATGACCACCTCCACGGACATCGTCCTTCGTACGCGATTGCTGCTTGAGAGTTTGTTGACACCAAGTATTGAGATCGTGGATAGGAAGGTTGGGGTCTTGGTTGGGGTGCTCGAAGATATCTCGAAGCTAGACACGCCGCGCGACCTGGGCATAGAATACTACTCCATACGATAGTGTTTTCTGCGGCAGATCCTGATGATGGAGAGCCCTACGCGTAACCGGATCTTCAGGACGGGTTGGTTGCTGTGATAGATAGGAGAGGAGAATTGGAGAAGTAGCTATCGAGGACGAAGACCAAGAAACGAGACGCGTCAAGGTCGGTAAAATCTCGGCTATATCTAGCATCTATTCGGACCTCATCCCTTCTGCACATCAACCTTCATCACAGAGGAATACCCGACAACCGATCCCACATAATCCCATACAATACCATGGAACCCTCACTCCGTCAAACGCATCCCTCTCCTCGTATCAACCATTACATTGTTGATCCCCATTACCAATCGAGGAGACCCTTCGCATTTGCGCTACAAGTTGACACAGGATTCTCAAGCTCTCGACAGACTATCGAATTCAGTATTCATGTCATACAATGACAATCATGCAATCGAAGGATTTTCTTACAGTCATCATCCGCTTTTCCTCCTCGCGAAAAGCTCTGCTCCCTTGCTGCGGGGTGGATCTCCCCTCCAGCTTGCTTTTCTGCATCCAGATGGACACCTAGCAGCCTGTTGATTTCTCCTTGGCTGGCGACCGAGGAAGCCAGCGACATGATAGGCTCTTGATTTCTCAGTATCCGTTGTTGTTTGGCTGCCAATTGCTTGATTTCCCAGTTTACTTCACTCTTTAGCGAAGACATGTCTATCGGGGCTTGATGTTCCCTTGCATAGATGCTGCATTGTACCGATGTGCTCTTGGCAGACTTCGGTACAGCCTTGAGTATCAAAACAACGCCGGGCACAATTCTCCGCACCATCGTTGTATGACCTATTTCGAGGTCATCGTGGCTCATTCCCGAGAGGAAAGACAAAATCGTGGTCCAAAATGGCTGCTTCTTTTCCACCTTTGTTGCCAAGGAACCTGTAAGGGACAGTGAGATGGAGATCAAGTGTCTGCCACGCTGGGATGCACACACCGAGAAGTTTCCAGTTGAATGCTCCTTCTACCTTCCAATCATCCAGGGACTTCATTTGGGACAAACTCCATTTTCTGAGCCGAGTTTCGATGTCTCCGAGATCCAAAGGAGCGACATTGGCTGCTGCATCAAAGTTCACGAAGACCATCGATTGGGAGACAGCAGTCTTGATCTCCCAAAGACCATTCATCTCCTTGTCGAATCCTGGCACTTTGTCAAATTCTGGTGCTTTGACCAGTTTTCCTTTAGTGTCGTAGCTCCAACCGTGGTACCTACACCCAAGCACTGTCGAGCTGCCGGATTCTTTCTTGGTTACAGCATATGCTCTGTGCCGGCATACGTTGTGGAATGTACGGAGCTGTTTGTCTTTTCCGAGAATGACAACGAACGAGAATCCAGCGATCTCGAAAGTTCGATAGTCGCCAGGCTTCTGGAATCTGCACGCATGGGTCACGAATAACCAAGTCTTGTGCCATCAGTGGTTTGCTTAATGTTTTGCCCGGCACACCTACCTTGCTGAATATTGCACGTCTCTCGAGCTCAAAGATTTTTTTATCTGACCACCAGCTCGGGGATTGCCTCAGATCGTCGAAAGCCCCTGCCACTTGTGCATCATAGGCTACAGCTGCTGCTTTGGGTCGAGAGAAAGACTTTGTGGTTTTCTGTGCAAGACCTTCCACAACGCCGGATCTTAGAGAATAGGCAATGGCCAGCACAATGCTAACACCAAGTGTGTATAGCAATGTGTACAGGTTCACGACTGATCTGTCCATGGTGAGCAAGTATTACGACCTGAATATCACGTGGTATGTACCGAGCCTTGAGTTTCCGTCCGATCACTTGCGAGACCCGATGCTTATAGAGATTTGAGATCACTTCTACTCTTACCTCCATTATGACCATGAATCCACGCCAATTACGTATTTCCCATGACCTCACTATCACGATCGTCCCATCTTTGATGCCTGACCATGCATATTTGCTATCAAGAGCTTCCCAGATTTGGTGCATTCGTCCAGAAAATAGAGCGAGGCGCACCTCGTGATCCGAGATCATGAGTAGCCCCAGAATTCTTGCCTGTCTCAGATAATGCATCGGCTGCGTGGCAACCTGAGAGGTCATCGATGAGTAATACAAACCGACGCGGAAGGTATGTGCCAATTCCCATTGGCGACTTGAGCTGCTTGGAAAGGATTGTTTGCGCGCGTTCCTGAGCACCGCATATGTTTTGGTGAGAACCAAGGAGTCTCTGGATCGCATTTCCGCTTTCGGGAAGACTCCATCGACGGTTGACCAATGAGAGTTTCGGTTATGCTGCATCACGTTGAACAGCATCAGACGACGACACCAGCGCGTAATCTGACATACGTGCTTGGAATGGGACTTAGATTCTTGAGAATAAGGATAGCCATGCTGCTCTGTGATAGAGAGACAACATTCTCTCCTCATCGTCGTCAGTCATGGACTCGTTGAGTAGAACCCTCCCAGCTTCTTGGTTTTGCAGCCCAGCACTGTATCAATTAGAAAGACGGGCTGTATTTTTAAAGGTATGTTCCCGTGGTCTGTCTATCTCTAATTCAAACTAATCGCAGTTATGTAGTCATGGCATTTTCTTGGACCCGTGACTCGATTCCAGAACCGGAACGAGCCGGTTGTATATGAGATCGCACAAGTCAAGGTCATCGTCGAGAATCGCAGCCCAGAATCAGACGAAGTCAATAGTGATGGCATTGTCATATTTGCAGAAGAGAAGGTAAGACTCCAAAGCAGTCCGGTCTTCGTCGCTGACACGTTCCCAGAATCGCCGCATCAAGAGCCATTTCACACCAAGCGGTCTCGTTTTCGCCACCCTCTCCATTGACGCTCCCAGCTTTGAAGAATACTTTCCCGGCCTCGAAGAGCTTACGAACACCGTTGATTTCACCAAGCTCCCGCATCGCCGCAGCATCTCGTATGAAGGTCGCTTCAACTGGAAGACGATGTAAGTCCCGCCCACCCCACTCTTGCCCCTCTTCTAGCTCACACACCACAGGATCGACGGCTTCCAAGAGTGTCTGCATTGCCAGTACACCCACCCCACCTTTTCCAAATACTACCCGCCAACTTTCTACTCTGTGACGAACCATACGACATGGTCGCAGCATGTAGCGGACCCTACTAAGCCTGCGGATGGACTGTTTCTCTACTTCTTCCCGATTTGCACGCTTAATGTCTACGGAGGCGGCATGTCTTCGTTTCGCACTCTGCCTTCAACCAATCCGGTACGCAGAGTTCCCTTCATATTTTTCTTGGTGTACTGTAAACTACGTATTCTTTAATCACGAGTACTTACTCGGTCTAGGGAGTCGCAAGAATGGCCTTCGACTACTATCACAATGGTACAGACGAGGAATTCGAAGAGTACTTCAAGTTTGTCCGACAAGTCGCCATGGAGGACTTCGAGCTCTGTGAGAAAGCGCAGGAGAATCTCGAGAGAGGCGTTTATGGTGAGGGAATCCTGAATCCAGTCAAGGAGAATGGAGTCCTGTTTTATCAAGGGAGAGTCAGAGAATGTGTTTATAAGCAGTTCGAGGAGGAAAAGGCGGAGAAGGAGGTGAGGGAGAAGGACGCCTGGGAAAAGAGGGAGGGAATAGTGAAGGTGATTGAGGTTGGTGATGCAGCTGTTGCTGTTTCGTAACTTTAAAGCCTTTGGTATCCATTTTTTCTTTAGATCTTCCCTTGCTTATTCATGTTCTCATGTTTCTTCTTTTGGAGGTTCCTCTAATTCAGATGCTTTGCAATTTTAAGTTACCGAGTGTTGGCCAGCTTCCGTGCTCCTCGAAGGAACGAACACTCTAGGATCAAGTGGTCCACAATTCGCCAAAAGTAGTGCCTGACCCCTTCTTCCTGCAAACAACGTGACTGCTGAACAGGAGCTCAATCCCCCCTACTTCTGTACAGCTCAACGCATCTTTGTAGAATCGATTTATTCCAGTCATCTGACTTCTCACGCCTGTCCGGATCATGTTTCTCGACAGCCTTGTATCCTGCTTGAGTTGGAACAGGATCATAGCAAACACAGTTGGCGTTGTTTTGTTTCTTCCACTTGAAGTGAAGCTCAACCTGCACAGGACCCATCTCCTCAGTCATGGATCTGGACCCCTCGCTCGAGAGCTTTGCGGCTGCTGCTAGCTAGGCACTTTAGAAGGGTTGTGTTACCATGTGCTTGCGAGCGTATCTCTCATGAATTCGTTGGAAGTCGACCCACATAAGTCTCTCCTGCGTGACGGATACAGTATACACTTCAGTGGAGAGGATTACGTGCCGCAAGTCTCTCCAAAAGCTTATGTCGAAACATAAGGGTGGCCCGAAACGTAGCGAAAGTGATGGCTCGAAACCCCTTTTGTGCTTTCTCATGGCATGGTCTCTGGTGAACGTGTTTGACCTGCTGAAGAACATCAACTGCGAAGTTGAAGTCATCCTCTCCAGCAATTTGGTACGGGGACGGAGTAAATTTCGATTGGCCATGATCGAAGTAATCCAACTTGAAGTTGATGAAGTATGTGTTCTGAAGCCCTTCAATGCAAAACCATCCTGTTCACCCATCGCGACTCCTCCGTTCTCCATGTTTCGTGCGGCTCTGGGAGGGTTAGCTCGATATAGAGTCGCCGACGATCGTGGCAGATCGTGTAGTACCGTAATCCTTCATGTCGAGCCTCCTGGCTGATGTGCATAATTGTGGGGTGGCGAGACTGGCCCTCGACGTTCGAGTTCCATGGATGGATGTGTTGATCACCAGGTCTATGTCCTTCAAAGAGCTTTATACATCTACAGAAACGGGTCAGCAAGATCTGGGAAATGAGCAATTGATTTCGGTGAGTTGATAGATACCTGGGCTCGGCGATCATGAGTTCATATATCATGATACGAACCTCTTTCGGCAGGCTCTCAAATAGTCCGAACTTCTTCAATGGTGGACAGCTTGGCACTGGCATCTTCTCGATGAAAAGCGAAGGTAAGGTTGCAAGAAGCGGGCGAATTCTAAATGTATCGGCAATGCGGGCTCGATGTTGAGCCAGAATGATGTCCTTCGCCCAGTGAGCTCGGGCAAGTGCTTCCCTCAATCCTTCGCAACTGGACGACGAAGATGGATCTGTAAGAACTAGTGCATCTTTGCTAATATCATGATTATTTTCTCTCTTGGGAGCAGGTTTGATGTTGGCAAGAGCCGAAAGAGCTGCCAGAACTGAATGGATATCAATCGTCGCAACCTCAGCTTTGTCGGATTGGGACTTCGCAGCATGTCGATTGACAGCTTCAGTACCAGCGTCTTCCATTGGAGAAGTCTCGATAGAATCCTCGGGATTGACAGCCGACATTGCTCAACGTTATGAAGTTGATGCTGAGTTTCAGTTGTCGTCGAATATAAGTCGAAAGAAGAGGTTCGTGGCAAGTATCCTGAGGCAGAAAAGATGAGACATACCGGATGGAAGCGAGAGAAGACGCTAGCTCATCACTAAGTGCAATTTCTATTGGCAGATAGAGTCGCAACGCGATATTTATGTTTTCCAGAGGATGTGAATTTCACGACTGTATTTGAAATAATCATTTGAACTGGCAGTGAATCGGGCAAGAGGTCTTGTGTTGAGACTTAGAGGATTCTTGACTTCATAAGATTTACTACCTATGCATTATCTTAGTCCACGAACAAAGACACATTTAGGACAGGCCCAGACGGATGGTATGGAAAGCAAAATGGAGCTAAAATTGACTACACCAAGCCTGGCTGGGGAATCATGATTGATAAAGCACACTTTTTATTTTGAATTTGTGCAGTATTTCCCTCGGTCAAGGCATATAATTATCCGCCATCTTCTGACCACTGGTTCGTTCTCCACGCGTCTGGTCATGCGCCTGATATCTATTCCGCTTGACGACAACATGTCTCAAGTCCCAGCTCCGCAATGAAGAGTATGTACAAAATACAGTCGAAAGAGGCTTGCCTTCACCATCTTCTCCATCGTGGTCCAGTCCGGAACTGACTATTTGTGACATTCCACGGGAGTGATAAGTCTCCTGACTTTTAGGAGTCACATCTCAACAACTCCCAAACTTGTGTCGAGCAGCCAGCTTTGCCAGAGCCGCTCGGTCTGCAACCCGTGTACGTGCAAGAATGGCAGCAAAGTTGCTTTGATCGGCCGCCTGGACAGCTGCCCGTTCAGTTGGATCCTCTGGGTATCGCCTTTCTGGCCGATTCGCACAGGCAACTGTCTTGTAATCCCGTCCTTCAATATATTTCCACTTGAAGTGCAATGCGAAGCTCATCGGTGGCATCGGATGACGGAGCGGTGATGAGAACATCGAAAGCCCACTTCTAGGGAGACAGGGAAAAGATTCGAATACCCCTCTTAAGCTTTTCTCCAACATGGTTCGAGCTTTGTCAAATCCCACGGCATCGGTATCCCAATATCGCGAGTAATCGTGGTAGAGGATAGTGACGTCCTTGAGGCTTTCCCAGACACTCGTTCGGAAGATCGCAGCGTCGAATAGGGTTTCTTCCCACAAGTCGAAGTAAGTCTGCCACGCAACGCGATAACATGGAAGCTGCTCGATGCGCTGGATTCTCTTGAGGATGTGAGGTTCGAAGTTGAAGCCATGGTCGCCAGGGAACTCTTTGTCTTTGGTGTCGAA
Source organism: Deltaproteobacteria bacterium (assembly GCA_002685535.1). Taxonomy (GTDB): domain Bacteria; phylum SAR324; class SAR324; order SAR324; family NAC60-12; genus Arctic96AD-7. Next base: position 58,508 of record NYXK01000188.1, read on the forward strand.
TTGGCTCGAGCCGTGTATGAAGATGTCCTTATCGAAGTTGATGTAAAAGGTGTTTGACATGTGGTTGCCCATCTTTGTGGGGCTATTCGTGTATCCGACATATCGCAAGCGATCTTTGACCATGGTATAGTGCCGCCCAAGTGCTTCGATCCTGGACTCGTAGCAAGTCTGCAAGATAGCGGGATGGCGAGTTTGACCTTCGACGTTGGAGTTCCAGTGCACAGAGCTGTTCTGGTAAGGTTTGATACTGCATTCCAGCAACTTGACCTTTCTGGAGAGTTCTCAGTAACAAATACCAAGGAAAGATAGACGTGCGGAGAAAAGCATACCTTGGCACAGAAGCAACCAGATCCCAGATCATTATACGAATCTCTGCTGGAAGCCTCATGAACAACTCAAATTTCCTCAACATCGAGCCTGTCATAGATGGATCCCGCTCAATTAATAAAGGCGGTAAGCGCGAAAGCAGCCAGCCGACCCGTGTTCTAGTCTTTGACTTATTCGAAACAGCCACCTCAATGCGAAGTCGTGAGAACTTATTGCATAATCCATCCATTTCCGTGCCTGCTGCGAAAGTGTGCGTCTCCGTATGCACGACAATCTCGTCGATTCGGTTCATCGCAGAAATGAGGTCTTTGTATGACCATGTCCCTTGGTTTGCGATGTTCGAGGAGACATTCTGAGTCAAGTCCCCTTCATGGCATAACCTTGAGTCGGTCCCTCCCCAAGCCCAAGTTGGTGCTGACATTGATGAAATGATGCTGAAGTCGATCTGCTGGAAAATGTTGCGGCAGACTGGTCAGACTTTTTGTCGAAGAATTAGTCGAGATGAAAATCGCGAATATGCCTGACGGGGAGCTTTTTGTGATCAAAAGAGGCCAACACCTCGGACCCTCACTCGCTTGCTCATCGAAGCTGATCAGGCTGCAGATCGCGGGATGAGTCGTGGAGCATTCACTTTAAAGCCATTTCGACTCGCGTGGGAATTGTTGCCTTGCAAGAATTCTAGTCCTAGAGTCCAAAAAGAGGGCATATCCACTTGTCCACAGCCTAGCGCATGAATCCACCTTGGGATCACAATACATTGGAGGAATGGAGGTGGTACATCAAGAACTATAGTAGTTTCAAGTAGGAGAAAGTACGCTCGCAGCTTGTGACGTTGAGCTTCTAGCTTAGCTTAGCTTTGTTGTTTGTTGCAACGTCGTGCTTCTTTCCAAACAACAACAGCAACTCAAACCTGAACTTATCCCCACCAACACGGACCTACGTTTTTTGCCAAAACGGACAGGGATTCTATGAAGATTCGGGTAACAGACACAACGCCCACAAATGGTGATGCACTACAGTACACAGACACTTTTGACGGCTTCTCCACTTCCTTGTGAGCCTGATCTACATGATATAGAAAGTCCAGTTATTGAGAACAAGAATGAAGCTACGCTCGAAGAAGATGCAAACGTGGCCCTGGCACTTGTGAACGAGTAGGGTCCTTCCCATCTTGCGCGACCAATGTGATGGGATCTATCATGCTAAATGAAAGGCAGGGATTCACTCTCCGATACTATAAAGATCCTCGTTGGCCCTCTCTATCAAGTCTTCATCATCGATCGCGTCCGAATCTGCGCCATATCTTCCTACTTCGCAACGACTTTCACCTCAGCGTCGACCTTACAAGTCATCCACCCCGACGTCGAGCCCAGGATCTTCGAACTGGCGACTAGTTGGCTTCACAAGGGAGTCTTTACTCTGGAGTCGTTCGAGGTCATCGGTCTGGAACAGCTTATCGACGTCTATCTTCTAGGAGATCTGATAGGCTGCCACACCCTGAAAAACTATACAATGGACCTCATACAACACAGTATTTGCAGCGAAGTACGGAGAGGCAGGCCAGGGATACGACTATCCTTGAACCAAATCAGGAAGATATTCGCGAACACAGTCACCACCACACCACCAAGGACGCTCCCATCCGTACCTTCGTTGCAGCCTTGGTATCGTATCGGCTGATATTCGGAGACAAACCGGAGAGACTAGAGCCCATCTTCGAAGTCCCAGGCTTTCTCAAGGATTTTGCTGCTTTCCAGAGGTCGTTACTGGAGGGAGATGATAAGAATTGGTACCCGCCTATTTGCTCGAGAGAGGACCCGCGGGTTCGAGGGTTTCACGAAGCCGGGGTGGCGAGGAAGGAGTTCCATATTTGCAGCTTTCATGTTCACGAGGACAGAGATACATGCTCATCGGTCTCGAATTATGAGACAGTCGTAGTAAATAATCGTCGGGAAGATGATGGACAGCGATATTGCCTGGAGCATGGGGAGATGTAGGAAAGGGAAGGTTCAGTCTCCACGAACGGAGAGATACTACGTTGATTCCAAGAGGATGTTGAACTTGGAACATCATGTACGGAGCGTCAAGAGCCAGCTGTGCCTTTTGCAAAGGCTGCTGTACAGCTTTTTTTGAGCTTCAATAACATGTTCTATTATAAGTTCTCCTAAGCAGACTGACTACCTATCTTTCTCATAAGTCTAAGTTCAACCCAGTCAAGCTGTCATTCTGCACCGGTTGAATATTGCCCAAGGCATCTAGAATGCCCTACATGATCCAGAGACCTGGACTTGAGGCGGACCAACATCCACAGTCTGCGCGCCCACAAGGACAGTGTGGCTTCCATCGACACCATCAAAAGCACAAGTGGCTCCTCCTAGCGATGCAATCTTTGATACGCTGAGGTCATTGGCTGTTTGACTTAGCTTGAAGCTCCTCACGATGGGACTGCTAAAGGGTGAACTGGAATGGAGTAGTAACTTACTGATCGGGAAGACCGTTCCGTCGGTGGGCACAGCGAGCGTGAATGAACCATCGGCGGCGCCAATGAAAGTAAGTTGGGCTTCGAACTGACGTGTCTGCTGTGCAGGTGCAGCTTGGACAAGGCTAGCTGCGATAGCGAGAATGGCGGTTACGGTAAAGGTCTTCATATTGGATGAATTTACTGAAGCGGAGAAGTCTCGCTGTGTTGACTTGATGTTTCAGGATTCGAGGTGCGATTGTTAATGAGAAAAAAAGAGATGAGAAGACGACATCAAATCTGATTATATACTACCATGTGGCAAGCAATTCAAGTTCTCGAGAGATTTCTGCTTACCATGAATTTTCAGCTCGGCGGCCACAAAAGCCTCAGCCCGGAATGATGCATTTCCAAAATTGGACACAATACGAGATTGCATGAAGATGAGAAATCAGTTCCACAGAATACACAGAACGTAGGGGGCAAACACAGATACAGCTCTGGACTTTACAGATCCGCGGCTGACCCAGCGGCCGCTAAGCCCAGCGCATGACCATAAGATGAGTGAGCTCGTAAATGCGCATTTTGACATCTGTTTGGCGAAATAAGTTTTACTGGTACAACCATCAAATATCTCGTCAGCCTTGCATCGTATTCGACGTCACACAACCTCGTGATGGAGGCTCTTGCCACTGCTGACGTGCAGCATCAGGAGCTGCTGCAGATCTCCGCACAACTGGGATCAGATAGTAAGCGGGTATTTGATTGAAGCTGCGGTATCTTGATATAGCTCTCCAGTACCGGGACTCCGGTCAACAAATATGGAGAGGATTTGGGAAATATGCCGATCGTCTTTCTCTTGTTAGCTGACATTCGAATGATGATTTTGACTTTGGAAGGATCGTAAAAATACTTGAATCGCTGACTTTCTATCAATGTAACGTTGCTCGTTCGAAGCCCCTTGCGCATCTTGACGCCATATCAATTCATTGGTACAAGCTCACATCCTTTTTTAAAATTCTCTCCAATATTCTCTGAAAGATAAGAATGTACTAACTCGCTGAGAATATTTCAAGCTAGATATTCGGAAATACCAAGCANTNCCCAGGTATTTGTTGAGAGACGTGTTGGCAACGATTAGGCATCTCACGGAGTACTCGCTCCTTCGGGACTAGCAGGTAGTGGGCACTTGAAGCTTTTTCGCACCTCGTCTTTCATCATGGTCCAACAAATTGACAATACTTCTGGCGACGGAAAACGAAATACGTCCCTAATTAGAGATTAGGNCTTTCGTCCTGGATCCCGCGGCCTTGACTCGCTGTACCGAATTTTCTCCCCAAACTTCTTCCAGAACAACTCGTGGCTCAGCAGCAGGATGTTGTCAAGCCCCACTGATGTTGGCCAGATTCTTGCCGCTGCAATTAGAGTCTCGGATGGTCACATTACAGCCGATGATTTGATATCTGTCTGGCCGTCACTTCAGCAGAAGGCACTTTAGGACCCTCAAACTCTGACTGAAACAGAGCGACGACTGTTCTTCGACCTCCCCGGCGAGGATGCGGAATCTGCCAATCTTCAAGCAGCCACGAGACTCTCCCGCCAACAGCTCATTGAGAAAGCATGCTCAAGCCCTGTAGATCTCACAGCGGAAGAAGTTGCCCTCTTGGCCGCCCGCTTTTGGACAGCTCGCAGTGCCAAGGAGATATCCGATCTTTTAAGAGCAATGACAAATACCAGTGAGGGAGGAATCAAGGATTTTTACGCTGCTCGCCAGCTGTGTACAGAGCAGGTTGCTTTTGATATTGGTGTCAGAGAGCGCAGGATACGATCGCAGGCAAGGGTAGCCAATGCAGAGGAAATAGCAGCTCAAGCAGCTCTGCCATTTGCCAAACCATGGATTCAGCAATTGTACCAGTCTCAGAAAAAGTACTAGGGCTTCGTATGTCTTTACGATGCATCTGTTCAACAACTTGCCAAGGAAAAGATCTTCGAACTCGAAAGCGCCTTGCACCAATTCTTTGGGCAAGCTCTCCGTAACAACGGCTCACTTGATATCATCAATTACAAATGGGTTCTAGCCCCTTTCAATGGACCGATTGATGCACATGTACCCAGCAGGGAAGAAGAGAACTACCGAGATGGGGCGAAATATCGTCAAGCATTTCGGGACATCATGGGCGAGCCTGCAGCTGTCCAGACTGAGTCAGAGTCGAGGTTACGAAGCAATCTTTATATGCTGAACTTCAAAGACGGTATTGCTGCATCGGGGATACTTACGAACACTTTCCTAGTTCTGGACACCGAATGTATGAACTCGATGCTTACCGGCGAATACTTTCCGTTCTACGATGACATGCGCATTCTTGCTTTCGAAGCCGACTACCCAGTACCAGGCCGTACTTATGTCGAAGGATATCAAGGCTACACGTGGGTCAGACTTGATCAATTAGTGTTCCACTTTTACGAGCTCAGAGCAATGAAGGAAATGGAGATTGGTATGGATGAGATTTGGAAAGCTGCGCAGGCAAGCTTTCATCAAGCTTTTGTCAGTATGGATGTTGAAGAGGTGACAAAGTGGACACGCTCCAATTATATGCGTGGATTTGATCATGATAGCGTGCTGGGGAAAAGCCAGCAAGCTATAAGAGCGGCTCGACGCCTCAAGACAACGCAAACGGGATAAAGAATATCATTCCGGCGTCTGTTTGACTTTACCCCTGTGATAAGCGAGCCCCAACCCTGAAAGATGAAAAATGAGACGAAGCCCGTCGCTGCGGAACACTTGCTTACAACGGTTTCTATCATCTACCTGGTATCAAGTAGTGCCACGGATCCAAACCCGAAACAGTGCAATAATTGATTTGATCGCCCTTTGTCAATACGTCTTATCATTGCCAGCTGCGTTACCTAAGGTTTGAATTGAAGAGGGCATCCATGTTATTCTTCCCACGGATGTGTTCCGCAACCCCAGGGGGCGGGACATGTGGGGCCGAAGTCTAGCCCTAGCCAGGAAACAAGCTTTTCTGCCGAGCCCGAGGCAGCGTCGTCATTGCTGGCTGACATTCTTTCTGCGTCCACACTAAGCAAGCTCCGAAAGCTTAAAGCATTCCTATAAAAGACTCTTGATCGTTAAAGTCTGGATCTAGTTGCCTTCATAAAATACAATTTTGGCTCATTTCTGCGTTCTTTCAGTACGACGCATCTTCTCATCCCATTCGACAAAAATTGATCGGTCGGCACGCTAAATTCCAAACCTGCTCGTCGTCGGATATCCAAGATTTTCTTTTTTAAAAAATACTTGAAGAGAATCAATTGAAATACAAAAGCCATGTGCCGTTGGTTTGCATACATCTCGGCCACGGAGCCATGTCTCCTCGAAGACGTGCTTGTCAGTAAGTACTCATATGCATATTCTCATCAACAGCACTAACTCACACTTTCTAGCTCCAGCACACTCTCTGAGTAAACAGGTTCACGAGCACTATCTTCCCAAGCTCCTGTCTCATGACCCCACCATCAATGCAGAGCCCACAACTGAAGCCGAAATCACGACGCGCAACCGCCTCTTCAACGTCGACGGCTTCGGAATGGCCTGGTATACCCCCAGCATCTCGACTTTCTCACCAGAAAAGAAACCGCTCCATCCGGCTCTCTACCGCTTCATCCAGCCTCCTCTCCATGATGCCAATTTCCGCAGTATCTGCGCCAACACCGAGAGTAAAGTCTTGTTCGCGCACATTCGAGCAGCGACGTCAACAGCAATTACCCAGACGAACAACCATCCATTCGTGTTCGGTATCCATACCATCATGCACAATGGCTACATCTCTGATTTTGCCAAGATTAAGCGCAAAATGTGCGAGCACATGACTCAAGAAGCCTTCGAGCATGTTCAAGGTGGGACAGATACTGAACACTTCGCTGCGCTATTCATCTCCTTCCTTTGCGCTCCCGGCGACGCTGAAAAGCCACACAGTGAGAACGACACTGCTGTGCCACTTTCTTGGGAAGAGTACCATAGCACTGCAGAAATTCAAAAAGCTCTGCAAAAGACCATTTCTACCATCATCGCCATCCAAAACGAACTTCTCGGCCCAGCCGCCCAGCCGAACGATCTCAACATCGCAATCACAGACGGCCGATCTCTCGTCGCCTGTCGATTCCGCAACCACGGAACAGAACAACCACCATCTCTGTACTATTCTACCACAGCTGGAGTGACGCTCAATAGGCAGTATCCGGACCATCCGGACGGCAAGAAAGGCCCTCATGGCTCTGGCAACGGGAAAGGTGGGAAAGAACCAGCGGAAGGAGCGGAAGGCCATAATCCGCAGGCGAAGAAGAACGCTAGGGAGCATGGGAAACATGTCATTGTTGCGAGTGAACCGACGACTTATAAGGATAAGGAGTGGACGTTGATCGGGAAGAATAAGGTCGTGCTTGTTGATGAGGGTGGGAAGGTGAGGGTTGAGGATTTGAAAATCGCGGGTGCGTGATACATGCATGAAAGTACATTATCGCGACAAATGTCAAGATACTTTGGACCATGGATGTCGCTATTTTGACGGTGCATTGTTCTTCGCTTAGCATTGTTGCTGTCCTGCGTCGCGTAAAAAATGCACTTCACATTAAAGCAGAGACTCGCGTTCAGGAACCCCCAAAAAGGAAGATTCGTGACAATATCAGTTTTGCAGCCACGAGAATGGATAACAAGGCACAAAGCAAAACTCAGGAACTCCCCGATGTGTACTGTTACAATCCCATCCTGCTGAGTCTGCTTTGTTCTGCTATATCTTCGATATGTCGTTTTTACATAGTTATACTAAAAGCTCTACTACCACATTTTTATTGTATCTCTGAAATCTTCATCCCGTGATGCTACTGACTACTTACGGTATCCTAGTCTTTGGCTTCTCCGTGCAGCAATGCTGCCGAGCCTCAGGGCCAAGACGCACGTGCGACCTCATGTGATTGTAACATGGCCATCTTAAATTCCATGGAAAACGTTGAATATTCTGTAATCAATGTTACTTCAATATCGCTGTGAGCCTGGTATTCGGGGAGGCGTACGTGGTGACCGAGGAATTTCAGTTCAAATTGCATGCTCGTGTTGTTGAATGGTGTTCTTTTTAAAATCTGATGTCGTCACATTTGGCTACGCTTCCCTGCCTCACCGGAGGTACATCCGCTCCAGACTATTACTCTTTTCCTGGTTATAAGCTTAGTTCTCTTGTAGCAAATCAGAGGTGGCAGTACTAATTGTATGCCCTGTCAACTCCGCTGTTATGACTACCGTACCTTGAAGCTTGGATTCAGAGTCATAACAGCATGACGTCCTTTAAAGCACTCAGGAAGTCGCAACAACTTCGCGTTCTCAACTAGAAAGCAGGGAATAACTAATATTAAACCTGTGGTTCGGAGTAGCCTTGTAGCCCTGGGGCTACTGCTCGCTCGCACTTGGTTTATCGCCGGGGTCATACTTCGTACTTTAAGCAAATAGCGATGTCGCAAATCTCGATTTCATATTAAGAAGGGATTGGGATGGCCAGTGAAGATTGTTGGATGATATGAGCCTTGGTTTCAATCAGGAGAAAACGAGTGAATTATGGATTGTTACGTAAACCAATGGAAGTATATTATTAAGGTGACGTAACGTCATTATCTTCCCTCAGAGTAAATCGCGATCTGTTTACGTCATATTGTATCGTACCAATTCTTCATATTACATTTCAAATTTTGTTTACATACCTTCGCTCTGAAAATAATCAGTCGATTTGACCTGCCTGGGCAAGAATTCATCTACAGTCATAGCTGTTCGGTCCACAAAGGCAAATATGGAGAGCCACCATGAACATGAAACCCCCTTCAAACGGATCGGAATAATCGGTGCCGGTTCCATGGGCTCGATGATGTCTCTTGGTCTGGCCGAAAAGGGACATTTTATTTCGCTCTGGGATGTCAACTCTGGGAATGTTCGAAGCGCCATGGAGAAAGCCCAGCAAGAAAGCAAAACCAAATACAACGTCGAAGGATTTTTCGATATTAGAGCCTTTGCAGACAGCTTTGGTGACCAGAGAAAGTTGATTATTCTCTCAATAAGTCATGGAAAGCCAGCGGACGAGGTGTTGAAGTTGCTGAACGAGGCCGGTATACTGAAGCCTGACGATATCGTGCTTGACGGTGGTAATGAGCACTGGAGGACGACAGAGCGCCGGCAAAAGACACTAGATTCTCAAGGAGTGAAATGGATTGGACTTGGGGTTAGCGGTGGTTACCAGTCGGCTCGTCGCGGACCTAGCCTCTGTCCTGGCGGAGATGAGGAGACAATCAAGCAAGTTTTGCCGGTGCTTGAAAAATTCGCAGCAAAGTATGAAACGGAGGCCGGAAGAGAAAGGCCATGTGTCGAGTATGTGGGACCTGATGGAGCCGGACATTTCGTCAAGATGGTTCATAATGGAATTGAAAATGGTATGCTGGGAGCAGTCTGTGAGGCGTGGGGCTTCATGCGGGCTGGACTGAATATGGCGGAGGACGAAATTGGAAATGTTTTCAGCATCTGGAACAAGCAAGGACAGTTGCGTGGCACGTACCTCTTGGAGATTGGAAGTGAAATCTGTCGAAAAAGACAAACGAGAAGCGGAGATCAGAATGGGGAGGGCAAGGGTACGGATTTCGTCCTAGATGAGGTACTGGATAAGGTGGTACAAGATGACGACGATACGGAGGGTACTGGTTACTGGAGTGTGATGGAGTCGGCTGAAAGGCACATATCGGCGCCCACGATAGCTGCAGCACAGTTTTTGCGCGTTGCGAGTGGAAATAGATCACAGCGTCTAAAAGTTTCAGAGAAGTTGAATCTGCCAAAACCGCAGAGAATCCAACTCAAGCATGAAGAGGAGGGAAACGTGATTGAAGATTTGAGAATGGCGGTCTATTCTGCTGTCCTGGCATCATACTGTCAAGGCTTGGAGTTGATTGCACACGCCTCAAAAGTTCAAGATTGGAACATCGATCTGGCTACTTGCATTCGGATATGGCGAGCTGGTTGCATTATTCAAAGCGANCACATCGCCGATATGCTGGANTCGACATTTGCAAAAGAGTCCGNACCGGGTCTTCAACACACATTTACGAACTTGAAGCTTATCCAGGAGATTGCTGATGAATTCCATCAGAACTTCTCCTACTTGAAACGAACCNTNTCAAGGGGCATCGAGTCTGACGCATACATCACGACCTTGAGCTCCACGTTGGAATACCTCAAATATGAGGCCGGTGAGATGCTACCAACTCGATTTATGGAGGCGGAAATGGACTTCTTTGGAGNACATGGCTTTGACCGCCCTGGAGTAGACAAGGAAGACCCAGGTGAAGCAAAGAAAGGCGCCCACCACTATGAGTGGAGGCCTGCATGAGAGACAGATCCTACTCACAGCTCAACCGANTACTCTCTTGATCAACCAGGATGAGAGTTTCAGCTGATATTATGTTCATACAAAGCATTTTTATTACAAGTGATGACTTGAGGTTGTTTATTACTCAGCTTATAAAAATTACGCGAAGCATTTCACAAAGTCCCGACCAACAGAACTTGAGCACCAGGCTACTCGCTACTCGCTGCTCGCCTTGAACCCCTGAATCGATTTCATCTTACTGCGTCATACATATAGATTTGAAGGTAGTGATATCACCGTGATGACGTCAGTGATAAGTGCTCTATTCATTTTGAATAGACAGCTTCTAAAAGGTTGAAATCATTGAAAGTTTTGCGTACCTTTTTTCTTCAGTTAAAAAATCTTTGAAATCCCCTGCAGCTTGCCTACGCCACAATGACAGCAATCCAACTCGCATGTCAATGTAACCATACCCATAGGGGAAAATTGGTAGCTAATCTTTAGCTGCACAATACGCCGCCGCAACACCTGGTCATGATTTTCAAATCGACGAGAACAAGTTATATGCTGAGATGTGGATGGATTCATACCCTACAACTCCATCGAAGATTTTATCGAGGATCTACGAAATCATCTCGATGAGCACAAGGAAAGTTGATTGGTGAAACTGTGTTGAGCGAATTTGGTACATATCTTCCTTTTCTTCCCAAGGTAAGTAGATAATTTCTTCAAGGAAAGTGGCGAGGACTATGNACAAGCTGTATGTACAAGCTGTATGGATCAAATACAACCAACACCACGTCTACCGGAANATCACCTGGTAGCTAACTACCAATGACAGATTCTGTCCATTGCTAAGGNATTCCCACTACAAATTCACCCACAAAAGGAACTTGNTAGCCATTTGCACGAGATGCAACCGGAGAAATTTTACCAATGGANACCNCAAACCTGAAATTGCTGNTGCGCTTTCTCGTTTTGAGGTCTTCGTCGGTTGGCTTCCAGTTGANGAGGTCCAGCAGCTCTTTACTTCTATACCTGTCCTCACTCAGTTCCTTGGTCANNAGAAGAACCTAAGTCTTCAAATCCTTAGAGNGCTTATCAAGCGGGTATTGTTGCATCGGATGGAGACATTGTCGAAGTTTTCACGGCCTTAAGGAACCTGCCAGATTACTACATCTCAAGTCACCCGTATATTTTTGAATTTGCTGCCCAGACTCACTGACCAATATGACGAGTCTGATCCTGGGATTCTGGTGATACTGTTTATGATGAACTTTTTGGTGTTACATAAAGGCGATGCTTTGTACGTGCCCGCTGGTGGTATCCACGCATGTTTGTCCGGAGATATTGTCGAGTGTATGGCTCATTCTGATAATGTTCTCAATACCGCATTTTGTCCTCGCGCTGACCGGGACTCACTCGACTTAGTGGCAAACGATACTGGAATAGCACCCAAATATTCTCGATAAATTGACATTTTCGTACAATCCTGTTAAGAGATTTCGTACGGACAACGTCATTTCGCGTAAAGAACCTCTCTCTTGATGCCTAAGGCATAAGGATAGCCGATCATTCGGAGCTGACGTCTGTAATTGAGAGATTTATATTTGTGACGTAACCTAGAAAGCAGAAAACGCGGAACATGCGACCAAGATGGGGGGGGGGGGGGGGGGGGGGGGGGCCCCGCTGGCTCCTTGTTG
>NYXK01000189.1 GCA_002685535.1 Deltaproteobacteria bacterium
CAAATCCGCAAAGTCAGAAAAATGCTTTGCTGATTGAGTGTGGCCAACATTGGGAAGTTAGCAGCTCTGAGTTGGCGATCAGCGCGGCATGGCGTTTTCTAAGTCTGCTGGAAGTGATTTCGGAAGAAACCGCAGCACCGCATTTGCATGTAAAGTCGGCAGTTAAGCAAAAGTTTGTTGAGGTTTCGGATCCTTACACTATCAAAACTGATTCTTTTCATTTCGTTGAGAAATACGTCGGTTTAGAAGTTATCCCCTCTTCCGGAAGTATTATCGGCTACGACGGAGACATTCCGGTGAAGACTCCCTATGATAACTGTGTCCTCATAATGCCTTCCCGCCGCCAATTTCCCGGCGACACGGCTGTACGTTTTGGAAAGTTTTTAGCTAAATCCGGAAAATGAATATTCCATTCTTTTCACTGACACACACAATATACGTATATTTGCTTATTGTTGTGGACTCTTAATTCTTTAGAATTTTGAAAATGGAATTTTACATTGTTGGGCATTTTCTTCACAATATCAATATAGTTATGGGATGGCCGAACTGAATCAAGCCGCCGGGCAAAAGCGTACGGACGTGGAAATTGAAAAAACAATCGATACACTTGTTGTTGGTGCAGGCCAAGCTGGAGTGGCGATGAGTGAACATCTGAGCAAGCACGGGGTTCCGCACCTTGTTCTGGAACGCAAAAGGATCGCCGAAGCCTGGCGCACAGGTCGTTGGGATTCGCTGGTTGCCAACGGTCCGGCTTGGCATGACCGCTTTCCTGGTCTAGAATTTGATCTCGATCCCGAAGCCTTTGTAACAAAAGAGCAGGTGGTGGCTTATTTTGAAGCCTATGCTGGGAAGATCAACGCCCCTATCCGTACCGGTGTTGAAGTGAAGAAGGTAGTGCGTAATACTGACACGTCGGGGTTCACGGTTGAAACATCTGCAGGTGTGATTCAGGCAGAGCGCGTGGTTGTCGCAACCGGACCTTTTCAGCGGCCTGTCGTTCCATCGATTGCTCCTCAAGAAGAGAAACTGATTCAGATTCACTCTGCCGAGTACCGCAATCCGGAGCAACTGCCCGAAGGTACTGTCCTGGTGGTGGGAGCTGGGTCGTCGGGAGTACAAATCGCAGATGAATTGGAGCGTGCGGGCAAGAAGGTCTACCTCTCGGTTGGGCCGCATGATCGTCCCCCACGCACCTATCGCAACCGTGACTATTGCTGGTGGCTCGGTGTTTTCGGGGAATGGGATGCAGAAGCCCCAAAGGCAGGTAAAGAACATGTGACCATCTCCGTGAGTGGGACCCGGGGGGGGCATACTGTCGATTTCAGGAACCTTGCCCATCAGGGGATCACACTTGTCGGGATGACGAAAAGATTCAATGAAGGCGTGGCGATTTTTCAGCCAGACCTTGCAGACAACGTGGCACGCGGTGATGAGAACTACCTGTCGCTGCTCGATGCCGCAGATTCCTATGTTACCAGAAACGGTCTCGATCTGCCGGAAGAGCCTGAAGCCCGTAAATTTCTCCCGGATCCGAAATGCTTGACCCATCCCCTGCTTGAACTCGATTTGGCTGAAGCCGGTGTCACCGCGATTATCTGGGCCACCGGATATAGCGTCGATTTCAGCTGGCTGAAAGTGGATACCTTTGACGAAAACGGCAAACCGAAGCACCAGCGTGGAGTTTCGAGTGAATCAGGCATCTACTTTCTCGGTCTGCCGTGGTTGTCACGACGNGGATCTTCTTTCATCTGGGGTGTCTGGCACGATGCAAAGCATATTGCNGACCAAATTGGTATCCAGTCCAAATACCTCGCCTACCGTGATCCCTCGCAACTCAAGACAGAGATCAAAAGAGAGAAAAACTACGGGGACGCATTTCCTGATTCGGAAGTGTGGAAAACCGGCAAGCCAGGAGAAACAACATGACTGTTCATACCCGCATCCGAAAATTTAATACTAAAGATACNTATCCGGATCAGGATTTGGATAATGATTTGTGTCAAATTGTGAAGGCCGGGAATATGCTTTTTCTACGGGGACAAGTCGGAACTGATTTTGACGGCAAACTCATCGGACCCGGAAATCCGGAAGCCCAAACCGAACAGGCGATGAAAAATGTTAAACAGCTTTTGGAAGAAGCCGGAAGTTGTCTTGAGCATATCTGTAAAATCACAATTTACCTCACCGACAGTGCCATCAGAGAAACGGTTTACCGTACAATCGGAAAGTGGCTCAAAGGCGTTTTTCCTGTTTCTACCGGAGTGGTTGTGGCTGGACTGGCCAAGCCGGAATGGCTGCTGGAAGTGGACGTGATCGCCGTGATTCCGGAACCGGANAATACTTTGNGGGAGGACAAATGACACTTTCCATCCTTGGGCGTTGTCCTGAAACANGAATGCTGGGCGGTGCTGTNACTTCATCCAGCATTTGCGTTGCCAGCCGCTGTCTGTTCACCCGCTCCGGAGTCGGCGCCGCGCTNACGCAAAACATCACAGATCCGGAATTAGGCCAGTGGATGCTCGACCTNTTGGAAAAAGGATCAAACTCAACCGGAACGTTCGGTNCGAACGACGCTGTTGNTCAAGTCGTCGCTGAGGCCGANCATATTGCATGGCGGCAGCTCGTGCTTTTGGATTCNGCTGGTAAATCGGCAGTCCATACCGGAGCAAAATGTTTGGGAATACACGCCTCCGCACAGGGAATACAGTGTGCCGCCGCTGCTAATCTTTTGGCCAATGAAAATGTTCCGCAAGCGATGGTCACAGCTTTTGAGAAAAGTTCCGGGCATCTCGCGCAACGTTTAATATCGGCTCTCGAAGCCGGNATTGNCGCGGGTGGAGAAGAAGGACCTGTGCGTTCTGCTGGAGTTCAGGTTGTACACGAAGTTTCATGGCCGATTGTAGATCTCCGAGTAGACTGGGACAATGATCCGATTTCCAAACTGCGTACCATTTGGAACGAATACGAGCCGCAAATGTCTGACTATATAACCCGCGCCATCAATCCGGAAGNCGCACCGTCTTATGGAGTGCCTGGGGATTTGTAATTGATGACGTCGTAATAATTCTNAGGCCCAAAATTTATCATTTCGNCCGTAGAAAAAANTATTAATANGATTAGCATGCTAACATAAACTAGAATTCTTGCTTTGTAAGCAATGACACGACTATGNGGCNTTTTACTANTTCAGTAAAAAGTTTNTCCATATAAAACAATCATAAATTCAATTATTTGATTCTCAACATGGAAGTTGACGAACGTTACAAGATTCTCTTTGAGCCTCTAAAAATCGGTCCGGTTGTCGCACCTAACCGTTTTTATCAGGTGCCGCACTGCAACGGNATGGGTTACCGTGACGTCACGTCCATGGCGGCGNTNCGGGCGATCAAGGCNGAAGGTGGCTGGGGAGTTGTCTGTACAGAGCAGGTGGAAATCCACCACACTTCTGAAATCACACCTTACATCGAACTNAGAATTTGGGANGACAAAGANCTGCCGGTACTTTCGAGAATCACNAACGCAGTCCACACACACGGCGCGCTTGCCGGTATTGAACTGGCTTACAACGGAATGAACGGGCCGAATTTGTATTCCCGTGAAGTACCGCTCGGACCAAGTGACCTGCCGACCTACACTTTTAGCAACGAACCTGTGCAGGCACGTGCGATGACAAAGCGTGATATTACAAACTTAAGGCGCTGGCACCGTAACGCAGCCCTGCGTTCCAAAGCGGCCGGTTTTGATATAGTCTATGTTTATGGNGCACACGGACTGGGAGCTCCGCAGCATTTTCTATCCAGACGCTACAACCAGCGCACAGACGAATACGGAGGCAGCCTGAAAAATCGGGCGCGTCTGTTAGTTGAACTTATTGAGGATACCAAAGACGCAATCGGCAATACTTGCGCGGTGGCCTGCAGAATCGGTGTAGACGAGCTGATCGGCGAAGAAGGAATTCANCGTGAAGAAATGTTGGAACTTTTCAGCGAAATTAGCGAACTTCCGGATTTGTGGGATTTGACACTTTGCAGTTGGGACATTGATTCGCGCACCTCGCGTTTTGGTGAAGAAGGTCATCAGGAACCGTTTGTCACAGGATTCAAGCAACTGACTTCCAAACCGGTTGTCGGTGTGGGACGTTTCACTTCTCCGGACGCGATGGTTTCGCAAATTCGCCGAGGTGTACTTGACTTGATCGGCGCAGCGCGGCCTTCGATTGCGGATCCTTTTTTACCGAAAAAAATTGCGGAAGGCCGTTTGGAAGATATCCGTGAGTGCATCGGCTGTAACATCTGTGTTTCCGGAGACATGACCATGTCTCCGGTCCGCTGTACACAAAATCCGACGATGGGTGAGGAATGGCGTAAGCGATGGCATCCGGAAAAAATTCACNCCAAAGGAAAAAGCCAAAGTGTGCTGATTGTCGGTGGCGGTCCATCAGGACTCGAATGCGTCCGTGCTTTGGGACGCAGAGGTTATCAGGTTACTCTGGCAGAAAAAAATAAGGAACTTGGCGGCAGGGTTGCGCAGGAATCTCGCTTGCCGGGATTGGCAGCCTGGAGTCGGGTACTGGATTATAGACTCGGACAAATCCGCCAAATGGATAATGTTGAAACNTATCTGGGCAGTGATGTGACTGTGGAGGATATTTTGGAATTCGGCAGCGAACACATNGTGCTGGCGACAGGCTCAAGCTGGCGCAATGACGGAGTCGGTCGTCACCATCTTATCCCTCAAAAATTTCCGGAGGACAAAACATACACTCCTGATGACATTTTTGCAGGACGGCTTCCGAATGGGGAAGTGCTTGTCTACGATGATGACCACTATTATCTCGGCGGCGTGATTGCTGAACTTTGCCGGAAAAACGGTTGCGAGGTNACANTNGTNACTCCTGCTGCAGTCGTCTCATCATGGACCGTTCACACACTGGAACAGGAAATGATACAGTCCGGTTTGCTCAAAAAAGGAGTCAAAATATTCCCTCATAATGTGGTTCATCCTGGGGCTAACTCAACTCCGGAAAGCGAGCTTTACAGCGTTCACATTTACACAAAAGAGGTGAGTATTTTGGACTGTGATGCTTTAGTGCTGGTTACAGCAAGGCGGCCTAATTCCGAGCTGGAAACCGGCATGGAAAAAGCCCGAANTTCGTGGACGGACTCAGGAGTGAAAAGTGTAACCCGTATTGGAGATGCTTTGGCTCCGGCTACNATCGCCGCCGCCGTTTATTCCGGACACCGTTACGCCCGTGAGTTGGATGAAGAAATTGATCCGGATGTAGTACCCTTCGAAAGGGAATTGACAGAAATTGCTACGGAGCCAAACTGGAAAACTTTTTGGCAGGAATAATTTCAAAAACATCGCTTCTTGAAGAGTTAAAATGATCACTATTTATTCAGAAANACATCGACTTCGCAACGCAAAAACTGANCTTTTTGGCGGTCTGCTTGTTCCGCCTTNTGAAAATCCTTCCCGNGCAGACATCGTTTTGGAAAGGGTCAACAGCGAAAAACTNGGTGAAGTGATTGCTCCCAGNGAATTTGGAATGGAGCCGGTGTTGGCTTTGCATGACGCGGAATTTGTAGAATTTCTCCAAGTGGCCTGGGAGGANTGGTCTCAGACAGNATACGAAGGNGAGGCTATTCCCACCTGTTGGCCGGCCCGCCGTATGTCCCAGCGAAGACCGGACTNTATTGACGGCAAGGTTGGCTACTATGGCTTTTCCTCTGAAACCTCAATCAGCGAAGGCACATGGGAAGCAGCCTTGGCCAGCAAGGATGTCGCTTTGACAGGTGCGGAATTGTTGTTGAAAGCAAACGAAACCGGAATGTCCATTTCGACTCCGCTCAATGCGAACAGTACGCAAGGTGTTTTTTCGCTTTGCCGTCCCCCCGGACACCATGCTGCTTTTGATATGTTCGGCGGATATTGTTTTTTGAACAATGCCGCAATTGCCGCCCAGTGGCTCCGAGACAACGGGATTGAGCGTGTCGCCATTCTCGACGTTGACTTTCACCATGGTAACGGCACACAAGACATTTTCTATGATCGGCAAGATGTGCTTTACCTTTCTCTACACGGTGACCCTCGTGATGCCTTTCCGCATTTTTCCGGTTATTCAGACGAAACCGGACAAGATGCGGGCGTCGGCGCCACCTTCAATTGCCCACTGCCTCCAGGAACACAATTCAAAACGTGGTGCGACAAACTCAAAGAATGTTTGGCGAAAATTGATCAATTTGATACTGAAGTGCTGGTAGTGTCTTTAGGTGTGGATACTTTTGAGAAAGACCCCATCAGCTTTTTCAAACTGAAATCAGACGATTTTCTGAGCATCGGCAAGTTGATTGCTGATTTAAAACGTCCTACGCTTTTTGTTATGGAAGGTGGATACGACATCAAAGAATTGGGCATTAATGTTGTCAATGTCCTGCAAGGATTTGAAGATTAGGTTCACCGAATTAGGAAGGCTTTCTAACTCAAATTAGATTGTTTCACTTTTTAGTAAATTAGGCTGTAGTAAATGTTATCGTGTCACCCCGGACATATGATAGGCATTTTATAAAAAATACGAGCAGTTTGGATTCATTCCAATGCCGGATAATAAGCTACAGCTTTTCTTAGCCTTGAGCAGGTTACAATAGGCGTATCAGACAATTTCTTAAGCGGCGATTTGCACCCCAAATTGATTGATGATGTACAAACCAGAACTTGAATTATTCTGGGTATTATTTTATCCTGCGCATTACAAAGTATTTGCATAAAATTTAAAATTTGCTTGTCAATCACAATATGAAACAGCCCACTAAGTTCACTGACTCAGCATCCAGCAAAGATCCATGCTTACAGAAACTACAAACATTACTGAGCGAGCGCCTTTCGTTGTCGGAAGCGGTGCGTGAACAGCATGGCCGTGACGAATCATTTCATGCCTCGGCTCCTCCGGAAGCAGTCGCCTTTGCAGAAAGTAATGAAGAAGTCGCAGAGANAGTTCGTATCTGTGTTGAGCACAATAAACCAATCATTCCGTTCGGCACTGGAACTTCGCTCGAAGGTCATGTTGCCGCATTGCATGGCGGAATCTGCCTCGATGTTTCCGGAATGAACAAGGTACTGGAAGTAAACGAAAATGACCTGGATTGCAGGGTTCAGGCTGGAGTAACCAGGAAACAACTCAATCAACATTTGCGGAATTCCGGACTCTTTTTTCCAATTGATCCCGGAGCGGACGCTTCTCTGGGAGGAATGACGGCAACCCGCGCTTCCGGAACCAACGCAGTGCGTTACGGAACCATGCGGGAAAATGTAATGGGCTTAACTGTGGTAACTGCTGACGGACGCATCATCCGTACTGGAACCCGCGCCCGTAAATCCTCCGCGGGTTATGATTTGACACGCCTTTTTGTAGGCTCGGAAGGAACGCTGGGAGTTATTACGGAAATTCAACTTCGACTTTACGGAGTTCCGGAANCAATTTCTGCCGCCGTCTGTGCCTTTGAAACTCTGGAAGGTGCAGTGAACACCACCATTTCTACAATCCAGATGGGAATTCCGGTGGCACGGATTGAGTTGCTGGATGANGTTCAAGTTGATGCAATCAATCGTTATGCAGATTTTGATTATGAACTCAAGCCTACTTTGTTTTTTGAATTTCACGGAACAGAGGCCTGGGTGAAGGAACANGCGGAAATGGTCAAAGAAATTTCCAGTGATGAAGGCGGAAGTGATTTTCAATGGGAGACTCGNGAACAGGAACGGCAAAAACTTTGGGAAGCACGCCACAATGCTTATTACGCNTCATTAGCTTTACGGCCGGGATCAAAAGGCTGGCCGACTGACGTTTGTGTGCCAATCTCACGTCTAGCGGAATGTATTCTTGAAACACGTCAGGATATTGATGAGTGCGGATTTTATGTGCCTTTGGTAGGACATGTAGGTGACGGGAATTTTCACCTTCTTTTTTTGATCGACCCGGAAAACGAAGAGGAGGAACTAAAGCGCTATCAACCTTTGAACGATCGCTTAGTGGAGCGTGCTTTGCGCATGGGAGGAACCTGCACCGGCGAACACGGAATCGGTTCAGGAAAATTAAAATATATGAAAGGCGAACACGGTGATTCCCTGGATCTGATGAGCCAGATTAAAAAGGCTTTTGATCCGCATAATCTGATGAATCCCGGAAAACTGATTCCAGTATGACAAAGATTATTTCGCCTGTTTTTTTAAAGGTACGGGATTTATTCCTAGAATCAGTAAGTGTTGCGTTGCCGCTTTTTCGGATCATGATTCCAATGATTATTGTGGTCAAGNTTCTCAAAGAAATGGGTGTCATCGATATCCTCGGCCAGTGGCTGGCTCCCGTAATGGGGATCGTCGGACTTCCGGGCAGCATGGGATTGGTCTGGGCAGCGACTATGGTGGCTGGATTTTTTCCGGGGATGATTATTTTTGCGGATCTTGCCGCGAACGAAATGCTGACAGTCGGTCAGGTTACTGTGCTGACTTCAATGATGCTGATCGCTCACTCACTTCCTGTTGAACTGCAGATTGNNGACAAAGCAGGGCCGCGATGGTTAAGCATGGGAGTGTTTCGGGTCGGCGGTGCTTTACTTTACGGATTGATCCTNAATCAGATTTTGCTATGGGGAAACTGGCTTGCGGAAAGCAGTATTCTACTGTGGTATCCGGAAAGCGGCCCGGTTGATCTGCAAACCTGGGCCTGGGATCAAGTTGTGGGNTTGATGTTGATGTTTGTGATATTGCTGGGAATAATGTTGTTGATGAAATTACTCGATCAGTTTGGCCTCAGCAAATTTTTACAGAGCATTTTTAAACCTTTGCTCAGNAAACTTGGAATTGGCAAAGAAGCAACGAACATAACGGTGATCGGTATCACTCTCGGAATTTCCTACGGCGGAGGTTTGATAATCAAAGAATCCCGCGCCGGCACGATTCCGCCGAGAGATATTTTTTTCGCGCTGGTGTTGATGGGACTCTTCCACAGTTTCGTCGAAGACACTTTACTGATGCTGCTGCTCGGTGGAAGTTTGTGGGGTTTTTTAGTTGGCCGCTTAATTTTTGCGTTGCTGGCGGTCTGGTTACTTGTACGGCTGCTTTCGCTAATTTCGGATCAACGATTTCAACGATATTTTTTTAAGCCCAAAGCAGTCTATCAAGTTGCTTCGCCTGCCGATGAGTCAGTCTAAGAACTTAAGCTAATTGCCGTGAAAAGTACTGTGTACGATATTCCGTTGATTGACCTTCAGCCTCAATTTGACAATCCTGTTGCAGAAGCTGAGATAGTAAAGCAGATAGCAGACGCTTGTGCAAGTAGCGGATTTTTTGCGGTTCGTGGACACGGTATTCCAGAAAAAATTATCGAACATTGCTGGCAGGTCAGTCATGATTTTTTTTCACTTGCTGAAGCAGAAAAGCTGAAGGTTCAGATGCCCTTTGCCGGATATCCATACGGTTTTGCGGCAATGGAAGCAGAAACTCTTTCACTTTCTCGTGGGGAACAGGCACCTCCGGATTTAAAGGAAAATTTTTCAGCAGGTCCAAATGCTACTCCTCCAGCAGGGATTTCCGCTGATGAAGCGCTTTTTGTATTTTCTGAGAATCAGTGGCCGCAAGAACCGGCGAATTTTAAACAGGCGTGGGAAACATGTTATGAAGCGATGTCTTTGCTTTCAATGCGTTTAATGAGATTATTTGCACTCGCACTGAATTTGCCTCAAAACTATTTTGATGAATTTCTGCGGCAGCCAATCAGCGCTTTTCGGGCTAATCACTATCCTGCACTGAACAAGGCTGCGCTACCAGGCCAACTGCGTGCAGGAGCGCATAGTGATTACGGCAGTCTCACATTGCTCTTACAGGAGGAGGGCTTGTCTGGGCTTGAAATTCTTAACCGCCAAAAAAAGTGGATTCCGGTCACTCCCTGCATGCCGGAGGTAATTGTCAATCTGGGTGATTTGATGGAACGCTGGACAAACGGACGTTGGCTTTCTACACTGCATCGAGTAAATATTCCAGAATCTAAAACAGCTCAAAATCAATCCAGAATGTCACTGGCGTTTTTTCAGCAACCGGACTGGGATGCCAGAATCGAGTGTCTGCCCACTTGCCTCGACCCTGATGGAACAGCAAAATACCCGGTGCTAACTTCCGGAAGGCACTTGATGGAGCGTTTTCACAGCACGGTACTGAATGAAACTTAATCCATTATTAAAAGAGAAAAAAGGATAACATAATAAAATAAGAGAAAAAAAATGGACTTAATCATTAGAAACGCAAATCTTCCGGACGGAAGAAGTGGCATCGATATTGGCATCAAAAACGGAAAAATAGTGGTGCTCGAATCCTCTTTGTCAGCAAAAGCCACGGAAGAAATCGATGCATCAGGAAAACTGGTCAGCCCTCCGTTTGTTGATGCGCATTTTCACATGGATGCAACACTCAGTTTGGGGCTGCCCCGTTTAAATCAGTCCGGGACTTTGCTGGAAGGCATAGCATTGTGGGGCGAATTAAAACCGCACTTAACGGTTGAAGCAATCAAGGAGCGAGCCCTCAGATATTGTGATTTAGCGGTAGCACGAGGGTTACTGGCCATCCGGAGTCATGTGGATATTTGTGACCCACGTTTATTGGCAGTGGACGCCCTCCTGGAAGTCAGGAAGGAAGTTGCCCCATATCTTGATTTACAACTGGTAGCTTTTCCACAAGATGGTTTTTTTCGTACACCAATGGCATCTGAACTTCTTGAAACCGCTCTTGATCGCGGAGTGGATGTGGTTGGCGGGATTCCACATTTTGAACGGACGATGGATGAAGGGAAAAAATCAGTTGAGGTCTTGTGCCGCATTGCAGCCGAGCGCGGTTTGCGGGTTGATATGCATTGCGACGAAAGCGATGACCCGCTTTCACGACACATCGAAACTTTGACTGCAGAAACTGTGCGGCATGGTTTGCAGGGCAGGGTTACAGGATCGCACCTGACTTCAATGCATTCCATGGATAATTATTATGTTAGTAAATTGCTTCCATTGATGGCAGAAGCCGAGATGAATGTAGTATCCAATCCATTGATCAACATCACTCTTCAGGGACGCCATGATACTTATCCCAAACGCAGAGGGATGACTCGTGTACCGGAAATGATGGGAATTGGATTAAATGTGGCCTTTGGCCATGACTGCGTGATGGATCCGTGGTATTCACTCGGTTCCGCCGATATGTTGGAAGTTGCCAACATGGGACTGCATGTGGCGCAAATGACGGGAGTGGAGCAGATGAAATCCTGTTTTCGTGCAGTCACGGAAATTCCGGCCTCTATTCTCGGCTTGGAAGGTTACGGTCTTGAAAAAGGCTGTAATGCGGATCTGGTGATTTTACAGGCTGCTGATCCTGTCGAAGCTCTGCGTTTAAAAGCAAACCGGCTTTTTGTGATCCGTCGGGGAAACATTATCTCGAGTTCCCAACCGGTTGAGGCAAAGCTAGATCTGCCCAGCCGTCCTAAAATACACAATTATTTGTCTTAATAAACTTCAAATTCTAATTGCTTAAAGGTGAATTTCAATATCAGAATGTCGCTTTTTGATATGGAGTTTATTGCAAAATTTTTTAAGTTTAATCAGAGTCTTTTCTCTCCTCCCAGTACACCATCTTCAAGCAGACCTCCTGAAGAAATAACTTATTCTTATGGTGGTAACCGCACAGAATAATTGACTGGAATACTTTAGGAAAAAATACAGGTAAAAGAAATGATTGTACTTCAATTGTTCCCCTGTATTTTTCAATGCCCTATGTTGACTGTTTTGACTTTAATTGTCCGGCGTAAAAACCTTTTAGTACAGATCTTGCATAAGCAAAACGATGCAGACAGGGCGCCAAGAAAGTGTTGCTATCTGCTTTTAAAAAGATCCTGATCAGAAATAACGCTGTTCGGGCTAAAAAATGAGTGGCAATTCTGCTATTTATTTAAGTTCATTCATTGATAATATGGGGGAATTATGATCAGGAAACTTAGTATACTGTGTCTATCGATTATGTTTTTCGGAAGCGTGGCCTGGGCAGCAGATTCTGCGGGCAACAGGAAAGATCAGACGGTAAGATTAGGTATGAAATCCGGAATTCATCTAATGTACTTGGTAACATCACCTTTTGTACTTGAATTTCCAGGCGAAGATTTTACTATTGGATTGGTGTACGGCTCTGGCAAATTAGAAAGTACCCAAACCTCAACAACGTATGATAGCGATTCAGGATATTCAGCAGTATCAATAACTGATACTTGGATATTCACTACATCTGAGCTAACAGGAAGATATTATATCGGAAATTCATTTAATATTCCTTTCGGTGTAGCCATGTACACTATACAAAAGAACGATTGGAAGCATTCAGATGGAACGATTTGGGACCTTGACTATAAAATGACTCAGCTTAATCTTGGTCTTGGAAACGAGTGGACATATGACTGGGGTGGGTACCTTGGAATAGACTACTTTCAAGGCGGTTCTAAACTAAGTGATAAAGTGACAGTTAAACAAACGTCTGGGACTGCCAGTGCTTCGTCAGAGTCGAGTGCAGAGAAAGAATCAACTGATATAAACGCTTTTGGAGGGGCTTTAATAGTTACTTTTGGATTTGGCTTCTAACTTAAAGAAGAAGATGTCCTAGCAGTTGCAATTGTAATGATTTGCTAGACCAACTGTAAACAATATTTTCCAAACGCTCAGGCACAACAATAACTTTACGGATTTGTTTGCCTTCCAGAAAGGTTTGCACTTTTGGGGCTGTCAAGGCAAGTCTTTCTGTTTCTGATTTGTTGGTTCCTGCCGGCATTTCCAGGTAGTCACAGACTTGGCCGTTGACCTGGACTACCAGTACGATAAAATTCCAGAAAGCAGTGATACGTCGTAGACGGATCATTGCGGAATCTACACAGGTTCAATCTGAACTGGATTTGTCTGGACTCCCAAAAATAGAAAATTTCATGAAACAACCCTGAATAAAATACCCTCAGTCAACTACCACCACGCCCCTTATAAAATACTCCTCAACACCCTTGCCACTATAGAACTACGTAAATTTACTAGTCGACTCTATGCGATTGGTTTGTATCGTTTGCACATCAGTATACTACTCTGCCTGAATGATACTGACAGAAACTCCAGATTGAGCTGACGCCTCTCTTGGTATTAAACGCTAAGAATAACCTTAGCAATAACTCAAACCAAGGGAGAAGATTTTGTTAAAATAAGAAAAAACTTGCATAATGTAACTAAATACCTGAAGATTCGATTTACTGCCAGTAGATTAGAAGAAACTCCGGGTTAGGCTATCGCTTTTCCTAGTTATATAAGCTAAGAATAATAGCATAAATAACTCAAAAACAAGGAGAATATCATGAAAAAAATAGTACTTTGGTTAGCATTTATCGTAGGTATTTTGGCACTGATTGGATCATGTGCCAAAAAAGATGAGGAGTCTTCCACAGCCGCCACCACGGCAGCCACCACCACCCTCTCAGCTCCTTCCGGTGTGACTGCAACACTCGGTTGGCATCAGGTCGCAGTGGACTGGACCGCGGTAAGCGGA
>NYXK01000190.1 GCA_002685535.1 Deltaproteobacteria bacterium
TGAAGCAGTTAAGCAGTGAGGGAAATAAAGTATATGAATGAAATAGTGTTTAATCCGCTGTTTGAACAGATAGTCATCAACCGGCAACGGACTGTGAAGAAAAGCATTTGCCGCTGGTTGAGCGGAGCCAAAACCAATTTCACACTTGAAAGTGTACCTTCCTTCGACTCCGCTCAGGGAACGCTTAATTGTAACAATATAAGATAGTCGATGTACTAAAGCGTGATCCCAAGTTTTTCACGTATCAACGAGTGTGCGTGCCCCTGAAAACGTGGTCCGGTCTGTTCAATCACCGCACCAGCAAGAGCGGCTGCAATGCGTCCACTTTCCAGCGGAGAAAAATCATGAGTCATTCCAAAGAGAAAACCGGCCGCAAAAGCGTCACCTGCTCCGGTTGTATCTTCAACACGAATCGGAAATGGATCAATATAATATGTTTGCCCAAGGTGTGAAATAATTGCGCCGTTTTCACCTAATGTTAACACTACCGTTTCAGTCCATTTTGACATTGTATCAACCGCTTCCTGTGTAACATCAGTCTCAAGCAGAGTAAACGCTTCTTCCTGATTGCTGAATACCATGCTGGCATAACCCTGTAGCAAACTTTTGAAATCCTCTTTGTGTCGTGTAACGCAAAAAGGGTCAGAAAGACTCAGAGCGACTTTAGTTCCAACTCTTTTTGCTTCATCAAGTGCTGTACGGACAGCTTTTTTCTGTGACTCTGTGTCCCACAAATATCCAGTAAGATAGAGATATTTAGCTGCTTCGATAACTTCGGGCTCAATATCTGGTGCCTGCAGTTCCTGACACATTCCCAGATAGGTATTCATTGTGCGGCAACCGTCATCACTGACTAAAACCAGACTACTCCCTGTGCTGCCGTCACCTTCTGCGAGACACGCACTGACACCGAAATCTTCAAGTTTTTCACGATATATTTTTCCATGCTCGTCCCTCCCGATTTTACCACTGAAAGCAGTACGTCCACCGAGTTGAGAAATACCAATCATTGTATTTGCACCAGAACCACCGGCAGCAAATTCTACTGTTAACTTCTCAGCAGTCAGCGCCAGTAACAGTTCCTGTTGTTCCTCAAGTGAAATGAGGTGCATGATATTTTTTTCGATTCCACGTTTTTTCAAAAACGAATCCGGAATATGACTCAGCAAATCGATCAACGGATTGCAGACNCCATATACATCAAANTTTTCCATATTTGTTGTAATGCTGTTAGATTATAAGTTTTTTTCGCTAAGATAATTAGCTGGCTTTGACTTGTGGAATTCTGCTTGAAGGTTTCTTGGTCAGCTTTGGTTTAGCTTTCTGNAAAATTGTTTCTTTACTGATCTCAACTTCACTAATNTCCNGATCNGAGGGGATTTCATACATTATATCCAGCATTGAGTTNTCGATTATTGAACGCAAACCACGTGCACCGGTTTTCCGTTTAATTGCTTCCTTTGCAAGAGTAANAANCGCGTTTTTTTTGAAAGTCAGTTTAACATTCTCAAGTTCAAACATTTTTTCATACTGACGTATCAAAGCATTTTTAGGTTCCTGTAAAATTTGCACCAGATGCTCAACTTCTAAATCATGCAAAGTCGCAACTACCGGTAAACGTCCAATAAATTCAGGAATTAAACCATACTTGAGCAAATCTTCAGGTTCAAGCTGCGCAAGTAACTTTTCATTCCTGCTTTTATGATGCACATTTGCACCAAAACCNATCGCATTTTGTCCAACACGCCGCTTAATAATGTCGTCCAGCGCCGTAAATGCNCCTCCGCAAATGAACAGGACNTTTTCCGTGTTAACCTGCATTGTTTCCTGGTTAGGATGTTTACGTCCNCCCTGTGGTGGAATATTNGCGACAGTGCCCTCAATAATTTTCAACAGNGCCTGTTGNACACCTTCCCCGGAAACATCCCNTGTAATCGAGACGTTTTCACTTTTTCTGGTAATTTTGTCAATTTCATCAATATAGATAATGCCCTGCTCCGCGCGCTCTATGTCATAATCCGCCGNCTGCAGGAGTTTCAGCACAATGTTTTCTACGTCTTCACCAACATATCCCGCCTCTGTCAACGATGTCGCATCAGCTACNGCAAACGGTACATTAAGTATTCTGGCAAGAGTCTGTGCCAACAAAGTCTTACCTGTTCCTGTAGGACCGATTAAGAGGATATTACTTTTTTGCAGTTCTACATCAGAATCATCAAAATTGGCGTTGATTCGTTTGTAATGATTGTGAACAGCCACTGCGAGCACTTTTTTGGACTGTTCCTGCCCCACNACATAACTGTCGAGAACTTCTTTTATTTCCGCTGGTTTGAGCAACTCCTGCTTTATATCATCAGGATGCTCATTCTGATATTCCTCTTCCATTATTTCATTGCANAGGTCAATACACTCGTCACAAATATAGACGGTTGGACCTGCAATTATCTTCTTCACCTCGTCCTGCGTTTTACCACAGAATGAGCAGCGCAAGAGAGCCTCTTTAACGGTATTCATAGTTTTAATTCTTTTAGACTGCTTTTAGTTTTCTGTTTTCCATCACTTCGTCAATGATGCCGTAGTCCTTTGCTTCCTGACTTGAAAAATAATAATCCCGTTGGGTATCTTCAGCAATTTCTTCAATCTTGTGTCCTGTGTGACGTGCCAGAATATCGTTCAATACGTCAGTCATTTTTATAATTTCTTTTGCCTGAATATCAATATCTTCCGCTTGTCCTGAAAAACCNCCCATCATCTGGTGCAGCATAATTCTAGNGTGCGGTAGNGCCTTTCTTTTTCCGGATGCTCCAGCAGCCAGTAAAACCGCGCCCATGCTNGTTGCCTGTCCAATGCAAATAGTCTGCACATCGGGTTTNAGGTATTGTATTGTATCATAAATNGCCATACCGGAAGTAACTAATCCGCCCGGGCAGTTAAGATAAAGNGAAATATCGCTGTCAGGATCTTCTGCTTCAAGAAACAAAAGTTGCGCGATCATCACATTTGCGACATTGTCGTCAATNGGTGAGCCNAGAAANATAATGCGGTCTTTTAGCAGTCGAGAATAAATGTCGTAGGCACGTTCACCACGACTATTCTGCTCGACAACCATTGGTATTAGAGACATGGATAACCAGCTTATAAATNTANAATTTAGAAATTATTTNTGATAATGATTAATGATNATGATCACAATTTTCATCATGAACATGTTCATGGGTNTCAGGGACATTTTCTTCAATAGCGTCACCGAACACCCGTGCTACCACTCTGTCAAGAGTTGCGTCTCCCTGTTTGCGGATGATGATGCGTTGATACATATCTCTTCCAAATGGTGACTGAATCAGTTCGTCAGGAGATTGTCCTGTAATTTGCGCCAGACCGACAAATTCCCGGGCNGCTTCATTTTCGTCAAATTTCAGTTCCTCATGTTCACTGATTGAGTCAAGAATGAATTTCATCCGTAAATCCATTTTNGCGTTATCAAAGCCTTCCTGCTTTTTTTTCTCTTTCTCTTCTTCAGTTATTTCCTTTTCTCCAGACATCTTATCCAATTCTTTCTGAACCTGCTCCTGCTCAAAATCCATCAATTCTTGCGGCAAATCAAATTCATCATATAATGCAGAAAGTTGTGCNCTAACAGCTATACGGTATTCACTTTGAAGTTCAGCTTTTTTACGGGAAGTTATGGATTCACCTACTTTTTCTTTTAACTCTTTTTCATCTTCAACACCGTATTTCTTAAAAAACTCCAAGTCTAACTCAGGTCTTTTAACAATTGATATTTCCGCNAACTGAATTTTAAAATTTGCTTTTTTACCTGCATTTTCACCAAAACGTTCCGGCANTTCNANTTCCNCTTCTTTTTCATCNCCGCTAGACATTCCCAAAAGGCNGTCATGAAACTCNGCNAAATCCGGAGTNCCAATTTTGAATTGCATGTCACTTCCTNTTGAGTCNGTAAATTCCGNNCCCTCAAGAGTTCCTTCGTAATTTATCAGCACCCAATCATTGTTTTCTACTTTGACATCTTTTCCTTCTTTGGGCGCAAGCACTTCTTCACGCTGGATAATAGTTTCCAGTTCTGCGGTAACATCTGCTGNTGAAACTTCNTCGAGTTCCTTTTTTTCCAAAAGTATTTTTCCGTAATCAAGTGGAACAAGTTTGGGTGAAATTTCAAAATGAATTGTCGCGGAAAGCGGAGATTTACGGTCAAAATCGATTTTCTGAATTACAGGCATTGTAATCGGACGGAGGGAGTGCTCCTTAAGCGCGCTTTCCATGTAGCCTGGAATTACCCGATCCACTGCTTCTTGGTGCATTGCGGACAAGAAACGTTTCTCCAACCAACCTTTTGGNTGTTTTCCGGGGCGAAACCCATTGAGGCGTGTGTTTTTCAACTGCCGATAAANGNCATCGTAAGTGGGTTTGATTTCTTTAAGAGAAATCTCGAGGGAGAGNGAATACTTCAGTTTGCCTAGTTCATCAACGGATGATTCCATGGAAAGATATTTTTTTATTTTGAGATGAAGACAGCCTTTCCACAAAGACTGCCTGANACTTTAAATGNCATTATATTTAATTACATTTTAAGAACAAATCTCAAGCCTTTTGTGGCTTAACTTGATTTTGATTAGTGCTAAAAATTCAGTGTGTCCATTTTGTGTTAAATCATTGTCCAAATGTTNATATAAGTAGNTCTGTTTTTTTNNATATTGAAATATATCATCTAATGGAGAAATATAAAAAAGTATGGAAATATTGAAGTATTATGCACAAGCCAAATTAGCGAATATTTTCCGNGTCTACCATACATTANTGATGTGANATACATTAAGCTTAATTCGCCNATAACCGCTTACTGANNATAAAAACAGCTAACTTACGACAACTTACACTCTAAAGCCAGAATAATTGTTCTAAAGTGTCTTTTTTACATTTCTCAACCATTTACCCATCAGAGGTATTATTTTTGCGGCTGTCGGAGCTTCTCTGAAATAAAAACCAAAACGTGAAAAATAAGGGGAGGACTCTACTTTCTTAGCTAATTCCTCATTTTTGAGTAAGCAGCGATTTACGCCTAACAGCAAAGGTGCGTGGTTTTGCGCATCCAGTTGTTGCAAACGCTCCTGGAGTGGAGCAGCATGCCATGTATGGAAAAGTTCCATCGCAACCTTCTTTCCTGAACTGTGGGTTAACAGATAATCCGGGAAACAAGCTGATTCTCCAGTCAATTTTAGATAACCCGCTGAAGAAGTTAATTCCCAAGCTGGAATTTTTTTCGCAAGTTGTTGGCTTAACAAATGGATTTCTTCCGGAACATAAGACAGGAATTGCCGATAGTGCGAGCGAATCCCGCAAGTTTGATCGAGGTGTAAACTGTGAAGCTGGTTTTTTCGCATCCTTACTTCTGCGTCCAGTTGCCAACTGGGCTGATGCAATATTGCTGGAAACAAATTTGCAAGATTAAAACCGTATTTCTGAGTGTTCACAAACATACTCAAAGGTCCGTCTATCTCCAGCAGTAGCGACTTTTCGTGATCTCGAATATCGCTGATCCTACACAACAATTTATTAAAACGCAGATATTTCAGTAATTGCCGCAGCTTCGCGGTGCTGCTTTCAGGCAAGCGAATAGTCATCGCTTCACAGCGTAAAAGCAGCCCCTGAATTTGAGCACAGTTATAACGATGAAGCAAGCCCTCAGCACTCATTTTCCGGAAGCTCAATACTTGTTGAAATGGCGGTAA
>NYXK01000191.1 GCA_002685535.1 Deltaproteobacteria bacterium
CTTAAAATAAAGAGTTATTTACAGCTTGCGATGCGAGGCCTTGATACTAGGCCTAAATAGGCAACTAAAGCGACAAGAGCTAGCCGAGCCTTGGCAATTAGAGTAGTTATAAGGACCTAGAAATCCCCTCTAATAGAATCATCATTCATACCGATTATTACTTCTTTACAATTTTATTATTATCTTATTAATCATTTAATTGTATAATTTATAATTATTTATTCCGAAAGCCCTCGAAGAGTCTACGGAATAGATTACGCTGAAAGACGAAGCAAAAAGAAGCTAGTACTTAAGCTGACGTAGCGTAACTACTCGAAGCGTCGTACGTTAGGCCTCTTTTTACGAAGAACGAGTAAGCATTTTATTCTTAGAACTAAGAGAGAAAAAATTAAATAAGTCGGTGTTAGAAAATCAGCTAATTAAAAGCCAATGTTAACTAAACGAACTACTTAAAAATCTTTAAGTACACTTTATAAACACTTCACGTTAAACCTAAAACGTCCAAGCTTTATTTAAGGATATCAACGATATATTATTGTATCGTAATATATTAGTTGTATTATAATATCGTAAGAGCCTCATATTATATCAACGGCGATATGATTTTTTTCATATTATATCGTTATATCACAGTAATATAATATATCGCTACATTATCCTTCACACCGGTCTACTTATCCTTTTATAGAGCAGTGTCGTATATCAGGTCAGTCAACTCACTCAGTGGCGTGTAAGAGACCCTCCTGTGGATCGTCGCTTTGTTTTTTGTAGTTGTACTATGGGCTTCTAGTACCGAGGATGACTGGCACTATAATATAAGTGGCTTTCCAACGAATGTAATTGAGCCTGGTCTTTTAAAAGGAACTGGTCTTCTATTAAGGGTTAGTCTTGTCTGCGAGTTGATATCATAGTTAACATATGTTATTGAATAATTTCCTTGGCAGTACTCGAGTTAAATAAGTCTATCAAACGTATGTTATCCCAAAGCAATTTGCTATGTATCTGAGGATACCAGAATAAGCCTTTCAGAAGATCCTCCAGCGATTCTCCGGATGTCAGATTCAACTCCTTCGTCAAAACGCTGATCTGACTAGCAAACCAAGCTTTGTCTTCGCTAGCCTTAGCCTCTATCAAAGCCATTACCACCACCCATAGCTTCAAGGGCGTAAAACAACGCCAAGAAATACCAGAACTCTGTAGTAAACCTTTGAGCTTAGACATATGTATTTGCATGAGGACAGGATACACCCCGAATTGGCGCCGGATCTCTGCAAGATATAGCAGGACTCCAAGTCGAAATGCCTCTCTCATAATTGATCCCAACTCTTCGGTATCAATGACAGCCTGCAGACATAGAGAGTGCCATACGATGTGGTTGACCCAGAGACCCGAGATAAGAACATCAGCCAACACTCGGCCTGTAGACCACCTTGTTTCTGCGCTGAGAAGACAGTCAAAGTTATGGAGATCTTCCATCAAATTCGAAACTTCCGTGTCGTTGGCATAGTATGCTTGCCACAGGCTGAGAAGAGACCGGGTAAATAGTGACCGATACTCCGTGAGGTCTGGCAGCTCGGGTTTGAATTGGTTAGGCAACGGGAATCGCGGTATCCGATCAACGGAACAGGATCCAGTAACGTCAAGCCTTTTTCCTGGTTAGTAAATACGGCAGAAGGAAACACGTAAGAGGAGTAGAAGAGAGGTAAAAACTAGTATCGAGNGATCCAGAGAGGAGGACATATGTACCAAGATATCAGGAGTCTCAGTTTAATGTTTGAGTTCAATGTATCGATACCTCCTCGAAGATTGAGGATCTTTTCGATACCATCCATGTGTATTTCCCATGCATTCAGATCTAATGAGATATGCTTGGTAGGAATCATCAGGATTTAAGCTTGAAGATGGGACAGGTTACTTACGTTATATGCGGCCATCATTAGAACTGTTGCGATCATGCCATCGCTCACGCGGTCTTTAATATCCCCAACTCTGATCTGAGCTAGTTGCAGGGCTTTGTGGTGTTGAGCGGTGGCGTCATGACTTGTCAAAATTTTCCCGCCGGACGTGTACAAAGTGCGATGAAGAGCAGCATTTGCTAGAAATTGGTGGAAGGCAGAAACATCATTTCTTGCGATGAAGTAATAAGAATCTCGATAAGGTTTCAAGTTATCGATCCTAGAGTCAAAAACTGGACTTGTATATGAGTTCTTGCACGAGACGCGTGGGGGGCACGAGCCTGCTTTGGGACCACTTACCGGCATCTAGAACCTGCTGTATCTTGTTTGTTATATGAATCGGGTACGTAGCAAAGGGGTCGTGTCTCCCAACTCCTATTCGCTCTGCTAGAAGGGATCTGTTGTATTCCAAAGAGGCACAGGAAGGCGAAACGATCGTAGGACTGTTCACGTGTTGCACAAACTGTATCTTTTGTTGTCGAGCGATTGAAGAAGTAGGTTCTCCTATCTTCTCTGCGCCTAGGTTGCAGTCGTCCCTCTTTCCGGATCCCATCTGTGTTTGCGAGACAGGAGCAGGTGGATATTGAAGCAGATTCCTTTTACCGTAAGACTTGCCTTCTCGCCTCGCCTTGGCCACGCTTCGAATGGCATGCTGCCTGATACCTTTGCGTGTTGCGGAATCGGGTTTAGTACTAGGATCCAGAGCCACGAAATGGAATTGTTGGACTGGCATATCGCACCGGGTCGGCGTAAAGTAATACTATCAGATCTCAGCTGTTTATATCTGCCGAGTATCAATCGGCTTCTGACAAGGAGACAGCTTATGTAGCGAGGACGAGGATGACTAGGGTGTCGACTGCCTCTTCAGGATTAGCACGACTCGGCACTGACCCTTGATATTAACTCAGCAATGTCATGCAGTATGCATGAGTGGGGTGACTAGCGGGGTGCGGATGTCAATATTCTTTGCGCACGCTAAAAACACACGAGGAACTGTGCTGAAATCAGCGAAAGCTGCTGCTTCCCATAAAGGTACTGATAAGAATGATGGGAATCAGAGTTCTGGTTACAAAGAGTGCTATGAAATTGCTTATGATGGCTAAAATTAATATAGGTAAACTGTAATGGCTTAAGATCGTGTAAACACCAGGTACAAGACAGCCAACGTGCGCTCATGTGGAGAGCCTCGGACCTGGTATTCAGCCCCAGGAAATTTCTATCATATCTACGGGAAACCTTTCTGCATAGCCAAGGGAGAGGCGATGTCGTTGGGGGCACGAATGGGGCAGATCATATGTGGCTTACCCGATGATGAAAGAGAGAGAATAGGGACGTGCATTTAAAGAACCCGGATTCAGATCTATGCCAAAGTATTTATTCCAGTACAGGTTATGCCTGCAACATTCAGAATGAACTCAGCACCAGATAACGGCGGAAGTGATTTTCATTTCGTGGCGTGCACGGGACGTCCTGACAAGAATCCCATGGCACGAAGACTGATTAAGCAGACAGTTATGCAGCACATCCACCGTCTGAGGAAGAAGCCCCTAATTACAAAACGGAATTTGCCACTGCGGTGCAACCTCGATGTCCCCCATACTTTCAACAAAGCGGTTGTCGAGGCTTCGAAAACGCTCAAATTGGGTACTGGTCAGTCAGATTTCATTTCGGACAGCTTGCCACCTGACCTGGAACTCATGAACTGGCCTGAAATAGAGTTGCAAGAACAAGATATGTCGACGAGAATGCTCACACCACCTGTTGATGCTACAGAAAAGCTGGGAACTAGCTACTGTGATCCATTAACAGGGGTTCCAATCAAACTTGGTTCTCGAGCACGAGAACTGCTAGACCTCAGTGAGTTCTTCACGCCTGAATTTCTTTAAGGAATATACTAGGTGACTAATAAAATGGCTAGTATTCGACAAAAGAGCTGGAAAGGCCAACTGGATAAATGTTGCTGTACTTCCAGTTTGTCTCTTAGATGTGGCAGCGTTGCACCAACTGCTTTCAGGGGCAGTGGCCTACTTTGACAGTCTTCGATTTGGAGACGGAAGCCCGCTTAACGCGGAGTCTTTAGTCTATCACGTATACTCGCTTCAGTTGATCGGAAGCCGAATGAGTGAGCTTGAAATGGCAACTACGGATAGCGTTTTATCGTCAGTAATTGGATTTGGATGCTATTATGTGCGCTTTCTACCTTCGAGGCCAGTTATCAAGCACTAAACGTAGCACAGCATTTGATTGGGGACATGATAAGTTGGAGGAAGCATCTCGCAGGACTGAAAGAGATCGTTGATTTGCGAGGCGGGATGGAAACTGTCGATTCGAATAAACCTCTGAGAACAATGCTGTCATGGTAAGCATATTCCTGAATTGATGTAGATACGACTAATTTGACTCCTCAGCGTTGACATTTCAGGCTCGTGTACCCTAGATGAAACGCCAACTTTTCCATTGCCCACAAATTTCATCCCTTGTATTCCATCGCACCCACATGAGAGATCGGCCTTACATGCCAATATCCTACCTTCCGAGTTCTCAGATAGCTTCGTCTTAACCGATATTCTACGAGATTTTGGCCTCGAATCTTTGCACCTGCAAACTAAGATTCAACAAACAGAAGGGAATATTCTCGTGGACCCGACGTACACCTGCGATTACTTTGATCCCATCCTTCACCGGCTCCTCTCGCTTCCCAGGCAAGATCTCTCATCTTCGAATGCTTCTATAGCTGAAATGATCCGCTTGGGCGCGATATTATACTTGATAGCTGTTCGACAAAGTTTCGGGATATACCCGATTCGAGTGAAAATCCAGATCCGAAAGTTGTCTGTCTTACTTATTTCATTTGAGGATAGCGAAACGAAAGACAGAACATGGGATAAGCATGGATTGGGATGGATGGAACTCTGGGTTAATACCTTAGGCGGGGTCTTGAATGATGAGATAGATGAGGCGCCCTTCTTTGCAAAACACTTGCATGATGCTATGCACAGAATGGCTGTGATGACATATGGAGATCTGGAGGATAGATTGAGGGAGTTTGCTTGGATCAACGAAATCCATGGGGCCTTGTTGACAGATTTCAGACGCAAGTTAATTCACTAGAACATGTCAAACTTATGCCAAGAGCGCTTTGGTATCCTTTGATTCCCATTCAAATTTTAACTATTAAGTCACCGCATAGAAACTGTGTTAGCCGTACCAGAGCCCTACAGAGTACGATACTCCCAAACAACGTGGAAAGGAATATGGTATGGATCAAAACGACTGCCTTATCGCTGCCAGCCAGGCGTTACTTTCTACTTGGCGACATACATTGGAGGTTGGGAAAAAGCACGCCAAAACTCTGTGAAATACACAAGCTTACTGAGAAAAAGGACAGGGGAAGAGCCTCCTTCTTATATATGTCTCTTCCTACGCATATACCTTAGGTCTTGATCCCTAAGGTACTTGTATTTCACATCACGTAAATAAAGAGCTTTTCAAAGTGTTGGCCGACCAATACAGGCCCCCTTCTGACGCACTTGGTTCCCAGCACTGCTGAGGGGGCCCCAAGATCAAAGGAAGAAACCTAGTATAAGTATACGATAATTCAAGAGACCGTGAGATACCTAAAACTCGGGTAGAGCCTCCTGAACATTGCAATGCGATGTGACGACCACATTTTCTCCTCCTCCAAAGACTTTCGCTTCAGACACTTGAAAACCGTTTAGGAACAGATACTTAGATAGCGCCGCGGCTTGTACGCGGAACGAAATCACAGAACTTAAACACGTGAAGCACCGGCAAAAGATATGAAGTACTTGAAATAAGTCGTATGCTGGAATATGTATCGGCAATAATTGCTGTTGTATTGGATATAAAGCTATACGGGCTTATCGAATTGCTTACCGTCAAAGTTGCCAGATAAATCCATTGTCAGTAAATCCCTGCTCATA
Organism: Deltaproteobacteria bacterium; assembly: GCA_002685535.1. GTDB lineage: Bacteria > SAR324 > SAR324 > SAR324 > NAC60-12 > Arctic96AD-7. Next base: position 5,900 of record NYXK01000191.1, read on the forward strand.
ATTTCTTCCTTCCTTGCTACTAATTCGTCTACACTCCAGTGGCTGCCAATAGTACGTCCATTCAAGAAATCTGCATGCTTGTGACAAAGCCAAACACCCAAGCCCCCAATCAATTCAGGTGTCTGCCGAACAAAACGTCGGAACTGATCCTAAATAAAACTTCAGTACGTTTGAATTATCATTGTCTTGGGGTTTCTGTGATTTGAGAGCAAGATTTATGGCAGATCTTGGACTCTTTCAGTGCAGCATCTGACGTACCATCAACATGTCTGTATCAACGAGACCGGGATGTAGACAGACAGCAGTGACGTTCGGATAGCCAGCAGCAATATGCTGACTAAGTTGTAACGCACCAGCCTTCGAAATCCCGTAGCCAGAAAGTTGAGGAAACGTTTTCCAAGCTGCAAGCGTCACAAGAGTGATAATAGTAGCGTTCATGGTCCCCGGATGAATCTGCCGCAGAAACGCCCGAGAGATCAAGAACGTACCTTTCGTGTTTACTTCAAAACTCTTCCACCAGTCATCTGGTTTCTCATCGGCCACAAGTGCTCCCTGTCCCTCGAGGTTCACACCAGCATTGTTGATCAAGATATCGACGTGACCGAATGTATCCTTGATCTTCTCGAACGCTTCATCAACTGCGTTTTTCTCGGTGATGTCAGTGGCGATAGCCAGGACTCGAATGTTCGGATTGATCTCCTTCAGCTCTGATTCGACCGACCTCAGCATATCTGCATTGGTTGCAATGAGGACAAGGCCATCTACACCAGCCTTGGTAAAAGCTGGGCCAAAAGCCTAAAGATCAGCCGATGCTTCCCTAGATGAATCGAAAACTTGGACTTACTTTTGCCCCTATCCCTCGACTGGCGCCAGTGATAAGAACAACCTTTCCTTTCAACGAAAGATTGGCATTGTGCGGGTTGATGGATGGATACTGTTCGATGAATATGTTATCGGTGAATCGAAATGACTCAATAAAGTAATTCTCTGGCAGGGCGTCCATGCTGAAATGTCGTTCACTGAAGGTTGAACGCTCGTGACTTGGAAACAGCAATGCGATCAATGAAGTGATGATGTGAAATATTACGAGATCTGAGATTTAAGTCCTAATCAATCTGTCATTCAACAAGTTCCGAGCAAGCAAACATCGTAAGAAGCACTACAAGATTGTCTCCGCCACGTAGTGGCTTTTTCGGTTGATCAAATTCTTGATACTAAGACTTCGGCCGCGGACATGCCTAGCTCTATCAGCTGCGGCTGCAGGCCCTGTTCGTAGAGTGGTAGAATGTTAAGGTCACTACACGCAAGTCAGTAAGGTACGCTGGTTATTAAGCAAGTTTACTTCTGGGTCCTGATGCATCTTGAGGAAAGTTGCCTGTTCAGGCTGGTGCCTATATTACTGTCACATCTCAAACAAGTCGGGCCTTGACACGAGGCATCTGATCAAGACTATCCAACGAATGGTTCCGGAAATGTTTAGCTCTACCTATAGCAGCTGCAGGGCACTATTCGTAGGTCCTGCGTACACTTCGGAGGCTGGTTTGGTAGTTGAAGTGGGCCAATCATTAAGCGAGCTAAGATTTGGATATCTTGATGCATCTCGAGGAAAGTTGCTTATCTAGGCTAGCCTTTCGGCACTGCAGTCCCAAAACAGAGTTCGGCTAAATCTAAATCCTACGTCATCATATCAAACGATTACTTTTACTTATTGTTCACCAAGTTGAAGGAGACATCTGCACAGATGATCAATCTTTTCATTACTACGCTGTGACTATTCACAAATCACCACGAGTAGTGACCAGCACTGAGGACTTGCTTTATGGGACGACAGCCTTTTACAGGGTGAGAAAAATCTTGCATGATGGGACAAACTGGAACACCCTCGCCCTTCTAACATATTTTCTGGTACAGATACTGCACCACTTGCCGTCGCAGGAGGGTAAAATGTGGTAAGCAGTCTCCCATTGCGTTCCAAAAGACGTTCCAGAAGAGAAATCGCTGAGTAATCAAAGATCGCACCGAACCAGTATGCAATAGGTGTGTAAAGGCCGGATTGGAATGTCCAGGCTACAAACAAGTGATGCGCATGCAGCAACACTTTGTTGGACGGGGAGGTGGTCTGATCAGAGCCCCGGGGGGCGTCAGTACCCTCGAACGGCCCGAAGTACCCCGGTCACTCAGCCTTGCCGGCTTCGAGGGACAAATTGCGTTTTCATTTTACTTTCGCGACTACCGCTGGGCGTATTTCTGGCAGGGTATTCTGCAGACTAGCCCGGTTGGGAACACTGACTTGTCTTACAAAGCGAGCTTGGCTGTCGCCACAGGTTACCTTGGCAAGGCCAAAAAGGATCTTGACTTGGAATCCAAAGCTACCGAGCTTTCTTCGGTTGCTGTCAAGGCTGTCCAGTTTACGCTGGATCGAGGATTGAAGTCGGATTTCCCAGGCCTTTTGGCTGTCATCACTGCCTTAGGTGTCTACAATGCATGTGCCTATCCTCCCTATTATCGACTCATGAACGATCTTCATCTGTTTTCTGACAAGGTTTACAGTATGTCGTGGACAACAAATTTCACTATCTGCATCACTATGGAGCTCAGATGATCATGAAAACCTGCGGACCAGGCTATTTCCATAACGAGCCGTACCTCACGGTATTTCGGCATTGTCGTATGATGCTTGTGAGTTGCAAATGGTTACCCACTAAGATCCTATTCTAACATCTCAGTACTGCTGCTGTGTGGCCTTCAAGTGCAGAACGTTCCTCTCCAGGCCTGAGTGGAAGTCAGTACCATTCCTGCATGTCCAAAAGACAACAGAAGATCAGTTGATGGACGTCCTTCTTCACATTCCAGGGCTTTTAGAGAGCACGATGGCAGCAAATCAGCAGACTCAAGATAAAGGCATGTTACTGGAGACAATATGTTGCCAACAATTCCAGCTTGACCACTGGCGAAACGACTGGACGAAGCTTAATCTGAACTCTGCAATCTCAATACCTATATCCCATGGCAGCCACAGCCTTAGCCCATTTCTAGCGTCCTATTTGTCTTCTGGTATCAGAACGAATACAACACAGCAAGCGATTGAGCTGATCTGCTATCATTCTGCAATGTTCCTGTTAGGTCAACTCAAGAGGCTGCTTGAAGGCCATGGCCCAAAACAAGACATCATCACCTCTATCGCATATCATGAAGCTGTCAACTCCAGCGAAGTATTGCCGAACGCCGCAAACCCTCTTCTGCTTCCGGACAGGACGAAAATGCCGTGGCAGCATGGTCTTGAAGGGCTTCGGATTCTGGCTGGTTTCTGTGGTGGGTCATCATCAAACGCTGGGTTATATCTTGCGTTTGCTCCAATAGGAATTCTATACTGCTTTTCGGAGTATCTTGGAATCCAGCAGATGGTGATTTCGATGATCAGTGGAGAAGATTGGGCTGAAGATGCCGAACAAGAAATGGGACCCTACCGCCTGTTCAGCTTGGATGCTTTACCTTCTGAACAAGGTAACGTGGCTGAAATAGACTCTTCATTTGATAGGAGCTCCGTTGCTCAGAGATTGTTTATCAACAATTCTTGGCCATGACGGCCCCTAACCCAAAAGGATAGGGAGAGAGCCAATGAGGCAATCCACGCGAGATAGCTGTCTTTCGGGGAACTTAACACCATCGAAGCTTTTCAACAACTTAATCACTGATTGTGCGAGTGGTATGATATTTGTTCAGGTAGCAGAAAATGCGAACGTTTTCGGTCTGCAGTAGAGTGACAACGAATTGCATGTCGGTCCAAAATCAAATGACTGTGACACGATTCAGCGTCAAATATTATCGGTTCGCCACGCCGATAGATTGATTCCATCTGACTAGTGGCTTACTAAAGCTACGGTCATGCTGCTGCTTCAACAGGTGATAGTGACTCACCAAGTACACCAACTGGAAGGCACGTTCTAATATTTCTTCCTGTCGGAACTATGTCATCCTTTGCTGACTTCTTGACATCGAATTTGAATCGCTTCCACTATTCTGAAATCTTCCATTTGTCGAGGCCTTTTGCTGACAATGAATGTCCCGTCTTCCATCACACCGTCAGCTCACCAGCCACTGCAGGATGCTGAAATACGCCTCGTCAATATTCATTCCTGGAATAAGGACTCTACCAGAGTCTCCTGTAACATTATTCAGGGTCGCTTGGAAATCCTGTCTTTCGTAGCCTTGTCATACGTATGGGGCCCTTTAGATGAGACCGTGGAAATAACCCTCAACGACAGGCCTTTCAAGGTCACCACCAACCTTGAGGCTTTTTTGAGATATGCGGCCCAAGACAAAGCACGACAGCATCCAGACGAAACAAATGCGTCCTACGTCTGGATTGACGCACTATGCATCAATCAGAGAAATGTCTCAGAGCGAAACGCACAAGTCCGAATGATGGGCTCAATCTATTCTCATGCCACTCGAGTTATCGTATGGCTTGGAATCGGAGGAGACTATATGAAAGCAGCCATGAATCATGCTCAAGAGTTGTCACCTCTTACCGTTTCTCTTGGAGGTGCGCAGGCTATTTTTATGCCAGAGAACAGAGCTACAGTGAGCGACCGCTTCCACGATACCATGAAGGGGGACAACAACGAAAGAAAAGCAATGTTTGAATTCTTCAAATCTCCTTGGTGGACACGCATGTGGGTGCTACAAGAGGTAGCACTGGCAAAGAGTGTAACATTTGTTTATGGAGATGAATCGATTGGTTTTGAGCACGTCTACAATACAGTGGTGCAGATATATGCCAGTATGGTGGAGGATCCAGTCTTGGCAATTAAAACCTTAGGACTTTCGATCGAGGAGGAAGCAACAATCACTAGAGTGGGACATGTCGTCAATACTCGGGCACTGTTTGAGCATAACTATGCCGACAGGTATAGATCGACGGGCCTGCAGTCTTTATTGAGAATGACTGAACGTGCTAAGGCGACAGATCCACACGATAAGATATATGGTCTGCTAGGCTTGATTTCCGACCTCAACAAGGATGATCTAAGCCCAAGATATGATATATCGGTCGAACGACTATTCCTCGAGGTCGTTGTCTGGTTTCTGAAACAGTATGATTCCTTGAGCATTCTTGGTCAGTGCTTTAGTGGCTATTCTAGGAACTTGCTACCGATGCCGTCTTGGGTCCCACATTGGGAACCGAAGGATGAAGGTGACGAGGGACCATCTCCATTTCACTGGGAAAAATACGAGGACTTGAGTACATCTAAAGTGCTTGAACCGTATAGCGCGAGCGGCAACTTGCCTCTCTCTTCATGCAGTTGGTCGGTCAATGAAGAAACAGGCATGTTATGCCTAACTGGAGCACAACTAGGAACACTTACTTTCTTATCGGAGCCGGCAAGACTCTCGTATTCAATGCCCCAAGAATATTCATTTGAACTAGCTAAACGATGGCTGGCATTAGATAAGGAGTTCGGTGGAATTTACAGGTTCACAAGGGAAAGCACGAACCTTGCTCTTCGGCGTACCCTGGTCGGCGACTTCTTGAGTAACTCTATACCTTCCAAGGACGTCATCAAAAAGAAGCAGAGGAACTTCATGCTCATGCTTCCGGACGATCCAATTCTCGAAATTGGGGGAGCGCAGTGGGACTACAAAGACTCATTCATACCATTCATGACCGTAGTAAATAAGCGGAGGATAGCATTGTCGTCCGAAGGCTGGCTAGGTCTCGTTCCAGAGAATGCAATGGTTGGGGAAAAGGTTGTAGTTCTAATAGGTGCTCCGATGCTTCATATTGTGCGCGATATGCAAGAAATAAGGCCAGACTGCAGTAGTAATTGTAACGTATATTCTTTGATTGGAGAGGCATACTTCCACGGGTTTGTGGATGGAAGAGCATTGGACGGTAGAGACTTGGAGACTATATTGTTGATGTAATGTGTGTGAACCGGAATACTGAATTTTGACTACTTGCAGCAACACCTACCTGTTCCCTTCAGTTCTACCATCTTGCGGCGTTGGGGCCTCGTACCCCATAGTTGTAAGATTACTCTCGCGAACATGAATACCACTAGTGAGTAACGCTCGATTCTCACACGGCCAATTTCCTTGTTTATTGCCACCCGGAAGAAGACAGAGAGCACGGTTGGAGACCATCACGCGTACAATTCCTAGAAATCGTATTTATAATTATCTGTGTTGCCTCAGGACCGACTTCTAGGGCTGACCTCCTGCATCCGGCAATTTTTACGCAGTGCAAGCCCGCCCTTCCTGAAGTGAGGCATGAATTTTCCTTGGGGAGACTATGTTAGGTCCAATATGAAATTGAAATTAAACTATGACTAGGACGGCTGATACCTGTATCTGTCATAAGGTGCGTTCTCAAAGGATTCACATGAGCGAGCAGCATACACACCATCCTTCGCGTCATCGTTAGGCCTCATGCAAAGTCTCGGATAGTGTTCTAATTCACGCACCGGCTGCTGAAACAAAATGCGNATAATTGCAGGTGGAGATTTGACCNTTTAGCATCCATGTGAGANTCTTGACNNTGCGGGTTAGGCTAGGTGTATTCGCGGATGAAAGTATTGATATTCTCCAAGTAATTNNGTTTGTTNAAGTAGAATAGTGTTGAACTTATGGCTTATCAACGAACGTATCAATATTCGCCCATGTATCAATACGCCAAAGCAAGGTAGGAGTAGAACCCAAGCTAGTACAGTTTTTTTGATCAAACAAGAAACGTGCCTCTGAGGCTCTGAGATCGTTTGGGAGGAGATTTGAACCATTTCATGTACCTTTTAGCCTCACCTTGGCTACATATGCGTCAGCTGGCCATGACTGAATATTCCTCCTATCGGTGAAGTCGAGACTAGAAGGATCTTCGAGTGATTTGTCTTGGCTTGGTGTTGAAGCAGACGAGCCCGTGAAGCCATAGCTGTACTCTCCCGTTGTAAGGCTGACACTTCGGACTCCGCTCTTCCTTTCCGAATGATTCCTTCGCTCCTGGCTGAGGCTGAAAAACCAGTACCTCACACGTCAAGTTTCATTCAAGACTGGGCTTCATGACTTAAAAGTCTCCATGATGGGCCCGATATATGGACTGATGATTCCCCGCATTACTTGATCTTTCCGCATAGCTATACCAGGGTCGAGACAATGTAGGACAACACTGCAGCTCAAATACTCTGTTCTTTGCACAGGCGAGGCAGACGGTGTGTGTTCGATTGATGGACGGTGGAACTTGATTATGGCTCCCGCTTAGCTCTGATCGGATGATAGAGGAGCGTTTTACTTTGTATAAGCTTTGCAGCAACTATAATTTGTTGACCGCAAGGCATACATGCCTGTATACCTGTATTGTTCAATCCAACCTCTAGCTGGTACTGTGAGCTTTTCATACATGCTGTCAAACCTTTGAATTCTCGGGTTGTCCTTGGTCCTGAACTATCCGAGTCGAGAAAATGACCAACAACAGAAGCAAGTAGAGCTCTATTTTTGGATATCTTTGGTGCCGGCGTTACTGGTTGAGCCAGATGCTTAACATGTAAGAAGCTGAAGAAGCTGAAAGTTTCAATATATTCAGAACGGTCAGTTTCAAAACATCTACTTGCCAATGACATATCTTCTCATTGACTGAAATGGACAATAAGGCGCTGACAACCAAGATCGTGCTCAGGTGTGCGGACTGTGCTGCCGAGGTGACTCGTATCCATCTCACGTAGATTGCGTAAGGGGAAGCGAGTGAAACCGAAATCAAGGAAAGAATGAAGGATCGATTTATTGTCATTCCATATTTAATGCAGGTTATCTGCTGTGTTCCCACCTGTCCATCTTGCATATAAATCATCTAAATTCCTCTCACAATTACAGTTTCTTCCTCTTCATAAAATTACCCCCTTTGTATCCCAGCATACCCCAAAATCCATTTCAAAATTCAACTTTGCATTTCCCAATAATGAAGTTCCGACTTACAGTTGTCGCCCTTCTTCCACTTGTCAACTTGCTACCAGCTGCTGACCCCAGTCCCGAGACCGCCGTTAGCAATGCTTCACCAGAAGCTCTGTTCAAGCGAGTTTGCAGCTATGACGACAATTGCTTCAGTGTAACAGGTTTTTCGGCCGGTAGATACGTACGTTATTGACAACTTTCGCCATCGCGCCTTCTACGGACAGGGGGTACTAAGTCTACTCCTCGTGGAAGTGCGGATTCTGTAAGTACCCTAAAGGAGGACCTTGGTTCCCTCCCATCGTGTGCTGCTCGCCCAACTCAACTCAACCGTCTACCTTGGGAAGGAAAAGTCCTACGATCGTCCTTGAATAATTACAGGGATCATTCAAACTAGATCTGCTCGATTAAATAATTCCGGACGAGCAACACATCATGAAAGAAATCTCAAATCCGCCCCCAAGGTAGGTCTTGGGCACGTATGCCGGTAATCATCCTATGTGCATCTTCCGGTAAGAGTTCACTCTAATTTGCCTCTCCTGGTCCTGGGTCTCGTCACTTAATACAAAACAGGATCAATGGCAGATATTCTGGCAATAATCGCTGAGCTTATAGAGCATCCTATAGCTGCGCTGCCAAATGGCCCAGTCTGAACGGAAAGAAAGTATTACCGTACGGTCACTCTTTACCACATGTATCCTGACTATTTACGGTAATGTATTGTAAGTTTGCAAGAATATCGACAAATTTTACTCCAGGTGTCAGTGAGAACCTGCTTGAAAGGGAGCAAGCCCGAGACGAAGGTAGGGTTGGAGGGTTTATTGTTGCTTCCTTAATGATGCCACCTATCTTGATGATTTTCAAGTTTTGGGCATGTTTTTGCAAGCACAAATACAATCATTACGATGAGCGCTGATCATTCTTAACGCTTTTCCCGTCACAAATTACGCATTTGCCATAAACGAGGAAGCCGCACTGGCGGCTGATCTCCTGGAACATTCCTTATCACCCCTGGCTCCCCTCACGGGACAACTTGTATCTACGAAGCTGGTAATTTTGCGTGACATATTCTGGATTTAGCGATCGAAAGTAAGGTGAGATAGCAGTGCATAAAAGTTTTCGCTGACAAGAGGGAAAGTAAACAACAGGTCGCTAATTAAGCGAAGCCAGGCAATTGAGTTTCAGGCTCGTATTGTTGTCCAAACTGCTGTTTGACCTGACTCCATGTTTATGGGCCCCAAAAAAAATCACTTATATGGTTCAAAGCTTTCGAGGCGACTTACAGAGGAGGGGTAGGGTTTTGAAAGGTCGACTGACGAGGCCATCTTCCGTCAGCTAAGAACAGACAGGCGCCACTTCAGAAAAGCTTGTTTGTATGAGTACAAGGCATTGTTTACATACTCCGTTTGTGGGTGTGTTATGTGAGTGTACTTCCTGTTTCCTTTGTACAACGGATATTTCCATTGTCCATTGTCGCGATACATGTCAGTTTTATTCTTTTTTCTGACAATATCATTTGGTACACATGATGGAGAGTTCACTATCCATTGTTTGTTCAGAGACCTTGTATTATATCTTTGACTGTTCTTTATTTAGCTGTCAATCAGCATCAAGGTTTATAAATATATGGGCAATGTTAACAAATATATAGGGGTTTGCAAAACATCACTCTCCGCCCCCATCCGGAAATACACTAAGATCTTACATGCCAAACGACACAAAGATGCCCACGAGAATCTCAAGAATTTCTACCAAGTTGCTTCTATTGGCTCTCTCACTGAGCGTCAATACTGCAAATACACATATAAACCAGGATCTTCCCGTTCCTCACAACGACGGGACGTACGGCGCATCTAATCCTCTCGAACCCTCAAGTTCCAACTTTCCTTGCCAACTCGGTGTATCTGGTATGGCCGCTTCGGGCCCTACTCAAGTTACATTTGGTGGACCTTTCGACATAACTTTCAATGGGCTGGCTACACATGGCGGCGGGATGTGTCAAATAACTATCGTTCCCGGTTTCAACCCCTCACGAACTGACGCTAACTTCCCAGTTATCAAAACTCACTACGGATGTCTCACAACGTCTCACAACTAGAAGTGGGAATATCAACAAAATAACTGGCCCTAACACGATGACAGCAACTATTTCCCTGGAGAGTATACTCAGAGTTGGACATGGTTTTCCAAACCCACAAATGAGCTGTACATGATGTACGCACCTATCCAAATCATATCTAGCAAAGCGAAAAGTCGAATCGAGCGCCAAAAGCTGGCAATTGATAAGCGAACCTTGAGTGACCTTCCGCCTGTCTGGCTAGCTAACCTGGGGGAAGTCACTGGGTCTTGTACCGTACAGACACCTCAATTGATTGTTCAAGTTCCTGAGCCAGGAACAGACGTCGAGAATTCGCTTCCCGAAGGAACGAAGATGTTCAAGGCTGAGTGCAATGGCAACCCAGCTGTCGGGACAGCAAAGACACTACCTGGGACCGAGACTATTGATACTGCATCGCTGGTAGCTCCTTCAACGAGTGCCACAGCCAGCCCCAAATCTGTCGCATTGTCTAAGCCAATCACATCAGTAACAGCACTGGTAAGTTCTTCTCCAGTAACAATTCCGACCCCACCATCACCTCTTCGGCCATATACCTCCTTCTGCCAGGTGGAAGGCCGCTATATCTGCCTTGTCAACGCCTTCCCGGTGTGTACGGATGGGATATGGGAGCACCCAAGCCTTTGTCCGAAATGACCGAAGGGCGTAGCTGCGCGTAATGCAGGCATCCGCCACATGTGGTAGAGGAATTTTCCTGATGCTGAGAAAACGACAATATCATCCTCCCCAGCGAATGGGAAATTTCATTGACAACTCAGCCTAACTATTTCGAAATACGTTACTAGTCGTAAAGAAATAGGAACAATGAAACATTTTCTCAGACTTAGGAATTATCAGAAGCCCGGTAGTAGTGAATGTTTTTTTTCGCTTAATAGAAGCAAACTCGACGCCTGAACTTTCAAAGCGATATCGACAGAATATCTGTTGATCTCACGAGATCTCGCACCTGCGCGCTATAGTAGTCTGATAAGATCTCTTTCCTCAAAGGTTCCACATCTGTTTTTGAATATAATATCGAAGTGCTCGCAGATTTATTATCGGTTCGGTTCCTCGATAGCAAATTACGGGAGCCTTCACTGGAGATTTAATTGAGCAAGTACCTTTCCTCGCAGTAAAAGTACCTCTTCTCACCGCAACGATTCTTTCATTGACCCAAAAGTTTCCTCAAAATTCGTAACACTTATATACCCCGTCGATAAATTATTAAACACATACTCATAACTTCAAAAAAAAGAATAAAAAAAAATAGAATAGATGAGAGAAGACCTATTCGTGTTTGCAACGATAAGAATGACAAACTTCTCTCGCTGAGATTATGCGATACTATATTCATTCACAATTTTCCATGTAGCTTTCTGCCTCGAAAAAAGTCGCCATTTCCACACAATATTGTCCATATACAATAGTGAGCTGCCAGCTCGGCATCTACAACAAACATCATCTTTCCCCGAACCGAGCTTCCAGATTTCAGCAACCCATGAGCTTCTCTAGCTTGACTCAATCGCATTAATTTGGAAACAACCGGATCAAGTTCCCCATTTCGGACCTTCTTCACAATATCATGAAATTCAGAGATCTCTGCCTTATTGTAGAAACTTGTCTCGAGGGCGTAGAACGTGATCCGAGGCGGCTGAAGACGCTCTGCGAATATTTCCTGTGTAGTCCTTACCACCCCACTTCCATCAGCATCAATATTTCCCATGACTTCAAAAACAACGACTTTGCCAACGTCCGCTCTGGTTGCAGCCAGCGAGCTCTTGAGACTTTGCTCGCTACATACGCCGTCATACGCGACGTTCACACCTTCCCCATTTGTGAGCCTGAGGAGGGGTGCCACGACGTCGGGAGCTTTGCGATCAGTTAGTTCGATACCGAGAGAGCTGATATATTCAAACTTGCTGGTAGAACAGGTTCCAATCATCCTGATGTCCATCTTGAATGCATTGACGAGCTGCGCAACAGCCGTGCCCAGTCCACCGCTGGCTGCACCAATCAAGATGGTTGATCCAGGAGACAGTTTAACACCACTGTGCTTCAGCATACCCCAAGCAGTCATGTAGTTCAGTGGTAGAGCCCCGATCTTGATCGGATCATCATCCAGCGCGATCCGTATGAGGTCTTCATAAGGGAGCACGATGTACGTTGCGTGCGAGCCGAGTACACAACGGGCAGCAACGCGGTCTCCGATCTTCAGATTACCATCTTGCGGGACCGAAGTACCGAGAGGAACGACCTCGCCAACAAGATCAACCCAGTTGTAAATCCTGGTTGAAAGCCCTGGGGTCGGCAGGATAGCCACCAGCGCGCTGAATGCTATTCAAACAAATTGGCAATTGCCAAATTTGAACTACTAAGGAATTGTGATAAGAGCCCTCTCATGGATAAGGTAAGAAGCAGTCGAACAGCTACAAAGTAGGTGGTGTCCCCGTATGCGTGCTTATCAACGCCTGCGACATCAGCGACAATGATACGGATGAGAACTTTGTTGCCTGAGAGCTCGAGTGTAGGACCCCAGACTCCCATTTGAGAACAGACGGTTTGCCAAATTTGGTGAAAATCCATCGTCCTGGTTGGTCAGGAGTTGGACTGGTGTTCAGAGTGGACAGATGAGTAGACATGCTTGACTTGATTCGTGGGAGAGCTTTTGATGTTGATATACCAGATGCATTCATGTATGGCAGCCCACAGTGTTTTATGTGTTCAAGCATGACAAGATCAAGCTGCACAACAATCTAAGCGGAGCGGAACGTCAAAGTAGGATGGGAAGTTGCTGTGAGATCTTTGTTCTCTTTCTGAAGCTTGGGTCTTGGAATAGTGCCTGGAAGATATGTTGAGTAATCACATTGCGAGTTCAATCCTAAGGGCAGTGAGAACTCCTTTTGATACTCCGTCCGCGATTCTTTGATCGTGTCTGGGGGCTAGGCGATTGCTAAGCACACACACAATCTATCGCGAGTGGTTCACTGGTGTGGGGCTGTGTTGTTGGTTGCCATTGCGATTGCTTCCCTTGACATGTTCTGTAATAAGCATCTTTTGGCTACAACGAGCCTGCCAAGCTCAGTTATCATCCGGTCCGGCTGAATCCGGGACTAGTGACACCGCTTTTCGCAACTGTCTCCTCGGGATGAGTTCTGTTTAGATGTCTACCTTCATTCGTCTCGTGAGAGATCAATAGCTCTGTGCGTCGGTATCAATAGCTCTGTGCGTCGGTCAAACGAGCTCGGCTGTTAATACTTCGGAATGATACTTTGCAATATGGCGAGTATCAACATAAGCCGCACTGGAGTTGCGGCCTTGTTCAAATTGCGATGCTCATGTACTTTACTAAAGTCGATCAGCTTTGCCAAATTGCATGGGTATTACATTTCAGAGGGATCATGACGTCATGAATCATAGAAAGTATTCACAAGAAACTGAAAGGCGGCTTCGAACATGCCATACATCATCATCCGCCATGATGGCGAGGGAGAACAGCGAAAGTTAGAAAGCCACGGGCTTTTCAGGGTATCTTTTTCTCGATATCAGCTCCGGAACTTTGGCGCATCCGGCTTTCATACCATCTCTAGCATGATTGTTTGATATACTAGATTATATACGCCTAGCAACCGTACAACCAGGTTGAGATCATCAAAACCGACTCTTTAGAGATGGCTAATAGAGACTTCAAACAGGGTTTGATGTGACTGGATGCTCGAATCACCCGGCATTCNNATGNGCCATGATAATTACTCTGCCGTAAGTTGATGTCTTGGGATCGGGATACCACAGGTTTTCCCCGGAACGGTAAATACAATTCCTGAAGGGTGATCTATTCTCCGGAACGGTGAATGTTGCTCCGAACCAGATGAAATAAGCTAAAATGGCAGAAACTTCCGAGTGCCCACTTGCGAAATTCCCTAAGAATAATGACACAGGGAAGTAGAGTCAAGTTTCCAAACCATCCCGGTCTAAGTCCTTTTGTTCAGAATCCACATCATTAGTCTCCCGAAGCAAGAAGAAGGAACAATCCGCATAACTGTCTCATAGTCAAGCATCTTTCATGGAGATCTCTTGATGAGGTCGCAAAGTTGAACAACCATGACGTGAGTATCAGTGACAGGCCCCTGTAACGTATGCCTTAATCTGATGAGCACTGCGGGCTGCTGCGTTGAAAGTTCTCAAGGTTTCCAAGCACTTTGTAGTCCGCCTAGGACCAAACAGCTACCGCGTTACTGCATGGACGACTTGCCCTGCCGAGGTTGGGCGATCATCATTTGAGGCCTGTGGTGACTGACACTTGCGTGTGACTGTCTTGTGAAGCCTTGGTCTGAAAAAGTCCTGGTTACTTCGTAGGTCCTGCATCCACCACCTGGCGTGGCTGGCTAAAGTCAAACCCTCGCTTGGCAACAACGCCAAGGATAAAAGGGGCTGTTTGGACAGTAATCAGAATAACACCGACAATGCCAGTAACGCTCTCGCTTACTAGTTTCCTCTACCATAACGAATGTAGCATTGCCGTCCCCGTTCCCGTGTCCGCTTCCGTCCCCGTCTCGGAGGCTAAAGAGACGCAGCAACCGAGTCTTGGTTGGCATATCGCTCGGGTATGCTATCTCCGAAAACCTTAATGCCAATACTTGTTGTAAGCAAAGTGTAACTAATGTCGGTGCAATGTGAAGAACGAAATAAGGAAGAAGAATTAAGACATTGGACGAAAAGCATTAATAGGCAGTCCTTCTCACCGTTCGGAATGGTGACAGGCAAGCAGGCTCATTTCGATTTTCTACGACCACCAGGACTTGCAAACAAGATCCTTACCAGATACTTGATACGTATCTATCGACAACATGTCAAACTTCGGCGCTTCCACAACTGGGAAAGAAGTTGTCTCGGCCTATCCAGAGCAAGTTGCCGGTAGAACTTGTAGGTGTCGTCTCCGGATTAGGCTTTCTTCTAAGGGCGTTACAATATCTGACCTATTGCAGTTGCAATCACTGGGGCTAGTGTTGGTGGAATTGGTGCTTATGTGGCGTATTGCCTTGCGGCTGCCCATCCAGCGACGATTATCCTCCTCGGACGCAATGAAGCCAAAGTCTTTCCAGTGGTAGAAACGATCCAGCAAATAAGCTCTTCAACCAAAGCGCATTTCGTCAAAGTCGATCTTGCCTCAACTGCATCCGTTCGCGTAGCTGCAGCAGAAGTCCAGAAACTCGTTACCAAAATTGATGTCCTCATTAACAACGCTGGAATCATGGGTCCTAAGCTGTCACTTACTCCTGATGGCGTGGAGAGTCAATTTGGCGCCAATCACATCGGACACTTCCTCCTCACCAACCTTCTGATGCCACAGATTGAAGCTACTGAAAGGGGTGGACGCATCATCAATGTTTCTAGCTTGTTGTACCAATTTAGTGCGGTGCGTTTCGACGACCACAATTTCTCAAACGGCGAGACTTTCAACACCTGGGAGGCCTACGGACAATCCAAGACGGCAAACATCCTCTTCTCTGTTGCCCTGGCGAAGAAACTGGCTGGCAAAGGTATCAAGAGCTTCTCATTGCATCCAGGTAATATTCAGGACACGAACTTGTCCGCCACCATAGACCCTTCTGAATGGCCGATTGTGGGAGCAATGTTCGGAGAGAAGAACGTTGAGCTGCCGAAGGCGAAAACGATTGAGCAGGGAAGCGCAACTACCCTGGTCGCTGCTTTGGATCCCGTACTTGACAGTGAGTGCGACTGTACTACCTGACGGCTCTGTGAATGTGCTTATGGATTCGTATAGATCTTTCGGGCGCATTCTTGGACGACTGCAAACCTTCCAAGGCCTTGGAATATGCTTCTAGCTTTGAAAATGCCGAGAAACTTTGGGCTTTGAGCGAGAGAATCGTGGGAGAGAAGTTCACCTACTAAGCAGCGATCTAGCAGGGTTTCTGTAGGGCTAGATCTGTCCTGCACGACGCCAAGCCGTTGCGTGGGAGAGAGAGATCGGGGCCAGTATCAAGAAAAAAAAATTGGAGAGGGCTGTTGTTTGCAGTCTGTACCTCGATATTTGCCTGTGAAGTATTCAATCTGTGGACTTGCTGAAAAACTCATCGGAGTGAGGCTGAAGCCAAAGGACCAATATAATCTGGAGGTGAGCGGAAGGCATCGCATCCTACCGCCGCATCGGCCGTGGGAAGACCTCGGCGAGACGGGAGCGGGAACTACTGTTCCCTACCCTACACCTGCAGTCACATCCACCATAATGCCGATCAGCTTGGTGCTTTGTAAGCTGCTTGTTTGGTTCCGGCCATACACGTACAAGCACAAGTACAAGTAGCATGTGAAGCATCCTTGAATTGATTCTTTCTCCCATACTTTACAGTTTGTAGACTTGCCTCAGCACCGGAGTGTATGGCTATATATCCATGCGACCAGGACTTTACAAGAAACTAAACTCTCAACCGATACGCTAGTTCTGTCCAAAGGCAGGAAAAAACCGACAGTTTCCATTCAGCTCAGATCAGACTCGGTCCGACCAAAGTTGCAGACCTGCAGTGATTCAAGCACAACCTATGGCTCCTTCCATGTACGTGGCCGCTTACCTCTCAGCTCAGCCTCCCCATCCGTCTGAGCATCCGACCTCGAGCATCTTCGGGTCATGCCTGGCAAACCAGGCTGCATTAATAGACTGCCCTCCACGGGCACTTCCATTAGGTTCTTCTTCTTCGTGGGCCAGCTACCTTGCTGACTTTTACGCCTGACCACAGACTTGTTGTTGGTGCAACAGGCAACACCGGCCGCAGCGTGGTGTCCACCCTCTCAGGCTTGATCCAGGTCTCCGACAGTCCGGTGGCCTCCTTCCGCCTGATCGCGCAAACACGATCGGCTTCCAGCGACGCTGCGAAACAATTGGCATCCCTGTCCAATGTCTCGATCCTGGAGCAGAATTGGCTGGACATCACCAGCGAATGGCTCCGCCAAAATGAAGTCAGCAAAGCCTTCATCGCCTCCCACAATGCGCCGTCAGCTTTCGCGGAGGAGTCTCATTTCCTTGTTGCTGCGCTAAACGCGGGCGTGAAGCAGGTCGTGCGTATTTCCACTACAGCTGCAAACGTGCGACCAAGCTTCCGGGCCTACTATCCTCGCACGCATTGGGCCATAGAGACAATGCTGGACACCGATGAGTTCAGAAGAATGGCCTGGACGAGCCTTCAACCGAATGTCTTTTCCAGCTTTGTTCTGGCCAATGCTGTGAATTTGGTCAAGCAGTACCGCAAGACAGGCGAGCAGCAGCCGTTGAGCCTGATATGCTCGAGAGATGTCGGTTCTGGAATCATTGATGCCAATGATGTTGGGGCTTTCGCAGCACATGTACTGGCAAGTCCCCATCCGGAAGCTCACGACAGAAAGCGATATATTTTGAATGGACCGGAGGACGTCAGCGGTCAAGATATTGTCGATATGGTCGAGGAGGAACTCGGAACCAAAGTCGAAAGCGTGATCTACAAAGATCTATCTTTCCTTGAACGCAATGCTCATGGACCCTTGAAGGTCCTTCCACTATCGATCAAGCATGCGGTGGAGACAGCATGGGAAGGGAAGTGTGGAACGGACACAACGAGTAAGGAGGTGCTTGAAATTTGTGCACCAAAAACAACGGTAGCTCAGGCTTTCAAGGCAGCTTTGAGTGAATAAAGATGGCCATATTGCATAAGGTTATACACAATAAAATACCTCGCGTGTATCGATTGTCAAAAGCCGAGGTCCTCAGAAACCATTTGAGAAGCTCGAGATGCCCCGCAACTCCGAAGCTAATGCGTCCCATAGACTTCAGACTTTCACTTCGTCGCTGCAATGATCCGAAACCTCGAGCCGTTCCTTTAGATCGATGTTGTAGCCCGCAAGTGCTGGACTTATTGCCAAAGGGAAGACATCGGTCTGAATGATATATCCAAGGCTAAATGCTCCATGAGATTGTCTATTAACATGCTTCACTCAACGCCCAAGTTCCTCCATAAAAGCCACTCTATGCTGAGTGTAGCAGCGATGATCTTAGATGTTCTAGCGGAACGAGCGGCTCAAACGATTGTCACCAGATTGTGATTCTCTACATCGTCGGATCGATGGGTGGGATCTGAGAGCAAGTCTTACTGTAGAAATCACAGCAAGTCCTCGCCAACAGATTTATCTTTCTTGCTGAACAGCCGGTGGATGCGGGTACGGCAATGGTGTCGAGCTACCAATGCCTACCGACTGACTTTGATATGGCAGATGCGTTTGTGAGGCCGCGCCCTTATAGCTTGTATCACTCTCGCCTCCGTTGTCAGGCCTCGTCGGTTCGTTTAGCATCCCAAGTTCTTCATCGCTTCCATTCGCGGAGATGCCCCGCTCCACCATGATCGTTCGCTGTTAATAAATTTAGCAAGTGCACATATTGGTGCTCGGAATTATGGATCGAGAGCAAGGTTGCAAGAGCCCAGCAATGTGATGTCTCGGATCAAGGAGGATTGCATTTAGGGATCGACATACGCGTAGCGACGGCCATTTTCCTTCTAATCCACATGCTGGCAAAAATCGTAATGATTACTACGATGGCAATCGCAGCCACCTTGCCCCACTTGGCTGCCTTGGAGTTCTTGCTGGATGGGGATCCAAGGGCAACGAAAACCATGGACTTCGGAAGGGAGAGGACGACCGTTGCCATGTAGATCCAGAACTTCATACCAGTGCATGAAAAGAGGGGATTCGCGAGATCTAGTGATCTGTTAGTCCAATTTCTTCATGCATGGTTGAATTCGGGGGCTACTGACGTGGGGGAACTATCGAATATCTGATCACCAAAACGCCTCGGAATCCGGCCTCTTGCGTGACACGTGCCGTAGCAGCCCAGTTTACTTTCTGTGAAATCTTCTTCTCCACCCAGCCAGTAAAGAAGTACTTGAAAACAATACTGCGCCCCGTTAGCTGCGAACATGTTCAAGAACGAAGAACTAAGAACGACAGGAACTCACAAACAGGCAGCTTCTCCTATCACAGCGCCAGCACATGCAATGCCCAATGCAACGCCTAACGGGTAGGCGAGTCCCACAATCAATTGGACAATTTCATGGCCGAATAATGGCGGGAAACTCAAGATCACTAAAATTGCGGTCGGAATCGTCCAACTCCAAGATTCTCTTTCTTTCAGCCCTGGGTACCTGGGAGTTAGTCTTGATCATTTCAAGGTATTTAAGTCCAAGACAGGATCTGAAACAACTGGCTAAGGGTATGACGAGCACTCTCAATACCTACAGTCAGAGACCGGCTTCAACCAGCGCTCAAAGTCATCTTTATATACCTCGAAAAGAATGGCCAGGACAAGTGCAACAATAGATAGTGGTACAATCCTGTTGAGTGTTAACAAGGGCGGTTTTATGAAAGGAGCTCGAATCACATGACGTGATCATGGGGATCGTACCAGTACAACCGTTTCTGCCACTTCTTGCTAATCTTCTTTTTAGATGTGAAGCCCTGAATAAAGCCTTTCATCGGCTGCCATTTACTTGTCGATGCTGTGTCGTATGGCGATGGGTGCGGTGTTGGCGTAGCGTACCCCTGACTTGCCAAAGGAGGTGGCTGGATCGCTGGAGGCGGATCGTACAGCGTCACAGGCGGTCTCCTGTGAGCATCCCCAATATCGCCCTCCGAATAGGGAATATATGTCTGTGTATGAGGCGTCTGATTATCCATCGTGGGGTCGTACATTTTGTGAAAGTGATGATGTCTTCTGGGCGCCGAGGGTTGATTATATGAAGAGGGAATGTTTTGGTTGGTGAGGCTTACGTATAGTGCCTGAATGTCACCGCCCTGACAAGGCTGAAGCTTTTTAGCTGGCTGAGCCACAAGCTTAAAGTGCCCTTGGCCGGAATTGGCATTGATGTCGCGCTTTAATTAGCATGAGTGTTTCATTGGTCAATTCCCCAACGAATGGCTCGAATGGCTCGCTACTACTGTCATCATGCAGGTTACTGGAGTTCAGCATCGCACCAATGCTTACCGGGTTTACACTACAGTAAGCTTCTGTCACAGAGCGCAGCACGTATGTAGCTTTTCGCATACTTTTTACGTAAATAACGTCTCTACCCAGGGCAGGTAACCAGTTCTGATCACGTGCGTTGATCACATGATATATATTTCAAGTTGAATCTACCTACCCACCCAAGTATCTACGAGCCTGTCAGGTCTTCAAGAGGTAGTAAATGACTAGACATCGAATGATCATTGGATGAAGCAAGGCATTCGGCAAGTTAATACGCGATGCCTTCTAACAATATCCCTAGTCAATGCAGCCATGTGGATGTGAATTCTTCTCTTGGCTTCCCTCGAGAAATCCATTCTGAATCGTCTTGTCATCAGAACGCAATTGACAACACAATAATCCAAAGTTTGCATAGAGGCGCATTAGTATAAGTTCCTTTTACCTCAGATGCTCCTTATTGATTCCGTCACTGCTTCACTCGCTTAGCATTGGCTTAGAGTCAAATTGTCAAGAATCCCTCCTTAGTGTCCAAAGCATACAAACTAAACAAGAATCCGAGAAAAAGAAGAAAAAAACAGATTCCAAGGAATTGGAACACCCTTCATTGAAGAACAAAACACGTGATATCTGTAGGTCATCCTGCCTACGTAGGTCTCGATATATCATTTGCTTTTCGAGGCAGGACTCTGACAAGACTCAGCTTTGTAAGCTAAGCACAAAGAAGCTCCAGACCAACCATACTATACTAAATTACCTCCAAAAAAACTTCTGCTTTCATATATGAAACAGCTGCTCCGCAGCCGTGGCTTGGTCTCCTTCGGAACTAACTTAGAGACGGCTAACCCCACCCCAGGCTAAATACAGTTTGGTTCAACGAACAACATCAACGAGACTGAAGTATCACAAGCCACACGCATCTTATCCGACTCTGCTGAAAGCCTGACATTCCAAAAAAAAAAGTTATCCTGCTTTTAGCATAGCCTTCTACGTTCTCCCGCCGTCGTCAGAATGACCAATTCAAGCTCCCTACTTCTCTACGATATCTCTTCACCTTTACAGCCCCGCTCCTACGCGCCAAATCCTTCCAAGGCACGTCTCGCACTCAGCTTCAAATCTGTACCCTTCAAAACATCTGTAAGCCCCGACTCAGTCCATGTTGATCGATCCCGACCATTAATAATTTCATGAACTGACCTAACGAGCTCAGTGGGTCGATTTACTTGATATTGCTGCTGTCCGCAGAGGTCTTGATTGCCCGGCCACGCGCAGTTTCAGAGATGGCTCCGACTTTTTCACACTTCCTATTCTACAGAATAGTGCCACTGGCGAAATAATCGGAGACTCATTCGATATCGCAAACTACCTCGAGGACACGTTTCCGCATTCAGGTGGTTGTCTTTTCCCGCCTAACTCCACCCGTACTGGGCTTGACTACGAGAGCCCCAACAAGGACATGTTATTCCTCGTGCCTCTGACTTCCAGGGAGGGGGCCAAGAACAGCGACTACGCAAGGTTCAACGTACAAATCGACGCCACCTTTACAGCCTACGTAGGGCTTGTCGCAGAGTATCTTCCCTTCAACTCTGACACGACTGAGGCCACAAGGACAGTCTTTCTGAAGCGGGCGGGTTTAAAGTCTTGGGATGACATGGCAATTCGGGGCGAAACAAGAGAGCAAATGAAGACGGCATTCAAACAAGGACTAACATCCTTGGCTCAGTTGTTCATGGTGCATGAGAGAGGACCGTATTTAGAGGGGAAAGAGGCTAATTATGCCGACTTGATTGTAGGCGGGTGGTTAAGTATGCTTTCTACCACTATGCCTCGAGATGAGGTATGTTGTCGTCTCTTTCCACTGGTCTATGTCCAAGAGGTTGATACGAAAATCAAGCACTGACTCTTTGAAAGTGGATCGATTTTAGGACTTGGCATGGTGGTATCTTTGCGCGACTACACGATGCTCTGCAAATTAATTACTTCAAGTGCATCTAGTCTCTGCGACACGATTAGAGCATTGATGTCACACAAAACACCCCAGAGACCCTTTAGCGCGCTCCCTTTGGTAGTTCTTTTGTTGTGACGTTGGATCAGCAGAAATTTTACGAGATGACACTGTAGCGTATGCTGCGAGACTCTGGGAAGTGTCGCTCGGGCTGAGCTTCATGTCTAACAAGGAGGATTTCATGAATTCGAACTCTTCCTACCCGTTATAACCGTCTATAGGGCGTCCAGGAAGGTGAAGTTTTTATGAGGAAGGATATTTAGACTTGCTGCTTCACGAGCTATCTTGCAGATATACTGTGTAGACAGTGCTGAAACAATGGAAGTCGAATAGAAGCCAACGTAACTCGCAGAGGTCTAAAAGATTCATCAGACAATTTTCCATGTCATGTAATTGACTCATTGTTGTACAATTACAAGATCCAGACTTTCCCAACGAGAGCCTCCATGACATCGATACATCTGCTCGATCGCCGCTTTGCGAGCTCTGATGGACGTGCGCATCCTGCTATGGTTGAGTCAAGAAGTAATGTGAACATAAATTTGGTGGCGCACCTCTCCCGTACGTGGAAAAGACTGAAGATCTCTGCCGCACCTCTCGATATCTTGTATCACTACTAGACCTCCAATTCTCCATGAAATCTCTCAATCATCCTGGTCCTCGTCGCAGCAAAACTGTCTACGGAGCGCTCGAGGGCGGATATGGTGGGGTCAAGAAAGTCGCAACCATGCCCATGCGTGCCTCGTTGCCAGATCGAAGTTCGATTTCTCGGACCAGCTTGAACTTGGGAATGATAAAAGACAGCTGGGAAAACCTGTCAGCTTGATGGGACCTCTTCTAATTTTTCCTGCTGGGTA
>NYXK01000192.1 GCA_002685535.1 Deltaproteobacteria bacterium
CACGATCTAAATCGCCGTCGCGTGCCGCCTGGATCAGGGCGTCTTCCTCCTCTTCCAGGTACACTCCGCCATCATCGCTACCCTCGAGTTCCTCCCCTTCGAGCTTTGCACGCGCCGCGTCTGCCATAACTTCGTCACCCGACGCCGCGCGTGCGGTGAGGAACTCGAGCGGCGTGCTCGTCACCGCGTTCGCCAGCGCCGGCTGCGGATCAGTTGGCATGCGGGTAACCGACGGCGGCAGGTCACCACCGTACTCAAGTTGCGCCACTCCTGCCTTGCACGTAGCACATTCCAGGTGCGCGCCAGGCTTGAAGGCCTTGATCGTGCAGATGCCGCAGTAAAGCGCGTGCCCACATGGCCGGAGGCGCACCACACGCGGTGCACTGCAACATGCAATGCAGTTTGTGTCCCAGTCCGCCTGCATTTTCACCGAAGTGAATTCTTCCGACCGAACGCCCTNCTGTCTTCTCGTGTGTGGGTCACAGCGAGGAACACCTGTACTGGTACGAGAATTCCGTCAGCATCTTACATATCGAATCTTACATATCGACAGCAGAAGTGAGTGAAGGGGAGCCGCGACGCGCGACGCGGCCGNCCATACACGCGGCAGTGAAGAAGCTCATCGTGCCCGGGCGGCACTACTGGTCATTCAACCTCCGCCAACCCACGTCCGCGAGGTGGCAATGCCGATTGTAGGCAAATGCAGGCCAGCTCTCCCTTCCACCGGGGCCCGCATTTGGCACGCTCCCGTGGCGCACGCGGCCGGACACCTTTTTGGCGCTGTCGATTGCCCATTCCTCGCTGCCCACCCGCACCGTCGGGCCTGCTGCCAAACCCCCGCCATGCACTCGGGCATAGCAGTGCCTTAGCTCTCGTGCCTTAGCTCTCGTGCGCACTCTCGCGTCGCACACATTGCGCACTTGTCCACTGGGCCACAANTCGCTTGCTGCACATGCCGCTGCAAATGCCGCTGCATGCCGCTGGGTCCTCCTGTCGCTTTTTGGGCGTGCTAATGCTCGCGCTTGCTCCTCGGCACCTTGAACAGGAATTTGCTTGCTTCTCTATACGAACACGAGTGCGGGCTGCTGAAGAAGGTGTCGGGGTCTCTTGACTATCGTGCGCTCGGACGAGTGCGTCGTACTTGTCGAACTTTCGCTGGCCTTGCTGGACACCACGGAAACCGGGGCGTCTTGTATGGCCGCGGACCGAGAGAGATCGTTTACTTTCAACAGCACGCCACCACTTCGTACAAAACTGAGTGTGTGGCAGAATGCTACTGTGTTGACAACGAGATGTGCAAGCACAAAGAATCCTACATGCTTGCAAGGCCACCAGGCTGGGCACCGGAGGAGTGGGAAGTGCATCGACTCCTATCTTGCTTGCACAGATGGAATCCCAGTCAAGCAACCGAAAAGGTATATCCGCACGGCTTCCATTCAACTGCATACAGCCAGCGGCCATTATCGCGACTGTATCGTATTACTCGCTTGAGTGACCGTGCTTTCGACGAGCTCATGAGCAGGTTGAAAGCAATTGTATGCGAGCCTTTTGCGTGGCGGCGGGGACGACGGGGTTTCCCAAAGGTGCAGACGCAACCCCCGTTGCACAACTGTGTTATACACGCGATCACAAAAAAGGACCTGCTGTCGGTACCCTCTTAGCATCAAGGCGGGCAACACTTTTCGAGACATTGCAGATATGAATTAAAACTAGTTTCATCGAATGAGCCTCCACACANCTCCCCCTCCCAGCCTCCCAGTGTACGTGTCCTATGGAGTCATATCTGCCCCCAGAGTGACGAGCTAGAGTCGATTCTAAATTTCCAANCTACAATTTCACATTATTCCCCTTCCTGTGCCGGGAAGGTGGCGGCGTTGACGCAAGTCGTCGTCGGCGACACACCGGCCGACGAGGCCTGGAACTCGTGGGGCACGGCGCGGGCCGCCGCGCCGCACGACTCCGAAAGAGCCCAGATTCACACCATAGAGTCTACTATAGCTNGNAAGGTGGGAGAAGACCACCGGAACAGCTGANGACCCTTGCACGCAAATCTCTTGAAGTTGCGTGCAGCAGGCACGCGAGCGACGATTGAGGTACCATATGCACTTAGCACACAAAAGCCCTGATGCATTCCGGCAGCGGTTCTGATATGCATCCGCTAACGGTGCAGGTACGTGCTCATGCAGCATCAAGACGTGCAGAAGGCACCAAACAAGCGATCTGTTCCCGGTGACGAGGACGGCGACGCGACATCGGTATCGGTGCGCGTGCGAGCCCCCTTTCACCATCCACTGCAGTTGCCCTGCACGCCAAGACCGTGGGCTGTGAGTGAAGCAGCCGCGGTGGTGGGGTGTGGGCACACACACACACACACACACACACAACTAATTTTGTCTTTCTGCCGTGTTGAGCATCTCATGTGCATGGACTGCGAATCTCCGCATTATACTCAATTGCCTGATATCATTTGAGCAACTGGAGGCGGAAACGCGAACTGAAACAAGNAGTTTGCACCCGTGGATTGAACTGAACGTGAGCTTGCTGCCAAGCCCCCTTCCCTTATTCTCGTCGACTCGCCTCTCTATCCCGTGATAGGACCTCCCGCAATTGGTTCGCGACACCCTCGAAGCCTGNAAGCGCTCGGGTGACATGAAAGAGANCCAGGCGGCGCTGAANGATTGGACCGTCACNTCCATCCAGCACATGCTGCGCAACGATTCGCCAGCGCTTGCGGCTCATCCGNATGCCAGCATCTCCAAGGGCGGGCAGTCCTGTTTTGCCGCAAGCGTCAAAGAGCATGTCCATAAGACTTTTGGCCTGTCGACTGTGCCAGCGGGCGCAGCTGCACACGCACGACGCGGCCACTTGCATGGCAAGGTGGCGCCTCACAACTTGGTGTACACGACCCTCCAGGTATGNTTTTTGTGCACGAACTCGTTCCATTGTCGCTCGAGCGCTGGATCCTCCCACNCCCCCGCCACCCGCAGGTGTCCACCCGACTGCAAGCACTGTACGCGGCTGTGTGCAGTGCGACGAAGGAGGACAACATTGCCGCCGCCAGCGACGACGACCTCCGTGCTCCCGACTTGCGCACGGTGTGCATTGTACGATATAGTACACAGGAAGAAGTCAGACTCACATTTCGTCGCACCTGCGTATTATGCGCTGCCGATGCGTCGACCTCCTCTCAATTCACAGGAGGTGGCCTCCTGCGGCGCACTACGCTCTGATGCGCGCCGCCAACGGGGGCTGGCCACGGAAATTGAGGAACCGCCGCAGTCGCTGCAGAACGCCACGCGTGGGAAGCATAGCTTGAGAGTTGCGGCGACTCTCCCTCCCGAAGCAGTACAGAACCCCATGCAGCTCGGCGAGTGGCTGGATCGGGTGCCCTTCTTCTCCCCGCCTCGCCCTCTTTTGCTGTTGCCCACCCACCCCCTCACCATCGCCACCCCACACACCACACACCACCACCACCACAACCACCACCAGTAGCAGCAGCGCAATCATCGACCGCCCACAAAATCGCCTCACATCTTTTCTCTCGGTCGGGCTCGGTCACAGGCGGGAACAGCGGCAGCGGCCTGCTTCAAGCACTTGCTGACGCCCCTCGCAAATGACACTTTTGTGTCCCAGGTCACCCCTGGCGCCTTCCAACACGCGCACGGGCACCCTCCTGCCCCACAATCGGTCACTCATCACCCGACGCGCANTCCCTACCAGAACGCATAGGCAGGCAGGCAGGCACGCACGCACGCACGCACGCACGCACGCGCACGCACACGCGNACTTCCCGCANATAACGAAAAGCGAGACTTTCACNACCGTTGACTGCTGCCNTGCTGGGGNTGTGCGCATCAGGCGGTGCTCATTAGTGAAGTGATCGGCNACTTGGACACCGACGGCANGTCCGCAATGCAAATGCTCTCCACCTTGCTGGACATCTTGGCAATGCATGGTGTCGAAGTGCACAATCGCCGACTCAATCCGTCATCGCGTTTTGCTGCAGTGCTCGCGTGTGAAGCAGGTGTGATTGGGCAGCAGGAAGCTTGCCAGGACATTAGATCTTCACCGTGTATCTTGTCGTCATAGGTGCAACCACCGCTTCAATCGACAACGGAAGGGGCGGCCAAGTGGTGCGTGTTAGCAACAAGCGATCCGCCCTCAGCGCAGACGATCAGCAAAGGCCAAAGCGTCAAGAGTCAAGCGCTGCTACAGGCCAGCTTTCCGACACCGACAGAGGGACGAAACCGGACTGCACGGAATCCCGCAGGATCATTGAGCAGGTCGCCTCGGCCCCCAGATTTGTAGTCTTCTGTGAGGCATAGGGGTGAGCTAATGGATGTTTCGCACACCAGGCCGTCCATCTTCCGTCGCTGCTTGCCGTCGTTGCACGACTTGCACACGATTGCGTACCGCAGGCGCAATGGCAATCTACCCGTAGACCGCCACACTCTACTCTCTCGTGCATCAATCCCCGCTTGTGTCCTGAGGTCATATATACCAGCATGCGACAGGCCGAGGTGTTTGCGCTCGTCGGCAAGCTGCCATCCGCAAGAAGAGCATGCCACTTGCTGTCTGAGCTTCTCGATCTCTTCGACTGTTTCGGGGTGCATTTGTGCCAGCGCTACTTGATGCCATCCCCGCGTGCGGGCGAGCTGGCCGAGTTTCTCACACCGAAGCAGGTTGGAGTGGTTCGCTGTGAGTCGACACGGCGCATGGGCGGGAATCAAGACGATCCGTTGCTGCATTGCCGCATCCAGACGAAGCTACGGCAGCACGGAAACGACGAAGGAGAAATTGTTCGCATGTGCGAGCCGGGCAAGTACCAAGTGCGGTTTGACGACGGGTTTGCTTTCCCCACGCCCTTGCTCATATGAGTGGTTGCAAGCATGCAACGCTTCACATGCGCGCAGGTCACTGCACATGATGCGGTACGGGATCGCGAACAAGGACTTCGAACTGGTCGAGTGGGTGGGCAGAACACGGACCTTGTACGACCGCGGCAAGGCGATCAAGTGCCAAGAGCTGCGCTTCAGCACCGCGTGGCCGTTTGGTGTGGTCGATCCACCGGCTGCTGCATCGTCGCTCAGCGGTTCGTTATGTTGCGTTCGTTCCGCACTAAAAGGCGAGGAGCTACTGGCGTTGCAGGCGCAACTCGTCGCGGCACCGGTGCGTGCGCCATGGGGCGATCCGACTGACCTGGAGATGTCCAAGTCGCAGCGCAGCCTGCTCTACATCCACCCCGATGCAGCTGCGCTCGCTTCGATGGGCGCAAACGGCGTGCCACCTGCCGCACTGAACAACCGCAACGCGTGTCTGCTTGGTAACATCGCTGATGACATCGCCGAGCTCCTTGCCATACAAGACGAACCGCTGATGGCTTTGCAGGCCAACTACCAGCACACCAACTTTCCGCTGCATTACGACATCCCGCGCCAGGACGGGTTCGGCAAATCCATTGCGACGGTACGGTTTGGCCGCCCGCCGCATCCGACTTGCCCGACCGCCGCCGCCCACTCACACCACCACCACACACACACACCCCCCCCCACCACCACACACCCACTCACACACTCACACGCACACAAAAAACACATTTCGCTGCCTCCCGCATTTTTCAGGTCAATGTGCGAGGCAAAGGTGTCGTCATCATCAACGAAGACCTGGATCCGCAGGGAAGAGCATGGTGCTTCGACCTCGACGAAGGCGATGTGTACGCTATGCTGAGCACAAGCAACTCATCGGGGTACGTCCGTGAGCGCTGCTCACACGGTTTGCCCTCTCTGAAGAAAGTGCCAAGTGTGTGTCTACCGGGCTGCCAGAAGGCTGGCTGTCGCATCTCGCTCAACTTGCGTTACGGGCTCCACACACCGGAAGAGGCCGCGAGAATGATGAGCGCGTGGCCTTGAACAGGCCGCAGGCTACCTCTGAAAACCTCACATTGGCGTTTGGGAGGTTTGACCTTGCGATGGTGGTGGTGGGTGGGCAGTTTCGCCTTTCCGTCTCCATCCATGCGGTTCGCATCGAACTCGCGTCGATGGAACGCGTGTCCAGACTCGCAAACAGTGCACTATGTAGTACACTTCCGATACTTTCCACGCCTCGCTGGTTTTTTTTTTATGATGATGCTTGCGAGGCATTTGGGGAAAATGGACCGTCAGACATGTACAGTCGATCAGGCAACATTTGCACGCTGGCTGGTGGCCATTTTTCAGATGTTTCCGAAGAGTAAATAGATCCTTGCTCGCACTTTCCGAGTGCAGCACACATACCGTAAGACACAAGACACAAGACGCAAGACGCAAGACGCAAGACGCAAAACGCAAGTGCAGAAGACCGATCTCATGCTAGAGCCTGTGCAGCTTCCATTCAATTTTGGAGGCTGGGCAAAGCGGTCTACTTGTGCTGCTTCAGTNNGCATTCAGCGTCAGCATTCAGCGTCAGCATTCAGCGTCAGCATTCAGCGTCAGCATTCAGCGTCAGCATTCAGCGTCAGATCGTCATCACATTGTCGGCGCCACATCAACACACAAATCAAGGCAGCACATGGACCCGGCGCCGCACGATACCTTTCGTGGGCACATGGTGGGAGCTGGTTGCTCAATTGATCGCATGCATTCCGCCATGCTCTCCACTTTCGCTCTCACCAGAGCTTTCGGCGTCGGCGTTTGCAGCNCGGCGTGCTTTCTCTGCGGCCTCGTGGNCGCCGCTCCGGGAGCTGCGCTGTCGCGCGGGGCNCGGCTGCATCTGCGAAGGCNGGACGAGCCTTGATTGGNCCTTTCTGTNACCCGAGCCTTGTTCAGCCGTGTAGCGTGTGCGCTTGTGGAAGAACCGCTGTATCATCCGTCTGTCCAAGATGTGTGCTTCGGGCTCCCAGTTGTTCCACTTTGTTGGCCACCCACGCCACTTGATCAAGAACTCCCTCCCAGCCTTGGGATCCTCACGCACATCCAAAATCCGCTCCACCTCGTACACATCGTTCCCCTGCAGCAGAGACGGCTCGAATGTACAAACCCACTCGTCATCCTCGCTGCTGCTGCTGCACCATTGAATCGACTTGGTGCGCCGTCCTGCCTGGCGGCTTTGTCGCCTCGGTGGTCGCCGCTTTGGCCCCAAACCCAGCTCACGCAGCCGTTCCATCTCGCCATCTGTCGTGACGGCGTCAGCTCCATGTGCTGCTTCGCGAGCCTCCACCTCTGCCTTCACAACGGCCTGCAACACGGNCCGTGCCGNCTCTGTCGAGCCCGGTTGTGCGCTCGCTGGACCGGCTGCACGCATGGCGAGCTGTTGCTTGACCTGCGCTGTAGTCAGCATCCGAATTGCACCAACGCGGCGCACTTCTTTGCCCTCGGAGCGCATCGTGTGCAACATGTCTGCCTGGTGCTTGGAAACGCACCGCTTGCGTGGTGCAACAACTGACGNCTGCGGTTGTTCTGAAAGGTGATCAGTGGTCGTCGGACCTGGGGGCAAGGCTCGCGGGCTCGTGGGCTCTGCGCTTCGGAGTCCTGCATGTTGCTCAAAGGCCGGGTCGCCATTCCCTTCCAAGGCAACTGCGGTTCGAGCCCCACACGCCAACAGACTTGCACTGGCCTCGATCGCTTTGCACAATGGCTCGCATGTATTGCTATTCGCAGTGGAGACCCGTCCGTTTGTGTCTTGTTGCGGAAGATACTGGCGCAGAGTGGACTCGCTCTCGCTGCAACGCCGCGATTCATCGAGATGATGGCGGGGCCGCAACAACTGGGCGATGCTCGGATGGGGGCTGCTGCTGCTGCATGGGTGCACTGNATTTGGTTGTTCGGCCCTCGATTCAGGGTTGCAGGGCGTATGGCGGTGCATAGCAATGCTGCGTCGTACACAGAGAGTGCTGCCACCACCGGACTCCATGCGGTAATCGTCCTGGACAAAGCAGTCTTCACTCCAATGGTGCCGGCTGCTCTGGCCAAGGCGGCTGTACAGGCACTCGTTATTGCTCCGTTGGTGCTGCAAATCGGGCTCGTTGTGCTGGACGCGCTTGTGTTCACCATCAGGCATGTCTTGTTGAGCGCCGCAGAAGTAGCGAGGCTGATGCTGGTTGTGGTGGCGGGATTGTTGGTCGTGGGGTTGTCGGCGCTGAGCGTGCTCCTGAAAAGCAGCTGCCTCATACCCTTGCGGCCAGACGCCCCTGAGATTGCGCTCTTCTTGCTGCAAGCACGGCTCATATTGTCCAAATGTGTGCGCTCCGCCATCTGCCAGGCATCCTCGCGGCGCAGACCAGCTATGCTCTGGAGCCGGGTCGCCATACTGCTGCTGCTGCATGCGCGCTTCATGCATGCGGTGGGATGGGTGGTCGTGATCCTCCTGCTCCCATATGTCAGATCGGCAGGAGTCGTGGTCGCACTGAGAAGGGGGGAGAAGGCCCTCGCCGTTGTCATGCATAGCAACCTCATGCCCAAAATGTTGGCGGTGGTTGTTGCTGTAGCAGAGTTGCCTCGCCTGCCACGCGAATCCCTCTCTGGGGTCCTGCGAATGAGAGGCGACCCGATGGTGAGAGTGGCGTGTACTGTGTGCACGGCCAGTGCAACCGCCATCGAGCAATTTGTCGCTCGATGAACACCCGCTGCGCATGTGCTCGGGTGGTAGTCGGGGATCAATGCCGCGTGCCGCGCCACTCGTACGCAAGGTGGCCACTGTATGCCTGCGTTCTTCACGCCCATGTGCACGCACCTCTCCCGAACGCGGGTCATAACCTTGGATGTGCGAACTCAGATGGTAGAAGGCCGCTCCCGCATCAGAAACTGCAGCCGCGACATCGCCAATCTGCCTAAGAGCATCATTTAACTTGGCCGCGTTGCTCATACCCAGCACTTCCCGCAGTTTTGGTGCCTCNTCCTGTGGAAGTGGGGGGTGGTAGGGGGGAAGGTGTCCAAATTGGACAGGAGTGACCACGACAGACTTGGAGACTACAGCATTTGTTTGACTGGCTCATGTGCCAACGCTAGCAGTTCAAGATGCGTCACGCGGGTATGATGCCAAGTGTTAGTGCTGGTGTTCAGCCAAACAAAAGGTGGCGGCAGGATGTGTGTGACACGTGAGAAGGAAACACACAAACAGGACAGCGAAATCGGACTATTGCACAAGCTTCAACGCAGTCGACATCATCGTAGGCACAAGATCAGTGCATGTGGAAATGCGCGCCTGTGGGTTGTGCTTACAGTCGTGTTGGAAGGACAGGAAGGAGCGCGGACCCTGTGAATCGCATTTTGCAGAGAGCTGCGGCAGACCGGAGAACTCTTAGCAGACCCACGAAAGAAAGACCCACGAAAGGTAGACAAGAGGAAGCGACACTGGGCTTCAGGCAAGCTCGCAGTTGCGCTCGCGACGCTGCGCCGGGGGTGGGAGGTGGCGTGGTGCGGAAGGGTTGTTGGGTGGGTGTGGTGGCGGGGGTGAGGGGGGGAGGGTGTGGCGGTTCAGGCGCAGGTAGCAACACACTACACGACGTGTGCACACAGCTTCCCTGACAGCTGCACACTCAACGTACAGGGAAACTCTCCAAACAAGCCCTTGCTGAACCAAGGGGAAGGCAAGGGGAGGGTCTGGCAAGCCAGATCCGCCAGCAAATCTCCGACAAGGTTTTGCTCGCCTGCCTTCCCAAGTGCTTTGTCTCGCTGTGTGTGCAGGGAATGAAGAAGGGGGGTGGGAGAGTGCAGGGCGTGATGCGGAGGTCCGTTTGGCGGTGAAGGTGTGGTGANGAGGGTGTGGGTGTTGCTCTGACTGATTGCACCTGTGTGCCGCTCCCCACCTTTCGCGCGGCTGGCGACACACCCGTGGTTTGTTGTTGCATCTTGGCCCTGCGTGCCCTCCCTCACAACCATGCCAGCACACAGCAGCGTGTGCGCCCCCCACACCTTGTGCTTGCCAGGAGCACACCACCCGACACCATGTGCGCGCGGCGCAGGTCGACAGTGAGCACATGGAGAGCACGGGTGAAAAAGAGGGCATCGATGTCCGTACCATGCACAGCACCCTGCGCAACATCGGCTACGCGGCTGCCATGGTCGGGGGCGCCAGCGCAACCGTGTATGCGCTCGCAAAGGCTGCTCGAAACCGCGATATGAGTGGCNTCTGGGCGTACGACGAGGCAGCAGCCCCGCCACGCGCTNTGCAACCGGAGCTCCTCGGCCTGACGGACTATGCCGAGAGCGGTGACGACCGCAGACCGCAAGGGCGAGGGTGCGCGTTGCGTCGATCCGGCGGGGTGGCCGCCAACGAGCACTACTTGGGCGCGCGTGACGATCTTGATGCGGAGGTGCAACGGGCCGTGGATGCGGGGAACATGGGTCGGGTGGAGGCACTCGCACGCCAGCGACAGGCTCTGGATGCGAGCCACAGCGCAACACACGACGGGGGCCGCGTGCACCGCTTGCCCCCTCAGCGCGCAGGGCCTGGCCGTCTGGAGGACGAAGAACACAGCACGCGCCGCTTGGCCGCTCAGCGCGGCGGGCCTGGCGGCCTGAAGGCGGACGAGTACGGTGCGAACGACGACGACGATGCGCGCCGCCCCCCGGGCGGACGCAAGAGCTCGCGCGACCGATACACGCGCCCCGCAGACCAGTGCGCTCCCTCCCCTGGCGGGCAAATGCCCGAGTACAGTGACGACGAACCGCCACCGGCGTGCAGCGGCCATCGGGTCCTCCGACGCCGTTGCGACGAGGCTCACACCGACTGGTACGATGACCCCCGCGTGCGAGGCGACCACAGCGAGGGCCTCACGCGCACAGGCGAGCAGTACACGATGCTTCGTGCGCAGGCGACCAGCCGCGACGACCGAACGCCTGTGTATGCCGAGGGGGGTCGCGGCGCGCGCTACACCGACGCCATCGACGGGCGATCGCTGCTCCCGAGTCGCGCCTGCCGTGGCCCCCCGCAGCATAACGGAGCTGTGGGGCCATGCATTCCCCAGACCACGCCACCGGTCAGCGNGTCCAAGGCCCGCGGACCAGCCGCGTGCGTGGCGGCGGAGGCGGAGTTCCGTGTGAACGACTTGGTCAAGGCCCAGTGCCCTTGCACGGGGGAGATGTGCGACGCCACGATCAGCACGCTCAGTGGCAACGGACTTGTCAAAGTACGGTGGCACAACCCTGGCTTCGCGCCCGACGGGAGGCCCTTCCACCAGTTTGGTGATGTGTGGGCGGACNAGATGCGCCTTGTGTTTCGCAAGNATCTGGCATCGCCCGGCGAGAAGGGCGGGTCTCAAGGAGCCGCCGCCGCGACGGCGACAAACTGGGCCGAGGACACGCCAGACGGCCTCCAGACTGGAGATCCGTGCTTCGCAGTCGGATACATGCTCGAGAAGAAGTGGTTCCAAGCGCGCGTGCTGTCGATTCGTGCCAAGGAGCCGCGTCTGCGCGTCGAGTACACGGCGACGCTGGAGGGCGAGACATCGAAACTCGCGCTCCCCGAGCCGAGGAAGGCATATGTGTTCGAAGACCATGTGTCGCGCGAGAATCCGCCGCCAACCGTGCCCAGGCTCGCGTGTGCCGAAGCTCCCGGCGCATCAGCACACTCCTCACCCAAGGTCGCGCTCCCCGAAGCTCCTGGCGCGGCAACGGACCCTGCCAGCGAACTCGTGGAGACACAGGCGCCAGCAGAGGCAGCCGCTCGCCCTGCGGACGGAGGCACAACGAAAAGTGTCGAGGAGGCAATCGACGACGACCTCATGTGTGTTGTCTGCAGCAGGCCGGACGACGAGGCTTTGATGCTTGTTTGCGACTGCAANATGGGGTACCACATCTACTGCCTGTCACCGCCACTTGCCACAGTCCCCGAAGGACAGTGGCAGTGCCCAGCATGCGTGAAGAAGGCGGCTGCGAGCGCCGACGCTTGACTGAAGGCGGCGGTCCAAGCAAGACTGCCCGTGTGTGGGTCGTTGATGAAGGCAGCCGGTTTCGTGGCCCAAGAGAGTGGGCTCGACAGGCGCCCACATGTGCCTGCCTGCGTTGCGCCACTGTGCAAGCGCTCGCCTGAAACTTACGGAAACTGTGCGCATTGGGGAAAGAGACAGCACGCCTTGCGTCCCTCGCGCACGCAGAGTGCACGCACGCAGAGGGCACAAGTCGAGTTGTGGGTGGCATGTGGTGACACGGAGTGGTCGGTACCGAGCGAGGCGTGCCTTCTTGTGGCGTTCGACTGGAGTGCTCTCATCCTTTCCCCGCACACACACTGCGGTTGCAACAGAGAGCCGGATTGCGGTGTTGGACCGGGTCATAAACTGTCCTGCCGCGTGATACAGTACTGTGTGCAGTTGGACATTGGCCACCGCCACTGCCATGCATCTGCGAACTATGCACACGCGAGTGGCGACTTCCGATATCCACCCCGAATTGTGTTGTGCAACCACTAATTGCCTCGTCCAGCACCGAACATTTCATTTTAGCACGGGTTTAGCGACAAACCTCGTGCCAGATTCGTCGCAAGCACCGGTGCTTACAGCGTAGCGCGGGAAGGAGCCGGCGAGGAGGAGCTCGTCTGTTGGGGAGCGAGCAAGGCTCAACGGGCGACATGCGCCGACTGGGGGCGAAGGGAGGGGGCACCTGACCTCGACGCAACGAGCGAAGCGATGGAGAAGCTCCAGCTCCGCCCCGTCGCTGCCGTCGCTCCGGCCAAAAGCGAACGCTCCGCCCATGCACCCCATTCGCAGCCACCGCGACCGACACTTTGCCGGCCACCCGCCTCTGGGATGCACCCGAGAACGCTGCTAGGTACGTGCTCATGCAGCATCAAGACGTGCAGAAGGCACCAGACAAGCGATCTGTTCCCAGTGACGAGGACGGCGACGCGACATCGGTATCGGTGCGCGTGCGAGCCCCCTTTCACCATCCACTGCAGTTGCCCTGCACGCCAAGACCG
>NYXK01000193.1 GCA_002685535.1 Deltaproteobacteria bacterium
CATTGCATCACACAACACCTTGCCGAAATTTGCAACAACGACAATAGTACTACGTGGATGCCACGACTTGAATCACGTTTCGTGAATTCTCCAGGCATCGAATGCTCCAATCGCGAGTCGGCGGATTGCATTATCTTGTTGCTGATTATTCATGACTGAGATGGCTGACTGCGCATCCCGTTGGTCTGGTACCTCCTCGTCAGCACCGGCAGCCGTGTTGATATTTCCACTTCGAGCATTTTTGGGCCTCATTTGCGTCATTGAGTGGATTGATATACGGTGACTGGATTCTTGCGGTAGATAATAGCTGATTCAATCAATGCGCCACAATTACCAAGTGCCCTCCGCTGGTGGCGACGAGGGTAAATAAGTACCTGGGACTTTCCAAGAACTCGAAGAACCACATGGCCGGAAGAACAGATAGCTAAGCAATATCTTTCGACACCTTGAATCAACTCGATCATGGCTTCCCAAGTAAGTCACCCACAGTCACTAGGTATTATCGACACGGTCACCTGACATGTCCCAGCTTCACAGTGCTTCAGCACCAATGTATACCTTGGCGGAAGGTAGGTCATCTGCAAGACTACAATCTGGGCATATGCTAATTCCCTGAAGGTGCGCCGACCAAAGATCCTGCTTCGTCGTATAGCATCAGCCGACCAGCTGGTCGAGGTGGCTTGCTCCTCCTCCAAGACACTCAGCTAATCGAAACACTTGCGCACTTCGCCAGAGAGCGTATTCCTGAGCGGTAAGAAGTATCAGAAAAAATCTCTCGTGCTTCATGACTTGGTGGAAAGATGATATTTTAATGACAGATACTGACTAGCGATAGAGTCGTGCACGCAAAAGCAGCTGGGGCCTATGGCCAGTTCGAGGTCACCCATGATGTGAGCGACATCACTTCGGCTGCTTTCCTGGGCGCTGTGGGTACCAGAAGTCCAGTTCTTGCCAGAATCTCAACAGTCGGACCTGAGAGAGGTTCTGCAGACACGGCTAGAGATCCTCGCGGATGGGGAATCAAGATCTATACCTCGGAAGGAAACCAGGACTGGGTGTTCAATAATACAGTAAGATCTCATGACTTGAGAATCGTATGGCATGTGACTGACACGCTCAGCCTGTATTCTTCATTCGAGATCCAATCAAGTTTCCTTCGCTCAATAGAACTCACAAAAGACATCCTCAAACCAACATTCCTAATTCCACCATGGTATGAGACCTCATTTTCACCTCTGGTGATTTTGGCTGACGGGTTTTACAGTTCTGGGAGTAAGTCGGAACATATTCGCTGCATGATTTGGCTAATCAACCTCAGTTTCCACAACAATAACCAAGAAGGAACTCACGAACTCATGCATCTCTTCAGTGACCGAGGCACGCCAGCATCACTTCGACACACTGATGCCTTCAGTGGACATACTTACAAATTCACGAAACCTGTACGCAACATTTTCCCCCAAGGAATTGCGCGGAATGTGCTGAAATTGTACAGGACGGATCCTTTGTCTACGTCAAAATCCACCTGAAGACTGATCAGGGTGTTAAAAATTTCACCAACGAGGAAGCGACCAAGATCGCAGGCGAAGATCCCGATCACAACGTTCGAGATCTTTTCGACGCTATTGAGCGCAAAGACTACCCCACATGGACAGCATATCTGCAAGTGATGAAACCTGAAGAGGCAGAGAACTACCGGTGGAACATCTTCGACATGACGAAAGTGTGGCCTCACAAGGACTATCCGCTGCGACAGTTCGGGAAGCTTACCTTGGATAGAAATGTAGGAGCTCTTCCCCAAACCCTTTCCAAATACTTAGATTGATCCTCTCAGCCTCAAAACTACTTTGCAGACATTGAGCAGGCAGCTTTCTCACCCTCAACCATGGTCCCTGGCATTGAAGCTTCAGCAGATCCGAGTATATCACACCCTAGCACACATGATAGAGCATAAAGCTGACCATTTCAGTGCTCCAAGCAAGAATGTTCTCCTACCCCGACGCAGCACGCTACCGTCTGGGCGTGAACTACCAACAACTACCCACCAACCTCCCCATCAGCGCAGTCTACGCCCCAATGCAACGAGACGGCTTCGCTAACTTCCGTGGCAACTACGGCCCTGATCCCAACTATGTGCGCTCCACTCTTCGTCCTCTGAACTATGGCCCCGCCAAAGCAAGTCATGATGAATGGATCGGCAAGATCTCGGAATTCTCGTCTGAGGTTACCGATGAGGATTTTGTGCAGCCGAAGGGCATGTGGGATGTTTTTGCGAGGTATCCCGATCAGCAGGAGAATTTTGTGCATAATGTTGCGGTGCATTTGGGACTTGCGGTTCCAGAAGTGCAGCAGAAAGCTATTGGTATCTTGCTCATGTGTCTCGGAATTGTGAACAGCGTACTGACAATTGTGCAGAAGTGTTTGCTCGCGTTGACAAAGACTTGGGTCGGAGGATCCAAGAAGCGATTACCAAGCTTTGAGTCAACGAGATGCGTACGGCAGTTGGCCGAGGATAATGTATCATTTCTAGCATGCCAGCATATGGTAGACTGTTTGTTGTTTGTTGTTCAGTGAATGCTGAGGGGAAGCATTCTCCCAATTTTAATATGAAGGAATCGCGGACTGGAAAGTATATATATTCCGTATCCCGAGCTAAATACAAAGGTTTCATGTTCTCATATTTTGTATGATGCACCCGCATTTCCCATTCAATGGGCTGCAACAGCAGTCTGGGTACCAGTCAAAGTCTCCTTCTGAGCCTTGCTCAAATCAGCCTCCTCCTCCATACCGCCCAACAACAAGTAGCTTGGTGCAGCAGCCTGCATCTCCGGGGGAGCAGTGAAAGTATAGAATTTCTCGTCGTGCCACTGTCCAGCAGTGACGGCTCTTCCGCTGGAATCGGTGAACTGGGTCTCGTTCTCCGCGCGGAGGAAATAGGCGATGGAGTATCGGTGCTCGTCCGCATTCAAGGGAACGACTCGGTGGATGCATGATGCCATGGTGTGGCCGCTGGCGAAACGGAGGGAGTCTCCAACGTTCACGATAGCGGTTCCGACCTTGGGTGCGACGAACCCGAATTCCTTGGCTCCTGATTTCTTCCATTAGTGAAATTTCAGGAGTCCTCTTCACGAGGGAGCGTCTTACCAGGTGGTCTGATTTGAAGTCCCCATTGCTCACTGAACAACAAAGTCAAGGAGCTGATATCTGTGTGCTTCTGGTGACCAATGTTCTTGTCCTTCACTGGGTCGGATGGGACGTAGTGCATCATGGCCAATGTGCTCGACGAAGCACGGTGGTTGCGATGGGAGTTCTCGAATCGGTCCTTGCCGGTGAGACCCATTTGTGTGGAGAGACCAGATAGAATGGCCTTGGTGATGATGTTGGAGCCTGCAATTGCGTTCTCGAGGACCTTCATGTCTCCGGTGTTCTTGATGTTGCGGGGAATGTGTGGGGACTCGCTCTGGATTTCGTCTCGGGATACCTACGAACACTGTTAGCAAGACTCCAATGGAATATTCTTCAATTGATTTTCAATTACCTTGACCATTTCGTATCCATCTTTGGTGTTCTCGAGGACACCGGTTCGGGAGCCTACAGGCTCGTATCCAAGATGTGGTGCGACGAGACCTGCAAATAATTATCAGCATACATTCAATTTCTGCGAATTCCGGACAGAAGGACTCGAAAGTGCTTCGGCACGTACCAAATTCATTCTTGACTTCCAATGGAGAGTCAAAGAACTTGTTCATGAGCTTGAGTGTCTCTTGTTGATCATCAAGAAATCTACGTCCGTCGATGCCCTGGAGATCGATGTAGAAAAATCCCTCATCCTGGCAGCACTTCAACAGCTTCTCGAGTTCCTCTGGCTCTTGGGAAAGCAGACGAGAGAAGTCAATGGTTTGCATGGAATAGACAGGCACCTCGCTGCCGTTCCATTGCACTGTCTTCGGGACTTCTGAGGTGATACCCATGATTGCGATTTCTGTATATTTGAGGGTAAAGTGTAGAGTGGGGTCGATTTGAATCGGGAATTGGAAATGAAAGATGCTTGAAGGTACCACTATTATGTACTTCTCAAGAACTACCCAAAGCTCATTAGCCAAAGATAAGCTAAACAGCCATATATGGAGTACCC
Organism: Deltaproteobacteria bacterium; assembly: GCA_002685535.1. Taxonomy (GTDB): domain Bacteria; phylum SAR324; class SAR324; order SAR324; family NAC60-12; genus Arctic96AD-7. The sequence continues at coordinate 4,136 of NYXK01000193.1, forward strand.
CTCAGTACCTTGGACACGTGTCGTGAGGGGTAGCTTGGATACGAGGAGTAAATGTGAGAGATAAACAAAAAGCACTACCGGCTGGTCAGGGGTTTTGGTCTCGGCGTCATGCAAGCGAGAGAACCAAGACACTCTAATCAGACGCTGGATACATCAATATTCCCCACAATAATGTGCACCAGCTAACACCAAGCGCATGGCGAGTGCATATTCGACCGGAAGAGGAAGGTGGGGTGTACTGATTCGAGGCCAATACTGCAGCCAAGTTCCAGTTCAGCCTCTAACTTTCAGCCTAGAGTGGTACGTTGAAACGCCGCGTGAGGTATCTTCGTGGCGTAGCTCAATTAATGATTTATTTGAGATATTGATTATCCAAGTTAAAGTCGTTATCTACGAACGAAAGAAGTGGAGCAATAATACGAACTAGGAGTAGAACCGCTTAGCCGATTGAATGGATGTCACTGATCAACGCTGGTGCTGGCGTTGTCCTCTTCACCTGACTACACACTCTTGTCCCTTTTTTTGCTTACAGTGATACACATCCTTCATCATGGGAAGCTTAGGTACCGAGCCGAATGTGCTTCAAGTTGCCATTGTTGGCACTGGAATTGCGGGCCTCACGGCAGCCATTGCACTCCGGAAGCACCCAGCCATACATGTCGAGTTGTACGAGAAGGCAACAGAATTACGAGAAATAGGTGCCAGTATCACACTAGGCCCCAAGTGAGTGGGAATCTTAAATCTGGTCTAAGGAGGTCTTGCTGACTGTGTGTTACCAAGTGGACTGAGAACACTGGAGAGACTGGGCTTGGAAGACTGCATCAGCGATAAAGTGGGGTATCGAGGACCGAATCCGATTTCCAGATTCTATCGTCACTGGAAGACGAATGAGATTATTGGCGAAGACTTCTACGAGAATGTCTCTGAGCCTTTGCATTATACGGCAAGGTTCCATCGTGGACATTTGCAACAGGCCTTGCTCAAGCACGTTCCACGAGACCTCATACACCTGAAAAAGAAACTTGTGTCTGCAACTGTGGAGTCTGGAGACTACGTGAAGATGGAATTTGGAGATGGAACAACTGCAACAGCCGATATACTCATCGGAGCTGATGGAATTGGTTCGGTATGGCTTTGATCCCACAGCAGGCTTCCTTGGCTCGAGGACATCACGCATCGTGATTCACGCGCAGGTTCTGACGAGTCTCTAGGGCGTGAGGAAATCTTTTGCTCCAGATTTTGAATTAGAATGGAGTGGACATACCGCATTCCGTGGTATCTTCGACGCCGCTCTCATCGAACCTATAGAAGGAGTCCCACTCGATTCGACCCACTGGTGGGGGCCTGACACGAATTTCTTCGCAACTCGTCTGGCACAGAACCTGTTCACAGTCCAAGGAGGGATCTATGCAGATCCAAAAGATCCAGCAGCCATTGCCAAGTTTCGTGATGGGGGTCAATGGGACAAGCAAGCTGACATCCAATTGCTGAGAGAGAAATATGTTGTGAGTGAAGCTTCCCGAAGACCGATTTGGTAGGATTTGTCTAACAAGCTTTCAGGACTGGAATCCTGTCGTCAAGGCACTATCAGAAGTTACGCCCAATGTTCGCTATTACCCAAATTTCTTCTGTGGATCTTCATTACCAACTTGGATCTTTGATGGTCGTGTCACATTGGTAAGTCAAAGACTCGTGGTCCTGGCATTTTCTCGATATCCGTCTGTGTTATGCTGGTGTTAAACTCGGAGGAAATCAGCGCATAGATCAGTACTTACTGATGAGTGACGACTTAGATCGGAGACGCAGCGCACGCACATGGAGGTGCATTTGCCACTGGAGGATCACTTGCGATCGACGACGCCTATGCTCTCTATCTGGCTCTTATGGAAGTAGTGACATCCTCTACGACAGAGAAGCCCTCCTCGGAAACTATCCAAAAAGCACTGAAACTCTATGAAGATACCCGGAGACCACACGCTGTGAAGTTACTGAAGGTCGTGCATGCGAATAATGAAATGAAGACTAGGAAGATCATAACAGCGACGCAGGAAACAGATGAGGAGTTGAGAGCAAGAGCAAAGAGAGGTTCGAATACGACCTGGTTGCATGAGCATGATGTTGTTAAGGCTTTCGAGGACGCACGTGCTGCATCTGTGAAGGTGTAAGCTGAGACAATAAATACACCCGCGGGAAGACAGGGAGTGCTCGAATTGTCGCTGCAGTATTCAACAAATTAACGTCACATCCTCGAATTGAACGTGTACACATCGAACCAAACATGAAGTTCGGTATACTTGATTGGCCTTTGAGGTACGATCAAGTAATAAAGATGTCTCCTTCATAAACAATCGAATGGGTTTAACTCTTCTTCGGATATATCCGCATTCCTCATGGTCGTGATGTTTTCAATGTTGATCAATCAGCCCAAACATGGAATTCGGAGAACTAGAGCCCGTGACCAGAGCTGGTGAATAACAATAGTCAGTCAAACAATGCCTTCCGAGTCACCAACCTTGCATGTGAGTGCAGCAATACTGGAGATACCGACTTCAAGCTCCTTAAATTTGTGTACTCAACGGACTCTTTTCCCAGACCATACCACTACTTGACCACAGAACTTCCAAGTAAGTGCCCAAATATGACAGAAGCTCAACTAGAAATTTGGAGGTCAGCTCTGATCGAAGACACGATCGACTACCTCGAAGACCACGAAGACTACGTGGTAATAACCATCGAAAGAAAGACAGGAGATATCATCCAGCAGTATGAGTATGAGTATTCTCTCGACAGGTTCTTGGAGCATCTCCCATCTCTGCAAAGTCTGGACGTGCGAAGCATCGTGCCCGAATTAGAAGGCCTCACAGTGAAGCCTGGAGATGAAGTGAATCGTTCAAACGAACAGAGCTCGCGCGGTGACAGCCCACACACCGATCCTGAGTTCAAGGACTTGGATGCAATTTCGGATCCAGGGTCAGACGGTGAATCCTGGATGACATACTCGGACACTAGAAGTGAGCTGTCGTCCCACGAGATGCAGGAAGGGGGTAGACTGTATCGCGATGTGAGGAACAGCATGTTGAAATCGGGACCGGCTCTCGAATCGACGAGCGAAAGTTGCGGGGAACACACAAACTGGTCATGCCGAATATATCCATGATATCTGGAGACAAAAGACAGGAAGTTGTACGTATAGAAATTGAGCAGGAAGGTGGAGACCAAGTAAAAGAACGCAGGGGACAATTCAGAGGTATCGGCATGACAGACGGACTGGCCCTAGCTGCAACTGCAAACGCCATTTTGCTCGCTTGCATGTGGATTGCCGAGAACTGGGAACGTGTAGAACAGCGATGAGATCTACGCACTAGCCTGACTGATTGCACTGTACCAACAATGTGAGGTTCGAGTCTATCGAGGCTTTTGTATCTCCAGAATTAAATGTATTATTAAGAAAGGTAAGTTCACAAAAGTACCATACCGCTCAACATCGACAGCATAATCGTCGCAACCACCATGAAAGCCTTCGTATCAACAGCCGGGATCTTAGCACCAGCGCTCTTCTTCGTCGACGAGGCACTCGCAGTTTCAGTAACAGTCCCAGAACCAGCACTCGCGGTCCCCGTACTTTCATTGTCCGCAGTCCCAGCCTCTTGACTCCCAGAACCATCAAGTCCAGGGCCAGTGCCAGCACCAGTACTCATGTAGTCTTCAGCCTTGGCAGGTATGGCTGGCAAGTTATCGTTTGCAACATCCCAGTCGGCCGATTCGGTGGGACATGTGGTAGATGCAGAAGTTGAAGTTGCTCCTCCGTTCCCGGTCGGGTTGGTGGCTTGGGCATATGCTGAAGAGAGGTAATTGTAATCAGCATTTGTGGATACGGTGTCTCCATCGATTGTGACGAGTCCGTAGCCATTTCCTTCCTCAGAGTATTCGTAGACGAGACCACCAGAGAAGACATTAGTCATTGAAGTGTTATATAGTGCGGCGACTTCTTCAAATGTTCGAGTATTTGTTATGCATCCAAACTCGGACATACTGCTTTAGATTAGTAGATCTTCACAGTAGATTGTTCATGGAGAACAACGTACAATAGAGGAATGCCATAGCCCGTATAGTTTGCAACTAGAGTATCCCAGCCAGAAGTTGTGAATGAGGATGGATCGCACCACGAGTAGTCGTTGATTGCGTAGAAGTCACTTCTTTGGTCGTCCGTTCCGCAGTTCATGTAGTTGGCCATAATTTCCTGGTTTTCCGCCACGTCTGCAGCCGAGTAGCCAACTGGAACAGAGCGATAACCCCTGCTGCCAATATACTGCTTCATGTCCCTTGTAACAGCTTTCACATATGGTGCACAGTCTGTATTTGTGACATTGTTGATGACTTCGTTTCCAGAAAGGAAAGCGAGAGTGTTGGTGTAATTTGCGAAGGCGTCGATGGTAGCGAATACACTTTGCAGGTACACGCTATTGTACGATTCTTTCGGGTCTTCTCTGTTGAGTGAGTACTTGGAGGTATCGGTATCCAGTACGAGATATATCCCAGCTTCAGCCAGGGCTGCCATGCACTCGTCGTGGTTTTTGGAATTGTCCACGGCGTAGACTCGAATCGTGTTAATGCCGAGTTTGGTGAAGTATGGGATGTCCCTCTTGCATGCTGTGGCATTTGCGATCGGATCCGACTCAACACCGGTTCCACCACCTGATGATAATCAATATGACTGAGCGTGATGATGAGCATTGTGCCATTTACCTGGTTGGTAGTCTACCCCGCGAATATAGAATCGCTCATTGCCCTGGTAAAACGCTAGGAATTTATCAGCCAGGACTCGGAGCTATTGTTTTTACTTACACTAACCATTGCCAGTAATTGTGACGGGGGTAAGTACGCTGGTTGCCCGAGGTGCTAGAACCGGGGATGGGGATGCTGCGGCAGAAGTCGCAAAGAACAGAGACCCAAGGAGGGCGGAGATGGTGCTCGGCTTCATGATGCACTTATGCAGAGAAAGAAGAAGGGCTGCAAATAATGGATTTGTGAAGAGGCAAATGATTGAAGCCTCGCAATTCAGCCTTGTAAGAATGATAAAGTAAATAACGAGAGTGTTTTGCCAAGAGAGAAGCGAAGCTTGGCTGATCGAAACAGGATGAAGAGGGTGTACATACTTAATCAAGAGGCCGCGCGCTAAAATAGTTGCCGGAGTCGTATCTATACTTAGAGCTACATAGTTTCCACTGTGAGAGATTTTCTGTAGACTATTGCGCGTCCTGGTTACGAATTGCGTTACCCAAAGCACTAGCGAGAAGACCCCTGCCAAGCAAGATCTGGTCCAATCATGTGACTGTGGTAAACATTGCATCCATATGGTTGAAGGCCCTTGCAGTCGTGGTCGCTGTAGCTGCCAAGACTCTCCCGAAAGACAGCGGCAGCCATTCCAAGAGTGCTGTTAAGCTGGTCCAAAGACCCCGCGTATGGTCTAGTGAACGAGCGTCTCTAGCTGGTGGCGAAGTTCGGATCCTCGGATACTTGCGATGTGGACCGGACCAAGGAGGGGCATACGAGAGGCGGGCTTGGGGAGGTGGCTGGCTCAAAAAACCCCGGTATATTTCTGAAATACTTATGTGCACCCGCATATCACTCATTTCCGGATCTTAGATCTCAGCTGCCGAATCCGATATCCTAGATGTGAGAAGCCGAAAAAAAAAGGCCGCATTGATGATTATTACCGAGGCGAGAGTCTGGATACCATTCTGGTCCTCGTAAACGACTCCCAGAAATTGTCATGAGACAAGGGGAATAGAAGAGACAGTATTTTCCTCAATCAGAGCTTTTGCCTTCTTTTTCCACGCAGAGGTGGCATGTCCCCACTCCCGAGGTAAATTCTGTCGAGATCATCCTGCGTCAAGATATTGGTGTTTGGAGCACACGTATCAGTTGGCATACAAGCCTCCGCCACTCCACCCATCCCTCAGAAATATCATCGGCGTCTAGCACCCAGAGGTATAGGACTTTGGCGATGCACGGGTATCTAGTACATTCCGACAAGCCAGCGAATCAGAAGCGGCGAGAGAAATGATTCAAACGATAGTCTGACGAGTTGTACAGATTCTGTTGGATCTACCCATGAGACAGATTAAAGTCCCAAAAGAATGGATTCGCTCCGTCAACGACGCCAGATCCACGACCTCGAGCGCCAGTCTCGAACACCCAAAACAATCATGCAGACGAACGTCCAATAGAAGACATAAGCCATGGTGATCATTACGATTCGGCTCCTGATTCCAATGTTGCTCGTCTTTGCCACATCTGCGTACTCCACCTGAGGTTCTGGGGTTGCGGCACGCGAAGCTGAAGAAAGCTGGCACCATAGTTGGAAACACAACCATTTTTCGGACTCGATTTCGATCTCCGGACAGCCGCTGTGACATCTCGTCAGCGTTCTTGTTTTTGAAGAAGACTCTCTTCTGTGGGGTTGGCGCAAGTAGTCATAAAGATTTGAGAAGCAGATGGTGAGGTTCGACGTTCCCGACGAGACATTAGGGCGTCACTCGCCTGCCGGCGCCAACATTGGGCAAGACGAAGCGGAAGTTGCGGCTCGGTCGACACAAAACCACTTGGAACTCTCTAAATCATGCTGCACAATAGTGTCGAAGCCTGAAATAATCTGTGAGCAACATGGAACAAGTCCAGAACAAGGAACAGGAAGAGACTGTGACGAAATTATCTGGGGTACTCGGGGAGTAGAAGGAGACGGTGTGCAGTCACGGGTCTATGTTAGCTTTTGTGCGTCAGACTACAGCAGGGCGTACACAATTGAATCCCTTCTTCCGAGCTCCATGTACTATGCAACACGGTATCCTTTGGATAATGGGAGTTGGAAATGTATTAGGACTACATCCGAGTTGTGGATTTGTTTTCTTCTGGTCCTGCTTTGAGAAATTATACTGACCACACACCACTGTAGTGGTCCCTCACCGCCTGCGCTGCTCAACTTCCCTTCAGGATGGAGAGTTGTAGGCGATCTTCCTCCGTGGCCCAAGATGACGTGAGTCTCCTGATCAAATCCGAGTCCTTCAAGTTTTTTGCTAACGATATGTAAAGGATTGGGCCGGATTTGCAACCTGTTGTTCCGGAGAATCCCGCAGCATGTGAGAAGCAAACAGCAGTACTGAGCATTGAAACCACTTCAATTGCTACCACTGTCATCCGCGGAACTACCACCGTAACAACCACATCCATGTCCGAAGCCTTTACCATTTTAGGCTGCGGAGTAGAGGACGATGACACGGCGACTACGATTGAGACTTGCGACTGGCCCGCACCAGTACCTAGAGCTGTTGGCCAAAATCGACGAGACTATGCTCGATAGGTCTTATCAGAGCGGGCAACTTACAACGTCCCACTGTCAGACGTCTTGATCTATATCAAGAATCCTACAGCAGACATGTTCTGGCTCAGGCAGCGACTCGAGATAGATAGCCAGCCCCATGGAAATACGCCTGCTCAACATGAAGTTGCGACTGAGATTCGTTCCCAGGCGAACAAGCATACTGCATTTTTCTATGTCAAACAAACCTCCGAGGCGTATCTTCAAATGCTGTACCGCCAACCAACATACCAAGTAATACCCCCACAATCTTTTTATCCCGGCGGTCGAATATGACTAACCATCTCTTCTTTTAGATATCGCAAATGCTGCCAGTTCCTCCGCCACCTCCGAAGCCAGTCCCGCGCCGGTTTACAGGCCCATTGAACAATGCGACTAATTCGCTCGTGAGCCGAGATGGTACAATGAGCGAAAGTTCCAACGAGGCCCATTCCCTTCAAAAACGTACAAGCGAAGTGACAGACAGCTGGGCTTTATCGCAGCTCTCAGTTCCACCAGGAATAGATCTAAGTGGAAGTTTGCTTACTGCCGTGTCTTAATACATCACATTGCTACGATTTAGCACATCTTCCCATTCCCTTGCTGCCATTTAACCCCCAAACTATCAAGGTTGAACATCAACGACTGACACTGAATTTCGTTAGTGGGCGAGAAAGAGGAATGGATACGCCGGGCAAGATGGAGAGGACTTTGCGTATATGTCTGATCAAAGTTCATGCTCTGGACAATTTATCTACATCGTCGAAGACTCGTTTGATCCAGCACACGCGGTAAGCGAATATCGTTTCGGCTGGTTCTGCGAATCATGATTACGTTACAACAGGTGGTCAAAGATCGTGTTACGGAACAAATCACCTTGCAAAGCTACGGCAATTGGCAGTCGGTCGATACTTATGGCTCTTGGCACGCAAGTGCTTGCGCTTACGTTGCTGCCAAAGTGTGCAAGCGTGCTACCTTCATTACTGTTGACGCCAAAACTGAGGGTCTGTACGAAGGAGCCATGTTATGGACAACCGCGGTTCGCATAGAGTCTCTGTTGGCAGTTGCGGAGGACGCCAAGAGTAAGAATCGGCAAGGAAAGGCTGTTTTGAATATGTCATGTAAGTAATAAGCTTACCCACGAAACTCTAGATTGGGAAAGTGCTGACTTTTGATGCGAAACAGGGGAAATCTTTGTGGGAGTTCAAGAGATGGAGAAGCAGGCGCTTCGTAAGTCATCTTGGTCTTCCGACACACGAGAGAAATTTCTAACCTAGAAGCAGTACTTGTTTTGAAACTATTGGACAGTCTTAATGTCGTTCTTGTCGGAGCGACTGGCAATGATGGCGTGGCAGACCCTCTTGTTAAATCCTGTCCGACCCTGTTCAAGCCAGAAGGCAGTCTTCCCAACATCGTGGCTGTCGGTGCAACCACATACGCAGGTGGTCTATGGCAAGCCAGCCAAGCGCTGATGGCTGATATGGTCTTTGCTCCTGGAGCTCAAGTTCGAGTTGGAGATGGTGAGGGAAGTGCAGCAAGCGGAACATCATTCGGTAAGTTTCGCCAAAATCGCCGTGTTGAGTTACTGCCGAATATAATTGGACTCGGGCTACGATTGGAGACTGATTGCTTGAACACAGCGGCGCCTGCCATCGCCGGGCTTCTGGCCTACTTTCGAGCTCTGCCTGGAAACGACTTCACCGACCCAGCGAAAATGAACACCCTCCTGAAAAAGATGTCTCGCCCAATAGTCAACGGCGGCAATATAAGAGAACCAGATAACTTACGGGCTCAAGTGTGGAACGGGCAGATCCGAGTTGAAGGTCTACAAGGTTCTGTGACTGACATCAGCTGCTTGTCGGCATTTACTGCGGATGCAAAATGTCCGCCGATATACCTTCACGATCCGACTCCTGTTGGTGATCTGTGTCCAATCCCAGGCGTATCGAAACGATCACTTCAAGGAAACGAATTTGGAGACACCATAAGTATAACGACTATCGTTGCTCGCCAAGCATCATGTCCCATTCAGCCAGGAGGCACGGGCCCTGAAAGTCCCGGAGGTGATGAGAGTGCGCCAACAAAGACAATCACCTGGACCAGGTACGTGCTAACCATGACCCATACTACCCCCAATTGCCCCGACTCTTTAGTTTTTTCTTCCTCCCATTCTCAGGTTCAATGCTAACATGGTATAGTGGCACGGCAATTCCCGTCTGTCAGAACAACTGCGGCAAATTATGTACAGGATCCTGTTGTGTTCCTCAGCCAACAGGCACACCTCCAGATTTCACTCCACCTTCCAGCCCAACTGCAACCAGCGCACCAAGTAATCCTGATTCTCCCGATGATCCGGCTCCGACGAGTGCTCCTAGCGACCCCGATAACCCCTCCTTCCCTGCAAGTGGTTACGTACAGATTGGAATCACGTCGGAATCTGCCTCTACCAGTAACTATGCCTGGGCGGTGATCGATGGAGACAGCAAGAGTCTCTGCGATAAGCCACTCTACATTGAAGATCTTCATTCAGATTCGGCGGCAACACCTCAAAAGTTGCTCGGACCTTGGAATAAGGATGGATTACAAGGTGTTTACCAGCCGTACCTTGGAAATGACGAGACGTATGGAAATGGTATTCTGTATTTCTCAACTGCGGGACCTGAGATGGGATGTAAAGGTATCACAGGACAGTTTCAAAGCTGTGAGAATTATGGTATCAGGTCAGTATCTTTACACTGGATATTTCCTCGGGATGACTTTATTCGGTTGGGCAGTCACTAACCCTCTTTGCAGAACAAGCATCGAATGCGCTCTAGGCTACCCAATTAAATACATGGTCGACATCGCACCAACCGGAACGGCGAAGAACTACAGATGGGCAGTATTCAGCGGCGAGAATGGCGTCGATGTCTGCAGAAATACGATCACGTACGCCAGTGACCCTCGGCCGTCGGAGAGCGTCTTTCCGGCAAAGGAATTTGGGCCGTTCGATCTTCAGGGTCTCGATTTGTCGTGTACGTGGGAGCCGGTTGGCTCTCTTACGGTGGGATCCCTCTCTTGTGTGGATGGAGCGGGAAAGACTTCCAAGAAGACTTGTGTTGAGACTCCGGGTGGCCAGGGCAGAGGTTGTCAGAATGGCAAGAACTACGAATCGAGGGTGCAATGTTCCTGGGATCGCTAGGGCAGTCTGGCTGCCTAGCCTCGCTCAACTCTCGTTCAAAAATTCGCTTCTTTATTGTACGTACAAATTGAATATTCCGAATGGAAAAAAAAGAGAAAAGATGAAAACCGGCTCAACTAAATCAGACCCTGTTTTGACATTCGCTAGGTTAGTGTCTCTTGTTGAAATCTCCAAATTACTAGCTTGTCTCCTAGCTCCTAAAAGTAGATGTGTATCGGCGTCTGGCTGATGTTTCCAAGCCTGACTCTTCCAAATATCGACTATCTGTAGGAGATAAACGAGTAGGGTAGGGTAGTTTAGTCGCTTGAGTTGGCACGCGGGATCATGTCATCTGACTTTGAGCCAAGGAAGTGTAGAGGAGCCATGAGATAACGCATCGCGATAATCTAAAGCTGTTATGCATTGCAGACAAATGAAATGAAGACAATAAATAAGTGTCGCTTTCGCAGCTGATTCATACAGTCTTCCACCAAAGACCTGCAGGTATGTACTTGACGCACGCAGGCTTGAACTTCTGAGGCTCAAGAGTCGAGAATCACTACCAATACCCCACTGTCCAGACTCTCGACAAAATTTGGTCAACATCTACTACTACTCTCTAGAAGAGTACCTTCATCAAAAGAACACCTATGAGTCTTTCAAGTGCTGTGTTCTTGCTAGTACATCACAAACTCTCACAAACATTCAGCTGTTGATAGTGAGCTGATTTCTTACGGCTCTCGCTCCATAAGACTACTTAACTCAGTTGACCAATTTCAGTAAATGTTGTGACAGGAAATGTTGTGACAGGCAATTACCGGAGACTTGACTACTGGGTTGGTTTGGTGGTAGCACAGTGATGAATATTGGTGGTCTCACGAGTCCAAAGCTACCTAGTATGAATGTAAGAATCATGCCAGTAGCGACAGGTCTATGGACAATCTGCGAATTACAATCTAAATACATTTCTTCTGTATCTTCCAACCTATCAATTGCAGCACCAACTGAGTTCAACGAATTGCATTTCCAAACCTACCAAGTTCTACATGAAAACATCGACAAGCGGAGGACTTCAACTCTGGGATCCAGCTCCAGAAACACAGCCGATGCTTGTATCTCATTTTGATACTCATGTTCTGAAAAACATGTGAAATATACTCCTTCCCTTGCCTTTCCTCCATGCGATTCGTCCGATTTGTCCTTGGCATCCGATCTAGGAGGCTCGTCCAATTCTTCTTTCTCGATATTTTGCTTTGGATTATCGAGGTGGAGCGTTACTGTCATCCCTGCACTGATCAGAGGTCTCGGTTTGCGAGCTGCTCCGAGATATCCTCCCCAGCTGTGTTGGTATTCCTGCCACTCTTTATCCGCCTGCCGTCTCTCCTCCTCGATCTCCTCAGGTGCGTCCCCAACCCGATCACTACCAACACTGACCCATGGCTCGTATCCTCCATTATCGCTAGCCTTCGAATGGAAAACTCTGCGGACTGACTAATGGTATTTGGTCTCTAGTGAGCCAGGCTCTCTACCAGGTGCCTTCCTCCAGCTCTTTGGGCGGTAAGATCGATCCAGTGTGATGCTTAAATCCTCAAATGGCTCTCCAATTTTGTTCTTGTGTAGATATCTCATGATAATTTCGGCATTATAGTAGTCACAATTTATACTTTCTGAGTCGATTGGATGTGCATTTCCCAGGATTTGCTCGCAGAAAAGACACAGCTTTTTCAAGTTGTTGAAGGTCGACAAGAGCTTGAGTGACTCTTCAGCTTTGAAAGTCAGCCTATCTGCAAACCCCTTCAACTTCTTGTGTGGGAACGATGGAAGATAGATTCCATGTCCTCGAGCAGGGGGCAACGGTCGTAGAGCTCCTGTAGACCATTGAACGAGATCGGGTCAGATCTTTTACGAGACTGGTCGGTAGCATGGAACTTCCTGAGAGTCGACCCAGCTCTGCATATTGTGGCAATATGCAGAATAGTCTGGAAATCGGGAAGTTCTAGGGTCAATGTGTGTAGAGATCTGGCGCCCTTGGAAAGCTTCAGTATGGCTTTGCGAGCTTCTCGTTTTTGATCTTCGTTGTCGAAGGAAATACGTTCGATTTTCGAGTTCTTGGATGGCTTCGATGTCATCAGGGGTGAAGGTCTCAATTTACTCCACAAGATGATGTTTCGGCGTCTTCGGTTTTGCTAGGCTACCCTGAACTGGGCGAGCCTCTTCTTTGCCTCCCTGGTTCCAGCTTGAGGGAGGGCAGTAAGCTCAGACATGGTATGTTGTTCTTGTCCTCTACGATAAGGATATGGGAAGATGGCTGAGATTTTGATTAAAATGTGATAGTCTGGGAAGTAAAGATTTGAGTTACCGTGTATGTTATGCTAAGGAACAATCGAGATTCAAAGTGAGGAACTTTGTGATTTTATAGCACTTCACTTGAATGTCCGTGAATGCTTTTCAAAAATAATTCTTGAACGGACCCCTGATTTCTAGCGATGGTTTGATTGAGTCAAGTCAAAGCTAACAGTCTTCTGATCAAGGAAGTGAACGACGAAGTGGTGCGTAAAGTTAAAGACATGCGCTGAATGTATTGTTCTCTGATCGTTTTCGGGGTACTCGCTTTACTCAGAAGAGTCTACTCGGCTGGATTGACAACTTGTCTTCAATTGATAGATTCTATGATTACCCTCCCAAAAAAAATTGCCCGAACTCCTAAAGATGCTCCCATCCGGCGTCAGATATACCTAGACAAGAATTCGAGCAGTAAATAGAGTCACGTGGACCACACGCCATTGGTCCGCAAAATTTTAAGCGAAAACAATCATCACCAATTCTACCTACGTCTGTGACTTCACTTTCCCATTCCAATATACGGCAAAACATCGAGATGTCGTCCTCACAGTCCCAACCTCCAGCCTCAAACGGCGAGTCAAGCTCCAGCAGCAATCCCTCTCAACACACTGGACTTACATCCACTCAAGGCGGTACGTCCCCCTCATCACCTGACCCTCCCTCACACTCACCTTCGTGACTTTCAACTTACACACCCCAGAATCCTCCTCCTCCTCGTCATCCTCAACACCCGCACCAAAGACCTGCACGGCTTGCAGTAAGCCCTCTCCTGACCCAGAGACCAAGCCCCTCAAGCCCTGCCTCAAATGCCAGAGTGTGCAATACTGCAGCAAAGAATGCCAAAAAGCCGATTTCAAGAACCACAAAAAGGAGTGTGCGAAGAAAGCCCAGATCTATGCGCAGACTGCAGATATTAAACTTGCTGCGCCGAATAGGGCGCCGAAGGATGGGTTTCGGGGTGGGTTGCAGAAGTGGCAATTTGACACGTGATTGAATGATGGGTGGATGGGTGGGTGGTGTTTTGAAGGGAAGGTCGGGAAGGGTGAAGACAAGATCGTGGTTATCTATGGTCAGGATAGATGCATGGATGCATCTGTGTATGGATGGCGGAATCCTGATCTGTTTGCAGCCAGATTGGAGCGCGGATCATCAGCACAGAATTCGGCGAGCAGTCCTTTCAAGTCACTGAAGTGCCGGAGACCCATCTCTTTTTATTTTGTTTTGAATTTTGATAACCATTCACCCACAACCTTCCCGTACAGCACACAGACTTCATTTCCAATCAATCTGAACATCCTAACATCCAGCCGTGTCACTGACCAACCAGCCACTCATACCACTGAGCCATTCAAGGAATCCGTATCAGCCTCATTCTCAGTCTCCCAACAGTCCAAGTCCAACCTGCTGCAAATCTACATCCAAGCGCCTATCAGCCACTGACTCAATAAGTCCACAGTCCACAACTCTAACCTCATTACACATCATCCCATAATCCACCCTCCCCTTCCTCCCTGACAGTCTTGAAATAAAGCTCCACTCACACATTCCTAGACACTCCTTCACCTTCTCAAACCCATCCACCTTCGCAAAACACGCCTCAAGCGTAGCGTTAAGATGCAACAGCCCCGCAATAAGACGATTGATCTTGTATTCGTGCATGCTGAGCAGTTTTGCCTGTGAGGCTGCGGTGTTGTGTTGGTGTGTTAGCTCGTTTGTTTAAAGATGATCGTCTTTTCGAAATTCGGCACCCTGCGTTTGCAAGATGGAAGGTGGAGTGTCGAGATTGTGAAAAGGAGGAAGAGCAAGAGGGGGTAGAGGTGAAGAAGAGGAGATAGAAGGAAGGGAGACAGAGAGAGTGCTGGATTTCTGATAAGACGTGATGTTTGTGATGTGATAGGATGTGATGTGGTGGGCGATTGACGGAACTCACCGAGTAATTCATCCATAGAGGTTTCGTCCATGGATGACGGCGATGGCCCTATCTCTGACCCTTGTGACGACAACCCATTTGTCTCCATAGGAGATTGGGAATAAGGAAGTGTCGGTGCGTATCCCGTCGCACTAAAAGACATCTCTGTAAACGGATCATTTCACGAGGTGACTGAGGTTGCAGAGACACCGAGGCAGAGGTATATGATGGTAAGGAATAGCGTGGTGAGGATCGTCTCGAATGAAGTCGAGGACTTGAGCTTTAGTAGTGCGGAGTAAGGACGGGTAGGGATGGACCTGGTGGGTTGTTGTGTGACCGAGGTTTGTGAGCGAAATTGAGGGATATTGGGGCG
Organism: Deltaproteobacteria bacterium; assembly: GCA_002685535.1. Taxonomy (GTDB): domain Bacteria; phylum SAR324; class SAR324; order SAR324; family NAC60-12; genus Arctic96AD-7. The sequence goes on from NYXK01000193.1 coordinate 19,278, forward strand.
AACAAGACGAGCCAGAAGACGAAAGAATAGAACGACGGAGGGCAACGAGCCTTTTGAAGCCCAGAAGTGAGCGTTGTGGTACACTGGTACATGCGGCTGACATCGAGTCAACTGACCTTCGACCATTGGCTTGAGACGCCTGTGTATAACCTCACGCGGCTGACTGCAGCATGATACCAACAGGAATCTGCACAGCCTGGACTCAAAAGCCCCTCTATGCCAGGCCCATTGCACCCAGGGCCTCACCTAAAACAGATGGAAGATAGAAAGCGGCGTATATCGTCAAATTGGTATCAATCACCATCCATCAATCAATCCACCCCTTTTCGATTCTAGTATACATATGTGCAAGAACCTCTTACTACTTTTGTCTCTTCACATGTCCTCCACGTCTGCTATCTTCTCCTCCGCGCCTCATCACCACAGCCTACCAAATTCCACATCTCAGCCAAGGCGAGTGGCAAGTCGAGTCTCCAAGCTCCAACGTCGCCCTAGCCAGTCCAGTCAAAATAGAGCAAAACACAAACCAGCTCCAATCCCCGTCCAAGAACACAACACAGTGAACGCCATCCGATGCAAATATATCTATCCCGTTCATTCTTCGCTTTGATTTCTTTCCTCCACCAGTCTTGCAAGCAAGCAAGCTAATCAACGAAAAGACCTCATGATCTTCCTCATCAGCTCCGACGCCATCTGCAAATCCTGCCTGTCCGGTCCAGAAGCCCCTGCGCGCTGGAGTTCCTGTAGGAGATCCTTAATGGAGTCTGCGTTGGACGCGCTGCCGTAAAGCGGGCTGTTTGTGCTTATGCACTCCTTGTACCAGTGCTCCATTACGTATATCATATGGCCAGCGAGGATGGATTTGCGGGATCCGGTGAAAGGAGGGGTTGTGTTGGACCACATCTCGTTGAGGACTTGAAGGATTGCTTCTGGCGGGTAACCGACTTGGATGAAGAGGTCGGGAAGCCAGTTGCGGGGACCGGTCTGAGGTTGCTTGTTGATTCCATAGACTTCGAGGAGTGGGATGATCATGTATGGAGAGAACGTTGTTTCGGAGCCCTGGAGTCGTTGTGCCATGTCGCGGACCTTGGTGATGACTGCTTCGTATGGGGTCTGTTCGGAGCTTGGTTCCGCGGCGACCTCGTGGACTTGGTCAAGAAGTGATTGCCAGGTTGCGCGGATGTCAGCATCGTTGCGGTGGTTGGCGACTTGGTAGATCTCGAGGCAGATGTCGTAATAGTTCGCAGGATCCGCATATCCATTGTACAGCTATTATTGGTTAGCAAGCTTCAACAAATGGATCGGTCAACTTACCCTAGTAATATCCAGGATCGGACCATCGAGTTCCTGGACAAGCTTGGCCTTGGTATCAGCATCGCCACGAGTCTCGGCCTTCACGCAATGAAGGAGCTCTTGTTGGATGTTAGCCACATCGAGAAGCTCAGTGACCTCGTATAAAGTGACTGTTCGTGCNGCCCGCCCNACGCCAACNGTNTGTGCGGAAGCATTTGCCTTAGCTCTGCTGAGGTACTCGATTCTCTTCGCGAGAGAGATTTCAAATTGGCTTTGCGCTAGGGAGAATTGCACCTTCGCAGCTTCATAGAAGTTTTCATGATGTACGTGGAATCTCCAGAGAAGATCAGCTCGCTGAGGATCCATGTGAGACGACTTCTCAAGGTATTGAACAACGAAAGGCGAGTCGACAGCCAGCAACATGTTCTCCCATCCTTGTGCCAGGTACCAGTCGTAAAGATCGAACTGGAATAGCTCGTCATCCGAGTCATTGACGACGCTATGTGCCTCATTACGTTTGGTGGCTGCAAGTGTGAGTCGCCCATCGATCATGTCCGGCTGGGAATTGGTATCAGCATCCACGGCCTGAAGTATGCTGTGGACAAGATCGTAGCACGCTTTACGGTGGCTGTAAAGCGGCTGTCTAGCATCATCGTCAGGCTTGTTATCGTTGACCCACGCCAAAGCTTTATTCCCTCGATCCGACTCCTTGGCTACCAACAGAGCAAGACTGATTGCCCCAGCGTAGAACTGAAGGCTGGCGAATTGTTCGGCAGCTTCTCTCAGAGTGTCAAACAATAAAGTGCCAGCCACTTGCTGGAAGAGCTTGAGACTCTCATTCAAGAGCTTGCGGCCCATGTCGCTGTTCGCGCCAACGCCTGCAGCCTTCTTCAGATTCTCTTGTGCCTTGAAAATGATGACATCGTCAGCACTGCAGAAGCTACCGCATCGACGCCGTAATGCTTCAGCAACAGTATCAACGTTTGAGCCATTGGCAATATTTCGGGTAACGATGGCCTTGACAAGTGTTCTCGCGAGGTTCTTCCCTTCTTCCGAAGCGAAGAGGCTCTCGTACGTCAAATCGCGAAGTCGCTGCTGGACGAGAGGATCTAGCTGAACCCATATCTCATCGACTCTCTCATCGAACAACATCTCGACAAAGGAGATTCCTTCGATGATGCTTCCGTTGAGTTTCTGAAGCGAGTGAAGAGCTTGATGCTCACCTTGGAGAGCAATCTCGTCCTGTTGGGTGGCAGCTCGTCGAAGACCTTCAGGACCAGCAAGACCTTCAATGAAGGACTTGTTCTTTTCCAAAAACGCCGCAAGCTTGGTCAAATCTTCTTGAATGCCGATGAGCTTGGCCGAAGGGACCGTGCGACTGATACTTGCAGATCCACCCTTCACAGTTGGCAGCATCTGAGCGATGACACCCGCCTTCCAGATAGAGCGAACCAGTCTAGCCATGTACAGTGCCAGACCCTCATGCCGTGAAGAAGGTCGAACATTATCAACAGCTTGCGATGGCCCTTCCGAAACCATGTTTTCGTTCAAGGAAGGCTTGCCACCAAATTCAACGAAACACTTCCGAGCCAGCTCCAATGTTTCAGGGTTACTGATTCGAGAGATTCTCGTATCGCCAGGAGTGATGTCATTTCCTTGCCCACAGGCAACAGCTAGGGCTGTGGCAGTCGTTTCGGCTCGTCCATAGTTCCGGATGAATTTCCTGATCTCCAATTCTAGACCCTCATCCCCACCTTTACTTCTGATTGCAGCTGCGAAAATATCCACAAGACGTCGTCTGCGAATGATGTGAATACCGGTATTTGTCAGAATGGCAACTTCTTGGGGTCCTTCATCAAACTGGACAGCTAGCTCGTTGCCGAAACCTATTGGCGATGTTCCAGCAGCAAATGGTGGTGTGACTAGGCCCACATCCTCCATGTGACTTTGCAGGTTAAGCCAGCATGCTGTCTCATAGTACTTGCCGGCCTCGTTTGACGTACGAGCTTGTAGGCTTATGCGGCCAGTATCTGGAGCGGAAAGGAAGAGAGATCCACCATCGTTGGCATCGTGCTTGTTGACGAAGCAAAAGAATAGTCCGGGTGGAAAGCGAATACCCTGTGTTGTGTAGGAGAGAGCGGTGGATGATGTTTCGGGCGCCAGATCAGAGCCACCAGCATATTGCTGAGAGTTTGTTGGTCCGTTGGTTCGAGGGGGAAACTTGATATACGCAACTAGCAAACTTTGAGGTGCAGCTTGTGTGGTTGCATATCCATATCCACGAGTCGCGCTGATGAAGAGTCGGCACCCAGTTTGGGTTGTGGCCATGAGATGAAGCTTCGAGCCTTCCCTAGCAGAGATTGGACTGATAGAAACGATCTTCATGGAGTTCGTGATGAGTCCTGACTGTGAAACCATATGACTGATATCCCGCAAGCATTCTTGCCGTCTCTTCTCGATAGCCTGTGTGAGTGTAACTGGGCCATCCATGTGGAAGATGCGGATTGTGGACTCGGATGAGAGGGTGTATAGAAGAGCTCTGCTGTCGTCCACGACCATCTGTACAACATGTTCCTGGGACTTTGCGCTCCAGGGAAGCATTGCCATGTATCCAGGGTTCGTGTGATTGACCTTCCCCGTGTTTCCTGCGAACCACTGCTCCTGTGACTGGTATGTAAACTCATAGACCTCATTCTGCTTTCCCGAGAAAAAGATACGCCCGGTCGCATCAGAGCCCTCGATAACCTGAACGTTGATGCCCCTCGTCGATATTGACATCTTTGTCTGATACAAAGAAACCGTCCTAATACCAGTATTCTCCAATTTCGAGGTCAGGGTCGTACTTTCTAGCTTAGAAGCAACACCTAGAAGGATCATCTCCGCAGTAGTAGCCACAACCAGTAAATGTGTAATGTCCGCGAGGAACACGCCTGCCCTGGGCTTCACCAACTTTACAGCTGTGATGCCATGTGGTTGTTCCTCATACCCAATAACCTCAGGATTCGGATCCGTGTAGTCCCAAAGGTACAGCGCATTGTCAATCGTTACCCAGGCGTGGTTTAGCTCCGCGAACAGACCCATCATCGTCTGGACCTCAGCGCGGTTGTACTGGTCGAGGATTCGGTCGGGGATATCGTACATCTTCGTTCTCTGGAACGGCGACCAAGCAGCCTCGGCGGTATGGTGTGGAATGTCATAGTCGGAAGAAATACCCTCTGTTCGCGCGCCGGGTTAGCTTTGTTCTCGAAGACAATATGTCGGCGCACTCACGTCTAATGTAACTATCTATTTCAGGGAATTGAGCCTCTCTCCCCAAGACGTCGGAGATGGTTCTAGCAGCCCTCGAGACCGGAGAGATGGCTGTAGGAGGAGCTGCTTGGCGCGATTGAGGATTTGGATTGCCATCGTTCGGGCTAGGACCTGCAGTAGGTGGGCGCCCGCTTTGGGTGAAGAGTGGTTGGCGGACTTGAGGACCAGGAGGAAATCTCGAAGCTGCAGGAGTAGCAAAGTATGCGCCTGGCAGAGGCCTTTGTGGGGTAGCTGGGGGATATGCCATGATTTTAGAGTTTGTTGATGAGGATGAGGAAGGTCCTGAAGCTGAGCCTGGCTATTGTCGCGGTCGCAGACTCTGCGTGGGGAAGGATTCGATATTAGAGAAAATGCATATGGAGCTATCTGGGGTGTAGATTGACCGGCAGAAGATGTGCGACGGTGAGAGATTGAGTTGGCGTGGATTGCGAAGCTGGACAGTGGTCGGGAGGTCGAGATGCGCCTCGAAGATATTTGGCGACGCGTTGAAGCTGGCCCAAAAAATTGACCGCCCAGCCATCTGTCACGTGCTGTCCAAGACAATACCAATCGCCCGCCCCAGTTTTTCAAGTCGATCATATTGTCTCAGCTCAGGAGGACCACAAGACGAGTTCAACCGCATGTGAGAGCGCTATTCAGGGCCGATTTGGTGTGCCAGTTTCCACGGAACTTTAGGTTCGATGTTGTTGTCGTTGCTGCAGACCTCAGCCTCGCGAGGGGACGTTGTCACCGGGAAACTTATTTCAGAGCCTCGCAACGATCAATTGAGACCAGGCCAGAAGCTGTTGCTGGTAAAGAACTTCCAATCAGGGACTTTTTTGCCTGATATTTGGTAATATTTATATGATCTGATCTTCCCGCTTCGAGCCAGTTACGTGCCCAGCTCCAGCATCCTGGTCTCCCCTCTTCCTTGCACGGTCTGCAGCATTTCTTCCCAAAGCACCCTGCCTAGTAAGTTGTCAATTGTTTCTTTCCAACTTGCCTGAAAAGTAACTAGTACTCACTGCACCCGCTTCCTAGCCATTTGAGCTTTCTTCCATTTCGCTGGTCCTGAGAAGGCACCGTGGGTTGCTAGGGCTGGCATCTGCACAAATGGCAAAGGTGTCTCCTCTCTCTGAACTCGACCATGATAGAACAAATTGGCAAATTCCAAGGAAAGGCGAACAAGTCTACTAGTAACTGTTACACCGAGATCGAAGGCCAGTACTTCTAAAACTTAAGGGAAGCCAGAGTTGTGGGTTACTGCTCGGATAAGCAAGGTTTGAATTATTTGGAACGGGATGTTTACCTCGCTAAGGATTGCTTTGAGCTGCGGCTTGGCGGACACAATACAGAACCTGTAGAATATCTGAAATCTGCTACCTACTAGCGACCACTGCTGAATTGAGTCAGTCTCTGTACACTCGCTCCCGCATTCGCGATAGCCAAAGTGTTTTGCTTTCGCACTTGAACGCATTTCTAGGTTTCTTGGTGGAGCTCAGCTGAGAGCATTACTGCCTGTAACTTATGAGTTTCCGTGATGGAGATCGAGATGGACTTGATCCAACCGATAGAGAGCAATACAGTGTGGAGGTCGAGACCGAACGATCCAAGTTAGAGCCAAGCAACTCAAATATAACCTTAGGTATCCATCCTTCGCCCGACGTGCCAGAGGTGTGGTAAGCTAGCCAAACCGTCTAGGTCCGGCCGGAACCTACCTTCACCTAGACGTCACAACCCAGAAACCAGATACCTACCAGCTCTGCCAACATATGTTCCAAATTAATGATTTTGATTGCCAGAGGGGATTGGGTGGCTTGTGGCTTGATGGCTTAATAAATCATGCGGACATTCATGATTGATCCTGCACTCGAGAATCTACGGATTAAAAACATGTGCGAAGATGGTCGGGACTTGGGGAACGTTGAAAAACAATCATACGGACGTATCAGTTGAAGAACTTTCAAATCCGAGGAAGGCGAAGCAGATACAAGCACACATGGGGATTTGGGGGATCTGTGGCTCGTTGGCTTGATCATCACATAAACACGCAAAGAAAGAACATAATCGGACGGATCTTGGAAGACAGGGTTTTTTTGGTGGAAAGATTATACACTTTTGTATTAAAGCTATGTGAAAAAAGAATCCAACAGATGTTACATAAAGATCTGGCGACTTGAATTGTGATACATTTTTGCCAGTACATCTACGATTCCTCCCTTCTCATTTCTGTTCTCTTCGATTGACCTAGCATTGATATTCTTCTTTATCAGTCGGCTAGAGCGAGAACATCTAGTGGCTTCGTTTAAGATCGATGCCAGAGTGAGTACTGTGTGTATACGATGCTGAGGTCTCATCTTGGTCGATTAAGTAGGCGTGAATACGATAAGGTCGCGAAACAAGGGTGCAATAAAATCAAAAAGCAAAAAGTGAATTCAGACATGATCCTAGATTCTCGGCAAAGATGGAAGTTAGTGATTTTGGATCTTTAGAAGTGAAGAAATGAGCGCGATGTGAGAAAGTGAATTTTGCTCAAATCAGGGCATCAATTAATAATACCATAACAATGCTTCCATGACTGCCCCCTCAGACGGATCTTGGATGTAGGTTATCAACATAATTGTTTTTGAATCAGGTGCGCAAAGATATTGGTGATCATCATGTGAGCGAATGATAAGAAAGGTGAAAGGAAGTAAACGGATCCACTCACTTTCTGAACTTTCCAGCATTCCAGCAGTTTGCTCGGTTTGTATCAGAAAATCCCTTATTTGGCTGCATCAAGTAGCTAGAACCAGGAACAATCGGGCCGAGGCCATGCGTTGTGCTGGTTGACGAGCAGGGAGGGAAGGAGCGTGGAGGGCGGTGTTGTGGCTTCCGAAACGGGAAGGAACGACAGCAAGCCTCACCAAACCGAGACGCGTCGGCCTCGGGACACGCGTGCTGTGCTGAGCGTCCACGAAAACGAGAGCAGGAGAGAAGAGAAAAGGAAAGGAAAGGAGAGTAGGGACAGTGTTTTGTTTGGTTTGGTCGAGTCAATATTGGAGTTCTGTTCTGCTTCCCAAGCGCGTTCGCTGTGCCATGGACCAACAGAGTTCACCTTCATAGGCTTCTGTTGTGGACCTGAGGCGGCATTCCTCATTCAGTGTGCATACTTGGGGGACTCGAAGCTTGAACCCTGGTGGTATCAACTTCACCAGTCCTGGTAGAGAAGTCATTGACCACATGAACGACTTTGCCAACCTACCTGAATGATGAGTTGACCGAAGTATCCGCCTAAAAATCAATCTCCGCAAGGTAAAGACTCTCCCTGCAAGGCATCTCAAGCACCCACGTATCCGACATCATCCCTAACCACCGACACTTCACCACCCCGCCCCTCTACAAGTCCGAAGCCAAATCCGAAGCCGACTGCTCACACATCCAGTCCAGGACGTATCCACGCGCAATCTACCACCCTGAAGCTCGATCACAAGATGGATTCAAGCTTATGGTATTTCGTATCTTGGTAACACTTGATAACCATGATCTCACGCCAACGCTGCAGCATTCGAAGACTCGCGATCCAGAACTATTGGCATGGAATGATACGGAGCAATAAGAAGCAGACCACGACAAATTACGGTCCGTGTCTCAACGAGCAAATAGACCAGTCTGATATGAGAAGCTTAGGTGGCTTTGGTAGGTAAGGAAACGAAGGTGCGGAAATGCAAACTGGCATGAAGCCGACATGGACTTGTTATTCCTGTGATCTTGACACCGGATTTGTTCAGGAGAATTTGATGCTTTGTATCAAGGAATAAAAGCGGAAATGAGGTATTTACTGGTGAGTGATGTCGATGTCGTTGGTACAAGGAATGTTGCACTCATCTCGGTGAAGAAGAGTGACACTGGTCTGTAAGATGTAACGATTTGCTTACTGTTGATACTCCACTCAATTGAAACAATGCACGAAAGAAGCAATATAATCGTGATTTCTTCCAGTGGTCCTGCTCACACCACGCTTCATACCGACACATTGTAGTCTAAGTCCCTCCCTCCATATTCCTTCCTCACTCTTCACCCTCCTCATCCTCCTCCCAGATCCTACTCGGGCTCCCTGCCGGACTCGTAGCGATCTTCGGCCGACTCTTAAACACGCTCTCATAATCCGGATCACCTTCCAATAGCTCAACCGCACTAGCAGCCACCTCCTGCCCACCCACGGCATCCTTCTCCTCTTCGACCTTAGGAAAGTAACTCGACTCCCTCTGCTTCTTCCTCGCATCCTTCACACTCCTCCTCCTTTCCACCTGCGCCTTCTTCTGCGCCGCCTCAAACCCAGCCATACTCTTCCGCGTGCGCTCGATTAGATCTGCGTGTGGATTGGATTCTATGCTCGGTGTACGTGGCGCCATTGATGGACGCGATTTGATGGCCAGACGGGGCAGGTCCGCGATCTCGAATTCGTCGTGCAAGTCTGAGTACTTGGAGTGTGAACTTCGGGACATGGAGAGCCGGGTGCGTTCGGCGAGGGAGAGAGTATGGCGGGGTTTCTTGGGAGACGGAGATGAGGCGGAGATGGACGTTAGAATTTGGGCGGCGAGGTCCGGAGAAGTGGGTGCTGCCGCTGTTGTTGGTACGGCGATTGGGGCTTCTTTGATTGGAGGCGAGAGTCTTGGAGGTGGAGGCGTGATGGGTGGGACTTGGGGAGGAGAAGAATCTCTGGCCGGTGGTGTTGAGGCAGGTTTGGGTGTCACGTTGACCTTGATTGGTTCAGTAAATTTGGGGACTGGTGGCCGGCTGGCTTTGATGGCGATCGGAGCCTCAATGAGCTCGGGCTCGACAGGAGCTTCAGATGGAGGAGTGCGAGATGTAGACTTTGAAACATAATTGGGAGATTCTGGGGTATCGTCTTCCAAATCACTGGCAGAAGACCAATCTTCATCCTTGCTCTCGGGTGCTTCATCCTGAGATGGAACTGGAGATTCCACCATGAGAGACCTTCTCTTCTCCGGAAGCAGGCTTTGACGTGGAGCCCTCGTGGCTTGCACTTGGGGCTTGCTAACACCGGCCAGCTCAGTCCTCATATTTTCTATCAACCGAGTGTACTCTTCCAGAGATACACTGTTAGTCTGCACCACCTGTTCCTTGTTACCTCGACCAATCTGTATGTTCTCGTGGAGATTGAAACCCAGGTCGATTTTGCTTGGCTCTGTGGATGCTTTGGCTGCATCTTTAACCAGAGAAGGGCCAGCTGATTGCGAAAGCGTTTTCCCAAAATCTTTCCACCCTGCCAGTCGTTTCTCCTGATCTTTGACACGAGCGTCGAGCTTTTCCAGTAGTCCAACACGATTAGTACCCTCTACCTCACCAATGCTTCCATTTTCAACGTGCTTCCAGATCTTGTCAAATCGCGTCGATAGAAATCCATCTGTATTCGTCCTACTGTCTCCGTGGAGTATGGTCTCCAACCACTCCGTATTTCCCGACCAATTCTTCTCCACCGTATCTTGCAGAGCATACACATCTCTTTTTGCCATGCTCCCATTTGTCTGATTTCCCTTAATCGCCTGCTTCAATTGTTCATGTCGACGAGCAATTCGACGGTCATTCAGATTGAGGAGATCCGAAAAGTCGTGGTACCTGGCCCTTGTGTCTTCCTTGCCTCGCAGATGCTTACTCAGAGAAGCCTTATGTGCAACAATTAATGCCGACAGTATCGTTCGTTCCCCGCTGTACGAGAAGTTCTCCAATGCCAATTGCTGCGCCAGAGCCTCGTAGCTCGCACCCTGGATTTGAAGGACTTTCTTCAAAACTGCATTCGAAAACACTGCGAGCACTTCTTCCAGCCTATCGCCCTTGCACTCGTCCAGCATTGTCTTCCTCAATACCGTGTCCCGTCCCAAGACGCCATTCTTCTTCGCCTGATCGAGACATCGGAATAAAGCGGCGCGTAGATTGAGAGATTGTAGAGGCTCGAGTGGAGGAAAGTAGGGCTGTAGTTTCTATGCAGATTCTCCATTAGTCTCTGCATAATCCACCGAGTCTGTGGGGAAGAAGTACATTTTTTGCCTCCTCCGCATCCCAAAGGGCAAACAGCTGGTACAGCGCCCACTCTACGCATTGTATTCGTTTCTTCTGGTTCTGCTGCGCATCTTTGGTGGAGAATGTCAAGGCAGAAATGCCTGGCCAGTCGGAACGCAGATCAAGATCAAGGAGCCGTAGATTTGTGAGAAACAGTGTAATGTTCGAAGGCCCGGTGGGTGTTTGCGGCGTTGTTGTTGTCGTCGCGGGTTTCACCAGGTTAGGTGGAGGGATTCGCAGACTTCGTGACCTGGCTAGGGATATGTTGCTTGTTGAAGATGACATGCTGTATCCGGACGTGTGCTTAAACACAGTCGCCGCATGGTAATCTGGTGTATGCTTCAAAAGTTGTTGAATGGGGGCGGTCTGGACGTGGCCAGGTGGGGTCGTTGTCCCGCGTAAACAAATCAGATCGGGCTGTCACATGACGCCGAACGACATCTCACCAACTTCACAACCTACGAAGCCGCCTCATCGCCCACGCTCAGACTCTACGATAACCCATCACGGCCCTTTTACATTTTAACTTCAGCCTGGTCGTCGAGAAATCATATCTGCGAGCAAATATGCGTCCGCTGTGCTCTCCCAATCAACATCAATTCCGTAGTCTATCCCACATCCCTATGATCGCTCAAAAGAATACCCAATGAATCAAGCAACGCCGCTCTCGTTTTTGACAAATATCAGCCAAGTCGGCCAAATGTCAGCGTCATCTGGCCCGCAGGATGTAGGACGGGAGAGTAGCAGGTACATTCTATCTATCACGACATAGGCTCTTCGGCTTATTCGAGCAATGCTCAGGCACCAGCACTATTGCTTCCTAACAGGCACGACAGGAATACCACTTCGCGGAGGACGGTCAAACAAGAAAGTCACTCTGGATAAGTACAATTTGCGATATCAAAGCTTATCCCGCATTGCACGCCGTGTGGGCTTCGGAAGCGAGCGCGAGCCCAGCCTGTATTATCCTCGAGACAGCCAAGTTGGCCATATCCATCGGCTTGTACACCTACTGCAATCAGTCAGTCGGTGTGTTTNTGTGGCCTGTATCAACATACATGTGCTTCTCCGGAAGCTGAGTAACCTTCATCAGGGCACGACCTTTCAGAGATGATTGAACACGGTGCAACGATCATGCGAGTCAGGTCGATCATGGACGGCACATCACCTCGTGCGGTTTTGACTGGTACGAACTACGCTGGCTCCTTTCGTTCGTTCCAGGTGGGTGTTTCGCACAAACCTGGAAGTTGTGCTTGGAAGGTCATGTGACGGACACTCTTCTCAATCCGGACATTCGGTGCACCACTTTCTGTCTATAAATCACATGAACCTCGGCCTCGCTCCCTCCCTACATATCTTCGCTATTCCTCTGTTTTGGTGTGTCTCATCCGGAGAAAGGTCATCTCGATGCGAGAACCTGCCATGCGAAGATCCTCGACATGTTTTGTTTCCGAAATTCGCGTAACCTGTTAGCTCAGGCCGTGGGTTGTTTACTTTACCACCGGGCCCCGCACCATCTGACGTGCCATCGTTTTGCGTTGCGATTCCAAAAGCTTCTTTGGGCACCAGAAGAACTCAATCAGATTATTGGTCTGGAATCTGAGTGAAAGCTTCGACCACTCTCTCTGTCAAGATTTCGCAAAGTCTGATAGAACATCGTCCTTCCCTTGCGGTACCGAGGCTCCGCTTCTGTCACAAAGTGACGCAAAGCTCCAATTGCGTTCGTAAGGACGTCGATTTAGATGCAGGAGAAGACTGTATTGGCGTCTCATTTGACGACAAGTGATGACAGGGGCTATTCGGGATTCATGATGAGCATATATATAGGCCAAGCCTACCTCTGCCAAAGACTCATCAGCCCGACAACATTGGTCACTCGCAGCTCAATCTTTCCCTTTCTCTTCTTGAAAGCGCCTCTGGTTTTCTCCTCTGATTCGCACTGAATACCCTCCAGCCTCATCATCAAAATGCAAATCTCTTTCCAGGTTTTCGCGCTGGCGCTTCTTGCCTCCTCTCAGGCACTTACCACCGTCGTCACTGAGCGAGATGAAGGGTACGTACTATTCAATGTTCTTACAACATAATGAGAATAGTCTGACATTCGTACTCAGCCAACTCATCGAGCGCAACCCGGACCCAAAGGGTGGTCTCTTGAAAGGAGCACTCGGCCTCATTGCCGGTGCAGCTGCCGCCGGCGCTGCTGCCAAAGCAGGAAAAGGCGCTGCCACTCCAGCCGCTCCAGCCACGCCGGCGTCTGGCTCTGCTGCCGCTGGGTCGTCAGTTGTTGCTAGCACCAGCCCGCAGTCATCTGATGCTGCTGCTCGCAGGAGAATTCGCAAGAACCGGGCTCTTGCGAAGAAAGGCAAGGTTGTGAAGAAAGGTGACCACTAGATGGTACATGGTTGAGGAGAGAGGGAGGGGATTGGGACTGCGAGCTGGCTCAGGAGTATGTGTGTTGGGTATGATCCGTGGATGCTGAAAATATTCGGACTGGGCAAATTTTCTTCTCTTGTACTTATATTTCAATGGTACACGAAGCAAACTCGACTTGTCTCTCACTCGACTTGAGACAATAATTGACCACATGACCACTGCCATCTCTTGATCGTTCCCAGGGTTCTATGTGAGCGCTCTTTACTGCGACTCCTCAAGAATTTCATTTTGCACGCGCATAAAAACGAAGTTCTAATAGGGCACTTGGAATCAAGGCGTCACCGGATGTTCTTTGACTCGAAGGCCCACTGAGTCCTTGTCCAACTAACTCCCGTGATCCCGTTCCTTTCGACAGCTTTCTTGGTTGGTCGCAAGAGTGTGAAAGAAGACAAAAAGTGCTCAATGAAGCAGATGCTAATGCCTGTCAAGAATTGCTCAGCCGTGTCCCAGACGATACCCAGTATGCATTCTAACTACACCGAGAGGAAGCAATGACGTACTAAGCCTGGTTCAGGACACACACCCGGTAGTCATAGAAGGACTGCTGATACGTGAGACACATTTTCATCTCATAGTAGAGTTTATCCAACATCTCGCTGCCTGAAGGGTTCGTTGTTAGCGGCATTCCTCGGAAGTGTAATTGGAACTTGACGAAATATCGGTTTTGATAGTGTAATGTAAAAGATCGAGAAAGGAGATGACAACGAGAAGCTTTATAATCTGATGCTAAGGAGAAACCTGGAACTAGTATAGACGAAAAGGTTAGGAAGAGGGTATATTGTAGACATTGTTAGAAGATCAATAGAGAGAAGAGACAAATACGGTCCACTTTCTTTTGCCGACTAGATCCAATACTTGAAGCATGTCGCTCCTCGATCCTTTAATAGTAGCGTTGCTGCGTTAGGAATCAAACTCGATGAGATCTACTTTTTGTCCTCTACAACGGAACACTTAGAAGTTGTGACCTAACACGTGCCAAATAAAGGTACTAGAGAACAATCGTCAAGAATAATTCTCAGGCTATCAGAAGTCCTGTCTGCCGATGAGATGAAACAAGTGCATTCATGCCTAGTAAACCTTGACAGACTGTGACCACCAACATCAACACCGACATACCAGCTACACAGCCTTGACCAACCTCGCCCCTGAAAGATCTCACTGAGAGACACAGTTGGCCCAGAACGGCTACCTAGTTCCATGGAGCGAGAGCTGTAGAATAGTTAGCTCCAGATTTGTATTCCAGTCTGTGTGAAGTCGCAGAGTGACATACTAGCAAGAATACATCCCTTGAAGGACTGGTAGGTTTCTTTCTCATAGACACATTGTCCCAGTGCGAAGTAGATATTGTTCAGTCTTTGTGGGCCTATGAGAGGTAGCATAAGTATGGATTCGGGATCACCCATTTCGGAGAAGGTATCTGGGAAGGCATCATACCATCATCATAGGTCTTGATGACACGGTTGGCCGTGGTGGCAGAAATGAAGACTGTGAAGGCGAGAGACAGGGTAGTGAGCTTCATGTTGAATGTGTTGAAAAGTTGTGTTATGTCTTTTTAGAAACTGTACATGTAAGATTGAATGTGGTGATGTTGTTGTTCTTGTTGTTGTCGTTGTTGGAGAGCAGATGAGGAGGGTGCGCCCACTCTATATAGACATTTCTCAGTTCCACACCCAGAAGTTGTTGGGTGAGGAATCGGATGTCGAAATGAATCGAATGTCGAATCAATCTGATGATGAAACTTTCGCCGATCGTCTGGCTGTACGATGCAATTTTATTGAGATCATCCTGGTGTGCAACTTGGTGCGCACGCCACAAGTCAGAATGGAGACGATCGATCTCTTCCAAGGGAGTGTTATACGTATTTTGTAACCGAAAAATTGCAAGAACCAAGGAATGAAGTTGTATCTGCGTGCTTCTGTCACGCCATATTGGATGACAATGACTGTAGATCTGTTTCGGATGACTTGGTATCTGCTTATCGTTACCTGCCCGGGGTTGTACGGCCTAAAATTCAAGTGGTTGGTGAAGCACAGAAGAGAGAGCGCAAGGGAATATCAAAATTAAGATGTCCCTCCACCATGAACCAGAACATACCAAGTTCTGTGCTAGGCATAGCAGTTCAGCCTGGGATACCGTAGAAGAAAACAAAACAATGTCAACCGAGAGTGTTGATACACAGACGGTACCTCGGCGATATTCAGACGCTGCCCCCCCCCCCCCCCCCCCCAAAAAAAAAACACATTGGGGGTGCGGAGGCTGCGGCCCACCGCTACATGTTTTTTGGGGGGGGGGAGCTGGGGCCCCACCTCAA
>NYXK01000194.1 GCA_002685535.1 Deltaproteobacteria bacterium
AAGAAGGCGCTAACAACAAGCAGGATGAGATCTGTGGCGATGCCCATACGGTAAATGAGGGAGAGGTGCTTATTTACAAGTTTAATTATTTCTTGCTTTTATTTATGCTTATATAAACTTTTATATCAATACAAAATCATGGAAAGCAGATGAATCTTTTTGCGGAACTTGCCCTTAATCCCGAAGGTTGGGCCAAAATGGTCAGAGTGACAGTGGATCAAATTTTGAATCGCGAATGATTTAGCTGATATTTCGCAAATATTCATCAAAGAAGTTTTTCATGCTTCAGCTTTAAAGCTCGAATCCAGGGAGGTGCTACAAAGAAAAACATTAAACCGATAATCAATTTTTAAATAAATCAAGGAAGTTTGGGTACCCCTCTTTTTCCAGATCATTTTTGGCGATAAATCTCAGTGCAGCCGAGTTAATACAATAACGTAAGCCATCTGGTTTTGGACCATCATTAAACAAGTGTCCCAGATGAGAGTCAGCATATTTGCTCCTCAGTTCAGTCCTCACCGAGAACCAGCTGTTGTCTTCTTTTTTGATCAGACTTGCTCCAGCAACAGGCTTGGTGAAACTGGGCCAGCCTGTACCGGATTTATATTTATCAACTGAGCTGAAGAGCGGTTCTCCGGAAACTATATCAACATAAATCCCCTCTTTTTTGTTGTTCCAATATTTATTGTTAAAAGGCGGTTCAGTCGCATCATTCTGGGTAACGTCAAACTGTAAAGGTGTCAGTTTTTCTTCAAGTTGTCGCAAATCGGGTTTTTGATATTTTGCGGTTATTTTTAGACTTTTTTCACGGATTGTAGTTTTACCCCAAAGTTCTTTAAGCCGCTGATCACGTCCACAGCGATAGCGATAGTACTTATATTTTATTGGATTTATTTTGTAGTAATTCTGGTGATAATCCTCTGCAGGGAAAAATTCTCCTGCTTTTATAAGCGGAGTTTCAATCGGTTTCTCGAGGATTCCGGAATTTTCGAGCAGAGTTTTGGATTTCTCCGCCAGCTCTTTTTGCTCAGTTGACAGGAAAAAAACCGCAGTTGAGTACTCATGCCCTCGGTCACAAAATTGGCCATTATTGTCATGAGGATCAATATTTACCCAAAATATTTCCAGCAGTTCCGCATAAGAAATAACAGCCGGATCATAAAATATCTGTACTGCTTCAATATGACCGCTTTTTCCATAATTATTATAGTTCGGATTTTTTGACGTTCCGCCGATATACCCGGAAACGACTTCTTTTATACCGTTAATTTTTTCAAAATCAGCTTCCATACACCAAAAACAACCGCCCGCAAAAATTGCGCTTTCGTCTTTTCCCTCCGCAGAGGAATTAATTGCAGTCAGCCAAAAAAGTAGACAAAATGAAATAAGAAGTAGGAAATATTTTCGCATGTTACNCCCTTGTATTGNAAAAANTGGATTTGTTAAATTNTGCNNCCTTCTTAAATAATCNTAAACTAATAANTTATCATCTCGATCGNAGAGAGACCTTAATTATATCAGTGCTTAACATAAAATAGTGTTCTCTCTTTGTAAGCAATGACACGTCCTCAGGACTATTTGCTGGTTTATGAATATTGATAAATTNGTAAATAGNTGTCGTTCCTTTGGGAAATATTATTTAAAGTTCCGCCGCAAGCAGCTTAGTTAATTCAGCGGCAGGAATTTCACGGCAGCCGCCGGCATTCTGTCCGCACCAGAGTGGTGAAAAATCTCCGGAACCCATAGCTTCAGCTTTTTTACGTAAACTGGTGACTGCAGCAGCAGCGAGTGGGAATTCAGGAGTGTCAGAATTGACTGGACCGATTTCGCGGATCAAACGATTAACGATTCCACGAGCTGGTCTNCCGCTGAAAATGTTTGTCAGCACAGTTTCTTTTGCGGCTTCGCTTTTCAGCGTANCCCGATGAATCTGACTGGTTTTTGTTTCCGGACAGAGCAGGTACGCGGTTCCAAGCTGTACCGCTGAAGCNCCCATTGAGATTGCGTCTNCAACNTCTTTTGCAGAGGAAATTCCTCCTGCGGCAATTACGGGCAACTTAACTTGCTNAATAAGTCGTGTTACTAGAGNAAATCTTNCNATTTGAGTCGAGAGATCNTCCGACAAAAACATGCCTCTGTGACCGCCNGCCTCAATTCCCTGTGCGATGACTGCGTCAGCTCCGTTGGCTTCCAACCATTCAGCTTCTTCAATTGTGGTTGCACTTGCTAGAATTGTCGCGTCCCATTCCCTGACTCTCGATAGCAAACTGCTTGATGGTAAACCGAAATGAAAACTCACTATTGAAGGTTTAAATTCTGCTAATATTTCAGCTGTTTCTTCACTGAAAGGTTCTCGACCTGCACCTTTTGTTATGTCAGCCGAACTTAGGCCAAATTCNTCAAAATACGGTTCGAGGATATTCAGCCATTTTTGCTCGCGTTCAGTATTCGCTTGAGGCTGGCGATGGCAGAAAAAATTTACGTTGAAGGGATTCTTGGTTTGGGATTTGATTAAAGTCAGCTCAGCCCTGAGTTTTTCTGAAGTGAGCATTGCGCAGGGCAGGGAACCCAAGCCGCCGCCATTTGAAACAGCAATTGCTAAAGCACTGTCTTGAACTCCGGCCATAGGTGCTTGAATAATTGGGAACTGNGTCCCGAGGAAATTATTATTGGCCATGATTTTAACATGTTTGAAACGTAGCTGGAATGTCCTGAAACCGTGTTATTTGCGAGAAACAAGAAATCTTGTGTTAGCGGCCTCCCTGAAAAACCCGGAATTTCTTTTTTTGTTTGAATTGTGTATTTTCTGCTTTATAATTCGCGAGGTACGCACCGATTCCCCAGCCGATAAATCCGTAAATAAAAGCATTTGTCCCTGCCTCACCGTGCAAAATTTCCGGACTCCAAAANCCAACTAGCGCACCTGTCAAGGTGCCTAGTCGGACATAATTGTCCTGAAATAAAGTCAATATCAAAACCAGTAAATTTCGAGTCATTTGCTGAAGACGTACTAATAATGTCGGCTAAAAAATAGCTCTTAAGGTTTGAAATAATTCCAAAAATACTCTGGAAGAAAAATATACAACAAATACTCCTCCGATAAACAAATCACCTTCCCCTTGAAGAGGATTAAAAAACATTACAAAATTTGAGGGAGGNTCCAGTTTTTCGTCAGGTGGTTTCTTCATGCGGAACACAATCACCACCACGAGAGTTGCTACTGTTAAAAAAAGCCAGTTACCCATATTTTAATAACTGTTGTAGAATTATTTTAAGAAAATATTGAATTTGCAATCTGTACTAACAGTTGAGTTAGTTTATAGAAGATAAACTCAAGTGGCAACGCAAAATCTGTGCAATCATCCAACAAAAATNGTTACGATTCGCAACTGACAACTAATGAATGATCTCGTCTTTCCGGGAGGACTCTTCAGTTTAAAACCGCATTGCGTCTTCTGCAGACAAACGATATTATAGAATAACTTTAATGAAGGAGATTTTATGGAAGTACCAGCAATGTTTGATCTGGGTTCTAAAGTGGCTTTAGTTTCCGGTGCNAGTCGTGGGATTGGAGCCGAAACTGCAGAAATTTTGGCTGAGTTTGGTGCGCATGTAATNCTGACCAGCCGCAANGCAGAAAATTTAGAGGAAGTNCAGGCACACATTAAAAATGCGGGCAATCAGGCCTCCTCGATGGTTTGTCATAATGGTGATCTTGCACAGATTGAATTACTGTTTGAAAAAATTCATGAGAAACACGGCCGACTTGATATTCTNGTGAATAACGCGGCAACCAATCCATTTTACGGTTCAGTCCTCGAGGCGGATGAACAGGCGTGGGATAAAACACTTGCTGTGAATTTGAAGGGGCCGTTTTTTATGAGTCAGCACGCAGCTGGNTTAATGAGAAAAAACGGTGGTGGAAGTATAGTGAATGTTTCTTCGATCAATGGTCGTATTCCGATGTTAAACCAAAGCATTTATTCCATCACCAAAGCGGCGCTTATTTCGATGACACAAGCTTTTGCTAAAGAGTTGGGGCCGGACACTATTCGGGTCAACGCGCTGNTGCCGGGATTGACTGATACGAAATTCGCTTCTGCCCTGACGCAAAATGATGAATTGATGCAGCAAGTTCTTCAGCAAATTCCGCTGGGCCGGATTGCTCAGCCGAGTGAGATGTCAGGGATGGTGCTTTTTCTGGTTTCTGCTGCGGCCTCATACATTACAGGCAGCACCTTCACAGTAGACGGTGGTATGCTGGCCTGAAATCAATGCATTGAGACNGTCATTTATGAATTTTGCATTTGTCATTCCCGCGAAAACGGGAATCCAGCGGTGTACTTACAATGAGAGAATATTACATTTATTTCCTGATGACTTAGTAAAAACTCCTAAACTAATTATTNGTCATCTCGATCGAAGAGAGAGATCTTAATAATATTAGTGCTTAAGATAAAATAGATTTCTCGCTTTGTAAGCTATGACATAATTTGTATTTTAGACTTTCTACAAANGCATCATATCCTGACAGAAAAATGAAATNTGGCAAAATCGGATTGATATAAAAACTAAAAATTAAATTCTACTAACATACTAATATAAGGAATAAAATGAGTAATGAATATCGTATTGAAAAAGATTCTATGGGTGAAGTCAAGGTTCCGCAGGCAGCGCTTTACGGTGCGCAAACTCAGCGTGCTGTTGACAATTTTCCTGTTAGCGGAATCTGCATCAGCCGTCCGTTGATACACGCACTGGGTTTGATCAAACAGGGGGCGGCTAAAGTTAATGCAGAACTTGAGAACATTCCAAAAGATGTAGCACACGCAATTCAACTGGCAGCTCAGGAAGTAATTGACGGCAAGCTGGATGAGCATTTTCCGATCGACATTTATCAAACTGGTTCCGGAACTTCGAGTAACATGAACGCGAACGAGGTGATTGCGCACCGTGCGATGGAACTCGTTCCGGACTTGTCGGTAAAGGTGCATCCGAATGATCACATCAATTTTGGTCAGAGTTCAAATGACACTTTCCCGACTGCGATCAGAATTGCTGGTTACCTTGAGGCAAAAAACATTTTGATCCCGTCACTTAAATTTTTACGTGAAACTTTGCTGAAAAAAGGGGCCGAATATTCCCATGTAGTCAAGACCGGCCGGACACATCTGATGGATGCTATGCCTGTTACTTTTGAACAGGAATTCGGTGGTTATGCACGGCAAATTGAGATTGGAATTCAGCGCATAGAATCAGCATTGGAACAGATAGCGGAGTTGCCGATGGGCGGAACAGCGGTTGGTACCGGAATTAATACTGATCCGCAATTTCCGCCTAAATTTGCGGCAGAGATGTCAAAACTTAGCGGCGAGTCTTTCCGTGAAGCGGAGAATCATTTTGAAGCACAGTCAACGGTGGACGCGCCGGTTGCTTTAGGAGCCCAATTAAAAACTCTGGCAGTCAGTCTACTGAAAATTGTCAATGATTTGCGCTGGATGAATTCCGGGCCAAACGGCGGTCTCGGAGAAATTCAACTGGCGGCACTTCAACCGGGATCATCGATTATGCCCGGAAAGGTGAATCCGGTGATTGAAGAATCAACGGCGATGGTCTGCGCGCAGGTAATCGGTTATGATGCGTCGATCAGCGTTGGTGGTTTGTCCGGAAATTTTGAGTTGAATGTGATGCTGCCGATGGTAGGGCACAGTCTGCTGGAATCAATCCGTCTGCTAGCTAATGCTTCA
>NYXK01000195.1 GCA_002685535.1 Deltaproteobacteria bacterium
TGGACATCAGCTCGATCACTCCTCTGGGAGAGGACTGGTTTATTTTAGCAAAATTAAAATAAGAGNTAGCTTCACAGCATTTNTTTTTATTCATTNCNGNGTTACTGATTNAGNTGCAGCGTAGATTTCAGGTTTTTATAACNAATTCATAAATACACNTTAATATTTCAAANAACTTATTTTAATTATTAAATCATGGCAGAAACAGACAANANATTTAATTCCATTGAGGAGGCGATTAAAGCCATTGCNAACGGTGAATTAATTGTCGTGGTGGACGATGAGGACCGTGAAAATGAAGGAGACCTCATTTGCGCGGCTGAAGCTGCTACTGCAGAAAAAGTTAATTTCATGGCGAAATTTGGCAGGGGGTTGATCTGTCTGCCACTTGAATCTGAAACTGTTAACAGGTTGAATCTGCCTTTAATGGTGAGTAACAACAACGCAACAATGGGCACCAATTTTACAATCAGCATTGANGCTTCTGTNGGCGTAACGACAGGNATTTCNGCNGCAGACCGCGCCCGCACAATTGCTGNNGCAATTAATCCGGATTCAGGCAGAGAAGACATCCGCAGCCCCGGACATATCTTCCCTTTACTGGCGAGTCAGGGCGGAGTATTGCGTAGGGCAGGACATACTGAAGCTGCTGTTGATCTCGCAAAATTAGCTAATAAGCTACCTGGTGGTGTGATTTGCGAAATTATGAATGAGGACGGTACAATGGCACGTGTTCCTGATTTGATGAAATTTGCAGAACTCCACAAATTATTGATCATTACAATTAAAGACCTCATTGAATACNGGAAACGTAACGAAACATTGGTTNTCAAAAAAGCGGAAGCNATGCTGCCTTCANAATTTGGTGATTTTAACGTGATCGGTTTTCAAAGTGTTTTGGACGACAGCGACTATGTCGCACTGGTAAAAGGGGAATGGGAAGAGGATGAGCCTGTTCTGGTACGTGTACATTCAGAATGTCTGACAGGTGATGTTTTTGGNTCCTACCGCTGCGACTGCGGCCCGCAACTCCATGCAGCCATGGAAATGGTGCAGNCAGAAGGNAAAGGCGTAATCCTTTATTTGCCTCAGGAAGGACGCGGGATTGGATTGATCAATAAACTTCACGCTTATAAACTTCAGGAAAAAGGTGCTGATACTGTCGAAGCAAATCAACAATTAGGTTTTAAAGCAGATTTGCGTGATTACGGAATGGGTGCGCAAATGCTGTTTATGCTCGGTGTACGGAGAATGCGCTTAATGACTAATAATCCGCGTAAAATCGTCGGAGTTCAGGGACACGGTCTTGAGGTTGTAGAAAGAATTCCACTTGAAATTCAGAGTAATCCCGGAAATATAAAGTACATGCATACAAAAAAACATAAATTGGGGCACATTCTGAATATNTAAAATTATCTGCNGTCACATTTAATTCTGCTGTATCGTACTTGATCCCCACTAAGTNNGTAAACNTGAATAGATATTTATGCACGATTCGTGAATGTGAGTTGAATGTCAACAAACAGAAATGGTTGNTTATTTTTTATTTTAATATCGTNAAAANCATTTTCATTAATTAAAACGTACTATGACTGTATNGCAAACAGANTTGGNAAAGGCGCTCAAAGAACCTGCAGCTTATCATAATTCTCCNAAGACAATTAAGTTGCGTGAGACTTCNACTTCATTCTTGTTTAAAGCTGATGANCAGCTTTATAAGATTAAAAAGTNGGGTAATGAATATGCTACATTAGCTGTTAAAGAAGCTTTTTGTCGCGAAGAGTGCCGTCTCAGTCAGCGTTTTAATCCAAACTGGCCTTTAGAAGTNTTGCCTGTCATGGAACATAATGNTGAACTCAAAATCGGNGGNACAGAAGGANAAATAATTGAGTATGCCTTAAAAATGGAGGCNCTTGCGGATCAATGGTCACTTTCCCAGCTTTTGGCGAAAGACAAGCTTACAATAAAACATATTTCGAAAATTGCAACCAGAATTGCTGAGATTCATGCAGTATCACCTGCAAAAGACANAGCAGCGGAGTCAGGNAAACCGGAANCTTTTCGCGCACTCTGTGACGACATGCTTTTTCAACTGAAACGTTATTTTGAAGCATCNTTAACGCAACCGATATTGGATATGATTCGGCATCCTCTTGAAAAGTTCATCNATGACAATAAGCGTCTTTTCAACAAACGGCAAAAAAAAGGGCGAATTGTCCTGGGTCACGGTGCTTTTTTACCGGAACATATTTTTGTTTNTGGAGATNAGGTACATTTTATCAGTCCTCAGGAAGTTCAAAAGAAGTTGGCGGTTCTGGACGTAGCGAATGATGTCTCGTCTTTAACAGTCGAACTTGCACGTATGGGTAAAACTGAACTGTTTGACGCATTTGTACAACAATATCTTGAAGTCTCAAATGATCAGGATTTACTAAAAATGCTACCTCTTTATCAAACTTATTGTGCNCTAAAACAAGGGGTCAAAACTTGCGAACTTAAAGTCTCCCAACAGAATGATGATCTGGGTACTTTAGCCATGGATTATTTCAACCTTGCCGTTCGCTTCTCACGAGAAATCCCAAGAGCATAACTACAGTTGGCGTTTTCATTCGTCCTGAAACGCCCAACTAATTTTATTAGACCATCCAGCAACAACTTATCAAGACTATGAAAGAAGTGTCCAACAGACTCGGATTTCCGCAAATGGAAGAAGAAATTCTTGAATTCTGGCGCAAAGAAAATATTTTTCAAAAATCAATCGATCAACGTCCGGAAGACAAAGCTTTCAGTTTTTATGACGGTCCGCCGTTTGCGACAGGACTTCCGCATTATGGGCACCTGTTGGCCGGAACGATCAAAGATGTTATTCCACGTTACAAAACCATGCGTGGTTTCAGAGTTGAACGACGCTTCGGCTGGGACACACACGGGTTNCCNGTGGAGTATGAGGTTGAACAGGCTCTTAAACTGAATGGACGCCACGAAATCGAAACATTTGGTGAAGGCAATTTTAATGAAGAATGCCGTGCTATTGTTTTACGCTACACTCGTGAGTGGCGGGAAACTGTGGAACGTATGGCTCGCTGGGTTGATTTCGATAATGATTACAAAACCATGGATATCGATTTCATGGAATCAGTCTGGTGGGTTTTTAAACAGCTTTGGGATAAGAGACTTATTTACGAAGGAGTAAAGGTTGTTCCCTATTCATGGAGAGTCTCCACCCCGCTTTCAAACTTTGAGGCAAACCTGAATTACAAAGATATTCAGGATCCTTCCGTCACTTTGCGATTTAAAGTCAAGGGCGAGGAAAACTTATATTTACTTGCATGGACAACCACTCCGTGGACTTTACCTTCAAACATGGGACTCTGCGCTGGTCCGAAACTCAGCTATTGTAAAATCAGAGATAAAAAAAGTGGCGATGCATATATTCTNACAAAATCAAGAATCGATACATATTTTGAGGAAGGGAATTATGAAGTCCTGGCTGAAATGCAAGGCACTGAACTGCAGGGAATGACATATGAACCGCTCTTTGATTTTGCTAAAAGTCACGTTGACACGACCAACACCTGGGCTTTGCAGTTGGATGATTATGTCAACGATGACAGCGGAACAGGNATTGTNCATTTGGCCTGTTTTGGTGAGGATGATGTGCGCATTTTTCAACGTGAAAACATCCCGATTTTTGATCCGGTGGATGATGAAGGTAATTTCATGGATTACATGGAATTTATCGCAGGCAAGAATATCAAGGATGCAGACAAATTAATTATCCAGCGCCTTAAAGAAGAACGAAAAATGTTCCGCCATGAAACAGTACAGCACAGCTATCCATTTTGCTGGCGTACAGATACTCCTTTGATTTATAAGCCGATTTCAACCTGGTTTGTAAATGTTGAAGAGATTAAGAAAAGAATGGTTGCACATAACAGAACTGTGCATTGGGTACCGGGACATATTCGCGATGGTCGTTTTGGGAAATGGCTTGAAAACGCACGTGACTGGGCCATCAGCCGTAACCGTTTTTGGGGAACTCCACTGCCGATTTGGAAAAGTGAAGACGGTGAGGTCCTGTGCATCGGCAGTGTTAAAGAACTGGAAGAAAAAACCGGAAATAAAATAGATGATCTTCACAAACATTTTGTCGATCCACTAATCATNGAACATAATGGCAAAACTTTTAGACGTGTTCCAGAAGTTCTGGACTGCTGGTTTGAGTCAGGTTCCATGCCNTATGCTCAGGAACATTATCCATTTGAAAATAAGGATCGTTTCGAAGCTAATTTTCCTGCAGATTTTATTTGTGAAGGTTTAGACCAGACACGCGGTTGGTTTTACACGCTCGCGGTTTTAGGTTCAGCATTGTTTGATACGCCAGCATTCAAAAACTGTGTGGTAAATGGATTAATTCTGGCGGAAGACGGAAAGAANATGAGCAAACGGCTCAAAAACTATCCGGATCCAAATGAGATGCTGAATAAGTACGGTGCAGACGCCGTCCGTCTTTATATGCTCAACAGTCCTGCAGTACGCGGAGAAGATTTGCGTTTTTCGGAAAAAGGCCTGATTGAAACTACCCGACAGCAACTACTGCCGCTTTGGAACGCGCTCGCGTTTCTCAGCACCTACGCAAAAATTGANGACTGGGAACCAACTTCGGAAAATCTCTCCTTGAAAAAGAATAATCCAATGGACCGCTGGATTATGTCACGTTTACAAAAACTGATTGCTGAAGTACAAAAAGAAATGGACGGATATGACCTCAACCGTTCAGTAGCACCTTTTGTAGGATTCATCGACTTGTTAACCAATTGGTATATCAGACGCAGCAGGAGACGTTTCTGGAAAGCAGGGCAGGGTCAGGACAAACATGAAGCATACGCTACACTTTACACAGTGCTTTTCGATTTCAGCAAAATAATTGCTCCTTTTATTCCATACATTGCAGACGGAATCTTCCGTGCACTGCGTCAAGATACAGACCACCAAAGCGTACACCTGGCTATTTTTCCGGAAGTAGATGCTGACTACAGGGACATAGAGTTGGAAAAGCAAATGGATCTGGTGCTTTCTACCGTCACCATGGGACGTGCTCTGCGTGCAAAACATCAGTTAAAAATACGCCAGCCACTGCCGAAGATATTTCTGGTAACACATGATCCGGAGGCAAAACACGTTTTGGAAAACCTTGCAGATTTAATTACTGATGAACTCAATATAAAGGAAATTGTTATCACACCTGATGAGGAAGAACTTGTCAATTTGAGCGCAAAGGCCAATTTTAAAACTTTAGGAAGAAAACTCGGTAAGCAAATGAAAATTGCCGCAAACGCAATTGCTGAACTGAATCTTGACGACATTAGAAAATTACANAACGGTGATAGTATTTCATTGANAATTGATGGAGATACGTTAGAATTAGCACCGGAAGATGTTCTCCTGCAAAGGCAGGAAAAAGAAGGTTTACTGGTGGAAACTGATAACCGTTTAACTGTTGCTCTGGACACAGAATTGAGTGAGAACTTGATTCAGGAAGGATTTGCACGTGAGTTTGTAAACAAAGTCCAGAACATGCGCAAAGAAATGGATCTTAATGTGATGGACCGCATCAACATCAGTTACCATGCGTCCACAAAACTGAATACGTCGCTGGAGAATTTCATTGATTTCGTGAGTACGGAAACCCTCGCTGATCAGCTTCAGCTTCAGGAAACTCCGCAAGGTACGGAGTGGGATCTAAACGGGGAGNCTTGTAAGATATTAGTAACACAGGGCCAATAATGTTTTTTCTTCAACGGCAGCGACTGCATTATATTTCGTAGTTTTTTAAAATATTCAAGGATCAGCAATAATTTAAACTGATATCGTTTAAGTGAGTTAGAATCTCAGCCTTTCATTTCCATTTTAATCTGCCGTGCCAGATTCTGTTTGATCATTTGTTTCATTACGTCGTAAGTTTTAAGATCTTTTTGAGCAAGTTCTNCCGCAATTTNAAGTGCACGCGGCATTAATTCTTCAGGCAAATGAGTTTCATCAACTACTCCTATTTTTTTCGCGTCAGCACCTCCTATNCGTCGTCCTGTGAGCAGGAGGTCNCGNACCGCCTGTTTNTTAGGCAGTAAATCTGCCAACTCATATAAAATTGGAGAAAGTGGAATTTTAACGTCAATTTCCGTAAAAGCAAACCACCCTCTGTCCTCACGCATTATCCGAAAGTCCAGAGCTGCCGCAAATACCGCTCCTCCCGCCATGCAGTGACCTGTCACACAACCCACTGTCGGCAGCGCTAACAAGGCCCAGCGTCCGAATACTTCCTCAAGCTCCTTGAAAGAACTTGCAAACTGCCCTGCGGATTGAGCACTAACCCACTCAAAGTCCAGGCCGACACACCATGATTTCGGATCACTGCTTGTCACTACAACAGCAGAATTTTCTGTAACCATATCCAACTCAGCTAATACTATACGGTGAGCGCTCAACGACTCTGTATTGATGGCGTTTCCACTTGCAGGATCATTAAGGGTAACAACGTAAACATTGTTCTTTTTTTCGAGTTCTACTAATGCCATTATTTCCTTTTTTTGAAATTGTCAGTTTGTAACATTTTCTCTTATTTTTTATAAAGTTCCAGTTAATTTTGGAGTTTTTTTAAGCCGGTTTTATCTTCTTTAACAGATGGTATCAGCGGAAAAAGGCCAGCAGTAGGCTGAGAGTAAANATCGAAATAACAGTTGACATAAAAACCGCACTGCTGGCAACTAACTGCCCTACATTATAACGGCTGGCAAAAAGAAATGGATTAACGCCGGTTGGNTGAGCCGCTAACATTACCAGTACCTGAATCCAAATTGCTTCTTTAATACCAAAGACCAGCGTAGCCATTACCCAGACAACGAGAGGGTGTACAATGGTCTTTATGATAATGATCAATGGTACTTCCTGCCACGGTATGTCTTTTCTAAAACCAGCCAGAGTTGCGCCGAGAGCAAACAAAGCACAGGGAGTAACAGAGTTCCCCAGAAACTTTGCCACATCCTCCACAGGCTTCCACAAGGATATTTCAAAATAATTACACGCTAATCCTGAAAGNAGCCCGATAATTAGAGGATTACTTATCAATCCATACAAAGTTCTGGCAATGATGGTTATCAGCCGGCCCTTGCCACTTTTACCCATTTCAAGCATGATTGTGAAAAGCGGNACCATNATGAGTCCNTGTGTNCCNATNATNATAAACAAAGGCACAACAGCCTCTTCACCAAATGCAAGCAAAATAATTGGAATTCCCAGCAGAACTGTATTGGAAAAACTACCAGAGAAAGCATTAATCACCTGTTGGGAAAATGTTCGTTTCCAGAACAATCGTGTTGACCACATTCCTGTCAATAAGACGATCAACGTTCCTAAATAATAAGAAGCAAGATAATCCCAGGGAATGACATCCGGCAGGTTTGTGGTAGCAAGGGTACGCAGCAATAGCATCGGCACTGCAAAATCGAAGACGTACCGTGTGAGTCCACGGACAGCCGATTGATCAAACCAACCAAAAGCGGTAGAAGTATAACCCACCATTAACAGTCCGAAAATCGGTAAAATTATATCAACAACAGGTCCGAACAATTTTATATCAGGGAAGGAGTTTGGATTAAATCACTGAAGAAATTCTGCTTGAAGTAACTGGCGCAGTATAAATTACAAAAAGATAATTTGTACAGGTACTACTCTCAATGCCTCATCCTTTTTGTTTTTCAGGACCCAGAGGTTTCAAGACGATCATCAATTGTGGTAACAACGTCAATGCGGCAACCAGGGCAATCAGCATCGCCAGTCCCGTCAGTAAACCAAAATAAATACTTGGAATAAATTTTGAGAGCACCAGAATTGAAAAACCTATGATAATTGTGATTGAGGTGTAATACATTGCGTAGCCTATGCTTTCGTGTGATCGATGCATAGCCGCCAGATAGTCACCGTCCCTGGCGAATTCAAACCTGAAGCGGTGGATGTAGTGAATGGTATTGTCTACTGCAATCCCTACACTGATAGCCGCAATTGTAATGGTCATCATGTCCAGAGGTATGCCCATCCAACCCATAAATCCCAGTACCACTCCTATTGAAAGTACATTCGGAAAAATCGCAATCAACGCTATCATTACCGAACGGAAAAGAAAAATGAACATGATTAGAAACGCAACTATTACTACCCCCAAAGTAAGTATTTGCGACCTAAAGAGGCTTTGCAGCATATTGTTGTATAGTACAAGCACATTTGCGAGACGTCCTTTTTCCTCTGGAATATCCAACTTGTCTTTTAGATCAAACTGAATTTGTTTCAAAAGTTCATTGCGTCGTAAATCAGGTTCGGAATCCCTTATCCTCACATAAAACCGCGCCTCATTGTTTTCGACAGATACATAAGGATCCATAATTATTTTGCGAAAATGCTCTGGTAGTTCGTTATAAAGAAGCGCTAGCAAAAAATCGTCGAGTGGTTTCCCGGAATTAAGAGTTTTACCTATTTTCAGCATTGTCCCAAGTGAGAGCACTTTTCCTGTATGCTGCAGTCCATCAAGATAGTCATGAACTTCTTCTATCCTTCTCATTTTTTCAGCTGTAAACCAATATTGAGCTTCACCGGCACTTTCATCAAATTCATCTTCAAAAGCATCAAACTCTTCTTCATCTTCTATTTTTACCTCTGTTTTTTCTTCAGTTGTAGCGATCTGAGAATCATCTTCACTCTGTTCAAGATTTATCACCACATCAAGGGATGTTGTGCCTCCAAGTTGTTGATCTATCGTCTTCATTCCCTGATATATTTCAGTATTTTCTCTAAAATAGTCAATAAAGCTGTTTTCCACATTCAGTTTTAATGCTCCCAAAATACTCATAATTAAAGCAACCACACTTATAATAAGAATACTTTTACCATGTCTTTCAGTAATATCTGCAAAAATTTTTGTCAGTGCAAAGCGTGACTCAAAAGAAGTATTCGGCATTGCTTTCGGCACCTGCATCAGCAGTACCGGAAAAATCAAAAATGTCAAAAAGAGAGACACTCCAATTCCTGCACTCATCATCCAGCCAAAATTCATAACAGGAAATATTCCACTAAAAACTAAAGACGCAAATCCAACTACCGTCGTTAATACTGCAAAAGTACAAGGTCTAGCCATAAAAATAGTCGATTCTAAAATCAACTGACGTTGATTCATTTCTGGATTTAAGCCAGCCAATTCTCGGTAACGTACAATCAAATGGATTGTAATTGCCATGGTAATGATAAGTTGTATGGAAATAAAATTTGAGGAAATCACCGTTACTTCCCAACCGAAGAACCCTAAAAATCCGCAGGTAATGATCACAGAAAATGTACATGTTATAAGTGGCAAAATGATCCAGCGAATCTGCCTGAATATGATCCAAAGGGTGAGCATTAAAAAAACTAAAACAGCACTACCGAAAATTCTAAGATCACTCCTGATAAAAGTAACTAGATCGTCCGCNANCATACTNCCGCCTCCAAGAAATATNTTCGCATCTCCACGGTATTTTTCTGCAATAGCCCTAACTTNAGAAATATTATTGTGCTCAACNCCTCGCATTTTATCACGATGATNTTTGAAATCTACCACCACNTTATCAAGCTCTTTATGCTCAGCAACACTTAAAGANTCTACTTTTTCTTTTTTTCTTAAACTAGTCCTCTTCTTCAGCAACTCACGATACAAAGGATCGTCATACAGATTTATCAGTAATGCCGTGGTCTTAAAATCCGGACTNACCAGATTATCTCTGTAGATTGGACTGTTGAGAAATTCTTTTTTGGCAAGAACCTTATCTATATCCGGTGACTCAAGAGTTGGGACATTTTTTATCAGTTCCTTAATGGGCTTGGGAGGACTCTCCAGTAAAGGTACGTTGAGAATGGAGTCTATTGATTCAACTCTATCCAATGCAAGCAGTTCTGCACTTAATTTACGCAAAGAGTTTAAGGTAGAGTCTGAGAGCAGATCTTCCCGTGGACTGTACGTTAAGACAAGAAAATCACTGGTTCCATAGCGTTCATTTANTTTGCGTGTAAATGCGAGATCTTTATCATCTTCAAGCAACAGAGTTTCTGCAGATGCATCAATTTCTAAATACTGTGCCTGATATCCGAGTGCTGCAACACAAATCAGTAATAATAATAATATGCTTTTTGGATAACTAAGAATAATTTTTTCGTAGAACTGCCTCAGCATCAAGACCCCAATTCAGCTGAAGAACGCAGACGTTCAATTAATTTTTCCAATGACTCTTTCTTCAAAANACCCGAAAATTGGGAGCGATAAGTCTGCACTATACTGACTCCTAGGACATCAACATCATAAACCATCCAGACATTTTTCTTTGTCTTGTATAGTTTGTAGGTCATCTCCATTTTATCGTCCTTGCTGACAAGATAGGTCAGAACTTCCACTCGTTTTTTCTTAATCAGTTTTGCTTCATCAACTACTACTTCTTCATCAGTATACAGGTCAAGTTTGTCCAGATAAGATTGCTTCAACNTNTCCACGAACAATTCAGTAAACTCATTCCGGCCNTCAGTACTGAGTTTTTTCCAGAACTTTTTGCCTAAACTCAATCTGGCCATCAAATTAAAATCAAAAAGTCCGTCTATTGTTTTTAATATTTCTTCTTTTTTTTCTTCTTTATTCAACTTATCATCCTTGAGAGTAATGATAACGTGGTCAACCTTTTCTTTGGTCATTTCCCTGATTTCACTTACTTCATCCGCAAAAAGGAANGTCGTTCCGAAAGAAAAGGAAAAAATAGCGACGAGTAACATNTTNATTANAATTTTTTTAGCAGCTTGCATGATTATTCCCTGATTAGTTTAGCTCGGTTTTGTTCATAGACATCCCTTAAAAAAGGATAGAGTTCAATTGCNTCTTTTTTCAGATTTTCATATTGACCAATCCGTAAAGATTCGTTATTNACGGTTTTAAACAATTTCATTTCAAGTGCCTGTATTGTCGGNCTGGAAACACCCAGATATTCCCCCTCTTGTTTGGGAAAGTTATAAGGCCGCTTTTCAACATAATTGACTGGATCCATCTGCATATCCGGATACAAGCTGAACATGTCACGCAAATTAGACGGNCCTAAAAAAGGCAGAACGACATGAAAACCGCCGCCAACTCCGTAGTAACCAAGAGTCTGGCCAAAATCCTCTTCATGTGCTTCTAATCCGAACAAATCTTTGGCTGGATCCCAGAANCCTAATATTCCAATTGTGCTGTTAATACTGAATCTGAGAAATTCCTCTCCGGCATTTTTTGCTTTAAGCTGAAGTGCGTTATTGACAAAGCGTAGTGGAAACAAAATGTTATGAAAAAANTTTTTCACNCCGCGTCTTGCCGTGTCGGGAAGAACCCANCGATAACCACGNGCAACNGGATCCAAAACAAAAATATAAAANCCGTCATTGAATCCTGTCATTACACGATTATACCCGCTCAAAGGATCAAAAACCTCTTGTCCAGAAGCAGCAAATTCATCCTCAAACTCATCCTCAAACTCATCCTCAAATCCACCTTCATCGTCAGCTGAGGACTCTGTTAGNGGAAATGCATTTGAAGTTTCCTGAGTATTCTCCTGTGAAAATACAACTTGCCCTTTTACAAACAGAATAGAGATGGAAAAGATGATAATAAAAGTTAAATACGCTGGAATAATTTTTGGCATTTGCTGTCATTTAAAATATATTTATTACCAAATAGAATTTACTTTTTTGCTGCCAAATGCAAGATTATTACTGGTCAACTGAATTTTATCTGGAACTCTGCTTTTGTTTGTCTCTCAGCAGAAAGTCGAGTTCTAANTAAAAAAAATTATAAGCAGCGTTTTTATCTTTCATGCAGGCTTATTAAATGTTTAGTAGATTATTCCGGATCTCCTACTGGAGATATTTTATTCCTCAACCCTAAATTACAATCCCCCTTTAAGTCAGCCAGTTTAAAGCCACCCTTCTCAGTTTGCTAACCTTAGATTTAACAAGTGACACACAGAACTAACTATTTTTTAACTCAATGATATCAGCTACTTTTTCAAGGTGGCATATATATTGTAGATGTGTTAATAAACAGAGGATTGACCTGCAACAGTTCGATCCAAAGTACGGCTACAGCAGGACCTATAGTCAGAATATATCTGACTTGAGCTCAGGTTGACCAGGCCTTTACGTTCGCAAGAACATCATAGACATTTTCTTCAAGNATACTCAGCTTTGGCTGGATAGATTGAAAATGTTGACTTATTGTTAACTAATTATAAAGGAGTTAGATGAGCAAGCTATTATTATTTTCAATAATGATGGCGACATGGATGGTTGTTAGTTGTGGGACAACGGATGGAACTAAAGCAGGTCCCGAATTAGGTTATTACGAAGACAAGAAAGAAATGAAAGAAGGGNGCTATATTTTCTCCGCAANCTCTGTTTGGCATTGTGTTNTTTCTTCAAANCCATGGCTGAACAAAGANTGNGATTAGATAAAGTGAAACATTATGCTGAATTTATTNGCCTAATGTTTACACCTTCGGTTGATCTTTCTTANATTATNATTTAGGACGCGCAGGTCANATTTGANNTGATATTACTGGTATTTCTAAAANCNGCACCAGAATTTAGGTGACTGCGCGTTTTTTTTAACAATGGTTGATGCATGTTCATTCAGTCCACGTNAGCGGCTTATTGAACCCCCTCTGCACCAGCTTCACTTGCAGGCGTTGTATAATTGTCATTATGCACACCTCAACTTCTCTTTACCAAACATTAACTTTGCCTGGATTGATGTACNTGCNCNTGAATNTNTTGTTCATCGACTNAAGNCGGTATAAATTTTCAGTTCCATTTTGTTCTCCGGAAGTGAAACAATTACAGCATTATTTGAAATATTTTTCATGAAATAAAGATTTTACTTGGAAGTTTTTTAAAAGCGATTATCATAGTGTTGGTTTGCGAAATCTTTTTGTCATTTTCTTCAAATAAGAGAATTCAGCCGAGGATAAATTGCNTCTTCTGAATGAATTGATTTAATGGAAGATCTTGCCAAAAGCAACTCCGTCCTCCCCCAGATTAACTAAAAGCAATACAGTGGGATTTGTCTCACATCCTTTTTGAATTGGATTGTTTGATAAANATNGCTTGGTTAAACNCCACGTACTCAGGATTTTCTGTAAGNGTAACTTGATACTTGTGGTAGTTGAGTATGTCGGTTTATACAATGGGAGGCCNAAAAACGAAACATCCGCAAAATTTTGCAAATCTCNAAAACCCAACCTGAACAGTTCTACACTGAAGAGCTAAGACCGTTAAGGNNTGAGTANAAGAGAAGGCANNTCCCGGGATTGTTCAAAGTTTATCTTGAACAAATGNAATTGTTGAGACGTATCATTGAAGATTTGGAGAACGAATNATGAAACTAAGTTTGTTGTTACTGATTACCACAACATTGTTTTTACCAACAATCTTAAGCGCAGNNGAATATTATTGTGTCGATGAATTAAGAACAGGAATTGTAAAAAATAAAGANTCATGGACTTCAAAGAAAATTGAAGAAATAAAATTCAAAGTAAAATTAGAAGGAATTGCNATGGATTTTAAACTTCTTGGAGAAAAACTATTCAGCGGATGTCATGATTTAAAATATGACAAATATACTGATATTTATCAATGTTCCAATTTTGCGCNGGGCTGGGGAGAAGCTCAGAATATTTATTATGAGATTTTTAGTTTCAGTCCAAGTAAATTGAGATTTCTCTGGTCTTATTTACCCGGATATATTGTCAACAAAAAAGGCAACACACCTATGGTAGGTGGAGGCACCTGTTCTCCACTCGAAGATTACGCCCAACTCTAATTCTTTGATTTGATACAGTTTTTTAATAATCCCGAATAAAACGAACTGACTTTTTAAGAATTAGNGTGAGCAATCACTCAAATTAAAATATCTCTTCCCCTCTTTAAGTCCCAGAATTACTTTGGGTAATCTTGCAAATAAAGATTGGCAAGTCTCCCGTTTGGGATTCTCTCAAATCATTTCACACTCTCAATACATTTAAAGGGCTATTTTGGAANAATTTGCTGATTAGCAATTTTTTCAGCAGGNGTTGGCGGAGATGTATAGGAATCGAACCTATCTAGGACAGTGTTAGTGCCCCACGCGCGGGTTTGAAGTCCGGGGCGCCCACCAGTGACGCATCCATCTCCGTGCTGAAATCACATTTATCCNNCCATATTTTTAGNAAATAGTCCAGATTTCTCATCAGATCAAACTTCTCAAAAATACTGTACATGTCCTTGACACGCAGGTAGTTTCTGAGTGATACTNAAATTAGCTGTTTTCCAGCANAATCATCCATCGTCAGCCTTTTATATGCGTTATTTTTCATTAATTCTATTTGCTGGTTTTCTTGTCTTCAGTGTTGATTTTGCAACACAAAATACTGATCGTGTAATGCTGAATTACACGCTCGACTGGTTAAACTTCAGTTTTCAGACTGAGCGTCCTGTTTTTGTGCCGGTTTTTTTCACCTTTGCATTTGGAATAATTTTTTCTGTCTTTTATTTCTTCTTCTACCACGCAGTCCTGTTGAGAAATCTACGTAAGCAAAAGAAAGAAATCAAACGACTCAAACGTCTTGTTGTGAATGAAAGAGAGAAACACGGTACGATGGAGGAACGCAACAGTGAACTGCAGCAGATAGTTGAGCGTGTTCAAAACAGGGTGGACCTNCAGAATGATCCGGAGCCACTGTTACTTGAGGACAGAGAAAACACAAAAATTACTGAGTAACTAAACTGATGCGTCTACATTTCCATACCGTATTATAGACTCCTGAATCGGAATCATTTCTGGCAAGCTCTATTCCGGCTTTAGCTGGAATGACAAATTATAACGACTGCGTCACATTTTTAATAAAATTTATTGGAACAATATGACTAAACTAAATTTTATGAAAAACCTTGGGCTGGAAGATTTGAATTCTGGTGTAAGTACTGGAACTGAATGGTTCTCCGGAAACGGCCCTTTGACTGAATCGCTCACTCCGGTGAATGGATCCGTCATCGCAAATATTAAAAATGCAAACCGTGAGGAATATGAAGCTGTGATTTCAACAGCTCAGCAGGCTTTTCCGGNATGGCGTAAAGTTCCGGCCCCGCAGCGGGGTGAAATAGTGAGACAAATCNGCAACGCGGTACGTGATGCAAAGGATGATCTTGGTCAGTTGGTTTCCTGGGAAATGGGAAAAATTTATCAGGAAGGTTTGGGAGAAATTCAGGAAATGATCGACATTTGCGATTTTGCGGTCGGCCTTTCACGNCAGCTTTACGGTTCCACCATGCATTCGGAACGTCCGGGACACCGCATGTACGATCAGTACCATCCGCTAGGAATTGTCGGCATAATTTCCGCTTTCAATTTTCCCGTTGCGGTTTGGTCATGGAACNCCATGATTGCNGCCGTTTGCGGGAATGTTTCGATTTGGAAACCGAGTCCCAAAACACCTCTGTGCTCAATCGCTCTACAGCGTATCATCGCGAAAGTCATGAAAGNAAATAAAGTTCCGGAAGGCGTATTTAACCTCGTAATCGGTACTAATGAAGAAATTGCGGAAACACTGGTTAATGATAAGCGTGTACCACTAATTTCCGCAACCGGTTCCACAGAAATGGGACGGAAAGTTTCCGCAAAAGTAGCTTCAAGGCTGGGACGAAGCATTTTAGAACTTGGCGGTAACAATGCAATTATTGTG
The DNA here is from genome assembly GCA_002685535.1 of Deltaproteobacteria bacterium. Taxonomy (GTDB): domain Bacteria; phylum SAR324; class SAR324; order SAR324; family NAC60-12; genus Arctic96AD-7. The sequence goes on from NYXK01000195.1 coordinate 15,810, forward strand.
ACGGAAAGTGCGGATTTGAAGATTGCTATTCCGGGAATTGTTTTTGGTTCGGTGGGAACTTGTGGTCAACGCTGCACCACCACACGCCGAATTATTGTTCATGAATCGATTTATGAAGATGTGAAAAGNCAACTTGTACAATCGTATTCGCAACTTGAAAACCGTGTTGGGAATCCGCTGGATGGGAACACACTGATTGGCCCCTTGATAGATGAGGTTTCCGTAAAAAACTTCCTAAATGCTTTGACTGCAATCCGGGAACAAGGAGGAAATGTAATTTATGGTGGTGATGTGTTGGAAGGACATCCCTCATCGTTTTACGTACGTCCAGCCCTTGCGGAAGTGGAAAATCACTGGCCGATTGTGCAAGATGAAACCTTTGCGCCCTTGCTCTACCTGATTCGCTACCAGAATTTCGACGAAGCACTGCGTCTGCAAAATGACGTGCCTCAAGGTTTGTCATCTGCGGTTTTTACTCGTGACTTTCAGCAATCCGAAAAATTTCTCTCGCATGAAGGTTCTGACTGCGGACTGGCCAATATAAACATCGGAACTTCCGGAGCGGAAATCGGCGGTGCATTCGGCGGAGAAAAAGATACAGGAGGCGGACGGGAATCCGGCTCGGATGCATGGAAATCCTACATGCGCCGTCAAACCAATACGATCAATTATTCATCCGATTTGCCTTTGGCACAAGGCGTGAGCTTTGATTTAGGTTAAGAATCAAAAANGCTCTGTTGAGGAAAAAGTAAAACTAAGTAATAGTTTTANTTTAACTCCCTTTTCCTGCTGCACTTATGTGAATAAAGATTAGTATAAAAAGCTAAACTGAAAAACATAAGAGATTTTCATGTGTAGAAAATACTCTTTGATACTGCTGTTATTTGCGTTGCTGACTTTCCCACTTGCCGGTTCCTTGCTGGCCAGACCAGTCGGTAATGGGATTAANACATCTTTCACTNTAGGCCCGGCTGTTTTGCCAATGCCGGGTATCCGCTTTCAATACAGATTAAATAATTATCTTTCAGTTAACAGCGGCTTGTCCTACATTCTGGCTGCCGGAGACTTTAACACAGGAATATATTTTCACCTGCCTCTGAACTCTATTAACCCTTATCTTGGTATAAGGAAAATATTTATCTTCCACTTAACTGGTGAGTTGGATTTAAATGCAGGTGTTGTCGGATTTGAAACAGAAAATTATTTTGTGGAAGCAGGAATAGGATTTGGACAGGAAAAAACAGATTTTGGCAATACTCAANCAGAGTTAGCAATCCTCCAGATAGGNTGGTTTTTTTGACTGATTTATCAGTTGGTTAAATAATANANAATACACGTGATACACTNGTAAAAAATAAAATTTACACACTTAAATATCATTCCCGCTGTGGATCTCATAACGTTTTGNAACCTCTAAGCAAATGTCTTTTAATATTGTATCTACTTGCTCGCTGAAGACAACTCTTCAATACTTCGCTGGACACACAAAGTTGTACAACAAAACACTGACATTGTGACTTTTACGAAAAGGCTCACTGATGTGCTTATTCTATACAAAACTTGATTACGCCGCATGCTGCAGGGAATTAAACCCTAATANACGGATTAAAATAAGCTGATTCTTCTAGACGGTATGAATATTTGGGTGGCTGTTAATTGANCGTTCATGCCCCGTGAGTCAGGCATGAAAAAGATGTCAGGATTTGAAAAAATAATCCTCTAACTGGTGTAAAGTAAATTCCTGTTCACGGAGCTTCCATGCAAGAATATCACCCGCAGAAATCACACCATACAACTTCCCGTCTTGCAGCACCGGAAGATGCCGGATCCTGTTTTGGGACATTAAATTTGCCGCTACACTGACTGATGTTTGCGGCGGCACAGTTGCAATTGATGAAGTCATAACTTCAGAAACCTGAATTTTTTCTGGATCCAACCCCTCTGCAACGACACGGCTCATCAAGTCACGNTCCGTAAATATACCCACCAATGTATCATTTTCCACTACCATCAGCCCGCCCACCTTATCATCTCGCATTTTTCTGGCTGCAGCAGCAACAATGCAATCGCTGTCAACCTGAATCACACCCTTGCTCTTCTCGTCTAGAATATCACTCAGTTTCCCCGACAAAACATCAGTCACAGAATCAACTCGAGAAACAGGTTTTTCAGTAGCTCGCATATTTTCTCCCTGGTTAAATTCAATGAGACATTACCGGCAATTTAATTTCCTAATTTAAACAGCCGACTATTCATATTTTGTTTTTCCTGCCTGAATCTCATACAATTGAGTATAATTGTCAATACATTTATTTATATTGAAATGAAGATTCGTGTCTTGATCAAACTTGCTGTTAGTTTTATTCTGATATGTAGAAGGCATCTGCAGGATGCAGGGTTTTATTGATCAAATATCAATCTTTTGTTAAAAATATATCATGATTCCCAAAGATACAAAATCTNTGCTGGTGGGACTGACAGGAGGTATTGCTTCAGGAAAAAGCACTGTGATTCAGTATCTTAGCGAAAATGGCTATGCGGTTATCGATGCAGATAAACTGGGACACAGAGTTCTGGATCCCGGAACCCCAAGTTTCCAAAAAGTAGTAGAAACATTTGGTAAAGAAATCTTGCAACCGGATGGTACTGTAAATCGTCNGNTACTCGGAAGAATAGTCTTTGGTGACCCACGGCGTCTTATACAGTTGAATGAAATATCTCACCCAATGATTGCTGAGATGATAGANAATGAATATGAAAAATTAGTTTCAAACAGTGTCAACAAAATTGTATTTTTGGAAGCAGCCTTATTAATTGAAGCTGATTGGCATAAGGTTTGCGGACAAATCTGGGTAGTAAGCCTTGATCCTGCGGTTGCCATGGAGAGATTACAGTTACGTGACGGTTTGAGCAAAGCAGATGCACGCTCAAGAATAGTTGCGCAACTAACTCCNGAAGAGCGTTTAGCTTATGCAGATGTTGTTTTAAAGAATGACGGTTTACCGGAAGAATTGGTATTTCAAACACAACGTGCTCTGCAGCAATTAAAACACGCAAGAACCAGCGGCTCTTTAGCTTAATTTAATCACTAAAGAAGTGTTATGAAATATCCAATGCACCTGATTCTGGACAGCTATTCTCATCCGGGAATTTCATTATTCTGGAAACGTCACGGTTTGAGTATCATGGAGCAGTTAGTGCCTAATGAATTTTTCTTTACCACAGGAGACACTCCTCTCGAAAAACTTGTGGAGCGTGAAATTTGGTCGGGTTGGAAAAAAATCATTNTGATTGGAACTCCAGATTCAATCAGACGTGGATTTAACACTTTAATGCAGGCCAGCCGTGAATGCAGAAGCACGCTGGAAATTGGCTTCTGGCCNCTCGACCTGCAGAANCTTGCGACNTGTATCAGTCAGTCATCTTTGTTTTTAAAACCAGTTTTGCAGGTATTTAAAGCAGGACATTCGCTACATGTAGACTTAATGAAGGTACAGATTCTGGCTCCGGAACTGGAAACAAGATATTTTTGGAATGATTTTGAAATAAACAGTACTCAGACTGCTGCACAAACCACGATTTTCATCGATGAACAAAACAGTGAGCTAAGCGGTAAATTCAGTTGCCGTATCGCTTTTCATGACGAAATATTGAGTTCCCTGACCATGCATCCTGGAAAATTGACTAGAACTCCTGTACTTAAAGTATACCTCAAACGGGAAGTTAGCTTAACCGCGAAAGAACGTTTTAAACAACTAAGGAAGTGGCTTGCTGTTGAGTCAAAAAGTGCAGAAAAAGAGACGCTCCTGAAAACAGGAAAACAAGTGGAAGTTCAGGGAAACTGGGCGAATCTTACCCTGAATGTAGCGGCAATACAGGATTCTGTGCAGTCAATGCATTTTGCTGTTGAACGGAAAGCTTTTTCGTTAATTATCCCGGCTAAACCGATACAATCAACAGAAAGTATAAGAAATATAATTCCGGCTTTTCGCCCACGTGGAGTAATTGCCAACAACCGTGGAGCCACAAAATAAGTTCAGTTACGTTTCGAGGAGAATCCCNGATATGACCAAGAGTGAGTTTATACCTGCTTTTTTTAAGCAGATGTTTCTNCTGATATANAAGAGGATTCTTTTNTATTNTCANNAGTATNAATTACTNTTGGAGGTGCNNTTGNTTGTTCAGGCANTAATTTTGGAAACTCCTGCGGCAAGAGANTTTTCATTTTTTCTTTATTTGCAATTGAACANNGTCCTTCGACAATTCCACCATCGTGGATAATCAGACATCCCGCAAGATTTGTGACATTTCCATGAACACGTCCTTTTGACATTATCTCAATCTTACCGGAAGCATATAACTCTCCTTCAACAAAACCGTTTACCTTAATTGTAGATGCACGGATTGTTGCATCTATTTTTGCCGACTCACCAATGATAACTTCACTGCCAATATCAATTGTACCTTTTACTTCACCATCAATCCAGATAGGACGCTTACCCCATATCTTTCCTTCGATACGCATGCCTTTTCCCACATAAGTAGGAGCAGCACCTTTAAACGATTCGTTGTTGTTATTTCCGAACAAAATTTATACCAGTTTCAAAATTAGCAATTTCAGCATCTGAATTTAATTAATTTTTCCTAACTATCAACGTTATGGATTAGACAATATTAAAACCANATACACAAGTTAATAATAATTTTTCTGTTANTACAGAATCTTTATTCAATGACACAATTGTTCAAGCAGTATTTCCTGTTTTACATTGCAACCTTTTTGAGAGAAAGATAAACTGTATTGATTAATAAATTAATTACAGACTAAGTTCCNGCAGTTTTCCAACGATTTAAAGACATGCAGCGCCTGATTAAAAGCAGCACACATTACCAATTTAACTTAAGTNGGATCACTGTTTTTCTTATTTTTATCTTTTTATGTCCAGCGTTCAGTGGTAGTACGGCAGCAGATAGTGATGATTTTTCTGCCCGATTCAGAAAACTATCAGACGAATTACGCTGTCCTACTTGTCAGGGATTGTCCGTCAAGGATTCAGAAGCAGGATTTTCAAACAGTATCAAAGATAAAATCCGAGAACTGATGAAAGACGGTAAATCTGATAAAGAAATACTGGCCTATTTTGTGGAACGTTACGGTGAGTGGATTTTGCGGGCACCAACAAAGAGCGGCTTCAATCTGGTACTTTGGATCCTACCTGGCGCAGGAATTTTGATTGGACTATTTATCGTCCTGTTTCGATCTAAACGCTGGGTCAGCCAACCACAGCAAGAGAAACTGGCATCACTTTCTCCGGAAGAAGAGCGCAAGATCAAAGAGGATTTGGGACGCTTTGAAGAAGGCTAAAATTATTCTTTGATACGGAAGGCGTTAAAGTTTTCGAAATTAATCCGGTAATCGATTTGCTTCTGCACTTCATATTTTTCCAGGTAATCCGAGTAACGTTTGCCTTCTTTCTGGTGATATGTTTCGATGAATGATTTATCAAAATTTTCACGTTCATCAAGGGCAAACATACGCGCTGTAGCAGTTTTTTCCGAAAGTTCGAGTAAGAAACGCAGATCGATTAATTTTTCAAATTCAGGCAGAAAAACGGTTGTCCCCCAAACCAGTAAAATCATTTCCGGTGCAAGAAAAAATGGGAAGGTGCAGATCTCATAATCCAGAATATTTTCCGGAGGATTTTCGATATAAACTTGTTTTCCTTGACTGTAGGGACNTAGAACATCATCAATAAGCCAGTCNCGGATTTCAACCGAACGCCAGANAGANGANCTTGACTCTNAAGCNGAGTTGTNNTNNTTTTGAAATTCTGTGCCTAATACTTTAGACAGGTCCAGACTTGAGACTAACAGTTCCTGATCTTCAAGCGCATCGAACAATTCGCCGACAAAAAAAGAATGACCGCATTCGTCAGGTCCTCCGATACCGAGCATCAAAGGAACCTGCTCTGAGTTCTGCTTTAATTTAAACAGAGTAGTTGACAAATCTGCGGTAGTTATTTTACTGGGATTAAATATCTGCAGAGTATCGTATAAATGTTGATATTGCAGTCCTCCATTTTGTGTGGTTTCGCCGGTGCTGCCTGCAAAATTTGCATTAGCAATTGATAATTTTGTTTGTAGAGAACCTTGCTCTGAAAACCAAAAAACGTCTGCACCTGACAGTTGAGAATTGTTCTTAAGTGCTTCTTCACCTGTGCTCTTGATGACAGATATTTTTGCAAATGAAGTCCATTCAGAGGCCTGGATTGACTCTGCAATCAGCACAATCGCAAAATCACGATCGTCAAGAACACGCAAATATTGACGAAAATTATCCCATGCATCCTGCTCAAAATTAACGGTCAGGCTGTCCAGTTCAAATACTAAACGTCGAATACGACTCGGATGAAATTCTTGCATTGTAATTTATAAAATGATTAATATTCTCTTTATAAGATCCACTGTCTATGCCTCCGCAGCTTCCATCAGGGAATCTGCATGTTAAAAAGGCACACTCAGGTTTTTGCTACAGTCTTAAGACTGTTGGATATGTCTTTAGCGTTTGCCGCCTGGGAACTAGCATATCAGCTAAGGTTCCTCTGGATTGACCTGCCTCATGCTTCGATGATTCCTTCACATGCTGAATATTTGAAAGCGGCGTTTTTTGTCGCTGTTTTAACCGGCTTCGTCTTTTCTTTCAGCGGAGTTTATAGGTTACACAAAGTTGTCCACCCGCCTCAGGAGTTCTACCATCTTTTACGGGGAACATTCACCTTATTATTGTTGACTCTGGTGACTGCGTTTTTCTACCGTGAATTTTCTTTTTCTCGCGTACACACGCTTTACTTTCTTGCTTGTTTATTGATTTTACTATTTTTATCACGTCTTATAACAAAAGGTTCCTTACACTGGCTGCACTCCAGAGGAGCTCATGTTGAGCATGTTCTGCTGATCGGGAATGGTGTCTCAGCTAATAAGTTTATAGAACACCTATTGCGTCTCAAATCACTTGGACTTGTGCTAAAAGGTGTGATCGAAACAAATGGCAGTCAGAATTCAGTTATTCCGGATAATATTCCCAGACTCGGAGGAATTGAGCTGTTGAACCAGATTATTCAGACACACCAAATTGATCAAGTTTTTATTGCGCTTACGCCTGAGGAACAGCACTATCTTCCGGAACTGAAAGAGTTGCTGGCGGAACAATGGGTTGATGTACGGATCATTCCGGACCTGGGTACTTTCCGTGCTCTGCATACTGAAGTGGAGTCCTTAGATGACATGCCGATTATAACCATTGTGCAAAGTCCGATGACAGGTTGGAATCAGGTGCTCAAGCGTCTGCTTGACATTTCCGGAGCTTTTTT
>NYXK01000197.1 GCA_002685535.1 Deltaproteobacteria bacterium
CTGCCTCCATGCAACAATCTTTCCATCATGGCTCTGTCCTGTCGCCTCCCTTGCTTGAGCTGGCGTGAACACAGCCTCCTCATCGTCGGAATCGCCAATAATCAGTGGATTTGATTTGCCATTGGGTCCAGTCAGGTCGATCTGAGGCGGCTGAGTCGTGTTGTTGGAAGAAGAGCCGACAAAAAGCTCGCCACCGCTATCACTCTCCTTCGCCCCGCTGGAGTCCATTATGGTATCTACGTCGAGATCCTTTTCTTCCTTTTTCAAATTGACCAATTCAGTCTCCCACTCCATCAACTCCCCTCTCAGTTTATAAAACTCTTCTTCCAGATTTTCGTACTCTGCTTTCTCCTCGGGCTTGGAGCTATCGTTGTGCGATTCGTGGAGCTCGTCTAGCCTGCGTTCCTTAGTTGCGACTTCGGTACGCCGCTTTTTGACTTTGTCAGTGATTTTCCCAAGCTTCTCGGTAACTTCTTGTTTGCGTGCATTTCTGGCTGCTGGCGTGGCAGGAGCTACCCTGTTGCTTGCACCTTTGGGTTTCGGCTCTTTCGGCATCTTGATTGTTCCTGGAACTTGTCAGAACACGGGGTTCAATCCAAGAATATATATCACTCAACAAAGTTTTTAAAATCATTTCTCATGGGGATATTACAATGACAGATTGATACCCCCCAAAACCGGATGGCTACACCACCCTAAATATATGGATGCAATTCACCACCAGTCGTAAAGTGGTCATCTTACAGTCAAACAATAGGGGGCTCTACCGGAAGCCATTAGTTGATGGTCTAATTGCACCCACAGTCGGTTTGGTCTGGCATTGAACAAAGATTCTCAGGGAGTATTTCACGAGATCAAATCTTCTCTTATCATCTATCTCACGCAATAGTGATCCAGCGGCCTAGGAAACGATATGCGAATTGTTTGGAACGCAACAGTATTCCAGCAAGATGAAGAGCCCACTCGTAATGGCACTCGCGCTGATCCTTGTTCTATGCTCGCTAAAATTTCCGGAGAAAGAGCAGAAACATTGTAAGCATATCAAGACGATGAAACCTTACTTGCTAACACATTAGCCTCCCGTCACAGAAGATCGCGAGCACCGTCGCCAAGGGGCAGGTCGAGGACTCGGGCTTCACGCTAACCATCGAATACACATCTGCGCTCCCCTCGAGCCTCCTGATCGATACAAGATTGCCACCGTCTGGCTTTGGCCTCAGCAACGTTCCAAGTAGCACGAGCTCGAGCTTCGCGCTACCTACCAGCCTACCCATGATTGCTGTCATCGTACTGCCAGCCGCCATGGTATTGCCGCAGCTGGATCGATGAGAAGGGTGCTGGGATGGAGATGGAGGTTTGCCAAATGGAAGGAATATGTAGACAAGAAATGAGACTATCACACAACCATACGTAGATCAATTGTTTGTGATAAATATGAGCCATCTTGAAAAACACAAAAACTATCGAGTGATTTCCAGACCCTGGACGAGCAACGCTCATTTTGTCACCCTGAGGTGGCTAAGACACGACAGTTTACAGATCAGATATCGAATACGATCCATCAGGGCACCATTTGTAAGCGACTTGTCAATCTCACACGATTTTCGATGTAAACCTGAGCACAGTTTCTCGTTCTCCTTAAATTCTTTGATTGGCTTATTGATACCCAAAATTACAAAGATCGAGCCACTTCTACCCAACCTCACTCAGTGATTTAGGGATGCTATGAAGTCCTTCCACCCTCCCACCCTGTGCTGGGATGGCGAATCTAGCCGTGGTGATTCTGGGGCTTTAATCCCAAGTAAGGGCAAGGTAGATGTATCCTCAGAAGCGTTTGATGAACACGAGGTAGTTGCGTTTGCTTTAGAAGCATTCTTCTTCGTCCGAGACTTAGTTTCGTAGTCCGCAGCTGTTTTGCAAAGGACTAGGTTGCGTTGCTTGCGAGGGTAAGACATAGGAGCAGTTTTTCTTGAAGCATATTTGACTCACGATGTCTTCCTTGGTTGGCCATACTACATCCTCCGTGTTTGCGAACGTGTGGAATTTGCCGTTCCTCTTGAAGAGGATGAAAACCTCCGTGTCGCAGGCCACTCCAATATCGTAGCCCCGATGAAAGAAGTTGTTCTTCCTCTTGCGAAATTGCTCTGATTTGGCCCGCTTGTCCATGATTAGAATTGGTACCGACGAAGACTGGTGAGAGGTGAGAGATGTGAACTTACCCGTCGATATATTGGTGGGCACCTGTACCAAGCTGCAGCATCACCACCATGTGGAAAGCTCCCTCGCATCTCCAGCGACCACCTTTTGGATGACCACTTCATCACTTGAGTGACCACTCGGTCCCTAAACTCTTAGACGACCCACCCCTGAGGCTATGCAGTTCAAGTACTGTGGGCCTCACGAAGCTGATGGTTGTGATCATTGGCAAGCGGCATAACGCCATCTCTGGGACCGAACGGATTCTCAATCTTCCAACCTTGGAAGTTTTGATGTTCACAACACTGTCAATCATGTCGTTCTCCTCATTTGTACGTTCGGGGGTTTCCAAACTCAGTGACATGGACATACCGTCGCGGTACTGCTTCATTTTAGGCTGTATCTTTGCCATATGGCTTTTTCTTCGTGCCGTCTATCGCACGCTCACCTCCGAGTGGCTGTCGACTTCTTCCTTCTTCTTAAAACATGCTGCATATCCACATGTCTTCCCAAGGATTCCCTTCGTAGGGACGGCAACACGTCTCGAAGTTCTGCTCGCATCTGCGTACCTTACCACGAATATCGTCCTCGTTACAGTCGTTGGGGTGGACTCGAGGTCAGATATAGGCACTCGTGCTGCTATAATGTCGATGATCAACCTCATTCCGCTCCTGTGTGGTCCCCGTTTGAGCCTCATGACAGAGATGCTCGGGATCACGCTTCGGACCAGCATTGGAAGCCACCAATGGTTGGGCCGGACGGCAGTCGCGGAAGTCTTGTTGCACACAATCATATCATTGACTGGCAGTCAGTCGTTCGTATGGACGGGGATCAATGCCTCTGGAGTTGTGGTTCGTCTGCGTTGGCTTTCCCATAGGGGGATCTACGGCTAATTCCAAGCGATAGGCGAGCTCTGCCGTTGGGCTGATCCTCCTTTTCTCGTTTCGTGTCGGGCGGAGGCTTTTCTACGAATGGTTTCTCAATCTGCACCTGCTTCTCTCAGTCACAGCTCTGATCGCTATCGGGCGGCACGTATTCTCCAAAAAACCGGCGGAGATATATCTACAGATTGGCATATGTTTCTGGGTTGGGATGACGACACTCCACTGGCTTCTGTTCGCATTCAGAAACTTTGCCATAGGCAGACCGTTTGCTAAAGCGGTAGCAACTCGCCTATCGATTCCCTACCCCTCAGACAGGTCCCTTACAGGGCCATCGAACGTATTACAGGTCGATATCACCGTGCCTAGAAAGTGGAAGGTCAGGGCTGGTCAGTATGTCTTCGTTTCAATACCGAAACTTGGCATCTTGGTCGGACTGCGAGGACACCCTTTTATGATTTCGTGGTGGGACTGGAGCCAGAAAGGGTTGACAATCTCCCTCTTGGTCAAGTCTAGGACAGGGTTTACTGGGCAGTTGGATAGGTACACAAACACAGAGCTCCTTGCATTCATCGATGGACCATACGGAATACAGCATAAGTTTGGAGAATACGGAACAGTGATCATGTTTGCCACTGGGATCGGCATAGCTGGCCATATTCCATATATCAAGGACCTCATTAGCGGATACAACAATTGCCAAGTACGGACGCGCCGGATTCTCCTCGTCTGGCAGATAAACAATGAGAGTGAGTCAAGGAGAAGAAAACCCATCCTGTTCGCTTCTAATCACCTCTTAGGCCAAGAGCAGTGGGTCAAGAGCTGGATGGATGATCTCCTCGATAGTGATACTGGATATGTGCGTATGCGTCATCCAACCTTGCCAGCTTTCTAACGCTAGGCAGATACTCGAGGTCCGCCTTCATGTCCTGGATTACGGTGGAAACAAAGATTTGGAATACGGAAATCACTCTAAGATCAAGAAAATATTCAACCCGCCGAATATTGTCGAAGTGCTCCAAACCGAGTTCGAATCCCATCGGGGCAAGGTGATGGTCTCCCGTATGCGTCGATCCATCACATCCTTGGATCACCAGCTGACATCATGATAGAATGTGCCGATCGAATCATGGCCGACAAAGTCCGTAGAGAGGTCCAGCGGAGAATGAACAAGAGGGTTCGCCTGGTCGAGCTAGACTTCCAGCCATCCTTGCGAGAGACGGGGTGGCCGTCGACTAGTGACATGGAATTCAAGTGCAAGGGATAGGTAACCAAGTATCGGTGCTCCTGCATCAAGCAGAGAGCATTTGAAGGGGGGCTTTTGTAGAGTAGGTGATTAGACTAGGCCGAAAAGTGATTCTATTCACCAACCGTACTGCGAGTCCGAGCTAAAAGAAAAAATGGGCTTTTAAGTTTTTTTTTCGAGATGTGACTGACGAAGTATTCTTCTCTTCCTTTTGCTGTTTTGGGATCCTGCCACGGCCGTCGCAGTTGTTGGTTGTTGGTTGTTGGTAAAACCAACATGATCGCCGTAGCGGTAGGGGTTGTTGGAACCAACAGATCGTCGAGATGATGCTGTGCCACCAACAAACTATTGTCCGACACGCGGCACCAACATCTCCAACATGCTATGAAAAATATCTGCCNTGCGGTGCGATGAGGTGACAACCAAGGTGATGGTCATTTGTCCGAGAAAGTGATGATCACCTGTAGATTTCCTGCGAGTCTCTATTGCATTTGCATCTTCACATCTCAACTAACGCTTTGCGGCACCAACGCCTTGGGCAACAGCAACATCTTGGCCGACCCGCCGCACCAANATTTCGAACACTGGCTTATGCGATGGAAAACTTTGGCCGTACTATCCGGTGAGGTGGTAACCAAGGTGATGGTCACTTCCTTAGGAAATTGATGGTCACCNGTAGATTTTCTGCAAATCTCTGGTATGCTGGCACCTCACATATCAACTAATGTAGATTGCCATCAACGTGTTATATGATTCAGAATTTAGCTCTCTCTCATCCACGAAACTATTCTCACGATTTCTAAATCCACCACTAAGTCATAGAAAATCATGCCATGGCGTTGGCGGTGCTGCCGCTGCGACAATTCTCAAACTGTCAGCTTCGACGTTCGCACCTGCAAGCTTTCCGAATGTCTTCACCTTCGATGCCTGGGTTGCGAGACGCGATTCGTCGATTTCCAATTGACGACCACTCCTCCGAACAAGGTCGATGTTGGCTGCACGCAAAATTTTGGATGGTTTGGAGCAAGCAGGGGTATGGAAAGAAAGTTTGCTGATGTTCTTTAGGCTAGGCGGAACGCTGCCGACTCGTTAAGATGGGTCTGTCGTCGTGTTGGTTAGCGAGGATTATGTTTTGGTATGAAGGGTATCCGAGTCAGCGATTGAAAAGGAAATGAGATAACAGTACTCTACTTTTTAACCTTGCCCAAAGAGGTCACTGTGTCCCGTCCTCAGATCAAATTCCCTCTCTGATCCTGCGCAACGTGATCTATGCCCCAGAATTCCATCCAATCCCTCTTTGCCTTGAACTCGCGTCGCTTAGAGTCCTCCAACGCATTCCGAAGCTGAGCTATCACGTCATCTAACCGGCCGACATCATGATCGAGGTAGTGGGCGAGAAAGAGCTGCTGAGAGAGGTCGTACACGGTTGCGCGGAACCGTTGCAGGTTCTCGAATGCTTGTCGGTAAAATTGAATCTCTTGGCGTTGGTGGCCCAACTCCCTCGTGAGCTCTTCGACGCGGGCCGACAAGTTCAAGGGGGGCGTTTGTTTTGCAAGTTGGAGCCTTTGCCTAGACAATTCGAGTATCGACGTTGACCCATTCTGGAGGCCGATCTGATGATCTAGACTGTTTATGCTTGGGGTCTCGGAGTAGGTCGGGATGGAGGGAGTGAGTACTCTCAACTCGGAATTACCGTGCAAACCTGACGGCTGGGACATCCCTGATGAACCTGACCGAAGTTAATTTGCAGCACAGTAGGAATGGTAAATCAATCTCAGTTGGGGTTATCATACTCTTACACGGACCAGTGGTCGCTCCGACCATCACATAATGGACTCCAGTCGAAGGCTGCTGTGGACGACTCACGCTCGAAGCGACGTGATCAAGAGGTGGGGTCAAGAGTGGACCGAAACTGCTCGATGACACACTTGAGAGAATTCTGCTGCGTGTTGATGCTAAGCCGGTTGTAAAGCTCTTGGTATGCCGGGCTCAATGAGAACAAGGGAATAATGGTGGTAGTTGGGTCAAGGAGGAGCATGAGGTATCTCTGTCGAGATTGACCGTCTGCGAGTCATCACAAGAACAGCAACACTAACGTCAGTGCATTGTTAAGATCGTGAGAAGATATGATGTTGGTCCGGGGGTTGTTTCTCGATGGACAGGAGGGCTAATTTTGACAGATCCAGTGTTTCCCGCCGGGATAGGGCGCAGTAAAAAGATGTCGTAGGCATTGGTGGCTCCGTGTCTGCTTACGATCACCAAAGTGCAAGGGGCTCGAGAGATCCGCGCCTCATTTACCGGTAGGTTGGTAGCCTTGTATGCAAAGGGTCGTCTTTTGTGGGGTTGTCCTTGAGCCTTGCCTATCGCACGTTCTCCACCCCGAGATCAGGCTAGTGGAGTCACCAAGATATCTGCGGCGGTTCCCCAGCGGGTCACTGGACCGTTTCTGCGCCGTGCGCAGCACGCCTTTCCCCCGCTTACTATTCTCAAACAGGGTAGATTAAACGAAGGGAACACCTTCCTTGGCGGAGAAAATCTAGTGGTTCGCATTTGATATGATCAGCCAGAACTACTTCAGCAAGCTCATGCCATGTCCAAAGCCGAGGACGTCATGTGAGTTATTGATTAGCCATATTAGGAATAGTCGATAGGCATGAAATTTCGACACAATTGCCTGAGTGCCTGAGGTAAAGCCGAAACCCACGGAGCATTCGGTAATCAAGCAGGCGATCTCTTGAGGGAACTGAGCACGGGGTGACTCTAGCTGGTGCAAAAGAAGGCTTGAAAATTCTTTGACTGGAAATATCTCCGGCTGACAGTCATCCAAGAGGAAAGGAAAAGACCGGACCGCGCCCGGGAACAACCTTCGAGCGGCTGTCACCGTCGCGCTTCCGGTCGCAGAACTCTCGCCTCCAGATCACCACACCAGAACCCGCTTATGGTTGACACCTGGCTGAAGCCAATATCATCCTCTGCACTGAAACGCCATGTCCGACCACTGAGGAATCTCTGCGCAGAGATCAAGGTCAAAAACTGCCTTGTTAGAGCAAATTCGGACATGAGAAAACTAGCTATGGTACGTTAATCATCGCACTCATCAATCTTAACTCGATTTTTTGTTCCAAACTACCAGTGTTCCAAGACGCCTCCAGGAGAAATCGAAACCGGAGCAAACCCTCCAACGGAAAACGTCCACTCTGATCTGGAGATTCGTTTAGTGTTCACCAGGGAATTGAGTTCTTCTCAAAGGTGACTCCCGCACGCTGTTTTGCGCGATCCTCCTGCTTTCAGTGATCTGTGCAGATTCTGTACAACCGTAGACATTCGCGGTCCTACTTGTGGCATATGATCCGCTTCGAGTGGATGTCAAACTCTTTTGCTGGATTTGGTTTGACATCTCAGTGCTGCAGACGCGAGTGGCAATCTGGCTCTCGTGCTCACCCAGCTGAAGCGATTCACTCTGTGGTTCCACAGAAGTTGATGTGCCGTTCTCTGTCAAGATCTTTGCATTTTGGGTCATCTCTGTTTGGGAACCCTCAAATGTCGGTGTTGTTTGATAGATTGCATTTCCGGGCCCTGTGGTACGTCGGCCACCGAGAATCTCTGTAGCCTCGCTACTCAATATGGCCTCCTTGAGTATTCGTTCGAGCAATTCTATCGTCTCTTTTTGTCTCCCGCTTTCGAACAGAAGAGCATCTTGGCATGCTTGATGACTCCGACGCTCTTCATTGAGAACTTCCCAGCTGGAGAGTAGAGACGCCTCGCACTGAACGAGAGTATTTTGGCAATGGTGCATTGTTGTTTGAGCTTCGCAGAGATCCTTCTCTAACCCTCGTGAGTGATTCTCCGCTGCTTCCACCCTCAGGTAGAAGTCTTGCAAGAAATCCCATGTTGACCTTCCTAAGCATATTTCACACTGAGTAGTAAATACCTGACGACTGTTAGTGGCCACTTTCGCCTACGTTTCTGGAAGAGCTTACCGAGGGGTGTTGAGACATTGAGAAGTGTCTGCGG
>NYXK01000202.1 GCA_002685535.1 Deltaproteobacteria bacterium
CATACGAAGGTGGAGAGAGCGCCATGGATGCTCAAACTGCTGTCGATGCCAATGCTGCGCAATTGGCGCTGGAACAAGAAGGCAGGAATAATGCAATGATGTTAACGGATCCTGTGGGGACGGAGTACGAGCTCGTGCACAGTACAACTGCTGCCGATGTTAATGCTCTGATCTAAGCGAAAGGTGACGAGGACATATATGTCAATAGGAGTACCGATGTTTCTGTCAGACAATGATTGACAAATGATTGATATTATCCTGTCTTGTTTTCCCGCCAATTTTTGGACTTGCTAATGTAAGGGTACCTGCTGTGGTAGATATTGTACATTGCGCCGACAGATGCTGCTATTCAACTTGCGAGGCTGTGTAGATTCGAGGTGACGAGTCCATATGGCCATGATAGGATATCCAGGTGTTGAGTATTCGAGTCCTGGATTGCAATTGAGTACTCTACTAATGTCGTATGTAGTGTTCATGTTCCGTCTATAGAATCTTCGGCACCGCTTCCCTTGTCTCATGTTCTCATATTCTTGTTCAACATTTTTCCTGTTCTTCGGTCCGAAGGTGGAGGGTGACTAGGCTCAAGGAGAGCTCTTGACTTCCATTTCAACTTTTGATTATTTCAGCGACTCCATGTATCATGTGCCGATATCGTTGTTGAAGTCGCTCGTAGTTTCTTTGCTTCGTGGTGCCATGTTCTGTGGTGTTCATCTGCTTCGCATGCGTGCTAATATTGACGCAAAGATCGTTCCTTTCATATGTCGTCCGGTGATCTGCCCTCGTTGGAAGATTCTTCGTTGTCGGAAAGTCCCACGTCGGAAGATGCACCTCCGGCAGAATCGTCGGAATCATGATCGGAATGTTCATGAAGCTCCCCTGTAAGGTATCTATTCAACAAAGCGCTCTGCTCTTTAATGCTTACCAAGTCCTCTGGTACGAATTCCTCATGGACAGCCCTCTCGAAGTCCTGTTCAATATCAGTAAGCAGACACACCACGCGAGAGACTCGACAAACATTTCCGCGCTCTCAATCGCACCCAATGTCTCAGACGACACCGGAACGATGGTTCGTGGAGAAAACTTGCCCCATTTCTTGATGGTGGGTTTCAATATTCCAGAGAGACACCACATAACACTGTAGTAGTCATCGAAATCCTTGGATAGTGTCTGAAAGATCACGATGTTCAAAGCTTGGTACCTGCCGATGCTCGACTTAATACATTTGGCATATGAATCGGAGCATTCGTAGGACTCGTAGCGGTCGAAAGCAGGCTTTCCCACTATGACACGTTGGATCTTCTGGCGAGTCTCCTTCTTATCGACATTTCCGAATTTATGAAGGTCCCGAGGGTATTCGAAGACCGGCATAGCGTGTTCGTTCTCGAAGTGTAGGTAATCGAGGCGAAGTTGAAGTAGATGGGCCTTCGAAGTCGACCGTGGAAAGCGTACTGGTAGACTTTCTAAGCAAGATACCGGGACTCCCTACAGACATGGAGGACCGTCGGAGGATATGCATCGACGGGAACTACCGATGCGCAAGGATCTCTGAAATTGTAGGGTGTGCCTTTGACTTGTACCATTCTTGTTATCCGCGATACTGTTATGACGCGTGGGGCACGGAGGATAGCTTCCCAAATCAGTATGCGAACATCCACGGCAGCTGCATGAAAGAGTCGAAGGTGAGCTCCCTGTACTCCGACATAACGCTACTGGAAACATGATGATGATCATCCTCAGTCGATGGAGAAGCCATAGTGGTGGTGTGTTGGAGACTGGTAAAACTTAGTAGCATATCAATATTGCATAGCTCGAGAGGTGGTGTTGCAACCAGAAGCTGTGATGCGTAGATGTAAACGATCACTGTGCTACTTCTGGAATGCTTGCGCTTTCCAAGTTCACAAGCTGGGTAGGGTCATTTGACTTGCAGGGATGTGGAGTTGTGCCTAGATGTTCGCAAGATATAGTTTATGATTCGTGGTAATGTAAGCAGCAGTAAGCAACTTGTAGATAGATGTAGGAAAAAAGTTGGAGAGAATAGCTGCAGATTTTAAAAGAGTTATTATGTACCTTTGGTTCGGGCTAAACTCCAAGGGTATTAGTAACCACCCTTTGGCTAATCACGTGCTCAAGAGCAGCCAACATCACTTGAAGATTCTGCCGTGATGCACGCTTGTAATTACCAAGAAAGGGGGTGTAAGGCTAGCCATGTGAGTGCAATATCTGATGATGAATTAACCATCGAACAAAACTGGACTTCTGTTGGTCAAGGTCGTACACTACCACGAGCCCGTGTCATAAATGCGCGGCAGCATATTGGACGTGATGATAAATGAGACATGTCGGGCACTGTCACTATCAGACGCAAGAAGAAAGTTTGAAATTCATACCACGCTGTAAAGCTCGCTTTAAGGTCGTATTGTAGTATGATCCGTACGCTGTGCCCCGAACCTCTTACCTCCATCTCAAAAGGCAAAAGAGACGCAAATCAGGGTACTAAAGCAATAAAAGACAGTTTCGTGGATTTATGCTTGCATTGTTATCAACACACCCTCCTGAATCGTATTGGTAAAAGTCCGATGCTCAAGGTCCAGGCATGATCAATTCCGAGGCGTGCCATGGTAGCCATTTTCGAGAGAAAATTTGGAAGGTAAACCTCGCTGCTGGGCACCGAAACGGCTCAAGATAGACAAAGCAACAGCCAAAGCCTATAATTGAGCTTCGATCGCACTGAAACTATGGCTGAAGTATTCCACATCACCATCAAGGTCGCTTGAAAAGGCTCTTCAGCATGTAGCTCCCACGCCGACCCAGCCCTCAAGATCGAAATCCGCCCAAGCCCCAATCTTACCCAACGAACCATAGTCAGCCACTCTCAGGTTGATGGAACAGGTCTTAGCACCCCTTCCCAGGACAGGCTTGCCATCAAGCCATGTTTGGAACCACATGTTAGCCAAGCCTTCGCTCGGTACTCCTGGTTGTCGGATGGTTTAGACTGACTGGAAGCCCACCCAATTTGGCGGCAGCAGTGTATGCTTCATTCGAGCAGTATTCTCTGTTGAGCATTATTCGAGGCGCCATCAACGTCTTGTTGCGTCTTGTATCCTCCATTTTCTCTGACTTGGCGAGAAAACCTGTCATCTAGGCTTAATATTGAAGTACGTGTTTGCGGAATGGAAGTAGATTTGCTTGTCGAGTTGGGCATGGAAATAGAGCGTGTAAACCTTGAGGGTCTCGTAGCGCGCTTTTCGATCAACGGGGAATATGGCAGGAACAAACGTATCGCGAGTCAAGCTCTCAATTATTCTGTGTTCGTGACACTAGTAAGAATAGAACCCCCCGAAGTCGTCAGACCAACTATCGTAGGTAGCTTGGCTGTCGTAATTCGTGCGCTCCATGGGGTCTTCGTGAGAGCTGAAACGTGGTCGACCATCAAGATGCGCGGCAGAAGCGAATAGTTATGACCCAAACCTAAAGTCGGATATTGGACGGCATTCGACAAAACGGGTGGAAGGTGAGCTCCTCAATAGCTAACAGCTCCTCTGTGGCAGGGACGTGCGAGGATATCCTCGTGACTTAGCAGCGAGCAACAGCGGTATTGACGACGAAAAACATATTTCGAAGCTTCGAATTTGAAAAGGGACTTGCTTGCTTCAATGTGAAAGAAGATGGCGTTGCTTAGAACGGGTGGTAAAATAAAAATTCGAAGCTTGTTGACATCGATAGCGCTAGTGTGCTCAAGCGAGACTCGGCTGCCAGCTTTCCAAGACAACAGCACTTGTTTCATCAGTTACGGTGAATCGATCCTACGCTCACACAGTTTATGACACGATTGATTTACCTAATTTTTAGCCGGCGCCTTCCCCTTGAGCGAGTTCGGGGCTTTGCAATCACTCCTTTCGCCTGAGATCTGGCTCGCAATAGCACTTCCAACAATTGCTAGCAGTGATTTCAACTTCCAAATTGTGCCAAGGCTACTCGAAGAGAGAGAAAAACCTATTGGGTACTTCTTACGAAAGTCTCCTTTTACGCACCCGATAACGAAAGGTCCTGGGCAGGTATTGGGTTTCCTTGTCGCTTTGCGTTGGTCGTGCAGTGCCTCTTCTACGTTCGCGATCTAGTTGACGAAGAAGAGGAAGAAGGTGGAAATGTCAACGTAAGCCCAATACAAAACATAGTCAGCCTATGGCAGTACCGCTGACTCTTTTATATCCGAAGCAGCTTTGTTTCCTACCCTGAAGGTCATTGTTGGCCGGAGAGGACAGAATTTCTCACCAACAAAGCTCTGGTTTCTTCAAAATCTAAACTATTCAGCACAATCTGCACCAATAAACCCAAGAAACACAACGGAATTACCGTATATAGGGAGACCACGCGCTTATTTCTGCGCAGCTGCAAGCCCAAGAACTTCACAATCTTCCTCTACTGGGCTCTCACAAAAAATCTCCTAAATGCACCTGGCATCATCGATCACCGTACTATTACCTCGAGAGATAGCCTGGCCACCAGATCCCACCAAGAAATTTTATCGGCCAAATACGACCAGTTCTGCGATCTGCTTATTGACAGCTGCACAATCGAGAGTGAAGGACCTGAGGAGGAAATAAATGAGGCTATGATCAAGCTCCGCAAAGATGTCTTCGTCGCATTTGGAATTTTCGAAGGAAAACCGGTCAAGAGAATTGCGAGTATTTGCAAAGCAACCAATAATACTCCTCTTCGCAATTGGAAGTACACGGCCAACCGGGTCTGCAGCTCTCATCATGACAGAATTGCCACCTCAACAAATGTACGCCAAGGCGAACAAGCAAGCTCACGTAAAATATACTTAAATATAATAAAATCCACCGAGTGATTCATACCGGGCCTCGGCAGATTAACCTGAGTAATAAACGATTGCATATATGGTCCGTTAAAAAAACCCATTTGGTGCTGAAACGTCTTTGCGAACAACGCTTCTGAGGTGTGACGCGCGATGCGAATTCGGCCAGCACGAGCTTCAGATCTTCCAACGCTAGCTGCCACTGCCGCAGCCGCGTATGTTGACTGTGATATTGATACGTTCTTATGTCCACGCCGGAAAGAACATCCAGAGGCTTATCAAAGTTACTACTCATTCACCCTTGGATGCGAGATGGACGATGAGGGGTTTTCGATGATGGTTGCTGAAGGGAAAGATGGAAGTGAGGGCTGGAAAATCGTTGGATTTGCGTGTTGGCGGCGGACTGGAGACGATAAGAATCCAGAAAGCAAGTCAGAGGGAAGAACTAATTGGAACTGGAAAGGTTTGAAAAGCCAGTGCCGTCAGTTGCCAGGTGCTGATTTGGCCAGAGGTTCGATAATCTTTCGCTCGCGGCATAATAGCGCAGGTCTTTTTCGCCTTTCGTAATCCAGCAACTTCACTACGGCATTCAGTCTCGTACATAGCATTTGAAGATGAGCCTTATCGAAAAGAGGAACCCGAATTTGATGACTGCCTATTTCTACCTCAACTTGCAGTAGCCCCAGACGCCCAGAGGAAAGGGGTTGGGAGGAAACTGGTTCAGTGGGGTTTGGATATAGTAGAGCGGGAGCAGATACCGGCAGTACTGTATGCAACGACTCAAGGAAGACCACTATATGATGCGATGGGGTTCCGAGAAATCGAAATGTGGCAATATTCCAAGGGAAAAGAGAACCTGATGGCGATCATGAAGTATGAAGGAAATCAAGGATCGGAGGTCGCCCCTTCTCATAAATCTTATAATTTGGGTGACCCACCCGCACAGTATTGATGAGTCTTCGTCAGCCTGGCTCAGACGCCTTCAGTAAGTTACGATATTGAAAGTCAGTCAAGAGACTGTATGTGATCCTTGACATACCAAGTTCAGATCTGCCCCATGAACCAAGTCAGTTGAAGAAGACGATGGGGAGAAAACACATTCACCTCAAGCCCACAATATTACTTGACTCCTCGAAACTAGGAATTTCCGAAAAGCAGCCCTCGAAACTGCGTGAATTTCTCGTGTTTCAAATCCTTCCCAGTCTTGTTTACTCCTCGCTAGGGTAATCCCCCAGCGACTCAACCCCTGAACTGGACAAGGATTCAAGTTGCAAGGCTGAGCCAAGCCAAGGCTGCAGCGCATCAAGACGCGACAACATTCAGCCTCTCTGACACGACACAAGAAATACTACAAACGTCAACGCATTTCCTTTCCCAACAATCTCGATCTCCACCACAGCCATGAATGATGCTCTCGACAACTCCTCGAGAGCCAGTGGCTGCGCCCTTGACGACCTTTAATACCGAAACCAGTGACAGCAATGCTCCATTTCTGGCATTTGACGAGAGGGACGAGGAGCATGGCCTGGATTTCACGCAAGCGGGCTATAATTACATGAGAGCTGCGTGAGGCAGCCCCTCCTGGAAAACTTCCTGTGGTGTACTGATCCTTTATGTCTGTTAGATGCTGGTCTTTCTGCTCTGCGACAGCGGTATATACTACAAAGCGACTGATGGTAATACATGGATACCGTAAGTCCACCAGCTTTCTAAGAAGCCTTCACTAACAACTACCAGATTACCGTACGTCAATTGATCAACTACCCCTCCTACCCAAATGGCTGACACGAAACAGCTCTCACGATCGCCTTTCGATCCTTCGGCACGATTCTTATCATTTACATTGTCCTTCTTCGAATAAAGTCAGACGCGAATTATATACAAAGTTCAAAAAGAAGCGCGCGGGGGCTGAGACAACCAGATGGTGACGACTTTCTGTTGAACAGCTACTGGGGTCCTATGATCCCAGCGTCGTTGGCGGCTGCGGCTTCATTTCCCATGTTACTGGAAGGAATACTGCATATGCCTAGTCTGGCAGTCCTGGTTATGCTGTTTGTAGGTGATACAAATCCACTTGCTCCATCGATACTAAATGATACAGCCTGTCATCTACACCATTGAATCCCTCGTCCTCTTCGTCTGCTGTTCCAAATCTCGATCGCAAACATACATCCCGTTGGAAGCTGTCGTCTCCACAGCAGCATCAAGCATTGTTCTCTACAATGAATATCGTCTCATGGTTCCAGGACTGGTATTTGGTGTGGGAGGGATGCTCTTGATAGGAGCGGCTCGTGGTTTATTCATAGTAGGATCAGAAAGAGCTGGGACAGATATTGCGGTACAGGCAAGGCTGAAAGCATATCATGGTTTCGTTATCATGACTCTAACCTTTGGCCTTCTCTTCAGTGGCATTACGGGATACTATATTGAGAGCATCAGATCCGCAAGTTTTCTTGGGATTAGCACTGTCGTACTCATGATTATCAACCTTGTCTCCATCGTTGCAGCTGCGTTCTCTGGGACTTCCCTTCTGGCATACTCCCCGATATCCTTCGAGGACACAGCACTACAGTTTTCCTACATACCAGTCCATGGTGCAGACTTTCTCGCGCCTTTCGCGGCAAGTCTCCTGCTTCTTCTGGCGATAATAATCTCTGATCCGGCTTCATTCATCTCCCTGTTTCAAATTGCAGCCTATCTCGTCGCATCTATCTGTTTGCTCGGAGCAGAGCAAGCACAACACTTGGTTTTGTCATTTGTGGACGGAATTCAACAATGGATCAACAAATCGCTTGGGAAAGAGAGGAGAGAACCATCGAAACCCAGCGGAGTTTTGACTGCGTGCACTTTGTTCGCCCTTCTCATCCTTTTCAGCTCAATAATCTCCTCCTTTGCCTATTCTGCAATCACCTCGCTGGCGCCGAGTCTACCGACATCTTTCGACACCGCATTCGTACCTCCGACCCGGTTTGAAATCGTTGTATCCATGTACAAGGAAGACCCAGTCTCCGTCAGATCTATGCTCGAATCACTCAGACGCACGACTCTGCTCGCGACCCTCCAACCGCGCGTCATAATCTACACAAAAGATCCCAAACAAGATTTATACCAGCTCAAAGAAGCCACAGGTGCAGACCAGGTCGAGCGTTTAGACAACCTTGGGCGAGAGGGTGGAACATATCTCTCACATATTGTCAACAAATGGGACGAGCTCGCAGAACAAACGATGTTCATTCAAGCACATGCGCACAACATGAGAGAATTGATTCCAAGAATAAATTCTTACCTAGTCAAGGAAACCGGAATGCTGAGTCTGGGCTTCACGGGTGTAACTTGCACATGCAACAATTGCAGCGACAGATGGGGCTGGGAAGACAAATGGGGGGTTATCCCAGCTCTTTATGAGAAGATCTACTCTCATGCTTGCGAAGCGGAAGAACAGATCCTCCTCTCCTACAAAGGTCAATTTGTGGCCAGCGCCCGCCGCATCCGTGGAATAAGTAGGAAGGTATTTGGCGGACTTCTCACTACAATCACAAGCAAAGAAGGATGGAGTCACGACACTTCTTCTCAGGATATAGCAGGCGCGGGCGCGGATGAAGATAGTCCGAGTAATCCGTACTTTGGCTTTGCGATGGAACGAGTCTGGGGACTGGTAATGCAGTGCGGCACTAATGCTGCAGTAGCAGCTAGATGCCCGAGCTTGCTGAGTGGGATGGGAAAGGGTGGGAAAGTTGAGGATTGCCAGTGTTTGGATGTGCCCGTCAAGTAGCCCTTCAGAGTGCGGAGGCTAGGCTGACCTTGTGAGATGTATAGTAGATGTTCTGCGATACCATAAATGCGATTGCTTTAACGTCCATCAAAGGATCCGAGAGACGCTTTCGATGCACCATTTCTGGTGGCCATAAATCTACTCTCTGTGAAGTGTCCTCACAGTGTATCGTCGCCCTCCCGATTTGAATTGTCTAGCACTGTTGACGATACAATTGCTACTTTCACAGATCTTTAGAACTTGTAGAATCTAAGACTAATCGGAAGACGCGCTTCAAAAGATCTGATACCCTCATCGGCGGTATAATATTAAGGGATATGGCTCGAAACATAAGGACAACATGGGCTGGGTAGATGTCAGATAGTTGGAATTGTGATGACTAAGTCAACACTCCTCCTGTTGAACCCAGACCTTCAGTGTTTTCCAACCTTCAGACTCCAACCACTACCGACGCCTAACAACCCCAGCTCATCACTCACCACCCCTGAAGTTCTTTCCACCTGTCGCATCTGCTCAAGTACCGTTCTTGTTGTACGATGACTCTTGGGGGCCAAAATCACCTGCTAGCGTAGGCCACACTATGAGCAAAAACCCCAGCCACAGGCTGCCAGCTGCGAGCCTTGCACTTCTTGTTACCGTGCCTATGCGGTATCACATGTAAATTCATGGTTCGGAAATGCTAGAGCGAGTCGGCTTCAATGATTATGGGAAGTTTTAGGTTGCAAATGCGATTCGTGCCGGCGCCAAGTGGTCAATCGGTGAGTCCTTGAGGGAAAGTGGGTCAATTGCATGCTGTGCCTATTTCAGCCTCACTGTGTACAGCAACCATTGTAATTTTGGCTTAGTATGGGGCTTCCCGGTCGAATAAGTAGTGGATGGTCCCGTGAGTTTCTTTACATCTGTCGTTTCTGTCTGAATTTCGACCTTTTCTGCCATTTTGACTTCGATATACTGGCCGTCGTGCGAATCGCCGCATTTCTATCGTTATTCTGCTCAACGAGCAATATTTGGTCTTGAGAAAAGGTTTCAATATGCTAGATCACATTTCTGGCTACTCCACCACCGAACAAGAGCTCTCCCAGCATATTCTCCTTCAAGCTATTTCATCCTTGGACAACATTTTACAGACATCATCAATTTCGCCGACAGAAGCGGATAGTACTGCGCGACGTACGCAGCAGGTCATCCGTAGTCTGGGGTTATTGAACAAGGTACTGTTCAGGTCGAACCCAAGTTGTTCACAGAAGAAGGAACGACATGAAGTATTACCAGAAAGCCTGAGCGTGTCGAGGACGGTGAATACTACACCACCGCCAGGCTATTCGCCAGATTTCAAGCAGGACGTGTTGCAGGATCGAGTGGCAGAGAAGAATGCTGAGATGGTCAATGAATCAAATGTGCAAGAAGTCTGCCAAATTTTGCATCCCGCACCAGGAGAACAGATACCGGACGTCTATCTCACAGTTTTCGAACCGATGTCGTCTTCTCTGACTAGAACATCGAGCTACGGACTCGATGTACACGCCTCGTCACCCTCCTGGTTCGATATTGCGGCATTGTTCAGAAGCATTCGATCGTTCCTCGAAATCAAGTACGAAACTGTGCCCGCCTGCATCCCGCGCTTCTTCATCGAACAAATCGCTTGGGAAATGAAATTTCAAATTCAGCGTCCAGCGTCGACGAATAGTATTTGGAACCTCGATTACCAAGAAGCGGCTCGAGGTCCTCGGCCACAGCAATCTTGAGATATGTTATCGACTGAAATGTGTCTGCCCGGAAGGGGTGCTTCACTCACTTGATGTGTACTGCCCGAGATATATCCCTTCCGAGACGTCTGATCTCGACATCTTCTTAAGAGATAGCAAAGTATACAATAAGAAGAAAAAAGAAGCAAGTGACCAGCGCTGAACAGAGTGAGGACGAGAATGATGATCAAAATGAGGACGACGGTGCTGAAGAAGAGACGGAAGAAGAAGCGGAGCCAGACTATGAAGCGATCACAGCTCGCCGAGCAGCGGAAATGAAAAAAGAGTTGCGAGAACAGAAAGACAAAGAGAGTACAGAAATCATGGAGATGGTGGGTTGGAATGGCGCGAAGGAGCACATTAGAAAGTTGGAGGCAAAGGTTAAAACATCCCAGATGCAAGGAGTGGATATGAAGTGTGAGGGTTTAGGGACGATCCTGATGGGCGGTTCGGGGACGGGCAAGACCACGTTCGCCCATCACTATGCAGCCTATCTACATGCTACCGGTCTCATCGACACATCCACTGTCAAGTCAACGACAGGCATATATCTCGCAGATGGTGGCATAAGCCGCATCAAGAAATACATCGAAAACTTGGAACACAGTGGCGGTGTCCTGTTCATCGACGATGCACACTTCTTGCTTTCCTGCGGTCACAGCAGCGGCGTCAAAGTCCTCGACTACCTTCTCCAAACCATTCCTGTCCAATCTAAAAAAAATCGCATTCATCCTTGCCGGCACCGAGAAAGGTATGCAAAAGATTATCGGACACGGTAGTCATAGTACTGCCACTATGTTCCCGTATCTGATCAATTTCCACGACTTCAAGGACGAGGAATTGATTGGCATTTTTGGCAGACTGGTCAAGAAAAAGTGGGATGGGAAAATGAGTGTTGAAGGTGGTGAAGACGGGTTATTCGTCAGGGTTGCGACGAGGAGGGTGGGCAGGGGACGTGGGATGGATAGATTTGGAAATGCAAGAGCTGTGGAGGCGTTGGTGGGCAGAGTCTGGGAGAGGCAAGTCATCAGACGGGCCGTCGAGAGAGAGAAGAAGCCTCAAGCATCAAAGCCAGCCCAGGACATTGACAGCCCATCAACATCAAATGAAACTGATAGTGGTACTTTGGGGGGTGAGCAGAAGGTAGATCCGAAAATGGTCCCTGAGGGTACCTCTGCCGCAGAGGACGAAGGCAGCGAAACTGGTGATGGGATCACCTCATCAGAGACGGAAGGAGGCTTCGACAATTCTATTGCGGCTCTAAACGTTGTCTCTGTCGCTTCAGAATCTGATACTGTCATCAAAGATGTTGATACTCTAGCAGAACTCCAAGATTCCGGGCAAGCCATGGCCGACGAGGATGATAACACCGGACTCGCAAAGGAACAACAAGAAGTGAACAGCGATGAAATCCAGAATGCCGTAATTGATGTCGACCCAGAAGACTACAAGTTCACCAAAGAAGATATTCTCGGCCCAGATCCATCAAATGCAGTACTCAACAGTCCTGCATGGACTCAACTGCAGAAGCTCACCGGCCTAGAAAAGGTCGAGGACTCTATTCTTAGCCTTTTGGAACTCGTCAAAGCCAATTACCAGCGCGAGATGGAAGAGAAACCTCTCTTGAAAGTTTCTCTCGACCGCCTCTTCCTTGGGCCGCCAGGCACAGGCAAAACACTCGTTGCCAAGCTTTATGGACAGCTCCTTGCTGAGATTGGAATATTGAGTAAGGGAGAAGTACTACTGCGAAACCCGAGCGATTTGATTGGCCAATACATTAGAGATTCTGAAGCAAATACCAAGGCTGCGCTGAACGCAGAGATCGGCAATGTCCTCAGTATCGATGGAGCATACATGATGTACAGCGGCGGCTCAGATGGCACTGGTAACGAAAGTGATTCTTACAGACAAGGCATCATGGACACACTCGTCGGCGAGATCCAATTCACGCCAGGTGAAGATCGCTGCGTTCTCCTACTCGGTTACGACACTGCCATGGAAGAAATGCTACAGAATTCCAACCCAGGTCTCGCTCGCCGCTTTCCACTCGCCGGCGCCTTCCGCTTCCAGAATTTCACGACACAAGAGCTGGAAAGCATCTTGCGCTCGAAACTGGCCGATGATGTCCTTGAAACAACAGATGAAGCCATACGGGTGGCGATGGATGTCCTGAAGAAAGCTAGCCAGAGAGCGAATTACGGGAACGGAGGAGAAGTAGAAAACCTCATCTCGAAAGCAAAAACAAACTACCAATCACGGGTGTCAATTTTGCCAGTTGCCGATCGTCCCAAAGAATGGGTCTTCCTCCCTCAAGACTTCGACCCCTCTTTCGATCGACATAAGTCTGCTCCTTCCAACCTCCGCAGACTTTTCGCTGATGTCGTAGGTTGTGAGTCCGTCATCCACAAGCTCGAAACATACCAACGCGTAGCACTCACCATGAAAAGCCGAGACCTCGACCCGAGAGAATATATTCCCACGAACTTCGTGTTCAAAGGCCCGCCTGGAACAGGGAAGACCACTACAGCGAGGAAGGTCGCAAGATTGTATTATGACATGGGTTTACTCGCTGAGCACACAGTCGTGGAATGCTCGGCAAGCGATTTAATTGGCAAATACATTGGGCATTCCGGACCCAAAACAGCTAAAGTGTTTGAAAAGGCTCTGGGAAGAGTTCTGTTTATTGATGAGGCATATCGACTTGCTGATGTGAGGAAATGTAGTTATGCAAGCGAAGTTGTGAGTGAGCTTGTTGATCTCATGACAAAGGAGAAGTTCAAAGGGAAAGTTGTTGTTGTTCTTGCGGGGTACGAGGATGAGATGAATGCGCTACTGGGCATGAATCCTGGTTTGGCGAGTCGCTTTCCGGAGGAGATTAGTTTCGAGCACTTGTCGCCCGAGACTTGTGTGGAGATTCTGAAGATTAAGGTAAAGCAGGCGGGCATCGGCCTGGGATTCCTGGACGAGGGTCGAAGCGCAAATGCTGAAGTGACGGCGCTGATGGAGAAGTTTGTTGCAACGAAGGGATGGGGCAATGCCCGCGGCGTGGAGACGCTAGCCAAGGGAATTTGTAGAGGAGTCTTTGCAAGTTTGGGCAGTGGTGGGGATCTGAGCTGTGCGAGAGATGCTGTCATTGGTGTCTTGAGGGGTGTGTTAGGAGAGAGATTGAGGAGAGCTGGTGAGTGTGTTGATCAGGAGAGTGTTTGGCAAAACAATGAAATGAGGGTTAGAGATGGTGGAAAGATGATGATGGTTGATAGGAGGACTGGGCAGAGGAAAATGGAGAGGGTCAAAGAGAGACTTTCAGGGGATGTGAAGAAGATCGGCGAGCTAGACGAGTTTGTGGCCGGTCCGGTGCAGTGAGAGTGCCTTCGGAGTTCCTTCTATCTAGGAGATAGATTCGGCGTTTCAAGATAAAACCAATCGAAAACATTATAGCACTCCTGTGAATTTGAACGGCCCACGCTTTGCCAGATCAACGCCCAGAAAGGAGAGCATAGCCATGATTCTCCGCTGAAAAAGTATCAAAGTCCTGTTTCTTACTAGCGATGTTCCAGATATAGCACTTTTTGAGTGTCTAATAGAGACATTGAGTGGAGCACGAAGATCTCTCTTGCAACGTGATGGTAGTCTGCCGAGATGTAATGGCTGGTGTTTGTGACATCTAAACTGCTGGCGCTGTTTCGGCTCTAAAAGACGCAGGCTGATGGCGAGTCTTTGAGCTTCTGCGAGGTAACTTTTGCCCTTTTATCGTACGATTTACTGGAATAAACATTGGAGAAACCCCTTCATCGTCAGGTCAGACTCCACAGGGTCTGTATTTGGCTCAGGGATGATGCAAATGCCAGAGCAATTCCTAAGCGAGCAGCAAAAATCCCCCGTTCCAGCGAGGCGAATCGCCCAATGAAGAAACGATCAGCTATCGATTGTCGAATGACAGTTGACTTATATCGCATGTTTCGTCCATTCACTGGATGCATCATCATGTATGCCTCTATCGAGGACACATCAGCGTCTTCAGTCTTGTGAGACGACGGAAGAGTTGAGGCAGTTGTGCCAGCACTGAATCAATCGAAGCTTTTGGTGGTTGTCGTCGGAGTTGCATCACCAAAGTCGAGAACAAGAAGCTGGAAAAGCTCACAGACTGAGGTCTAAGTCGCGTGAGCGTTAAAGGAGAAAATATGACAGGTAGAAGCTCCGGCTTGTTCATCCATATCGTCCTGTGCTCCATGAGTTGCGAGCTCATCCCACCTAGGCTGTCGTTGTATTGTATAAATCGAGAGTAAAATGTCAGCGTCAGTATTCGAAACTCCAGAATTTCATGGGCCTGCAAATCCGCATTACGATGAGAAGTAAAGATCATCTCAGCTTCGGATGGGAATCCACTTGCTGAATACTTTAGCGAGACAGGCGTCCTGGAATTGTGCACAACGAATTCGAGGTATTGTCTCAAGCACTCCTCGAGGGTTTACTCGATTGAGGTTGCACGTTTTCCGATTGATCCAATCAATAGTTCTAGCTTATCCACCATATTCAATTTCCAGCGATAGAGCAGAACGATAGCTTCCTTCACGATTCTAGGCACAATTGCAAAGCCGACCCAACACCATTTCGTCAAGAACGTTAATTTGGAAGAGAGACCCAGAGCTGTTGGATCAACTGCAGGCCCTTCAGAGACCAATCTTGCTACCAGCTTTGGATGCCCTTTCGAGGAATTAAGCGTGATCTTGACATCGATGCCGCGAAATACGTTCATATCTGGTCCCAGAGGATCACTTGACAGCACCGAATAATGACCTTTCCGGGAGTTGAATGGCGATACATAGAAGTGTTTCGCTCGGTACCCCTCGATGGTCGCTCGCCCAGCTGGGGCTCCAGGTTCAGGAGAGGTGCCTCGAAACACGATATACAGTCGTCTTTCGTCGTAAGTATTGTTCACTTCAAGGATCATAGCGGAAGGCGTTTGGGTGGCCGAGTAGAGATACCAGAATGAGACTGGATTGAAGCTGGACCCGGCGAATCTGGGAGCAGTGACTAGATACGCATGAGGAAAGTCTCTTGGACTGAGTTCCTACACCCTGTCAGAAAAGCATTCTGAGATAAAGGAGAGTGCTCGTACCTCGGATTGGAGATACAAATCCAGCCTCTGTCTGGGACCTAACTCTCCTTGGCCCCTCTGTAAAGAATCGGAAGCTCGGATTGAAAACCAGCTGCAAGCGAATAAGTCTGCGAAGGGAAAGTTGGTCCAGATCGACGAAGGTAAGCGATCGTCGATGCATATCATTTCATTCACGTTGCTGTCAATTCCACCGGAATTCCTACAGCCAAGTAAGAGTAGGAGAACGTATATTTCACCGGGAAGAGACGCGAGTGTGTTGTCCTGCAGGGAATAAAATATGGGTGTCCAGGCCGTGCCAAGTGGTAGTAAGTGTTTTCTGGAGAGGGAGAACAAGAAACCTCATAAACACACTAACAATGAGCATTGAGATAGAGATCCCCGGAGGAAGTGCCAAGAGTAAGTACGAGTATAGTGCGGATCGATGAAGAAAGGTAGCGATGGCGATGGTGTAGAGTAAGTCCAGCCTGGTTCCGATGAAGAAAGTTGAATACTTGATAATCGGGGAGTCAGTACATGTCTCAGATTGATTGGGAACACCGAGAGTGCAAGCAGATTGTAACCAGAATAGGAGTGGATGGTTGGTTCCCGAATGCCACCTACTGTTATCGCAATGAAGTGGACGACGGATTGAGGGCTTCCGGGCCAATCCATGCTCACACGGACAGCGGCTTCATTGTGAGCGACCCATACGGAACCTCTCGGTCCTGAATTGATCGAAGGAGTAAAGTTGAGGGATAGTGCTGCCAATTCACAATTGATGATTCGAGTCGGACAAGGACTTTGATGAGAAGAGTCGGGTTGACTTTCGTTGCGCACTGTCCCCGCAAAATCTGACAGGCGATCACGTAAAATAAGCTGCACACTGTATGCTCCCAGCAATGGGCTGCAGGCCGTTTCATTGGACTGTGCTTCACTCTCGCAGTTCACCTGATTTCAGCGCAGTAATTGGGCACAACACAAGGGTCATTCTATCCTTACAAGTTATCGTTTTTAGGGGTCTCGTGGAACCCGGGGACTTGGCTCAAATGTAAACAGTGGAAGCGAAGGCAGTACAGATACCTTGTAAAAACCTTTGAGCATCACAGTATGGCACCTCTCTACCACAATATTAGAATAAATGGTTGTTCTTTTATCTATTTTTCGAATCGGTGGAGGAAATTGTTTCCTACCTTCTGTATTCAACCATCCTCTTTTAACCCCCTTCCACGCCGTCCCCTCCTGTCCCCGAATACAAACAGTAACCACCAAGCGCCTGTACAGCCTTCGAAGCCCTGAAAAGCCACCATCATACTTTCCGAGATACTCACTCCGCTTGTTTAATGTTAACAGGTTATTTACCGAGCTCAGAGGAAGGCGCATCGGACTTGCGGAGAGGGTGGCGCAGATACAGAAGCACTAGGAGGACAGAGGAGAGAGAACAAGGAGTAGTTAAATGGGGATTTCGAACTTTGATGTTTTGCGTACATATTATAGTATGGCTTAGCTGACCAGCGTATGTATTTAGCAGAGAATGGCCCTCCTACTCAGTCTTTGTCATTTTGTGTTCAGAAGAGCATCTAGTGATGGTACCTGCCGTGCCTAGGTAGAGGAGTCTTGGTGGCGCAGAGCAAAATACTGTATTTGGTCACAGTCCTCCTTGGAGTATTTTAAAATTGACTCTTGTTTACAAGCATGTTTTCTTTTTGGGGTTCCATCAACCCTCTAATGGAATCGTTGATCTGCTTTAGTCATTTTAGCTCACCGAGTAGCTACATGGTGAGGCTGTCCCGGTCGCCCAGAACGAGGCAGATTTTCATACTTCAGCCTTCGGTCATGCTGATCGCATCCGCATCCAGTCTCCGCCTTCTATCATCATTCCACATGGGTTTTATTAGACTTTTCGATGTGCACTTGCTCGGTGTAGGTCTGTTAGCGTAGCGTTACTTCACATCTGATCGATTATTCTGAGCCCGCTCGGTTGGATCGTTGATTGAATATACAGGATGTGTCCATTCTGCATCACGCACCAGAAATGGCTGAGCTTACATGATCACGTCGCCCTTCAAGGCAGCCTGGAGCGGCTGAAAACTACCAACATAATATCTTGTCCAACATCATATCCATACGGTGCTTATCTGTTCATTGTCAATTCTTCGGTGCTTCACAGTCTAGCTATCATCACATCAGCTATTACGACGTCGACTGCCCAAGATATCATTCCCTCTAATCATCTTGCAAGCCTCACTGAAGTCGCAGAACTACCCCACCTCAGCCGTGCTACATTATACCCTCGCACATGTCGCACTCACTCTGCTCAACATGCAGATCCATCAATTTCCGCAAATACAGCTATACGAAAAGATTGTTCGCGCTCAGACTAGGCTCCTGGGAGAAGGTCTCCAAACGAAAAAATTGTCCCTTCTGTAGCCTCGTCAAAGCAGCCATTCTCTCAGATAGCTATCGACCGTCCGACAGAAGTGTCATCAAACTATCTAACAAAAGGAGCTGGAAATGCTGCAAAAGCTATAACGAGTATCATGGAACACGAGAAATGGATTATTCCAA
Source organism: Deltaproteobacteria bacterium (assembly GCA_002685535.1). Taxonomy (GTDB): domain Bacteria; phylum SAR324; class SAR324; order SAR324; family NAC60-12; genus Arctic96AD-7. The sequence goes on from NYXK01000202.1 coordinate 18,000, forward strand.
TGAGTTTGATCTCCATTCGCACGCTTCAGAAACGAGAACCGAGTCTCGCTACCAGTATTATCTATCTTGGAACTATGGCTTCTGTGAGATTTATCTTCGACCTGTACGTCCAGGACCGTTCTTTGGGAGGATAGTGGACAGGGAGCTCGTAAATTTGGAGCTGTGTCGAACATGGCTTGATTTGTGCGAAAAGTATCACACTGGGAGTTCGAAGAGATGCATCAGTGACCAGACGTCACGACTTTTCCTACAGGGTCGTCTGAGAGTGATAGATGTGAAGAGCCTGATCATCAAAAGAGGCCTGGGCGAAGAGGATGAGTATGTCGCTTTGACGTATGTCTGGGGAGAAAAGACGCTGAAGAAGGAAAAGCCGCGGGGGTGGCGGATGCCTCGAACTTTGAAGAGAGCCGTCCGTGTTGATGACTATGGACAAGAAGTAGTGGAACTTCCTCACAACATACCACGTACGATCCGAGATGCCATCGATGTCACTCGCTCTCTTGGGTATAGGTATCTGTGGGTTGATTCGCTCTGCATCGTGCAAGACGACGAGACGGACCAAGAGATTCAAATAGGTATGATGGACGAAATATACAGTAATGCGACTTTGACAATCGCCGCTGGATCTGGTCTGCGTAAGTTCTCCTGAAACGATCTGACCTCTGAAGCGCTGAATATTGCAATGCTAATGCCATGTAGACGCAGATTGGGGACTACCAGGAGTCAGCCGGGTGAGACGGAATCGTCAACGCACTGCGATCGTTGGGAAACTTGAGCTTGCTGTAGCTCTTCCATCTTTTCAGGAACTCAATTCAGGTACCGAACTATTCTGGAATACTAGAGGGTGGACGTTGCAAGAAAAGGTCGGGACTACCCCGACCTCATCATGAAATATCTTCTCACTGTTCTCCTTCTTAGCAAGCTTCTCCATTGTTTCGGACTCTCCAGAACTGAAGTACTTGCTGACACGGCCCAGCTGCTTTCAAAGCGGCTACTACTATTCACAGACTACCAAGTATATTTTCGCTGCGCCAACTCAATCTGCGCGGAAGATGTTGCGATGGAAGCTGGCGCCCTATCGTACAGCATCAAAAGGCGTCAGAACCCCTTCGCATGGGTCCCTCCACGAATTAAGGAGCCGAACTTGCTCGACCAAGTCACGGATACTCTGACATTTGACGCCTGGAGACTCGCTGAAAAAGACTGGGAGCTTCATTTTCTTCCAAACTATGTAGCGTTGATTACTGAATTCACTCAACGCACATTCACATTCAGCGAGGATAAACTTAAAGCAGTCTCGGGGCTGTTGAAAGTCCTGGATGGATCAAGACGAGCTTTTCCGGGCGGGCTGCCGAGAGACTGGCTGGCTGAGACGCTGCTTTGGCAGCCTAGAGACGGAAGCCCTTATTCAATCGATATCGATACGATAGGTATTCCCACATGGTCATGGGCAGCTTGGTCTCTGAGTGAAGGCTGCAGATGGACTGAGTATTCGCGGCCCAATGCGCTTGCATGCCAGGAGCCCGAGATGACAGTTCACACTCTGCGATCTGATGGGACTGTAACATCGTATTGTGTATGGTCTAGCCGACTGGGTTTCTTTGGCAACAAGAAAAAGAATGATCCGGACCCTTTGACCAGAAATGCTCGGCAATTGTTAAGACTGAGCGGCACGTTACTGAGCTTTTACACCTCTATACGTACTTTTTGGATCGGCGCACCGATTACGCGGACGCGGACTCCAAGAGATGCTTTGCAAGCATATTACCTTGAGGACAGGAATGGAGATCGGGTAGGGAAGATATGGACATGTGACAGGCTTGTTCGGACGGGGATTAAGCATCAGTTCATTGCCATTTCATCGAGGAGAACAGGACTTGCTATAAAAGGGGCAGTAGCGGGGAAATATATACCAAGCACTTCAGACGGCGAAGGAAACTCAACCGATCGGCCAGCTAGTAGCTGGAGAGTAATTAATGTGATGCTAGTCCTATGGAAAGGCGATGTTGCGTATCGTGTTGCCGTTGGGCAAGTCATCAAGGAGGCTTGGGATCATTGGAATGCATCGATGAAGAAAAATAAGATCATTTATCTTGGTTAGCCAATGACATACAATCCATAGAACACTTTTGACTGCCGACAACTAGAACTTACTGAGTAAACATTCCTCTAGTGGTTGTCGTGCGCATGTTCACTTGACCTTATAGCAAAGCAGTAGTGTGGCCGGTCATCGTTGAGAGACTTGTATGGATGAACTTAAACTGAGTTGCGTTCAACTTCCTACTCATTCCACCTATAAATCATCTTGAAAGTACCCATTCACACTACAGCCGGATCACTCTATCGGAATGCACCTTCTCATACCTGGTATCCCAAATACACTAGTCCTCGTTCCCTTTCCACCTACTTTTCAGCATTTTTTTTTCTGGCCCCTCTTGATCCCCAACAGAAATTCCACGGGTTGTATTACCATACTTTGAATGAAGACGATAAGAATCCGAGCCAAGTAGTCAGCGGATTGAAGTTTTGGTTTCCTGCCCCTACTCAGGGTGGAATCTGCAAAGTCAAAGGGAAGCTTTGCACCTAGGTCTTGCGCAGCCTGTAAGCCGCTACTGAAGCCGTCCTCATGAAAGCCACAATTTGTCCATGCCCCAGCGAAGCTTATTCCTCGTTTATTCTGGATCTCTCGAAGCCTTTTCTGTGCTTGGATGGCCTCAGGAGTGTATAGAGGGTGTGGGTAGACAAATCGACCTTGAGTCAGAGTGGCGTCAGAGTGGCGTCAGGTGGGTGAAAAGGGTTCATTGTGACTAGAATGTGGCCGAGCTTATCTTCTGGGATATGTTGTAGAATATTCATGTTATATGTGAGGGAGACATTGTCGACTTACTCCTTCGAGTCCGAGCAAAGCGTCATATAGTTCCAGCTTGACCAAGCACTACGTCTTTTGGGCATGTGTGAGATGTCAGAGTGTAATACCACCTCATTGCGTGAGGTCTTGAAGCATGAGAGCACATCATTTTCTTCCTTTGATCCTGAGGAACCTAGGATTGATAGGGCCTGATCGCCGTGGGTAGCTAGTATGACATGGTCGAATGTGTCTGTTTGTCCGTCGTCCACGTGCACAGTGACACGACCATTGGCGTCGTTATTTACCGACTGCACCGGGCTATTGACAAGCACATGATCCGATGGGAAGTCTTCCATGACCGCGTCAATATTTGACTTTGATCCTTGCTTCAGTGTAATCCAATCAAGTCTAGTAGCCACAGTCGAAAGTTGATGATGGTTCCATCTGGTCGCTTGTCATTCCAGTGAAAATACTTGCAGCAGTCGCTACTCACAAAAATCTAATCAATGTCAGCGTAGGAAACTCATCTATACATCTCTCAGGGCTTGTGCTCCATACAGCAGCAGTAATCGGGATCAGATACCCGTCTCTGAAGGCTTCGGAGTAGCCATGCCGGTCCAAGTACCTGCCGATGGACTCACTCCATGTAACGGTGTCTTGGTCATACGCATCGATCAGGACGTCGAGGGCAAATTGATTAAATCGTACAATATCAAACAACATCCTCCATATATGTGCTGAAAACAAGTTCTTTCGTTGACAGAACACTGATGCCAGATCCTTCCCGGCCCATTCAAAAGTTCCAAAGTCTCGTGGAACCGAGAGATCCATTCTAGTCGGTTCTGTCTCAAGTTTCATCTCATTGAGGAAGTTGATGAAATTAGCTACGCTGATATGTAAGCCAATACTCAAAACCAGCGACAACACTTCCGAACAGCCCCTGACGGCATATACGCATGATAGGTGGCAGCAGTGTTGAGTACAATAAAACCCGTGTTAACCCTCTCTGTATACTTTCCAGCTTTCCATTGCACATTATTGGTGTGCCCGCCGAGCCGGTCATCTGCTTCGTACAGGTAAACATCATGACCGCTGTTTTTCAAAGCCCAGAGAGCTGCGATGCCAGAACAGCCTCCGCCGATCACAGCAATTTTCTGTACCAAAGTTGACTGAGCTTCCGTTATCATCGTGGATATATACCATGTGAGGTGTTGGCAAGTCGGCTTCCTCTACTTGCATCTCGTTGCGAAGTTGAGTTACAGACGGTACCCCAAAACAGCTGCGAATCCTGGTCCAAAGATCATCGTATCTACGAGTACTTGGTTGGTCCATGATTCCATAGCAGGGGTGCATGCAGAGCGCAAGATTGTACCCGTTTGGGGCATCTGCAGTCATCATATAGCTTTGGTAGTCTACCGAGAGCACCGTCGAGCCATAGCAGCGAGTCTCGTGCAGTGGCTTTGGCTTCATATAAGCCGAGCTCTGGATCTCAGCTATTCAAGCCAGCTTACATCGACTTCGCTCACGATTCTCTGTTCTTCCCAACGGCAAGCACGGACCTTGAGAGCTTCTTGGTTCACGAAGAAGACATACTTGGCCAAGACATACCATTGTCGGAGGTAGCGTGTGTCCGAAAAATTATCTTAGGCGTTGAGCGATTCACATATCCAATGATCAACACGCGTCGCCTTAATCACTTCAAGAACCTCAGCTCCCTGGTCTTGACTCGTGATCCCTACGACCTATTTGAGATTGGAAGGCTTTACGAGACAGCTTTGAAGGACTGTTGGGCTCAATGCAAGTCTACGTGTGGCCATGGAAAAGATTCGAATGGCAAAGACGTTGAAGTCACTACCTTATCCTTGAATGAGGTGCGGCAGCTCGCTGGTCGTGGAATACATGGTATGCCAACGAGGGTACAGACGGATAATTACACATGACTAACACTGATCCAGGATTCTCATAAACGCATCCAATATCATTTACATCGGCAATTTTCCTTCCCAAAATTTCGCACAGTATACTCAAAAGTGCACTAGAATAAGATAGGAGCAAGGTCGTAGTGATGAAGGTTCGATGATACCAATAATCGAAGATCAATGAGAATTCCGCGATCTTTTGCAGACTACCCATGCCATTAGATATGGGCGCTAGGAGGCTACGATTTACCAGCCTAGGCAGATATTGATGCAAGTTTTCACAACAATTTGGGAATTCACATGATTGGCGGACATACTCTTAGTTATATTCCCCGGTTTTTCTCCTTGACATTGGCTCTGTTACAGGAAAATCTAGTGATTATGATGCACATTCAATCGGAGGGTGATTTTGATGTTGAAGAGCCAGCAGCGCTCTTGGATACCCTCGAGGTGATACAAAGTACAGTGAATGCTACGGAACGCCGCATGCTCTGAACCCTGGGGTACATAAGGTCTTAGGTCGTCGAGTAAACTTCGATGCAACTTCGTGATGTCAGAAAGCTCTTCATACCCCTTCCCTGGACACCAGAACACTGAATCAGTGCGATAGCTGCCGACGTCAGTTCAACATTCGCCGTTTGACTCCAGTACCTAAAATTCAGAGACTCAAGTCACCATGTCGACCATGTTTTCGGAGACTGAATCAAACACCCTAGAAGACCTTATCAGAAATTTTGATGAAGCCATCCAAGACGTGGGACTTTCCTTCATTTACTTTCCCAAGCTGCCGCTCGAGTAAGTCAAGCTGCCAAAACATTTCCAGGATCTGTTCTCGAAGACCAATTGGCGCTCATGTAGCGAAGTATCTGGCTGACTCAATCTTCGCCTAGACTTCGGCGAATGGTCTGGGAGTCTGTATCCAGCCCTCGAATCATCACAATCATAGACCTACTCTCTTACAACGAGGAAATGTTTTATAGTCCAGGCTGAACCGGTCCATCCGTGTATTCTATTACGCTGTCACCTCCAATCCTTCGCACCAACAAAGAGTCTCGTCAAGTAGGTCTGGCGAAATACAGCGTCGCTTTTGAAACTCTCTCAAGAAGCTGGTATACATCGACTACTATTAGGACATCTTGTTCTTTCCCAACCACGCAGCTCTTTACAGCTTTCTGTTTGATACTCTCCCTGGTACCACAGCTAAGCATTTGGAAGAGTACCAGAATGTGCAGCGCGTCATCTTCGCCCTTCGTGACGTTTTTCGATATGGCCCGGAATCTGCAACAAAAAGCTATGAAGTCTTAATGAGATGTCTCCCTAATGTCAAGGTCTCTTCGGAGGTCGTGGCGATGACGACAGTGCACTCATCTGGCCTGGAAGTGATTCCAACATGAGTATGCTGGTGAGATACATCGGCTTGAAAGATATGCTGCAGGATACTGAGCTAGATGCTACTGGTTTTTTGAGAATCGGCCCTTCAGAATATACCAGAAGAAGGCTAATTGAGCAAATTAAGTCTAATTACAAATTCAAGAAATCGACCACACTTCTCGAATCTGGCTTGGGAGTAGATATCGGAAGTGTTTCCTCGGACGTGGATCTCTAGGGTTCTTCCTTTACTCTTCTTGAATTTGGTTAATGAGATGTTCTCAGCTTGGAGATAAGGATACAGCGAGAGGTGGAGATTCATACGTTTATTCTTTTGGCTTTCAGTGCGCGCATTACATTTCCGCAGTGCTGGCTTCCGGGTTCTCACAGCTTGCAAAGATGGTATCAATAATCCATGATATCTACAATTAATAAGACTACTCCGTTGTCTCCAATCATAGCTACACTGCTACTGATCACGGTATTGAGAAGTGTTATGTGAGCATATTCTCTCAAGTGCTGTTGAGAGAATAGAAGCTTCTCTTGCAAATGAAAATCTTCAAAGCTTGATAAGCAATCCGAGCGTCGATAAACTTACATAGAGTCCCTATTGCCTTTGACTCAACGATATATCGAGACTGGCGAGCATTCTCTTTTCCTTTCGAGAGGCCGGCCTCACGTGACAAGTTTCTCCTATCAGTGGCAATATTTGTAGGGTCAGGACGATGAGAAAGTACAGGATAAAGCCGGTAGCGCGACTAATTATTAAGTTCTATTGGATCATCATACCTTTTTAGATGCCATAGAACTTTTGGGTAGCACCTACATCAGCATCACGAAAATCGAGGCCATTCGATACCCCTTTTCTGGTTCGCTTAGAAGCTTGGCGCTAACATTATTCAACTCTGGTACCTAAGTATAAGGCTTAGACTTAGATCCATGTTCTTACTTCTCTAACGGAGACTCAGTGGCTGTTATAAAATCCAGAATCTATTCAGCTTATAATTATCCGTTCTAGTCCAAATATCACATTGTGGGTAGTTGCATACGCGATTCTGCCAGATCGGCGGACCACAATCCTAAACATCAAAATTGATCGGTTGCTATTGTGGTCTAATTCTGGAGCAGTCCAGATGAGAATTCTCTCGCACAAGAGACAACATTTCTCTCAATATAATTCGTCTGTTTCCAATCTTCATTTCCGTAAACATCTCATCGTCTCAAGGGTACAACAGTTCGATATCAAGGCTATCCAGTCCCGATCAAGCCCAGCTCAAAGAATATCCAGAAGACTGAAAACACCACAACTTCCCAAGCCCCAGGAATTCCCGGAAATGCTGCAACTCACGCGTTCAAGAACCTACCCTGACGATGGAATGGACTTGGACATCGAAACGTCTGTTGTCAAGAAAAAGGTCCGCTTCGGGCCTTTCAGTACTCCTCCAACCGGCAACACATATTCCGTAA
>NYXK01000203.1 GCA_002685535.1 Deltaproteobacteria bacterium
CCCTAACCCTAACCCTAACCCTAACCCTAACCCTAACCCTAACCCTAACCCTAACCCTAACCCTAACCCTAACCCCAGGATTGACCGCATTTATAAACGGAATCTCCCTTCCGGTAGGAGATAAGAGTGAGGAGATAGAAGCGTCGTCTATGTAGAGAAAAGCGTTGAGGGATGGGTTGAGAATATCGGTTTCTTCATGTTCTTGGTGACGAGATTTTAGATCTGAGATTACGGCTTGGAATCTCCTGTCAAAAATCAGCTTCAATAATGTGACTCTTCCATCTCAAAAATCAAAACCTTACCCTCTCAATAGACCTAGATCCACATGAACGTCTTGAACATCCTCAACCCACCCAACCTTAAAAAACCTCCTCATATCCTCGGGATCCGCTCCTTCAGCCGCCTCATGCTCCCATTGCATAAGCATCAATTTTTCACATCTTTCCTTAAACTTTTCCCACATTTCCGCGCTAATAGATGGACTGGTGCAACGAAATGCGATGAAGGATACGAATGTGTTTTGGGAGGGGGATGAAGAGGGTCCACCTCCGTAGTTGGATATTGTTTCGGCCCAGGCGCCGTCGAAGCGGTTGAATAAGGGAACGGAGGGGGGGTAGCTGGGTGAGGGGGTTGAGGGGAGGGTGAGAGGGGTGTGGGTTAGTTTGAAGGGGGGTTGAGGTGATTTTGTACTGGACATCTTTTGGTGAGGTAGAGAGGGGCGTCGAAGGCGTAAGCTGAGACGGCGAGAACAGTGTGACGAGGTTTGGTATATAAAAGGAGTGAGGTTGAGTCGTTTCATTATCGGGGATATTATGAAGACATGAAAGCGGAAGTTATTGCGAGAAATCCAAGATGTAGTCGATCTCGCTTATTTAGCGCTTTGCCCCTGGCGGTCATCGGCTACTTCGGAATATATATAATCCGAGAAACGGAGGAAGTTAATCCTTCTCCAGTGGCTTGACAACGGAGATATGATTATTGAGTCGTATAGAAACTAGAATTGGATTACACCCATTCTCCAAATATATATAGCTGTCTCTCAAGCTGCTGGCCTTTTTTTTTTCTTTTACAAAAAACCCATTTATATATCACTTTTCTCAACTGAACATCACGAATCATACCTTCACCTGCAACTAATCCTCCAATCTCAACCCTTTCCCAATTTATTCTCCCTTGGCCTCCAAAATTTACGGACAAGAATCTCCCATCCCTTGCTGGAAAAGTATATATCGTCACCGGTGCTGCATCGGGAATCGGATATCAGCTCACGAAAATACTTCATGTAAAGGAGCAACTGTATACATCGCGGCTCGATCTCAAGCTCGATGTGATGGCGCTATTGAGCAATTGCTCTCTGAGATGAGAGGTTCGGACGGGGATGGTAATACTGTTGGCAGATTGGGTACTATGGTCCTTGATCTTTCGGACTTGAAGACTATCAGGCCAGGTGTCCAGACTTTCTTGAAGAAAGAGTCGAGGCTTGATATTTTGGTGCATAATGCCGCAGTAATGGGCCCTCCACCAGGTTAGAAGGACAAACAGGCAAGAGATTTCAAGTCAAGTGTTTTGTGAATGAAATGCTGATACCATAAGGTAAATCAGACTTGTTTGCTCACCCCCTCAGACAAGTGAATTTCGCAATCCTAACCCACGGGATTGATGCGATAGTATATAACAACTGCAACTATACACTTATTATTAATTTATCTTTATGCATTGTTTTATAATCAATATCCAAAGTTGGGAAGTTCGAGGTCCAAATCGAGGTGGCTCGCTTAATTTTCCGTTTTGAAATACCGGACCAAAACTAGCTCTTTTCGGAATTAGAGGACCAAAACTAAACCTTTTGTGGACTAGTGACATTCTTCCCCTGGCTGAGACAGAACCTCATACGCCTCTAAAGTCGACGTCGTGTATGAAGTAACATAAAATAAGAGCAGAGATATGTACATATAATACATTTGACAATGTCCGCAGTTCTTTATAACAAGAGAGGTCCGAAGCAGGTCTATTCCTCCCCAGAGGAGCGGCGAGACGCGAGGAACACACGTAGGAAGCAGGCAAGGCGTGAGAAGCAAGCCCTTGAACGAGATGTCCAATTCCGCAACACCTTTCAGTCAAGCCTTGAGCCAGTCTCAGGTCGACAGCCAGTAGTACAGCCGGAGAATCTCACTCCTGCCAACCCTCTTGACTTCCAGTATCCAGCATTTCATGATAATGGATTCTTTCCTTTCCAGATTGATGATGAACTCGAACCCCTCCTTCCGCCCCTTAGTCCATCCCTAGGTTCAGCGTCAATGGATATATCCAAGCCTGAGTTAGAGGAAATCAATATTAGAGAGCCTGTTGTTGAACAAGAGGATGCTGAATATATAGACATCGACGAGCTGGTCCCGGATGTCGAAGTAGGCGACCAGTCAGCAGTGGACAAACTCGGTGTCCAATTGGCCAATCAACTTGTCCAATTTCAAGGGTGCTGCCGTGACTGCCATGAGCAAGTCCACCGAGAACATGCCGACAATCATGAATCGCATACTGGTTTGCAGACCTTCATTAGCAAGGTTGCGGAGGGTGCCTCTGACTGTCCAGACCTGCTCAGTTCGGGCCGAGTGGCACATCATGATGACAATCTAGTTGGTTCTATGTCTGCTGCCCAGAAGCGTTGGGTTTTCAGTGGAATACACCCAGATGACCCAAGCCAGACCCCAGAACACATCTGTCTGCAGGCAGGGGACACACCAAGTCGAACGGCGCAGATGACGTTTGATATCGACAGTATCACGGGTTATGCAACGAGTCTAGGGATTGCAAAAGGGGGAATTCGCTGGAACGTAATGCAGATGCCGGTCTCTAATCTACAGTCTAGTCTACGTCTACGTCGACGGCAGGTTCACTACTTTGACAGCCACGGACATGCTCATTCGGTCATGAAACCCGTCCACGAGCTTCCACACTACACGCTAGGTCGGTTAGTTGGTTTTGAAGATGTCTCGTTGTACCTGCTCTTCCCACGTCTTTACCGAGAGGGTCAGCAAACTAGCCGTCTTTTGGATGATGACTTTAAAGCATGGATGGATCGCATTCTTCTCCCGGCCATTTATAAGCATCACGCGAGTTCTCAAACCCAGCATTACCCGTCCAGTTATCAGCATGGGAAGTGCAATTCCACTGCCCGTGGCGTTGAAGGGCGGAGCCGGAAAATGGATGCGATGCCTCGGGAGCAGCTCCTTATGCACTTTGTTCCGCCAGACGAGCTGCATCAAATGTGGCAAAGTATCCAGGAGACCGTGGAACAATCCGGTCTGCAGCAGTTCAAGGGTGTGACGATTCTACTCCATGCCAAGAATCTAAAGACCCTGACAAAGGACTCTACCTGGGCGAGAATGATGACCCGGTTTCGGAATTATTGGTGGAGCATGGCCGATGATGCGTATGCTTCTGCCGACTTCTTCTATGACATTAGGAAGGAGACTTGGTCAAGTCAAACCTATCTCTCGGCCCAAGATCTTGGCAACTCGCCAGCAGCGGAGGTCCTACTTTGGAAGAAGTGTTGTCTGGACAGTTACTATGCATGGTATCGACATGGCGTGAGGTCGGACCCCTGCAAGCAGACGCAGTACCCAACCGCGATGCTTGCAGACACGGTATCTATGGGAATCGAGCCAGGCGTTAATTCGTGGCAGCATAGTGGTGGCCTTTTATACAGCCAATTCTATCCGAGTGTAAAGGAAGTGTTTGCGGGTGGAAACCAGTATCCTTTCACTAATGCTGCCATTGAGACCTCGTCTCCGCCGTCCAAGGCGCCCCATTCTGGACCTCCAGCGGCCTCAGCACCCTCGACGAAGCCGTCTCCACGCCCAACGAGAACTTCGCCAACATGGCCGGCGACTCCCGCACGCTGATCCAGCGCTACGCCATCAGCACGGAGCCCCTAGTCATGGGCCTCCGCGAAATTGAGACCTTCCAGCAGTTCGACTGGGCCTCTGCATTCGCGGCGCTCGAGGCTGTGGGGACGCCTGTCAGCGATGCGGATAAGGAGTCCATCAGATCTTTCATAGCGAATTATGGCACGGATACTAGTGCAACGATCGCGGCGCAGCAGGCGAGCAGGCGAAGGAACATCGTGATGTTCTGGATGTCGTGCGTGCGGCAAGAGATGTGCATGAGAAGGCGATCGACTTGACGGCTCCGACGACGCCGCCGCCAGCCGGCCAGGATCAGCACTGGATATGTCCAAATTGTTGTGTCCCACCTTAGAGTCTTGCGAAGGAGACGAGTGAGGTATGGAAGATGTTGCTTGGTGTCAATGTAGGGTGATGGATTCCAGGGTTTTGCAGTCAGCCAATTGTGAGAAACTCGGAATGGCGCCATGTCATAATTGAGCCTTTCTCACACGAACTCTTTTGAAGACTATGTGTTATTTGGGAAGTAATGTCATGTGGAACATCCAGAGATTCTAATGTATACTTCACGACTTATCTTCTTGTCTCCTAAATTCTCAAGCCGCTCGCGTGAGGTTCTTTCGAGAACTAAGATTCCATATATTGAACCCTTCAACCATTCATATATCACCTTCAACATATAGCGGGCCATATTTGAGATATCTCATCTTAAAGATACCTCGCATTCTACTGCTTTAGTCTTGGAAGCATAAGCATGTTCGGGTCTGTACAAGAGCGTTCGTCTTGATCCATAGGAGCCTTTCATCTCACACATAGAGCCACTCGTCGCCATATCCCAAGGTCCGAAGCAAACGTACTTCCTCTAAGTTACCTCCTATGCCGACAACAGCGCCTCTCTCTCTATCCAAATCCCACTCCACTACTATATCAACTAACCTCATGATCCCACGATATAACACCAGACTGGTGTTTCTGCACAACAGCCCAATCAGGATTAAGAAAGACCTCCCCCCTGCCGACGTCTTTCCACCAAATACAATCCCAGATATCCGGTCGCCGTGGAATCCAGAACGTCCTATACTTAAAGCCCAGATTCAAATATTTTCGAAGCGCAAAATGCCATAGTTGCATCATCGGAGGCGGTCCCGGATTCTCGCGATTCCACCAGTTATACTGCCACCGATGAGCCGGCTCCAGTATCTCCGTGATCGTCCTCCAGATATCGAATTGGTACGGGATCCACTTGCCCATGGAATCCGCGAAATTGGGATGGAATTCTGCGAAGAGGAGGTCGGTTTTGAGGTCTGAAAGTTGTGATGGCATGGTGATTTGTTCGACGTGGAAGACGCCGAAGCGGATGATTGACACGGTCCGGTTGTCTTGATTTTGCATGTATTCGGGTCCAAGTGGATTGCTCTGCCGTGGCCCGTTCTCGAGCTTGCCGTTGAAATGGTCGTATGCTACCATGAGGAGCATCAACCCCCTCACCGCGCCGACATCTTCTCTGGCCTCTGCCCAATTCGGCTCAGCACCTGCGGAATTCCGGGGCTCGTCTCGTTGTCGTTTCCTGCCATCTTCCACGATCCAGGAAGCAAACGGCCCAAAAATACTCTCATACTGCCCATATTTCCATTCCCCAATCTCAGACCAGTCCTCAACATCATAATTATACACCGCCGTCTTACGAACATAAGCGAGATCCGCATCATCCCGTCTATCGCGCTCCTCGTCATCAATCTCCGCGATCTTCTCCCAGCATTCGTCCTCATACCAAACATACCCATTACGAAGCAGAAACCCATCATTACCTTCCTCTCTCGCTCTGAAGAGCGGATCCAAGTACGCCCCAGCGAGCACCGCACCAGCAATCAGCAGTCGATACATTGCCCGATAAAACAGATCGCGGAATGAATCGATCGTTGCCTTCTCAGCTCCGGGAATGCCCTCGCTCAGACAGTTGGGGAAATGCCGCCGTTCTGAGGGATAGCGACCATATCTCATCTCGCGGAACAGATTGGCTTGCTCTTCGCTGCGATGCCGGTCGTCGGCGTGGAAGTACATCCATTCAAGGCACCGCACCAAATACTGCATATTGAGAACCTCTTTCAGCTCCCCAAGATCAGGAAGCGTAGAATTACCACTCAATGCATCCATCGCCATGGCTGGGGGCCGATTTCCAGCCAGTTCGGCCTCCAAAACGATGGCCGTCGCCCGCATCTGAATATCGTTTAGCCTTGAACTTCTGTTTGTCAAACCGGAGAAATGAATTTACTGCCATCAGAGCATCATCGAATGAGCGTATCTGTGATTGACCGACGCTCCAGATAATTCCTTCAAGATTCTCCAGCCATACGGTCTGAGTCTCCTTGCACGCCGAGGCGAGTGCGACGACCTGTGAAAAGCCGTCGCAGCTTTCATAGATGCGATTCAGGAGCTCCGGCGGGATGGAGAGGAGGCACGGGACCATCTTGTTGTATTTACGAAAGTCTCACGGCGCCGATATCTGTTCTCAAAGGATTTGATATACACTCTTGAAATATTTGAAGTGACGAGAGTTTCTACGGAGCGAAAGATCGCAAATATGAAAAAAGAAATTAGTATGTGCACTTAATAACTAGACGGTGTGAATCTATCTAGGCAGTCGCTAAGCGAAGTTGCCCAAGCCTCCCTATCTCACCTAGCCGTTGTAACAGTATGCTGCTTCCCCGATGAATTTCCTGAAGCAACTCCCTCGAAGGCGAGGTCGTCGAAACATGAAGATTGAATGTTGAAAAAACCGAGCAGCGCGCAGAATTTGAGGCCGCCTTCCATGAGCGAGTGGATCGCAGATCTTAGTTAATGGAACCTCCCAGACGACGTCTGTGAAGCCCGATCAGGTAGGATGAAAGAGGATAGATTAGTTTCCTAATGCCAACGCTGTATCTACATGCTGTACTTCCGCTAGAGTTTCCGGTTCACGTGTTCATCGAATGTGTCCCTGATTCTCTCTCCACCGGTATTAACCACCTCGAGAACAGGCCGCACTCTACCTACACGTTTACCATTAAGGCTTACGTAGCTCTTGATAGCGTCATTGGAGACGTGTATATCGGCGTCCCAAGACCAGTCACTAGATCCCATCCTTACCTACAGTCAGTATCTCGCCACTCCGAAATCATCCACTTCGAAACTGCAATCAACGGAAGATCTTGACTTACAGCCACAGCCGAGAGTTCTGCCCCAATTACTTTTATAACACTACTACACCCTGTATTCCGCCCAGTCGCGATGTCAATCAACCCTGTATGAGCAGTAGAGTACAATCAGTATTCATGGCTTATTGAGAAGACCCTGCATAACGTGGCCCCAGATACACACGAGTCAACAATTGTGACCATGTCTCGGCTGCAAACGGCTGGTCTGCTGCATTCAAAGTCCCTGCAGAGTTCACCACCTGCCCTTTTGAGATTGATGTCCGAGGAAAAGTGCTTGGAAGAATTCTGGTGACTTGTGACATGCCTCTGTGAGGAAAGATCCCAGAAGACCCGTCCATCCCATGTCCAGTTATGGAGATTGATACCACTGGTGTGGGGAGCTGCCGTGATTTAGACGGGGTCATGGTACATGGCAAGTCAAGAGAGTACCATGATGATACTTTTTTGAAGGAGCCCTCCCCGAGCCAAATGCATTGTTTTGATTTCATTTCTCAACCTTCCGGATCACTTCTCATGTCACTAGTTGCCTTCATAGGGTTGTGTTACAGTACCTGCTAAGCCAAGTGCCTTGTGTAGATTTCAGCGACCCTCAAAGGTTATTTTCTTACAGAATGATGCTTTCACAGCAGCGGATGTTTGTATTGCTGATCCTGATCATCTCTACGCTTGTAAGAGCGGCATATGATCTCACAAACGAACTTATACCGGAAGGAAAGCTCCAAATCCGACTTGACTACGGGGGGAGTACCACCAACGATGACATCAAAAAGGGATGTTCGAACTGTCGTCTTCACTAGTTATCTGAAATTCAGTCAAGATGTCAGTGCCTTCAGCGACGGCAGCTGGTTCAAATGGGTTACGATGCGTATGAAGAAATGGTAAACGAACTGGGTCGGTACGGGTTTACAAAATGGGCAAAGCCTACTGTCATGACAGTCTTCGCTATTGGCCAAGAAATCTTCCTGGCAACATCTCAGAAAGGACAAGGTGCTTTCATCAACAACTTCCCAGACTCGCCAGTTCTCAAGAGCTTGGCTTTGTGCCAAGCAATATTTACTGATAGTACGAATTTGGCGAAGCCACACGTCCACGAAGCAAAGTGTGGTGAGATTATGGCAGCACATTCATTTTTCCGCAAGCACCCCACGACGACGACGATGAAAGGGCTTGGGGGAAGAACAGTGACTGTTGAGATGCCAGGAGAGTCAGACAGTCTTAAAATTAAGGCTCCATGTGGCACGGGGCGAGAAGATGCGAGCATTTCGCGAAGTCTTTTTGAAATGCATAAGCTGATTGTGGCAGGATGTATGGGGATGTAACCTATTCGTCGCGGACCAAGGCTTGAAAGAAATTCCAGAGGGCACCTCAGCAGGACCCTATCAGTTGAATGGCGTAGCGGGAGTGCCAGCAATAAGCCAGATCCCGCTGTGTACTTGATGAGCATGATTTCTAAACAACATTGATGTTGTGGTTAGCATACTTAGGTGATTGCTGCAGAATCGGTCTCAGAATGGTGTACAACAAGTCGTTTGAACACTTGTGATGGATCTGGCATGTACGAATACTCTTCCAGGGTTTAGAATCAAGTGAAAGGTTGCATCACCGAGGGTGATTTGTTTCACGTCTTAGACTAGCAAGAAAATTGGGAGTTTACACCTGTTTCAAGGATTTTGGAACTTGCAAATATCATCAAGTATCAAATTTTGGAGTCAAGACTGCCGAATCTCTTTCAGCCAGACCTCAACTCCAAGAGAGGGGAGAGAGCTTGACACTCCACTACCGGCAATATATAACATTATTAGGAGAGATGGGTTGAAGTTGAACAAATCCTGCTTCAAGGATATACCCAGGGTGGGCCCTCAGTCAACAAGCTCGTGACTCGAAGTTCCAGACCGTAGTGATGACACGCCTGTGACAGATCTTCCTTCATAACTGAGCTCCACTCTTTGACAGCTTCCTTCAGCACGAGTGTACGAAGGACTGGCCCTGGTCTCGCACTTGTCAGATTTCTCAACCTGTAAATGATAGAAAATGATAGAAGAGTCAGTAGTTATCATATCCAGGATGTTGTATGCCAAGATGGGACATAGATCCAGCGCTTCGCGAGTCATGAGACACCCAAACAATCATGTAGAAGAAGAGAAATTGCAGAATTCCATTGTTCACGTACCATCGTTTGAAAGCAGATGAGACCGTCGTGTCATCCCACTCAGGTTCCCAGGGCCATTCAAGCAATACATCATCCGTTATTGTCAATGTTTCGAGGTTCCGGGGGATTATATCGTCTACTATTACAGCGTTGTGCGAATCGAAGTTACCGGTCAAGAACGGCAATGGAATTTGGAGAGATTTAAGACAGCCAAGACCTACAATGCCTTTCAACGTCCCTTGAAAATCAAGAAAATCATATTCGTAATCTTCTTCGATAGAGCACCTCCCACTGATGACCAAGTCCTCTAGCGTTTCCCCTACGTGCTGTAGTGCACTACCAATATCATCGAGACTGACCCAGACTGAACCTTCCTCGGGTCTTCTCAAATCAACTCCCGATCGATAGTACCAATCATATCGGAATTTCTTTAGCGCTGGTGTTTTGGAGAGTAGATGGCCAAGATGCTTCGGTTCAACGGCAGTCAGGTGGAGCGTTGTCAGCATTGAAGAAGTAGGCGCTTGCATGGGCCAGTCCCTCCAACACATTGGCATGGAAGAAACCACAAATAATTCTTTGATGTCTGGTAGGTAGAAGAAAGGCAACAGGTCTGCAGATTCAAGTGAATATCTGGTCCGGCCCAGCCTGGCACTGAAGTTGATATGCACCTTGCTCAAATCTTGATAAGCAGGCACTTGGTGATCTTCATTCTTGAGAAGCGCTGAGTAGAATAACTGTCGTAGAAGCCCAGTCTCGAATGTAAACATCGGGCCGAGGTCGATGTGCGTGACATGGTGTAGTCGAAACAGCAAAAGTGTGATCGAGGCATCCATTGATCCTTGGGAGAATGCCTTCTTCCACGAGCTCACAAAGTCAACCTTCGTCTGCTCCATAAACTTCGCTATGTCATAGTACTCCAACGTAGCAACATCAATTCTAGGAGGGACAATATTCCGATCTTCGAAGTAAGGGATGAATGAGTCTCCGAGTAGTGAAACCCTTCGGACATGTGCGGCTAGCTCTGGTCTCTGTAGAATGGTGCGGATGAAGGGGACAATAGGAGGTGGTCGATCTTCCAACCAAATCCATTCAATACTCGAGTATAGCAATGGTTCGCAGCTGGCGCGTGACTCTTTGTTAACAAGAGAGAGCTTGTGGAGCTCAGGCGGCGAGAGTAGTTTCAGTACAGGCATCAACAAATCGCCGAGCAAGTCCCAAAATGAGCTTCTTGGACATTTCTGCATACCACCACGTTAGCATTTTGTGAGTGCTTTGGTCATTTTGGTTATTTCCACTTACCTCCCGTGACATCTCGGTCGTGACCGCAGAAAAAACGATGCAAGTCATGCGCCTCGAGACTCGTGGAATTGGGGGCGTGGAGTAACGATGGAGGAATCGGGACTGAAGTCACTTCAATCTGGTGAAAGTCCGATTCTGTAGGAGAAGAATAGCTCACCCGCTTACGATGAGAGTCAGAAGGGGGCGTGCACTGTCGCCGGGGTAGGTGTACCTCCGTAGTCGCAACTTGTGCGCCAAGCCCAAAGCAAAAAGGCGGCATTTCTGTAACAACCGAACCAATCAGGAGATTGCCGGGCAAAGCAGCGTCGCTTTTGTTTCCACAATATGGCATGCCTCTTTCTGCCGAGATATGGTTCTACGTATTGACTTCTTATTCTTCTCCGTCTACTCGGCAATACGTATTCCTCATATCTGTAATTGGCATGTCCAATACTAAGAAACGGCGATTCAATCGATTGTTGATGTCCCCGTCTAAGGGTGTTCACATGTGATGGTTCGATGGCTGGACGAGAGAGTTATTCTTGTCTCAATGAATTCCGTTCCCCGCAGCAAATCTTCTTGGAAGGTTCTGGCGACTCGCGACAAGGCATATCTACGGTGCGTACTAGATCAAGACAGGGAGATCGAGTAAGCTTCCGCGGCGCTGTCAGCTACTGGGCTAGGCCAGCAGTCATGCACTGTGCCTTACTTCTAAACTGGCTTGCATGAAATGCGGGTTTTCATATGCAGAATAGGGCGGAAGACATGCCGTTCACTTCTAAAGGGCCCTCCTTCTAAAAATTGCGGATAGTTCGCAGGAGCACTAGCATCAAAACGTATGAGGGTCCGACACGGACCGAGGCGAAACCTTGTACAGTAAACTTCAGTTGCCGCTCGCGGAATCGTCAATCTTTTAAATAACAAGCACCACAAGAAATTGTCTTCGGGGACGCCAAGGAAGCATGAGATACTACCTGCTGTAATCGGCTAGCGTATTTGATTTTCTAAGCGCACGGATGGGGCTCTGAAAGCACTGAAAGGTCCAATATGCAACATCATTTTTCTCATCACCAACACCAACTAATCTGATAACAGATGTCACCTGCCTAATTCTCTCGTGCCTGATCAGCCAAACCCCACTTGCTGGATTTTTGGTACTTCCTCGCGACACAGGTGCAAAATTTCCCTTCGGCACACTTACTGTTCATTTTGTGCCACTCCACAAAAGTTTGCCGTAAATTTTGGGCCCTCGGTCTTTTGGTTTCTAACTCCAGAAGAAAAGTTACATGCAGTGTCGTAAGTCTGACTCCAGCCTGCTGTGGCTAAGCCGAACTGCTCGAGTGACTTATTCAGGGTGCTTCAGGATTGCTCATGGCGCTCAAGTGAAGTGCTCAGAGTGCTCAGAGATGCTCAGAGATGCTCAGAGATACTCAAGGAGCTCAAGTAAATTACTCAAAGCGCTCAGGTGAGGTGCTCGTGTTTGCTTAGATTCCTCACGCGAGTCGACTGAGCCGAAGGGGGGCAGAGCAAGAGCAGCAAGCTTGCGGCATTACCAACCGGGATACAAGAAAATAAAGTAAAAATAGCTTCGTGATACAGGAATGGACTTGATACAACGACCTGGAATGGCGGATATTTATTTGTTTTTGCTTGGCCACCACGTCCCATCACCCTTCGACTGTCTTCGAGAAAGACGTTTCGGATATACGACTACGGTCTAGCTCAGCTTCTTAGAGAGGAGTATTCAACAAACATATGATAGAAATGAATAGCGAATTTGAGTAAGTTAACGGGCATGTTTACTACGCCATTGGAGGCTGTTAAGACCGACAATTTAAAGGAAGAGAAGTCCTGGACAAACACCGCGAGGCTACCTAGGAAAAGCTAGGCTTCCGTTGTAGAGAAGGTCGCTGGAGCGGGCGACTAGAACTTTTAATTTAAGGTCTATTTCTTGGAGTGGGTTGTGAAGTTCCCGTGTACTGCTCTTAGTGGACTTCGCTGCTAATGCTAAATGCTGACAAAACAAATAAGGTATCAAGGAACACGGAAGCTCATCGCAAGCTCGACGTTTTCCTCACATTGTCAACGCTGCTTTGTCAGACAGCGAGCACGATTGGTTCAATGTAAATGTTCTGGGTGATGCCGAAGGGCCTCTCAAGGAAGCAACTCCTCCGCGGACAGCCCAGTGTTGTTGTTGTCAATAATTCAGTCAAAGAGGGGAACACAGGTGCTTGAAGTAGGCCTGCAAGCGACGCGCATATGACTGAAAGCGGCGCTGCAACATGGCATTGTGGAGTGGAATACTCCTTTTGATGCAAAAAGGAAATTGATTGAATTCAAAACTATAGTGCCATAGTAAAAGGAAAACCTTGGAGCTCAGTAAATGAGCTGTCTTCCTTACTTGTGTTTCTCCGCACAGAGGCACCACAGCCTGCCATTCTGATCTTGATGTCGCACCTAGTCATTACTGCGGATGGGAAAATTAGTAGGGATGTTCTCCTATGACAGCCCTCCATCTACCCACCTCTTCCGCTTCTGGTATCATTGTCTTGAGATGGAAATGAGCGGACGTCTCAGTATTGCGAAAAGAATGTACGCGCGAAGAGGTCCAGTCCCTGGCTGTGCACCCTCGGCAGGAAGCTTATTCGTTCCTGCGCTATAACCATGGTCTTATGCGGGCTGCGGTTGGAGTCCTGCTTGGGAACTTGCCAAAGATCCAGTCCCAAGACTTGCCCTTCTGTAGCCAGATCAGCTCTGCTTGCCCGTACAAGACTGGCTAAGATCGTTGTCTCTGGGCCCTTTATTAATCATCTCAGCGCCGCGCGCTAGGGTAGTATGGATAATTACCTGGTGCAGCTTTGAATTCTCGTCTGTCGTCCATCTTGTCCTTTCAAAACCCTCTTCCTTTGGCTTGAACGGTGCTTGACTGGGCGGCAGCCTCGGGATGGGTCGGAATGCTTGTTGAACTCTTCCGGCTAGAACACATTTCCAGTGCTGCCTTCCCAACGTCCCTTCTCCTAAGTAATTCCACAGCCATGCGAGTCTCCTCCGGCTCCTCCTCAAGGCCCTGAGCTGAGATACCACATCGAAAAGATAGCTCTTCAGGCCACTACCAGTAGTTTTGCTGCGTCCTCAACTCTAGATTTCGTTCTGTAGTAGATCAGCCGACCGAGGCCTCGGGGAGGTAGGTGAGCGGGTTGATAATGACACCAATTGTCGCTCTGTCAAACCCAATTTCAGTTCTTTCTGCGATTAGCCAGTTCTTCGATTGTCTATCCACCATCGCTGCCTAGCACTGGTGAGATGTATGAATACCTAACGGCCTCCTTCCCCTCTCACTTCGTCATTCCTCACCTATCCTTCTTCAACTTCTCTACTTTCCTTCATTCCTTTACTCCTGGTCTATGCCTTGCTCTTTCATATATCCCTAGCGTGCCTGAACTCCCTTAGTCTCTCCTCTGCTATCGCACCCATATCATTATGGCGAGAACAAAACCTGGACGTCGGGACGGAAGGGTATGGCGGGGTCGCTCGCGCCGTACCACGCGGATTTCCTGGCCGTTTTCAACTTCTCGTGATTCTTCGGCATCTCCACCAGCTTTTCCTCCGCAGCTATCTTCCACTTCTCCGCCTTCTTTTGTATTCAACGATCCAGGATTGCCTTGCTCTTTGGACACCCCTCTCAGCCTAACCAAACAGGAGGATTATATTGGCATTATCCCATTCGAGAAATTCGAGGATATTCCCAACGATATCGACACAATCGACGAGAGATCCACATGGGATGCCCTCTTGGCAGAGGTACCACTGCCAGAACGTGTTGAAGTTGCTCAAACTTCCAATGGAAACGACCTGTCCAACCGAACTCCACCGAAATCTGAATCCCAAGGCACCCTCCAGATTTTGACTTCGAATTCGGTGTCCATCCTGATCGTTGCTAGTGGAAGCTCTGAAGCCATTGATGACAGTGATGACAACAATGGCAGTGATAATGGTGATGGTGGTGATAGGAGAAAGATAGCCGCCGTCCTCAAAGCTGTCGTCGCCCAGCTAGAAGAGAAAGAGGAAACCAAGGTAGGCGTGAAGTGATCATTCGCAGAATTCCATCACGGCTCACCTGGCTCCATCCTGGCACGTGTTTTCAAGTCGGAGCAAGGAACCAGGCCGAGACTGATGGTTGTGGTTGTGTGTTTCTAGTCTTCCTTGCGTAGCTACATCGTACATGAATTCCACGATCCCTTTCCAAACAGCTGTATTGTAAGAAAATGGCGTGACTCGCCTCCTACCGTACTCATTTTCCAGCCAACCAATCAAGGAATCTCAACTTCGAGCATGGATAAAGTAAGATATCGGATTCTGTAAACTCCTCCACGCACTCTCTTTAAGGATGATGAGTTTGCTGGCTAGCCTGATTCCTGGCATGGGGACCCAATCCAAAGCAGATTTGATTGACAAAGTACAAGGGACCATACCCACACGGTCTACCTGATCAGTAGCCTGTGACAAGGTAGGTGCCAAACAGTAAAGAAGGTTCCTCTGCAGCTGAAAATAAGCTTCATTCTTGTCGCAGGCGGTGCAGATGCCCAGTAGTGAGCCACGACGGCTGCCAGCACTGGATCGCGGCAGACCAAAGTAGCCTAGGGCCCAAGAAGCCTTGCCCCGAGCCATATGGTCGTAGATGATGACTACTACCGCTTTGTTGCGCCTGCCTTGGACGCTGGGCCTATCTTGGAGGAAGAAGGAAAATCTCTTGGAGTCGAAAAGGAGGTGGTTGTTGAATCCGCTCATCTCTTATTTGGTCAACGTCCTCTCCAACAAATACGATGAAGCTAGTCATCTGAGGTTACTGAACACCGAAACATAAGTCTTATCGTTTCTCCCATGAACTCGTCCACTGACTTGATACAAGAACTGAATCCACACGAAGGTTGCCAACAGACGCCTCCTTCTCCGCTACAACTTCCACCAGCTTCGCTACCTCCGACATGGGATGTGGGCGGGCTTCTCGTGAGGACTTGATCGTCTCAAGGTGATAAGAGGCAGAAGCTCGGAAAATGCTGATGACTTGGACAAAGTCAATGTGATGTGGTCTCTATTTACCCCGGGAGATTAGAGACCGTAATTAATACTTGAGGGTATGTTCAAATCTCATCATGCTCTTCGTGTTGTATTGCACAGACCAAGACTTCTCCAAGGAACAAAATGCAGACCACTCAAAGTTGATTGTTGAGTCCAAAAGCCAATGAACTCTGGCGAAAGTTCAAAGTGCCACTGGAGTATGGTTAACCCCCTTGGGATTGGAACTGGCATCCGCTTCTAGGGATGTAGCCTGATAATTCAAATCTGCTTCCGTGCTAGGAGTTCACCCTCGAAAACAATATCCTCTTCCACGCTTGTGTGTAGCAGCTCGGGTTCGCATCGGACACTTGGTCATTGAAGGCTGCGCCCGCATAATCATTCGTGTCCACATCTTCAATCGACCTGGTCAAAGGCTGTTGTTGCGTATTGGAATCGATTGCCCTGACCGTTGGCAGACGTACCGCGCAACGAGATGTGGGGTGATGGTATAGCAGGCGGCAGCGATGATGCAGGAGAGCTGCAGAGAGAGGAGAGAGGGGGGATCGCGACGACGTGGGCGATATTGGAGAAGGTGGACTCGAAAGTTCGGGCACTTAGTATACGGCAAGGGCTGCAATGTCGCGAATGTCATCATCATCGTCGATAATCACAGGGCAGTCGGCAAACTCACCAAGCCGGCCAAGCTTGACTCGATGTGAACATGCTGAGTATGTTCAACTTGATCGTACTCAACCCACAGGTCGAATCGCTATTTTGAAGAACATGCCAATCTCGTGCTCACAGTATGGCGTCGGTGTCACTTAGACAGTTCTCTGCACAGATACCACGAAACATGGCCAGTGTGCGATCGGTGACCCGGGCATCGCGAGATGCTGTTTCACTCGTGAAAGATGCCATCTGAACAGTGCGAGATGATCGTTATGAGGAGAGGGGAGAAGGGAGGAACGTCAAGTGCTGGAGAGTTGGCACCTGGGGAGTCAACATTCTGCGCTCGCTGACTCTTGCACTAGCGCTTGATGGCCATGTGGTCTATTTTCACGTTTCGGTGGGGACTTCCCTACCAGAATGGAGCCATAGTCATACTTGGCTCCTATCAAACCAGATCAACAGATCAACCTGGATATCTCGTAGGGTCTTCTGTGTTATTGCGTTGTGATAATTTTAATCACTTCCAGAAACTTGACTCCTCAACTGGCACACCTTCCCGTACCTTGTCTTGTGTCTTTGTTTCGTCCAATGCCCCCCCCCCCCCCCCCCCCCCCCCCCCCC
>NYXK01000204.1 GCA_002685535.1 Deltaproteobacteria bacterium
ATAAGATTTTTGAATATTTAAGATTTTTAATAATCTTTTAGAAAAATATAACAAGAAGGAATTTATATATTCCTTTAAAATGCTATTAAATTATTTCTAAAAGTAATCTGATCCTTATTTTAAGCTTGAAACACAACTTGATAGCTCTTGCAAATCAACTTTTAAAATTTGATACTTGTGTCTCTGTTATATAATATGATTTTTTTCTTAATAATCAATAATCGGGACGCTATTAAATGCAATAAATTCAATTTTACTTTAATAATAATTAATGTTTTTGTTTATATAATTATTTCATTTGATCATTTGATTATTTGGAATATATCTTCATATTATCTTATTTTATGATAAGGAATTTGAGGCCGGAATTTGGTAATAATTTTACTAAACGTGGCAAAATGACTACAGTACGAGGGGGGGTGTAATAATACTCTTGAAAAACCCGTTCGATGTCTCAGTGAATTGGGGATTGGATGCATCTCACTTTTCCGATAAAGCTGTGCCTTTAAAAGGGGGCACAAAATGAGTCTAAAAAGCAAAAGCTGATCGAGCTAGCTGCAATGCGACGTAGCCTTAAATTAGTCGACCGAGCTTTCCGAGAACAAGTTTACTACATGAGATGATAAAGAGCGCGCTATGTTTCCAATCTTGGAAGTCGGCGGTTGACAATTACCGTGCATACAGCTAGCCGCTAATCTGAAGCTGTTAACTAGGCGTTTCTGAATAGACCGTTAAATGTATACCTATCTAGTGACGTAATTTTGCTTTTAGCTGAATTTGATCAAGAAGCCGAAGTCAGGGTTTTTCGCGTTGATCCCTTAGAGGCTTAGCTTCACCGGGAGTGAGAGGTCTTCCAGGGGATTTCATGACTGTCAGAGCTCTCCTTGCACTTGGTCTTCAAAGAGGTACAGCTCATTGGAAACGAGAATCTTAAACTTCTACATCATCTCGTGAACCTTTCAAATGCTACCCTGACCTGGTGGTCTCCTTTTTCATAACACTTAGGTAACAGTCACCGACGTTCTGTGACAATATGAAGCTTCAAGCAGTTGTCAGTGCATTGTTGCTTCATGTTTCACTCACAGGAGCGGCGAAATTCGAGCAGTATATTCTTGCGCCAGATTCGAGAACCGTTGTCCCTGCCTCTGTCTACAAGGTCAACGGATCAGTAGTCGGCCCGCAAGCTTTGATCTCCGGAGGCTCAAGGAAGAAAGCAAAGTTCCAGGATATTTCCGCAGTCACGTACGACTTTGGGAAGAATACCGCTGGAATCGTCTCCTTCAATGTGAGCCAAGTGACGGGGAAGAATCAATTCATCGGCATCACCTTTTTGGAGAGCTCTTTGTGGATATCGGGCGAGAGCTCCGATGGCACCGTCGTCACTGGCATTGATGCGCCGCTCTGGTTCCCTATCACGGGCCCAGGTGTGTACAAGGCGGATGCAGACCACCAGAGAGGAGGCTTCCGATACATGAGTCTTGTCCATAACTCCACGGGGACTGTGGAGTTAGTTGCGTTGACAGTCCAATTTACAGCCATGCCGCACTGGCCAGACAATGGCTTGAAAGAGTATGCAGGCTACTTCAACTGCGATGGTACGTGAACGCGAGAAATCTCTAGCGTATTGTTTTAAAAACTCAAGTCAGTTGACGAATAGAACTCTAGATGAACTTTTGAATCGCATCTGGTATGCTGGGGCGTACACTTGTCAACTTTGTTTGTTCTTCCAACCTATTCAGCGAGTTGCGGCTCACAAATTGGCAGGCACACTAGACCCGAAGCATGGCAACACGCTCAATGACTTTTATGCGACCTCGTTTGATCCCGCTCACCCGAACAAAAACTGGTATGCTAATACAACTATTTCCAACGGAACGAGCGTTATAGTGGATGGGGCAAAGCGTGATAAGCTGATCTGGCCTGGAGGTGAGTGCCAACCATGATGCGTCCTCGAATCTATTGAACCTTGTGAATCTAACGGAATCCCAAAGATTTGACAACCGAGCTCCCCACCATCTTTGTTTCGACCAATGACTTAAGTTCGATCCGGAATGCGATAGACTTAGTTTTCCTGCTGCAGCGAGCTAATGGTGCTCTCCCCTACGTGGGCATTCCGTCGATTCTGCCCGTTTCTGATACGTATCATCTTCACGGGTATGACTCTCTCAACCGCAAACTTGTTGGCATGAACTAATTGGTGAATATAGACTGGGTACCCTTTACACGTATTACATGTATTCGGTACGTAGATCTGAACAGCTGCAAAATCCTCTTAGGACTAGCCCTAATCTCTTTACAGCGCGACAAAGCCTACCTACAGAGCTTATGGACTAAATGGAAGCTTGCACTGGAGTTCTCCATGAGCAAGATCGACTCATCTGGTTTGATGAATGTTACTCTGACCAACGACTGGGGTCGATTGGGCCAAGGTGGTCATAACATCGCCGTACGTATTAACAACTCGTAAATTCCAAAATCGGCATCAGCTCACACGGGTCAATTCTAGGCCAATACTCTTCTCTACCACACAATCCAGCTTGGTCTCGAACTCGCCTCGACCTTGGGAGATAGCTCGGTCACCAAGAGATGGGCAAAAGCGTCTGCTACGATACAGGCTGCAGCAAACAAGCTGCTGTGGGATGATAGGGCCAAGTTGTATCGTGATAACGAGACAACCACTCTCATGCCTCAGGACGGAAATGTCTGGGCAATTGTGTCTGGTCTCGCTGATACACCGTCGAAGAAGAAGCAAATCAGTGCAGCCTTGGCCAAAAGATGGGGCAAATTTGGCGCCACTTCAATCGAAAACAGAAATTACGTTTCGCCGTTCATCGGCAGTGTCGAATTGTGGGCGCATGGGATAGCTGGCGACAACGACGCTATGCTGAAGCTGATCCGACTGCAGTGGGGCTTCATGCTCAATGATCCAAGGATGACGAACTCGACCTTCATCGAAGGTTATGACGGCAATGGTGTTCTCACATGGCCGGGTTATCCGTACGATCAGCGCGTCAGTCATGCACACGGTTGGGCGACTGGACCGACGAGTGCCCTGACCTTATACACAGCTGGTCTGCAGATCCTCTCTGCAGGAGGCAAAACCTGGAGGATCGCGCCAGGTCTCGCAAACTTGTCAAGGGCCGAGGCCGGCTTCCAAACTTCACTTGGAAAATTCAGCGTCTCAACGAAGAAGGGATCCAGAGGTGAGGTCAAGGTGTCATTCTCCACGCCTGCAGGTACCTCTGGCGAGGTGTGGATTCCGAAACCAAACTGCAAGGCGATGCTGTCACTGGGCTGCAAAGGTCAGAAGAGCAGGAACTTGCCCATGTGGGACAAAGGATACCCTGGCTCCACAGACCAGTATCTGGTCGTTGACAACATCCCAGCTGGAAATTGGCAGGCTGAGGTCAAGTGTGTGCACTAGCGATACTGATCATTACTGCATGTTCGTGCCAGGGTAGCGAAGTTACAATCGAAAAGATTCCATAGCCTTACTTGGAAACTTTCTGTACTATAGCTGAACATAAAGCTAAATAGGAAATTGGGTTTAGAAATGGAAATCAAAAAGCTGAAGATAAATGTTTTGCCAGAAGTCGCGAATTGACGTAACATCTCACCATCCGCTATTCTCCAACAAGTTGCATTCATGATATCTAGTACATCAATAAATCGTTCGCTGAACATGCCACCAACTTTGGATTGAGGTATCGTGATAGGCACGGAAATCCGATTGCGGAGTGTATTTGGGTTCTTAATAACACGAGATACGACTGAGATGCCTGCATTAACCCCATATTGCCTATCCGAACCTGTCACATCAGCAACCGAGATCTTGTACACTAACACCTCCTGGAAAGGCGTTCGGATTTACCAAGCTGTACAGATGTTCACGCTGGTGAATATCGCGCCCTATCACATAGTTGACTTTTGAAACTCTTGCCAAAGTATGCTTTAGCACTTCACTATGCTACAAAGTAATTCACGAGACGGATGCACCGCTGAGGACCGTAGTCTAACGAGCCAGCTAATCTGAGAGGACTTATGAGGGGTTACTTCTCCTCGACTCGGATCACGGCCCGGATTATCAGGTCTTGCAGACCAGAGATGGGGAGAGCCACGGCTCCGCCTACCCTTGCGAATGTGGAGAAAGAGGGAGTCGCGTAGCGCGTTACTCCGAAGACATTCACCTACAAACAATCAGAGAAGATCCCGGCTATACACAGGGAAATTGTACTAACTTCGATAGTTGAAAATGGGAGCTCTAGTACAGGGGCTTCAAAAGAGATGTTGTGGGTCCGATAAACTTACCAGGCGGGCCAGACCCAACGATCGAAGTTACAGTTGTAAGCATTACACAAAGAAATTAGCATCATTTAGGGAAAAGTCAGGCTTGAGCACATGACACTTGTAAGTGGATCTGTACAATGGTATTAAATATCAACAACCCGGATGAACGATCGAGTTCGGCACGCTGGTCCTACTAATAGTGGCTAGCCTTAGGTACACAATAATCTCTTGCGGCTATTGGCCGCAAGGTGGTTTCTTAAGGTAGCAGCGACTAATAATGCTTGTCTTCCCCACAAATAAATCACGATTTGCCTTTAGCAGCAAAGTATAGCATGTAACAAGTAATATGGCTATGGTTATCGATAATTTTGTGGCTTTTCGAGTTGCTGGCACATCAGTCCAGTCCCATGAAAAAAAGGCGTCCCGATCCGGGCAACGGTCCTCGTGACCACATCTCTAGCCGCCGGCTCGTTAGCATTGCGGAAAGGATCAAAATTGATCTAACCATCTGAACCTCCAAAGCAAACCAGCATTATTTGGAATTAGCAAACAAGCTTGTGCAAACTCGGCAAAGCTAACCTTATAGCAATTACCACGACAAAGGCACATTGTATATAAGCTTTTGGATTATAAAGATGGCAAGATCGGACGTGATTAGAACCATGTTAGGATATCTTTTTCCACGATGTGACCTTTAAATAATAATAGCTCTTCAAGTACCGATTTTTGTCGAAAGAAGTTTTCGTAATTGGCTAAGATCCTCGCTAAACAATAAGGCGCATTAGTCGACTTTGAAGGGTAAGTAAAACTATTAGTACATTTTAAAAAGCATTTTATGTAATGATTTAATATTTACTTAATATAAATACAGAGAATTATAATTATTCTTTAATAATCGAGAAGTAGATGTATCATGTAAATAAAAAAGATAATTAATAAGTATTAAAATACTATTTGAAATTAAGCACGAAGCTACCATTTAATGATAAACATGCTACTTTTATATAAAACCTTTATTTTACTTGAACCTCCCAAAATGTTAGATCCTTGGATCTTTGAATCCCTCCCTTTGATAAAGGATTTGTCACGTGACCCGTGGTCGCGTATTATTAGAATTAGATTGCCATCTGGTTGTTAACCAATAATAAGTTTCATGTGACTACTTATGAAATTCTAAGTGCGAAATTCTCTTAAGAGCTTCTTTTTCCTAAAAACCTTCTTTTAAGAGCGGATCTCTCCTTGAGCTTAAGGTCTCTTAGCAACCCCTCGCCTAAAAGCCCGTGAGTCTTAAGACGTTCGTAACAATTTGCCGGAAGCTTTTAACCAATCGAAAAATAACCTCGCTTGGCTAAGATCATCTTAATCCCCTTTGAGACTATTTCAATAATAATCTTCGTTTTTTTTGCCTTTGCCGATAATTCTCTCTTTTTCCCAATAAAGCTTTTGCACTTGCCCGATTAGGTGTTTCTTAGTGTATTCCGGAGGATAATAAGTGTCTTTTTAAGGTATAGCGGCTCTTCCTTCGCTAGCGTTCATAGCAAAAGCGTTTAAAGCTCCATCTTCGTAACTATCGTAAGCGCTTGATTAATCAAAGACAAAAACGGCTGTCTTATTTAGGTGCTTTTCTTTAAATATATTAAAAGCTTCGTTAACTTGCTTTAATAGTTGTTTCGTATTCCGCCAATTGTCGTCTTTTTCGGAACCGGGATAAATAATCTTTCGGACATCTTTTGTAGCGACGCCGCTTTTTGTCACAGTTAGCCTATCCTCAAGACTTATAAATTTAAAGGACGTGAGTAAGCTTCCCTTTGCTTTTCGAAGGCATTTTTTGTTGATTAGTATGGGTTTGCACCGGTATGTGATATCACAAAGATAGTAAAAGTAGCAAAAACAAGTGCAATAATGGTTTAATATATTTTAGATTCTTTAGCTAAGGGAGTACGAGAAGGAAGAGGATTTATACCCGTAGTTGTAACCCTCTTAAAACCCCTCCGGCTACCAGCCGGCTCCTGGCGTGGATACATCAAACACTCGGTATGGGTCCTGTGGACCAACAATTAGTAATATCGTCGAGCCATAGAACCTTCAAATAGTCTTTGCCGTGAAAGCAACTTTCGTCGTGCTAGTATATTACATGCTCTTTTTAACCCTAATGTAGAGTAGGAGGAATAGCGTGAAATACTCCTTTGTCGTCCTTTTGATAATTTATCGATAAGCGAACGTAATTAGCTATTAGGAAGGAAATCCTCTTGTCGATATTTAATAACATCTTTTCTCTCGTGGCCGTCGACGTAAACACCTTTTATTTCAATAACCTTATAAAAGCCGAGTCGATTTAACCACGTATAAGTAGCTGATCTCCTAAGAGATTTTCAAGCCTTTGGAGTTTTACTTGTCTTTGATTTGCCAAGAAAAGGTTTTTTCGTATTAGCAAGTAAGCGAGGCATTATTTCCGTATTAAGAGCGTGTCGAAACTTCTTTGAAGTACAGTACAAACTTGATATAAGCATATCATCGGGAGCCGCATTTGCATGCTTATAAAAGAGGTATACTTATGTAAAGGGAATTGATTATTTTGGCTTGAAAAACCTATGAATCGTGATTTAGTGAGTTACAAAGATCTTGTGTCGTGCATTAAACCTTTCTAAATAGCTATTTGACTATTTAGATATCTCAATATTATTATATTATAGCAGCGTCTCCCACTATTGCCTTGCCTTCGTCTTTAAGATCTCTCTTATAATAATAGCCTTTCATTTACTTCACACGTTACTACCATTCAAATAATGCCATCTCAAAATCAGGCTAATCTCCTATAGATAATCTGCTTTTTCTTTTTATTACTCGTATGTCTTTTTGTGTATGTTTGCCATCGAGGTAGTCGAATTTAGGGCCTAAAATCCTAGAGATCTGGCTTTAATTAAGGAGATGCCCTGTAGTCTTTCTGTTGTATTAGAGGGTGTGTTTGATTACGCTTTCAAATTATTAATCGATCAGCATCAGTTAAAGCTCTGCCACACTTTTTGTCCTTTATTCTAATGATATTTGTGATTATAGTGATAGAATTATAAGTATATTGAGGTAAAATTAAGTGCGATCTCAAAATCGGGATCCTAATTATCTAAGCATATTCTTGTAACGAGGTATGATTATTAATTCACCTTAAAGAAAAGGGGACCCACGTACAGCGCACGATCGGGACAGATGATGCAGTGAATGTGTATATAGTAGAGCTGGGGGCCATCATGAGGCAGTGGACTTGGCGATTGTGATACTCAAGGCTGTTGCGGAGTCGCGAAGGGTTACCATTTACTCGAACAACATGTCAGCTCTCCAAGCCATCGCCAAGCCAAGACACTAGAGCGGCCAGGCATTAGTCCGACACATTGCTAGAACCATGTGCAATCGGGAAGAGACTGGGAAATATATCCGGCTGGCGTGGATCCCAAGCCGTGCTGGGGGTAACGAGGCGGCTGACAAGCTGGCCCTCCACAGCCACAAGTCCCGGAAGTCGGGTTGAGACTTTGCCATGGTTCTAGGGCAAGTTCAGGTCGGTTGCAGTAGGGAGGGTCAACCCGGCTTAACAGATCGCGAGACTAATCAGTGAATGGACCACAGGCAGACACCTCAAAATGGTCGACGCAGCATTGCCGGAAAAGCACGTCAGGCTCCTTTACGACACACTCTCAAGAGCGGAATCTCAAGTACTATCGCAATTGCGTACTGGACACTCTAAAATTCGAGGCTTCTTAGCGAGGATTGGGGTTGCGGAGTCTGATCAATGTGAGTGTGGTCAGGGGAGGGAAGACACGCGACATTTCCTCTTCCACTGTCGACGATATCAACACCTACGGGGAGACATGATCATGGAAGGGAAGCGACGTTATGGTGATTTGTCATATATGTTAGGAGGGAGATCTTCCCTCCTAAATCCTGATGGGTCGAGCCCTGATGGACCGATTGACAAGTGGAAACCAAACTTGACGGTGGTTAGAAGCGTGATTAAATTTACGTTGAAGACAGAGAGGCTAGGCCCGCATTCTCTAGCATCACTTTTACAAAAGTCCCAGCGGTATGGGGCATAAAGAGACGAACAGAGTATGGAGTCCGACAACGACTTGGGGACTGTTGAATGAATCTTAGATCCCGTGATGGAAGATTATGTAGTTATTTCAGTTCGGCTAAAAGTGGGACTACATAGGACCAACGGCCCTGAACAGCGAACAGGAAATCATCATCATCATCATCATCGACCCTGAAGGGTAACACCTCATTAGAGGATCTGGAGAAACATTCTAAGAAAGTTGCAGACAGGGGGAGTTTGACATGGGTTTGAGCTGCTGACGTCACCAGATCACCCAGTAGTAATGACCTAAGTAAGGTCTTCCATAAGCTCTAATACTACCGCCAGCATTTGCTGCATCGGCGTGGGAAGGAACACCTTGTTTTAATCTGTCCTGAGAAAGACGGGAAAAATCAAAAGAGACACAAACGTACAGAAAGACGTGGGCACGACCTGCACGTTCATTTCAACTAAGCCATTACTGAAGGACAACATGTTTGCGTCCGTGAAACTGCCATACAACTCCACACTGGTCTGGAGACAGAGGATGGGGTCTCAAGGGCAAAGAAGAATAGTCGCCGATCTCCCAACCTGCCTCCGGACAGACTGCACCGTAGGAATACATCATGACAAACAGTAAGAAGATGGAGACTCCGCCGTATGTGATTATATTCATCTTGTCACACTATAATTACACTCAACGTCTTTCCAAGACGCGGACCTACAGCGGTACGGATACCTACGCAGTACCTTACAGCGGATAGCACAACGTATCCTCACTCTCCACGGGTTCGTCGAGTACAGCAGCTGTCTGATTCCCAAAAACTCGGTGAGAGTGTTTCGTATTGTCCCAGGGAGTCCATCCGATCGATGCCAGACCGCTTGTTCCACGCGCCGCAAAAACTACCCAAGCATCCTGCATCGCAGCACTAGTTGCCCACTCAAGCTCTGTGGAATTCCCCGCCAGTTGGGGTGCGTGCCGAACAGCAAAGGCAACTCACTGGAGTGGTACGCTCCCATCCACGGTTGCGGTGAGACGTTGGTAAAGTTCCCTCGGTACTCGTAGCGGAACGTCTTCTGGCCTGCTGCGAGTCAGTGGCTGATTATAATTGTTGTTAGTATCAAGTTAGAGTACATGTTCGCCATGGGCAAGCGGATTAAGAGCAAAGTAGGGCTACTTACTTTCCTTCTTTCCAGGTGCCGCACTTTGCAAACAGATAGCTGAAGTTTGGGGAACTGGTGCCATTCGTTGGTGGAGAACTACCTTCGTCCTTGTTAGATCCCATGACAGCTGGCTGAGCTTAGGATTTAGCAACAAATTGGACATATCAAGGACTTAGGGCTTCTCACAAGCTTGGCAACAAACGAAGCAATTGCTGTATAGTTTGAGAAACGTTCTTGTTGTCGACAAGAGGCGAGAAGAGCTCGCCAGCGCTCAGGACTGAATCCTGAAGCGTAGCGGCAGGAACTTTGCGCACACAAGCGAGTTGATCTGTGGGTGATGTAGTGTTGCAACCCACCTGTTGGGCGAGCTTGGAGAAACTTGATACGGTCGAGTTTGCAGGCGGTGTCCTTCCTTGAAGCAGGTATTCCGTGCCTGAATCCATAATGAAACCAGTGGCGATTGGATCGTTCGCATACGCGTACGAGTAGTGCGCTATTGCGATAGCTCCGGCGCTCTGACCCCATAGCACAATACGTGAAGGATCGCCGCCAAACGCAGCTATATTCTGCTTTACCCACTTTACAGCAAGTCTTTGATCAAGCAACCCGAGATTTCTCTCTACTAACGCCATAGAGTCAGGAAATCCAAATAAACCGAGGCGATATTGCAAAGTCACGATAACGTGTTTCCGTGACCTTTGTACCCACTGAGTCGGGATCTGGTATGGTACGTCCATACCTCCGCCCAGAAAGGCGCCTTCGTGGAAGCAGACCAGGACAGGCAATTTTGGAGTGTAATCTCGGGGTGTATATACGCTTCAGGCTAGGCAATCCTCGGAGAGGGGTTCGCCAGTTGCGTTACTCACACCCCCCAAGTTGAACTGGGAAACAAAATCGTACGGAGGCCCCACGGGCCCAAGGCTTTGATAGCAGCTGGGCGGCAGCTTCTGTACCTTGATGCGACCAATGTCTCCAGCCGGTTGCGGTGGGGCGAATCGTAATCCCCAGTGGGAGATTTTGCGTATGGGATCCCGAGGAACTGGCGTACCGCTGGGTTTGCTGAGTCGACGATACCGGTGACAGTGCCTCCATCGAACTTGACTGTCATGTCTGCTGCGGAGGCCACCGAGCAGAGCGTGGAGACCACGGCGAGACCTGCGAAGAGATGATCAAGGAGCTGCATTGCGATATGGTCCCAGGGGCAGTGGTCGAGCACATACGACATGCCAGCGCGGCGCTTTTAACATAAACCAAATGAGTATCTATCATTGCAAGGGACACTAGCATTGTGAAGCCCACATGATGTCAACGCGGCAATCAAGCATTAATCAACAAGCCTAAACCGGGCAACCGTCGAAATCTGGGTAGCGTAGCGTTCCCAGGCGCCATCAATGCCCGATGATTCAGCATGGGAATAGATGGTGGGGCCTTGGACTTCCCCATACTTCTCCGGCCTGTTTGGATGCGCCAAGTTCAGAACTCGATCTACCGGGCCGATGGAGCCTATGAAGAAGACCAAAAGGCCGGTGGCTTGCCGTGCCGGCAGATTTACTAACGGCCGTGAAAATCATCGCCGGGTTCATAAGTACCACTTGATGCTGCTCCCGGTCAGTAATCACCGTCCAGGAGAGTGAATGGACACACGGTCTGTCGAAGATGGTGCCCAACCTCGTGCGGGATGGTTTCATAGCAGGCGAAGAGTCGCGAGACACCCTACGGACTTTTAAGGGATAACTAATTATACCTATTAATAACTTAATTTAGTACAAAATAAAATATAGTGAGAGCCGTTCGACCATCGATCTGTAGGCTAGTCGGCTCTAGTAATGTCTCTGATACCTCATCTGGTAAAACTCCCACAATGAAATGAGCAGGTACCTTGGTACGCGGCTGAGCTTGAAGTTCGTTTACATTGGCGGGGACTTTTGTGAAGTGTTGGTGAGACTTGACCTCAGTGTGAAGCAGAGTAGTGTAAATGGCTTCTCCTCTCTGCTCTCGGCCAGTCTTTCGTTACTGCCGCAGACGATAACCTTGATGATCAGGTGATATAACTAGGAAGCTTGGGAAAGCCTACATCGCGGATGGTGACCTTAAGGCCCGACGTGGAAGATGCTTTCCTTGAATGGGGCATCACGTCGCCATCTCATCGCCGTTACCGTGTGAGATTAGGTCGGGGTTCGACCAATCAGATTTCTTGCTGGCTCTTGCCGATCACATCTCCTGCACAAACATCGACTGCTGTCATTGCAGTCGTGGGCCGAGCCAAGCCCGTCTCTATTGTTCGTTTCCAGTCCGATCTTGCAGGGTTCCCGGCCCCGGCCCGCGTACCCCCGCAGCGCATTCTTGATCAGCCATACGGCGATGTGCAGGGCTCTGCAGAGACCGTTCTCAGTTCAGGATAGCAGGCGAACTTCAGGTCCGAGGAGTCATTTATGGATGTGGTTTACTTCTCGAAGTTGTCGGCACGTGTATGCTGGGCAAACCTTAAATACTTTCGTCCTCGCAAAGCTACTCGGACAACCAGGGACCTTCTCAATTAGAGCGCCCTTCTGAATTGTCATCGCAGCATGGAGCTTCTCTTCTCAGTCTTCATTCTAACACTAAGTGTCTACTCAGTCGTACAAGCTGCACCGTGGCTGCCACCAAGATACGATGGCGGGTTGCCAGCGCGCTGCAGTTCTACGGCTCTACAACTACCTACCTTCAACAACTTGCACGTTCTCAATGTTGATGCCCGGCTATTCCAAAACTATACACTCGGATTGCCACCTATTCCTGGCCTTGAAGAAGTCCTTGGAGGGGCAGTTCCCAGTATAACTGGCCTTAACTTCTGCAACGTCACCGTCACCTACACTCATCCCGGTTGGAATGATTCAGTCAACGTCAACACATTCCTCCCTTTCGAATGGAATGGTCGCTTCCTGGCGAATGGTGGAGGTGGCTTTGTCACTGGCAGTCCCCAGACCGCCATGCTCACCATGCTCCTTGGCCAAACTCAAGCTTATGCGCAATCAAACACAGACGGTGGCCATACCGGTGATCCATCGCCTTCAAACCCATGGCCACTGACGAGCACAGGCAACCTTAACTGGCCACTGTTGGTCGACTTCTCCTCATCTGCTTTGCATGACATGGCGGTTGTGGGCAAGGCTGTGATTCAGACTTTCTACCACACCGCTCCAAAATATTCATACTTCTACGGCGGATCGACTGGTGGTCGGCAAGGGCATATGCTAGCTCAGCGGTATCCCGAAGATTTCGATGGCATTGTTGGCCACTATCCCGCAATCTACTGGAATCGCATCCTTGCCTCGATGGCGTGGCCAGTCTTTATGATGGACAGGCTTAGTTATTACCCGCCACCATGTGAGCTGGACGCGATCACGTCTGCTGCGATTGCTGAATGCGATGAGCAGGACGGGGTCAAAGATGGCATTATCTCACATCCGAGTCTCTGTGAATTTGACCCAGAAAGCTTCGTAGGAAAAGAAGCTTCTTGCAATGGCACATCCAGAACTATTTCGTCGGAAGCAGCAACGATTATGAGAGCAGCGTGGGAAGGTCCGCGAAGCTCAACAGGAGAATTTCAGTGGTATGGCTATAATCCTGGCACGAACATCTCCGCCCCTGGAGGAATTGCCTACAACATTTGCGATGCGCAGGGCAACAACTGCACTCCGCAACCCTTCTCCATTCCTTATCAATGGGCTTCCTACTTTGTCAAGAAAGATCCAACCTACACTCTAAGGAATATCTCACACGAGGAATGGGACGAGATTGTTCATAATGCAGTGGTCGAGTTTGAGTCCATCATCGAGACAAACGATGTCGATCTCACCAAACTTCGCAAGTCAGGCACCAAACTGCTGAATTGGCATGGCACCGGGGATCCACTGATACCTGTGAACGGCAGCTCGCACTATTATGACCGAGTTCTGGCACAACAGCCTGATGCGCCTGGCTACTACCGCCTGTTTATTGCACCGGGCGCAGTTCACGGGTTCACGGAGGGGATTGCACCCCGCATGGAGAGTGTGCTGACGCAGATGGTCGATTGGGTCGAGAAGGGTGTCACCCCGGAGACATTGTTCGCTCAAGGTACCAGTACGGAAGGTGTTCTCATGAAGAGGGACTTGTGCTTGTATCCCCGTGTGCAGCACTACACTGGGGGTAACTTCACAAGCGCTTCATCTTACACCTGCGTATAGGACCTTATTTCTCTTCAAAAGTGGATGAGAAGGGGTCAAACTAGTGCAAAACGTTAGTGTTTTGTTATGCATTTAGTCTTCTCTTCATAATACATACTTTTTCCTCAATTCTCAGTCGTAAGAGTAGGGCCCACCACCCTGGGTCGACGATGCGGACATTGTGATCGATACCTTCCAAAATAGCTTGGATCTCTTTTGCAGGCTGCTCCTGTTCATCCTCGCCTTCCTCGATTCCTGCTCGCTCATCGCCTCCAGCCAGCTCATCGTCGTCGCACTGCTGGGATCTCACATAGGTAGAGTGATAATTTGTGGAACTTGGTCGATTAGGTTGACTTGTTTGGTGTTGTATCAAGATTGAGAAGATGCGTACGCTCATTGATGAAACGGAGGAATATAAGACTGAGTGAATTAATTGTCTGCTCCCTGCAAGACTCCATCAGATTACCTGATGAGGAAGTTGAACCAATCATGCGTAATGACAGCCCCAGTGGTAATGCTCAAGCCGATGATCATCATGGCGGCACTTGACAGTCCGCACTTGTGCGCAGTCTCTATACATCCATCTCCTTTAACCCTACCCTCAATTTTCCGAGGCTTAAGGTCCTTCTTCTCCGCTGTCGAGCTGGTCATGTCTATCAGATGGTGTCTCAGGAGGAGCAGGCGGGACCTCATCCACGTAAATATCCTGTTTTCCACGATTCTTGCCTTTCTTTCGTTTCGAGGTTCCATATTCCCAGTGATCCTCCTTAACAACCTCCGGAACAACGCGTTGAAATCTTAGGGCTAAACAGAAGCGATAATTTCAGGTCCGGTCTAACGCCGAGGTCTGTAGGACTAGAAAAGCCGCTCCCTCTCCTCTGATCACGGTTCTCCATACCATTGTATGACATTCGAGTTTCCAAAAAAACTGCGATATGCAACAAAAGGAGAAACCGGGTTGTGAATATCATATGGTAATCAATCACATGTGGCTAGACAAATCAGCATTCAGTTGACTTTGTCGGCTCGACCTCACCAAGACTGATGATTAGCCGCCTCGTTGCGCACGGCCCACAATGCCGAAAGTCGTCGATTGCTAGTGAGGGGCACGGGGGAAGCCAATGGTTGCTTGAGGTTAGGTTTTGTTTTATTGCAAAATTGAGGTAATGTAGAAGCTTGGTGCTTCTGTTACTGCTGAGATTTACAATCCATTAACATTTTTGGTCATGCTGGAATTTTGAAGGTTGGTTATGAAGGAGAGTTGTGAAGGAGAAATTGTAAAGAGATTAGAAAAAAGTGAACTTGATTTGGCGTCAAATGCGTTAAAGGTATTGTACTGGGGATGCAGGTACAAGCACTCGGGCTGGAATAACTTTTTTCCTTCTTTCTGCCCATAGGTGGATTAGGCGAAGTCCTATATTAGATAAATAGCGATCAAGTTTTCAAAAGGCGCGCATTATATATAGAATATATACTTTTTTCAGCTTTATTCATATTCATTTATATCATGATGTTATATTTATTAGCTTTTACTTAGCTTCTTTTATGTAATACAGACAACTTATCTCTTTACCATATCAAATCAATTTCGCAGATTGCTAAATTCCAAAAATGGGGCAATTGGGTTTTTTTGAATTGACGTAAAAATTTGCGACGCGAATTTGACCGTATGATGAAGGTTAACAATCGTTTGTTGTTGTTAAAGAAAAATAAAGACAAGGTTATAACGAAGGCTTAGAATGGTGAGACGCATGTACATGCGTTAAAATACGGAAGATACAGCGAGCCCTCGCTTTTGTCTTGAATGCTGATTTTATAAGATATTAAATTATTGGATGCTAATATGCTTAAGGAATAGCAATTGCAGATTTAAAAGCAATAA
Organism: Deltaproteobacteria bacterium; assembly: GCA_002685535.1. Lineage (GTDB taxonomy): Bacteria > SAR324 > SAR324 > SAR324 > NAC60-12 > Arctic96AD-7. The sequence goes on from NYXK01000204.1 coordinate 15,584, forward strand.
GTTTAAATAATTCACGTGGCGCGATTTTGAAAGTCTGAACGAAAACGTTTCTCGCAACTCAGGGATGGACGTTCACATGTGGAGTTCGTGCCTGGAAACACTGTATAAGGAAAAAAGTTCTTCCGTTCGATAACACAGCGAGGACAACGCCGTAAAAGCCTTTCAACGTCTGGATGCGACATCGTTTTAAGATGTGTCGAAGTTAAAGATCACCGCTTTTAGCCTTATTAGAACTTTTAATCAAACATTTCCGAAATATAACATAATCGCATTTCTTATATTTGCGAAATAAACTATCGTGAATATACTACCTAATGCTTTTACTTATTAATTACCGCTTTTAGTCCACTTAACTTTACGTTATATAAAACATCATTTGCTAATCAGAATATATTTATTAATGATAAATAATTACTTTTAAGTGGAAAAAATATATCAATTGCGATATCATGCCTTTTTTAGATTTGGTTTACGAACGCGATTATCTCATCATTAATTTACTTGTTAATTGACACTTGTTTATTGGAAATTTATTTATTAATTATAATAAGAACTAAACGTATTTAATAAGCGCGAAAGTTATTATCTTATACGTCGCCGTGTCGCTTTTTAAAGCTGCTTGTAACGTACGGTTGGGCTGGTGTTACTGAAGAATGCAAAGGTAAGTTAATTAATAATGTAAACGGGTGAAATCGATTGATATTGTCCCCTGGAAACATACTACGTCTGCGAACCGTAGTACTTTGCCTAATAAAGCTAGTTACACGTATCCTAAAGCCATATATATACCCAAGTCCAAATCACCTGATTACCACGTGCCCTACTGTGGCAGGGCCACTTGATTTTGGTAGTTGGATGTCACGTTATCGGATGCGGCTCTGCCGAGCCTGCTTCGGTATAAGAGCCAACTTTCCTTCCATTCCTTTCAACACCACCTA
>NYXK01000205.1 GCA_002685535.1 Deltaproteobacteria bacterium
CCTACAAAGCCTGTAACTTCGGTAGTTTAAAAGGCTCGCAAACCCCTTTACAAGGGTTATTTATAAAGCTCGCAAAGCCTCCTTAAAATAAGAGTTATTTACAGCTTGCGATGCGATGCGATACGAGGCCTTGGTACTAGGCCTAAATAGGCAACTAAAGCGACGAGAGCTAGCCGAGCCTTGGCAATTAAAGTAGTTATAAGGACCTAGAAATCCCCCTTAAATAGAAACATCATTCACACCGATTATTACTTCTTTACAGCGTTAAATATCTTATGTAAGTGTAAAAGCCTTAACGTTAAACTTTCGAATTAACTCTCTTAATAAATTACCTAACTATTTGTAGTACAAGTTAACTACTAATTAGTATGGATTTGCACTAATATATAATATTACAAATATAATAAAAGTAGCAAAAACAAATACAATAGTAATTTAATATATTTCAAATTGTTTAGCTAAAGGAATACGAGAAGGCAGAGAATTTATACCCGTAACTATAACCCGCTTGAAACCCCTCCGGCTACCGGCCGGCTCCTGGCGCGAATACATCAAACACTCGGTATGGGTCCTGTGGACCAACAAAGTGTAAGACTTTAAGGTGCTTGTATAAGAGATAAGCCGCAACTTGTTCGCTTTGACTCCAGTAGTAAGCCAAGTTTGCTAGCCTACTTTTTTTCCTCTTTACTAAGCCAATTGTTATACCTTACCTTTGTTATCATTATTAATAAGATTATTATATTGCGTTTCTTTTATACAACATAAATACCGCGTTACTTAAAATTATCTTATAATTTTACTTTCTTTTATTATTTAATGCGATTAAAATCTATAGCTCTTTAGTTTTTAAAAAATTCCTTAAAATCCTAAAACACGTACTTAGGATTAAGGTGCTTGTCGCAAGCATACTCCTAAAACTCCCTTGAATAGTAAGTAGCCTTTATTTCAAATGTTTTTTTTTAAAAAATTATTTCTTGCTAATTCCCTTTAATATTAAATAATGTTAGTACGCTTTTTAGAAGCAGTTTCGTAAATTTTGTTATAAGTTTTGTTATTATGTTAGTAGTAATTCTAATAGGTTATGAAGGACTTGCGAGAATGTTATTTTAATAGTAATTGTAAAATAATTGTTATGTTGATTTTTATATAGCAGCTATCAAATAGTAATTGCTACATTATTATTTTTTATTTATATGTACCCCCGATATAGAATTATAACTTTTATTAAGGTATTAAGTTTTTTTAATTAAGTTTAGCAAAAAATTAATATCAAAAAAGGATCACGTTAAATATCTTATGTAAGTATAAAAGCTTTAACGTTAAACTTTCGAATTAACTCTCTTAATAAATTACCTAGCTATTTGTAATATAAGTTAATTACTAATTAGTATGGATTTGCATCAGTATATAATATTACAAAGACAATAAAAGTAGCAAAAACAAATGTAATAATTTAATATATTTCAGATATTTAGCTAAAAGAGTGCGAAAGGGGAGAGGATTTATACTTGTAATCGCAACCCCCTTGAAGCCCCTCCGGTTACCAGCCGGATCCTGGCGTGGATACATCCAACACTCGGTATGGGTCCTGTGGACCAACAGTAAAAGTTTCAAATAAGTAACAAATTATCTTTATAAAAATATAAAAATTAGAATATAAAGTTTATAATAATAAGAAATCATTATTTAAAGCATTTAAAATAGTTCAATTGTTATTTAAATTAATCTTTAATCCCTTAAAAACCCCGGGTTTAATAAATTACATAAATAACTAAAGACCTTAACACGTGTCCAGCGCCAAGCCACGAAGCTCGCCGTAGAGCCTCCTCCTACCACATTCCGCTTCTGACAAAATTACACTTCAATAATAAACTGTGCAGTCATGTGACCTGCGCCGATGACACAACTTGGAAAGCTTCGACCTCTATCCGAATACGAGTACAAGACTTCCGATCCAAGCCAACACTTCGTATGAAAGACCACCTCAAATCACCTGACTCTTACAACAAGGCATCATTCCGTCAAAGCCACGAGGAAGTATCTTGCTCAAACTGAGATACATTGCAGACGCCTAGAAGCAAGAACAGGCAAATGGCCCCTTCAGGACTCAGTGAAAAGGATGCGGATGCGATTCTGGACAAGGTGGTGACCTTTCCGGACGGTTCACGCTATGAGCGGCTCGAGCCTATGACGAACTTTAGGAAAGACGAAGGCATCGCGAGGATCTTATATTGTTGTCGACGTGAGCCACATCTGTTAGCACCAAACGACAAAGCCGACGATATTTTCGTTATGAAAATCAAGTTTCAGTACGCGAACTCTCGTTGTGTCTGTTACGAACCAAGCAGAAGTTGAATGACTCATGTCGAACAGGGTCCCGTCTGCAGAAATCAAAGAACCAGTGGAGGGTCCAAATCAAGAGACTGCAGAAGAGTTACATGCGTTAAAGACATTTGCTCTGCGAAAACAGGGCTCAGTACCGCATTTGGTGACATGTGAGTATCTCCAGTGCCCCAGTCATTGCCACCTAGGATGTCTTGCGGCTTTTTGAGGCCTACGTATTCACCCGCCTCCTAAGATGTACCAGATCTTGCAACTGGCTGACTTCCAAATCATCCAAGGGAAGCAAGTGGCGCAGGGAGCGGACAGTCTCTTTCCAGGTGGCTATATAGTCATCACTGTCATGACTCTCATGCCTGGAAAAACGCTGCTTGATCTCGGTTTTTGGAGTCTGACATCGGATGAACAGAACACTATTCGGGCTGCGTTTTTGACAACACTAAGGTAGCACCCGTGCCCTCTACACTGTTGAGCTTGCTGAAAAATAGAAGGGGTATTTGGCGTCATGGCTTCGCTCCCTACGATCGTGCTCTACGAAATGTTCTGTGGTGTCAAGAGACGAAACAATGGTAAGCCTCTACCTGAGCCATGTGTTAATCAAAACCGGTCGGGTACACTGACACAGGTTTCTGTGTGACATAGCTCGATCGTGGACTTTGAGCATTATCATATGGCAAGTGACCCGACCAAAATAAACGAGCAGGATGAGATGGCGCAGTGGGGCATTGTGCGCCGACCTGCACTGAGCTGGTATGAGGAGTGGGGTCTTTCTGCGCCAAAGAAAGCTAAATGATACCCTCTTGAAATCACACTTACAAGTAGCTAAAAGTCACGTAGCGCACTTAGTGAAGAATTCTTTCGAAAGATTGGATGCTATTAGGCGTAGCATGTGCTGGGACTCGGTTTACTGACGTCTCAAACATTAGTGGAAACATAATGATCTTATTTAAGCCATCTATCCACCTCTGGCGTTAAGAGCATACACTCTAGGGTATATTACTACACCTTGATATGTTATATATATGTCCGTATCTTTGAACTATTATGGATCCCTTGTTATTATCGAGACACGTAATGTCAAGAGTTGTGTCTGTTGAGACCTGGATACTCCATCTCCACTTTAGAATCCTGAAGCTCTCCACGCGAGAGATACACACCTACAGGTCCTGCGTATTCCTCGGGAATAATAGAATTCCACGGAAAGTTGCTGAACACCATGGAAGCCATCGACGGACGTCACACTCGTTGGCCTCCCGCAATTGATCTCCCATTGAGCCAGTCGATCGCCAGAACATGTAAAGTTTTTCAGACCAAAGCGAAAGACTTCTAGTTGAGTATCAAGATTGAAGTGCAAAGTCTTGAATACACCGAAACATAGGATACAATCGCATCTCGGAGGCGTATGAATATGTCAGTCTGCCACTCTTGTCCATTCAATGTCTTCAGTTTGGCTTCATTCCGAGTACACTCTTTAATTTGTGATTCACAGTCGCGGAGGATAAGATGCCGTGTTGTAGTATTAGCATTACTTAGGTAATTATACAGGGGGGGGAAGTATTCCAAGGGCTCCTGGTAGTCCCAGCACGCTTGCTCTATCTTCTCTAATAGATATAACTGAACGCTTTACAGCAACCTAGCGTAGAACAGGGGGTCGTCTAGCGGATGATAAGCTGGCCAAGACAGTTAGGCAAGCCTGGTAGTTTCGGGGAAGCGACGAGCTACTCATGAGAAAATGTTTGTGTCATCTTAAACTTCATCGGTAGTGATGCCATCGTCTAATTATGTAGAAAAATCAAAATAACCGAAATACAAAAACATGCCACTGGTACAAGCGCTGTAGCACTTTCGTTTGATGGAAACTCGATATCCCGATAGCCGAGCTGCGGAGATAAACAAACCGTTCTCAATCACTTCTCCATCTCACGGACAATCTATATGGAGTTTCGAGGTGTGATTCGTCCAAGGCCATGGGTATTCTACACGTCTCTACCTATTCATACCTACTAAAAGATACTCTAGATGCCGTCGGACTTTAAGCCCCTACATCGGCCGTAGGCAACTCATTGCGAAAGACTACACCAGACACCCACCCTCTCTGAGTGCAACATTACCTTCGGACAAGTGTTATGTCTGTTGTCTGTCGTATTGTATTTTCTTAGAAAGCTACGAGATATGCCTTTACCAGTGAAGAATCCTCCCATCTCGACACTTTCCTTCTTCATCCCTCCATGACCGCTAAAATTCACAGACCGAGTCCTACCATCCCTGGCTGGAAAGTTATACATCGTCACTGGCGCTGCATCTGGGGTTGGCTATCATCTTGTTAGGATACTGTATCTCAAAAGGGGCCACTGTATATATCGCCGTTCGATCCCAGGCACGATGTGATGGTGTCGTCGAGCAACTGCCATCGGAGGCGAATTCCGTCGCTGGCGGTGGGGAAACGCATTGTAGACAGGAAACCATGGTCGTTGATCTTTTCAGATTCAGTACGATCCGACCAGCAATTGGAAACTTCCTGAAAGAAAGAGTTTAGGTTTGTTGTTTTGGTCCATAATGCCGCTGTGATGGGTCCTCCTATGGGTCCTCCTCCGGGTTCTGTGGATAAACAAGTCTGTGATGCCACTTGATATGTTAGAGAAGCTGACACACTTTCTACAGGGAAGTGACCTAGAACTAAGCACGAGCTGTCTTGAACCCTACATCCTCGCACTCCTGCTCGAACCTATTATTATGTCCGCAACAGCACAACCGAACACACTTAATGGCAGTGTTTGTATCATCTGGGATGTTTCTATTCTCCAGGGTCAATTCTAGGCAGGTGGCATGGAGTTTGAGCCCGACGGAACGCCGAATGTTTTCACCAAAAAAAATAAAAAATTGCATGCAGTCCAAAGTTGGCATTGCGTGGATCACATATTTATTCGCGGAGAGACTAAAGGGACAAGAATATTGAGCTATGTGTTCATCCAGGGTTGATGTCGATAGAGTTGCTGAGGTACCAGCCCTGGATCCTACGCAATGTCGTTGGGCCCTTAATGGTATGTTTTGTCCCATTCAAATACCCTTGTCCTGAAACTTAGAGCCTAGGTTACTGACGCACCGGATAGAAGCTTGTATACAAGCCCCGATCAATGGCGCGTATAGTGTCTTGTATGCCGCATTTCCCCCGAGATTACAGTGAAAGATAACACAGGCTATCACATGGCTTGTGGTCGGAGGCGTGATTTGCCCGATGAGATCCAGTTGGCCACCAAGAGGGTGGGAGAAGATCGATGCGGTTTTGCGTAAAAGTTTTTCTGTTGTTGTGGCAAGCAGCTGAAGGATCTCCCGTGAGAGATTCAGGTGCCATGGATTCCTGCCTCACGTATTGCGATCATGATTGCATCTTTGGTGCTCATCTGAAATACAGGCCAGGAACCTTGATCGTCATAGGAATGCGGGCGAACATGAGTGACGAATAATGCCTACTGCAGAAGATGTTATTGTAGCTCATTATAGATACGAAAGAGCTGGGATATCGTATCACTAGAACGTCTCTTCGGGTCTGAGATTACAGAAAGAAAGGTATTTTGGGGAAGGTACATGCATCGAAGTCACTCTGGAAATTTAACAACGAGTCGAAAGTGCCTGTATCCATTGTCATATTCAGCTCAGCAGGTACTGTTGGCTCGGAGTTCGGAATATCATTGCTCTTAGCCAGACTCAAAAACGACCATTACCCCTCGCTTTCCAGCCTGATGGTAGTGGAAAGTTGAGTTATGAAGCGTTGGCGAATTTGAGGAATTCTCACCAACGCGTCCCTCAAGCCCGAGTGCAACCTGCGGAATACGACGTGTTCTAGCACCTTGTATATCTTGGCGATCATACTAGTGAGTATCAGAAAAGCCCTCCGTGCTTCGGGTTTAAGATCTAATCCAGTTTTTGCAGGACTCCTCAAGTGCAGCAACCCCTGCCCGAGTCCCTGCAAAGTCCGAAGTGTTTGGATCTTCGAGACTGTTCATCGAATCCATGTGGATAATCATAGCTGCAAGTGAAAAGCTGTACATCGAGAGAGAAGACAGCAACCATCTGTCTAGTGCCAATGGTCCCCCGGGAGACGCAAATTGGTGTATGAAGCCCTGAAAGGATAAAATATTCGTCGAGGCATCGAGTCCCGCTTCTTTGGATTGACGATACTTATGATGTTTCCTGACTTTCAGGAGGAATCTCCGATGGAGCATACATCGGCTCTTTTCGAAGAGGACTGGCATACTCAAGCGCTTGAGTATGATGCTTGACGCGATTCGTCACTGTGAGTTCGGCTTTGTCAAGCCGGAGACCTTTTTTGTATGCTTGACGTTGCGATAAGTCCAATCGCAATATTTCGCTAATTGGCAGAAGCTGAAGCTTGTTCACTACAACCATAATCTTTCCGACTTCGTCACTCAATCTGCCCTTCCAGAGAGCTCGGCTTCACCGTAAATCAACATAGTCTCCAAGGTATGCTGGGTAGACTTGGTGTAGTCTGAGAGTATAATACAACTGACACAATTCTCTTTATCATCCCTGAGTATCTCATCTGGTGTACCACTAATATCTGGATGAGCCTCACCGGACGCAATGATAGATAGGGTAGCTATGGTCACGAAAGCGTAGAGGAGACCAATGAAGATGAGTGGGCCGCCTTCTGAATCAAGCCAGAATTGGCGATACAGCTTATTGGATGTAGGTCTGTGGATGATGACTAGAAAATGTGAGCATTGCACTGCATTTCGACGAGAGACATACACAAAGCTGGACTGGTGGAATTGCTGTAGCGAGGTATGAATCGATCTACAGTAGCCTTTGGCGAGACAGTTGCTAGCATGTCTTCTTCTATCGAGGGCGTGCTACTATTCCACAATATTGATATGCAATGATACTGGCTTCTTGATCGGCACCTTCAATCCAGTTTTTGAAAAGACCATTTACTTCTTCTATCTATTGTATCTCGGTAAACAACAGCAATTTAAAAAGGGGGTTTCTTACGTCGTCGAGTGTTACCGCCCAGGGAGTTGCTCCTACGTGAGTTTGTCCGTTGCTCGAGAGGACTTGAACATACGCAGGAACCTGCTGCCATGGCTCCATGTCGTGGAGACGAACACCCTGAGTGTCGCATATGTTACCACGTGGAGACTAATTCCCATTTGATGCATAGTGTGAGTCTGTAGGAGCCGCCTGAATGGCTTGAGTCTGGGCTATCATAGCCTCTCTAACTACGCTCTCAAATTGTTTCAATCTCTTCTGCAGGCTGAGCACAGGCTTTCGAGTCGTTGTAGGGAATGTACACTGTGATGATCTCTGTTTGCGAACACATTGCGAGCAGTGTTGCTGTCGATCACACTTGAGCTTTCTTTGGCGGCAGCTAGTACAACTAACATAATCGAGTGCGGTTTAGTTTCTGGATAGGAGAAGCTGGCCGTGAGGGGGACAAGGCTTCCCTGTACGCAAGAACATCATTGGCAAGACGCGCCCCTTCCATGTGAATAGTCGTTGGCGAGAATGAGCCTTAGTAGAAGAGAAATTGTACACCAATCATCGTTATACATAGATTGTTTGTTGACATTACCGACGGTACGCAGGCAAGTAGGTACCTGAATGTCGTATCAATGAAGTACGAATTCGTAGTGCCTTAGGAAAAAAGGTTTCCGATGTACGGATAGATGGATCCAGTTGCTTCATGCTTCGGGTTTCCGAAAATAATGGACATGAAGTAATTATCGGTGAGCATGTGGGTCATTATGAGGCCATGAGACCTTTATTGCTACAAGGAGGCATATTCTTGTCGCATGACAGGGGTGCGCGTGTTTTTGGGGGGAGGAGGGGGGGGGAG
>NYXK01000206.1 GCA_002685535.1 Deltaproteobacteria bacterium
CGGTCATCGCGGTCCCGGTCATCGCGGTCCCGGTCATCGCGGTCCCGGTCATCGCGGTCCCGCTCTCGGTCATCATCGTGATCATGGTGACGCTCACCATCGTGATTATGGTCGTCATGATGGCGCTCACCATCGTGATCATGGTCGTCATGGTGACGATCACCGTCATGATCATGGTCATGACCAAACAATGCTTCAGAGGTCGAAGACACCGCTTTTTCGGGAATGTCTACTGTGGCGTTAAATGCCTTGCGGGTGGATTCGAACGGGTGAAACGGGGCTCCAATGGCGTAACCGGTCATCCGGAAGGGATACTTGATCACTTTACCTGTAAGGCTCTCGTGATCCCGGTGATGATTGTGATGCCCGCAGCCAACAGTGACCAACGCGGCCACCATAGTGAATAGAATGGATTGAGTTTTCATTTTTATTAGTTGATCCGCCAGCCGATAGCCAGAAGTTTATCATTATACACAAACTGACTTGATTGGGTTACACCATGCCTCCGACCGTGTCAACGACGCAGCCTTGTGAAATGGCTGCCGAGCTTCCATCATTGGCCAAGCGGTGAACGACCACACCAAAATCCATCCGGCCATTGATCCTGCCCAACTCCAGCGGCTTTATCAGGTAAGCAAGGTCATCCACTCGGCCCTCGACCAGCAGGAGGCGCTTGGGCTCATCGTGCGCGAGGCGGTTGGCCTCGTAGGTGCCACCACCGGCTCGGTCGTGCTCATCAACCCCACCGACAGGTTGCTCGAGATACGGGCCGCGCACGGGCTGCCGGACGGCTCCTCGAGATTCAAGCTGCGCATCGGCGAAGGCATCACCGGCTGGGTGGCCCAACAGGGCAAAACGGCTCTCGTGCCGGATGTGCGAGAGGACGCCCGCTACGTCCAGATTCACGGTCACACCCGTTCCGAGTTGGCCGTGCCACTAGAGGTCAACGGCTCCATTCGCGGCGTGATCAATGTGGATTCTGACCAGCTAAACGCCTTTTCCGAAACCGACCAGGCGCTACTGACTGAGTTGGCCAGCCAGGCGGCCACAGTCATTCACAACGCCTTCCTTTACGAGCGGTCTCGCATCCGGGCCGACCTGTTCGAGTCGCTCATCACCGTCGGCCAGGCGATCAACTCCGCCGTTGATCTCGACGATGCGCTGACCGCCATCACCCGCGAGGCGTGCAGCCTGATGAGCGCCCGGACCAGCGCGCTGCAACTCCTCGACGAGAGCGGCGACCTGTTGGCCCTCGGTGCCTCGCACGGCGCCGGGGAAGCCTACCTCAACAAGCCGGACGTCGTCGTGTCCGACAGCTTTCTCGGCGCGGTGGTGCACCGCATGAAGCCGCTGCAGATCGAGAATATCCAGACCTCCAACGCCTACCAGCAGCAGAACATGGCGCGCGAGGAGGGGCTCGTCGCCCTGCTGAGCGTGCCGCTGGTTTTCGGCGGGAGCGCCATCGGCACGCTCAACATTTACAAGGCCGACGCCTACGTTTTCTCCAACGACGAAATCCGCATCGCCATGGCACTGGCCGAGTTGTCCGCCATCGCCATCGAGAAGGCGCGGCTGCTTGACCGCATCGTCGAGTCGGAGGAATTGCTTCGGCAAAACGAAAAGCTCTCCGCGCTTGGCCTGCTCGCCGGCGAGGTGGCGCACGAGATCCGCAACCCGCTCACCGTCCTCAAGATGCTGTACCACTCGCTTGGTCTCGAGTTTCCGGCAGACGACCCGCGCGCCGAGGACGTGCGGATCATGGGCGAAAAAATGGATCACCTGAACACCATCGTCGAGCAGATCCTCACCTTCGCCCGCAACGCCGAGCCGCAACTCCAGCCCACCGACGTCAACAAGCTCATCAACGACCTGCGCATCCTCGTGCGCCGAAAAATCGCGCAGCAAAAAGTCGAGTTGGAAACGCGCTTGGCAAAGGCCCTGCCGCAGATCCGTGCCGATGCGCCGCAGCTAAGTCAGGTGTTTTTGAATCTCACCCTCAACGCGCTGGAGGCCATGCCGGATGGCGGCCGCCTAACCATCGAGACGCGGGCCATCCACCTGCCGAAGTCGGCACCGGAGCCAACTCACATCCGCATCGAGTTCACCGACACCGGCTGCGGGATGGACGCCGAGACGCGCGAGCGCGCCTTCACTTCGTTGCTCAACACCAGCAAGCCGGGCGGAACCGGCCTTGGCCTGGCCATCGTCGGGCGCATTGTCGAGTCCCACGCCGGCCGCATCAAGATCAAGCCAAGCCCCCCCGGCACCACCTTCAGCATCCTGCTGCCGGTGGCCGGTTAGCTGCGGGCTTGGCCAAGCGCTCGGTTTAGCCAATCAAAAAAGCCCGTCCTGTTCGGACGGGCTTTTGATCTGAAATAATTTGCTCTGCGTTTAGCCTAGGCGAATTTGGTTCTGCCCGGGATCGGGATGGCGTAACGGCCGTCCTCGTCCGGTAGTGTCGGCGGAGCAGCCTCCCAGCCGAGCACTTCCGGCATGGTGTTTTCCTCGGAGTTCAACGCCTCATCAGCGGTGATCATTTTGCCGGAATAGGTGGCCATGCGGCCCATCACGGAAGTCAGCGTGCTGTGTGCCCCGTAGAATGCCTCGTTGTACGGCTTGTCGTTTCGGATGGCGTCAAACAGGTCGTCGTGCTCCTGCTGGTACGGATTTTTGCCGCCGCCGGGGAAGCGCCAGGTTTGTTTCCCGTCATTGCCGGACAATGCATGCGGGCCGCTCACGGTCGCCCGGCCCTTGGTACCCTGCACGTGCTCAGACACGCTGTTCCAGCAGTTGCGGATGTGGCGGCATTGGCTGAACATGTAGCTGCCATCCGGGTATTTGTACTCGACGGCGTGGTGGTCAAAAATCTCGCCGTGGTCGATGCCGGTACGAACCTCGCGGCCGCCCAGTCCCTGGCAACTCGCCGGATGGGTGCCCTTAACCCAGTTGATGACGTCAAGATTGTGGATGTGCTGCTCATCGATGTGGTCGCCGCACAGCCAGACGAAGTAGTACCAGTTGCGCATCTGGTATTCCATCTCGGTGAGCTTGCGTCCAGCTCTCTGCTCAAAGCCCTTGCGGTCACGCACCCAGACGCCGCCGCCGTTCCAGTAGGCGCGTGCGGAGACGATATCGCCGATGGCACCGTCCTGAATGCGCTTGATGACTTCCTGATAGCCAAGCTGATGATGGCGCTGCAGGCCAACGCCGACCTTGAGGTTTTTCTTCTTGGCCTCTGCGGCGGCGGCCAACACTTGGCGGACGCCCTTGCCGTCGACGGCCACCGGCTTCTCCATGAAGACGTTCTTGCCTTGCTTGATCGCCTCGGCAAAGTGGATCGGCCGAAAGCCCGGGGGCGTCGCCAGGATCACCATGTCGGCCATGCTGATGGCTTTTTTGTAGGCATCGAAACCGATGAACTTATTTTCCTCTTTCACGTCCGCTTTCAGGCCGTGATTTTTTTGTAATCCCTTGAGGCTGCCGTCCATGCGATCCCTGAAGGCATCGGCCATGGCGACGAGCTTGACGTCGCCCGCGGTGCTGAGTGCCTGGTTGGCCGCTCCGGAGCCACGGCCGCCGCAGCCGACCAGCGCCACCTTGATCGTGTCACTGGACTGGGCGAACGCGCCGCGCTCGATGGACAGGCTGCCCAACGCCACTGCACTGCCGGCGATCGCTGAACTGGACTTGAGGAAACCACGGCGATCCAGCCGTGAGCCGTTTTTTTGGGTATTCTTGTTGTGTTTCATTAGACGGTTTTTGTTCGAAATTGGAAAGGAACCGGGGAGCAGCTTAATCCGGCTCACCCTCGGTTGTCCAATACTTATGCATATCCTCGGCCGAAGGGACGATCAGCGGCCGAATCACGCGAAACCCGAGGAATTGGGCGTCGGTGTGGTACCAGATGCTCTTGGGCAACTGCGGATCCTGGAACTTCCAGTCGGCCGAGGACGCGATACGGCCGGCGCTGCGCAGCCCCTGAGGCTTGTCCATCCATGAGCCACCGCGGGCGACGCGGGGGTAGAGCGACTTGCCGTATTCGAACGGGTTGGAGACGGCCTCCTTGAATGTTGCGTAAATTCCCGGGACGAACTGGTCGAGCGCCCACTCGGACACGTTGCCGTGCATGTCGTGCAGGCCCCACGGGTTGGGTTTTTTCGTGCCGACTTTTTGGTACTTGAAGTCGCTGTTGCCCTCGTGCCAGGCGTGCTCGCCGAGCAATGCGGGATCGTCACCGAAACTGTACATCGTGGTGGTGCCGGCGCGGCAGGCGTACTCCCACTCGGCCTCGGTCGGCAGGCGGTAGTAGTGGCCAGTCTTGGCGGTAAGCCATTTGCAGTAGGTGTTGGCGGCGTGCTGGGTCATGCTGATCGCCGGGAAATCGTCGGTGCCCATCCCGAAGCTCATCTCGACGTACGGCGTGGTTGGCCGAGCGACGGCATCGGAGACGGCGTTGAGTTCCGGCTTGTAGCCGCGAATCTTCATCACCATTCGTTCCTCCTCCTCGTAGATGAACAGCGTGTAGGTGTTCCATGTGGTCTCGGTCTTGCCCATCCAGAACGGCGCGATCTTCACCGTGTGCGTCGGCCCCTCGGTTGCCTTCCTGCCGGGTTCATCGGCGGGACTGCCCATCACGAATTCGCCACTCGGGATGGGCACCATCTCAAACTTGACGCCGGTCCCGGGAATCTCCTCCTCGTACGGCTTCATGGTTGGCTCGAGTTGCCTGATGAGCTTCTCGATCGCCTTCGTGCGTATGTCGATGACAACCTTGGGCGCGGCGGCGAGGCTTCCGCCAGCGACGGGTTGTTTGCCGGTGTCGCGGCGGGTCTGCTCGAGTTTCAGCCCCTCGGGCCAGGCGGCGCCCTGCACGATCCAGTCGCGCAACAGGTCGAGCTGCTCCTGCGGCAGCGGGCCGCCCTTGTTGGATGGCGGCATCAGGTCGTCGTGGTTGGCCGGCAGCGTCACACTCTGGTAAAGCGTGCTTTTCTCCAGGTCGAATGGCACGACCGCCGTGCCGTATTCGCCGGCCTCGAAGGCGTGCTCGCGCTCGTCGAGCCGCAAGTCGCCCTTGTCGTGCCCCTCGCGGTGGCAACTCACGCAGGACGACTCCAAAATCGGTTTGATATCCTTCGTAAAATCGATCCGGCGCACCTGCTGGATGACCAGCCCCTCCGGCCACTTGGCCCCGGCGGCGATCCATTCCTTGAGCACGTTGGCCTGGTCGCTCGTGAGCAGTTCGCCCTTGGCCGGCATGATGTCGTCGTCGTCCGGCAGCAGGACGGTGGAGGTGTAAAGCGAGCTTTTCTCCGGCTTGCCGGGCACGACGACCTTGCCGTACTCGCTGCCCTCCAGCAGCCCTTCATGGGTGTGGAGTCGAAGCTCGCCCTTGTCATTTTTCTCGCCGTGACAGCTCAGGCAGGCCGACGCGAGCACCGGCTGGACCTGTTTTCTGAACGACACCTCGGCCTTGGGCAAGCCACCCAGCGAAGCCAGCGCGGCTCCGGTTAACAGCAATCGATTCACCTTGGTTTGCATCTCCAAAAGCCGAGTAATGTCCGTGGAGAACCGCGCAATGTCAATCGGCGGGTTTCGCTTCGCCAAGCGCAGCCGGTTTGCCGCTTGCCGCGCACCCGGCAGCCCGGTAGATTTTCGGTTCGTCTCAATGGGAACAATTGCTCCACGACGGAATGGCTTCACGCTGATCGAGTTGCTGGTCGTGATCGCGATCATTGCCATCCTCGCCTCGCTGCTCCTGCCCGCGCTTGGCCGGGCCAAGGAGAAAAGCAAGGCCGCCCGCTGCAACAGCAACCTACACCAGCATGCGCTGGCGTTTGCCATGTATGTCGATGAC
>NYXK01000207.1 GCA_002685535.1 Deltaproteobacteria bacterium
GAATGGTGGAGGTGGCGGGAGTCGAACCCGCGTCTTACTAAGTTTCCATTTGGGCATCTACAAGTTTAGTTGGAATTTTCCGTTTTCTTCAGTTATGTCGGCGACCAACCTCCTCAAACTGAAACACCTCCTAAAATCTTACTGTTGTTACGGAGGAGTACAACAGCCAGCCTGACTTAGATGACATCTTGCGTTACGTTTCAGGCTAACCTAACGAAAGACGCCTACTTCAATTAAGCCGCTAGTGCGACTTGAGCAGGAGCGTAGTCAGCGTTGTTTGCAGCTAACATTTTGATGATCGTTTTAACGTGACCCCGATCATCACCCACGACTTGCTTCCCAATATTTCCACTTGTAATCGAATTCCATGACACCCCCATAAACAGTGTAAGAATTCACTGGAAAATCAGAGTTCACATTCTACTCTTATTGCCAGAACAGTGCAATTGTTTTTCCCTGTGCGGAAATTTGTGTCAAAAATATCGGAAAACTTCAGCCATAAAATTGCGGAAAAACTTTAGCCAAAACAACATACCTGCTTAACTTGCGGCAGCGACGGCTTTTTCTGCAGCATCACGGATTCCGTCTGCCATCAGCAAACTATCCGTTAATCCGGATTCATTTACCAGTTGATGCGCTTCTTCGGAATTTGTGCCTTCCAGTCGTACCACGACTGGAATTTGCAGATTTACGTTTTTGAAAGCAGCAATGACTCCCGCCGCAACCATGTCACATCGTACAATTCCGCCGAAAATATTGATCAAAATGCATTTTACATTTGGATCTTTGGTGATAAGCCGGAAAGCTTTTTCTACATTTTCCTGATTTGCTGCTCCGCCTACATCGAGGAAATTCGCGGGATCTCCACCATAGGATTTGATAATGTCCATTGTTCCCATCGCCAGTCCTGCGCCGTTTACCATACAGCCGATACTGCCGTCCAACTTGATGTAGTTGAGATCAGCTTCACTTGCTTCTACTTCAAGCGGATCTTCCTCATCTTTGTCTCTCAAGGCAAGATTGTCCTTGTGCCGATACATGGCGTTATCATCAAATGACAACTTTGCGTCCAGCGCGATTACACGTCCGTCTCCGGTCAAAACCAGCGGATTGATTTCAAGCAGTGAGCAGTCTTCCTGCATAAATGTTTCATAAAGCGACATAAAAACCGCGACTGCGGGGCGTATCAGTTTTGGATTAATTTCGTCAATCTTTAAACCGAAAGCTAATTCACTGGCTTGATACGGTCTCAGGCCGATTCCCGGATCTACGAAAATCTTGAGTATCTTTTCAGGAGTTTTCTCTGCGACTTCTTCAATGTCCATTCCGCCCTCTGTGGAAGCCAATAACACGACACACTGCCGCCCGCGGTCCACCAGCACAGAGCAATATAGTTCTTTCCGAATGTCCATACCTTCTTCTACAAGCAGTTGTTTTACCTTCTGGCCCTGCGGTCCAGTCTGGTGAGTTACCAACTGCATTCCAAGAATCGTCTCAGCACTTTCCCTGATGGCAGTCTTGCCTTTTGAAACTTTGACTCCACCGCCTTTTCCGCGTCCACCGGCATGGATTTGAGCTTTAACAACACAAATTTCTGATGCTAAATCATCAGCTACCTGAGTTGCCTCATCCACTGAGTAAGCCACACTTCCACGGGGAACCGGTACTCCATATTTTGCTAAAATTTGCTTGGCCTGATATTCATGTATTTTCATTGTTTCCTTAATTTAACTCAACATTTCCTTAACAGCGTCACGTTCCATTTCCAGTTCTGAACTAGTAGCCTGGATTTTTTCCGTTGAGAAATCATTCAGTTCCAGCCCCTGAACAATTTCGTAATCACCTTTACCTTTGCTGCGCAGCGGGAAACTGAAAATCAGACCTTCCGGAATTCCGTAACTGCCGTCACTCGGAATTGCTGTGCTGAACCAGTCACCTTCTGGAGTTGGAGTATTGATTCGTGTGACTGTATCCAGCGCGGCATTTGCGGCGGATGCTGCGGAAGAAGCACCGCGGGCCTTAATAATTGCGGATCCACGTTGTTGAACAGTTTTGATGAACTCACCCTGTAGCCATTCTTCGTCATTAATTACTTCCGGTGCCGCTTTGCCGTTAATTTTAGCATTGTAAAAGTCCGGATATTGTGTAGCACTGTGATTACCCCAGATTGTCAGGTTGGAAACGTCACGAACCGCAGTTCGGGCTTTTGCTGCTAACTGACTTTTGGCTCGGTTTTCATCGAGAGCAGTCATTGCGAACCAGCGGTCACGTGAAATTCGAGGTGCGTTATTCATTGCAATCAAGCAGTTTGTGTTACACGGATTGCCGACGACTACAATTCGTGCGTTGTCACCTGCGTTATCGTTGATGGCCTTGCCCTGTCCAACGAAAATTCCACCGTTTACACGGAGCAGATCATTACGCTCCATACCGTCTTTTCTAGGAACAGAACCAACCAGGAGCCCCCAGTCAATATTATTGAAAGCAACATTTGGATCTGAAGTGGTGACGATCTTATTCAGTAAAGGAAACGCGCAATCGTCAAGTTCCATCTTAACACCCTCCAGTGCCGGCAGTGCATGTTCCAATTCGAGCAATTGCAGTTCAACCGCAGTGTCCGGTCCAAAAACACTTCCGGATGCGAGCCTGAAGAGCATTGCATATCCTATTTGTCCGGCGGCACCGGTAACAGCAACTTTTACAGTTTTCATAAGATCTCCTTTTTAACTATTAGTATTAATGAGTTTGTAAGTAGGTTTGTAAACTTCAACTGCGAAAACTGTCAGGTGAGTTTCACAGTTAAGGAAAAAATGGAGCCTTAATAGGCAGCTCCATCATGATTTACTCAATCACTAAATGCGGAAATTGCGGCATTCAGGGTTGCGCTGGGTCTCATGGCGGCAGTGACTTTTGTTTCATCAGGATGATAGTATCCTCCCAAATCAAGTCCATTGCCTTGAGCTGCATTCAATTCATCAACAATTCCGTCTTCGTTTTCACTAAGTGTTTTTGCAAGACCGGAGAAACGCTGCTGAAGCGTAGTGTCTTCTGTTTGAGCAGCCAAAGCCTGCGCCCAATACAGGGCGAGGTAAAAGTGACTTCCACGATTATCCAGTTCATGTACTTTACGTGACGGTGATTTGTTGTGAGTTAAAAACTCTTCGTTTGCCTGATTGAGGGTTTTTGCCAATACAGCAGCTTTAGGATTGTCTGTTGTACGGGCAAGATGATTCAATGACTCTGCAAGTGCCAGAAATTCACCTAGAGAATCCCAACGTAAATGTGCTTCTTTTACGAACTGCTGAACATGTTTGGGAGCAGAACCGCCAGCTCCGGTTTCAAACAAACCGCCGCCTTTCATCAGCGGTACTATGGACAGCATCTTCGCACTTGTGCCCAGTTCAATAATTGGGTAAAGATCAGTATTGAAATCCCGCAGAACATTCCCAGTTACGGAAATTGTGTTTTCTCCGGCACGCGCACGTTCAATTGAAAGTTTTGCTGCATCATATACCGAAAGAATCGGAAGTTCCAGACCGTCAGTATCATGTTCCTTGAGACAGGCATTGACCTTTTTAATCAACTCATGACCGTGAGCTCGATCTTGATCCAACCAGAATACAGCCGGCCATCCTGTAACTCGAGCTCGTGAGACAGCCAGCTTGACCCAGTCCCTGATCGGAGCATCTTTGACTCTGGATAAGCGCCAGATATCGCCTTCCTCCACATTGTGTTCGTGAATTATTTGACCGTCTGCATCTACGACACGGATTATTCCGTTTCCGGAGGCCTCAAATGTGGTAGGATGGGAACCATATTCTTCCGCTTTTTTTGCCATCAATCCTACATTCTGCACAGTACCCATAGTTGCGGGATCCAAGGCACCGTGAGTGATACAATTTTCGATTGTAGCAGAATAAAGTGGAGCGTAACTGGAGTCCGGAATTATGAAATTTGTGTCGTGCAACTCACCGTCTGCGCCCCACATTCTTCCGGAAGTCCTGATGGCGGCAGGCATTGACGCATCGATGATTACTGAGTTTGGAACATGAAGGTTCGTAATTCCATGATCAGAATCGACCATTGCTAAATCCGGACGGTTTGCATAAAGTGTTTTAATGTCTGCTTCAATTTCTGCCTTCTCCTCCGGAGATATTTTTGTGTCCGTCTTTAGTTTCGCGTAAAGATCACCGATGCCGTGGTTTAAATTTACTCCTAAAGCTGTAATTGTTTTGGCGTGTTTTTCCAGCACAGGAGCATAGAAGACCTGCACGCAGTGTCCAAATATTTTAGGATCCGAGACTTTCATCATCGTTGCTTTCAGGTGCAGAGAAAAAAGTATTCCCTGGACTTTTGCATTCTCGATTTGGTGGTCGATAAAATCATCCAGAGCTTTTCTGCTCATAAAAGTAGCATCAACTACCTCTGCAGTTTCAAGAGCAAGTTTATCTTTTAAAACGGTAATTACGCCATCCTCCGCGACGAATTCAATGCTTGCTGTTGTGGCCTGTTTAATGGTCGTTGATTTTTCATTCGCAAAAAAGTCACCACCGCTCATTGTAGAAACATGAGACTTTGAATCCGCGCTCCATGCGCCCATTGAATGGGGATGTCTTTTAGCATAATTTTTTACCGCAGTTGCGGCACGGCGGTCAGAATTTCCTTCACGCAACACCGGATTGACCGCGCTGCCCAAAACTTTGGCATATCGTTGTTTGATTTCTTTTTGAGCCTCACTTTGCGGCTTATCAGGATATTTCGGAATATCAAATCCATGCGCTTGGAGTTCTGCAATCGCGGCTTTCAGTTGAGGAACAGAGGCACTGATATTTGGTAGTTTAATGATATTTGCCGCGGGATCCTGAGTCATTTCTCCAAGTACCATAAGTTCGTCTGGTACTTGCTGCGATTCGTTGAGCTTTTCCGGGAAACAGGAAAGGATACGTCCAGCAAGCGAAATATCCCTGCTTTCTACTGAAATTCCAGTTCCTTGAGTATATGCCTGTATGATGGGAAGAAGGGAATAACTGGCCAGCATGGGAGCTTCATCGGTCTTGGTCCAGATAATTTTTGCTGTGGAATTTTGCATTATTTCTTAGAGAGAGTTTGGAAAGAACGGACTATTAAATTCTAGTCAAGTGGCAGAAAAGCGCCGATGTTCAGATTTCAGCCTCCTGACATCAGTAATTTCCAAAAACATGCGGGAATCTAAAACGTCACCCTCTATTCTACTGGATTACTCAACTATTTCAATTCTAAAAGTATTTCCTGTGTTGAGTTAACGATTTAAGCAATCAAATGTTCTTCCGCTTCCTTCAACTTTTCTTCCATACCAAAAATTTCAACGATGTCTCCTACGAGCAACAGAGTGTTGCCGCGTGGTAGAATAATTTCACTGTTACGTATAATTTTTACCAGCACACAATCTTCCGGAAGATTCAGATCACGGATTTTCTTACCGTCTACGGATGATTCAGGAGGAATTTCAACTTCACGGTGACAGACAAGTGATTTTTCCGGCAGTTCAGCGCCATCCAAAGTACCGTTCAGATAATTTTCCAGGAACTCGGATTTTGGCTTTTCCGCAAAGACTGTAACATGATCAGCGGCATGCAGAATAGTTTCACCACGCACAATCCGCAATTTCCCCGCACGGCGTACCGATACTATCAGGGCATCTCCGCCCAGATGTAACTCCTTGACACGCTTGCCTACATTAGGCGAGTTTGCGTGCAGAGTAACTTCCGTCAGTCCGGACTGGTTTAGTTTTCGAATGTTGAGGATTTCATCGTGATGTTGATCCTGTGCCCTTTTAGATACGGCTTTGTTATATGCGCGAATGATGTCGATTCTACGCAGAACACCGTGCAGAATGTTTTTACCGGATTCAGAAACTACAGGTACACAGCCTTCTCCCTGTGCTTCCAGATGCTGCAGGGCCATCCATACCGGCTGATGCGGAAGGATTGTGGCGGGATCATTGATGCTCAAAATATCTGCAATGGTTTTCGACTCAAGACTACCTTTGGTGCGTACCTGATCCAATTCATTGATAGTTATTAAACCGAGCAGTTCGTTTTCATTTTGTACCACCGGTAACGCGTTATAGTGGGTGCTGGAAAAAGTGCTCATCAATTCAACCAGAGGCATATCGGAAGGTACTGCGTCTGTGTCACGATTCATCGCGATTTCGGCCGTCACACCCTGCATCAAATCAATCGCCTGAGCTTCCTGTGAAAGTTCCACACCGCGTCTTTTTAATTTAAGCGTGTAAATCGAGTCACTACTCAGGTTTCTGGAAACAATTGTGCTTAAAACCGTGGAAAGCATCAAAGGCAGAATTATCTGATAATCACCTGTCATTTCAAAGAGGATTAAAATGGCGGTAATTGGCGCATGCGCTGCCCCTCCAAAAAACGCAGCCATGCCAACAAGTGCATATGCACCTGAAGGTGCAACTATTTCCGGAAATAAGCTGTGGGCTATTTGACCAAAAGAAGCACCGAGCATTGCGCCCATGAACAGAGAAGGTGCGAAAATTCCACCGGATCCGCCTGATCCGAGAGTCAGCGTTGTTGCCAGAAGTTTCAGCAACAGCAAACCAAAAGTAACCTGAAGAGTCAGCTGACTGAATAGTGTGCTTTCTATGGTTTCGTAACCCACTCCGAAAACACGTGGAAATCCGTCAATTTGATAAGAAACAATGCCAAGCAATCCCAGCAGTACTCCACCTAATAGAGGTTTTACCGGTTCCGGAATTCGGATTGAATTCCAGATGTCCTCGGAAAAGTAAAGTAAACGGCTGAATCCGACTGCCGCCAAAGCTGCGATAAAACCCATTAATGTGTAAAGCAGCAGTTCCCAGGGACTCTGCAGAGTATATTCCGGGGTCATGAAAGTGCGTGAATCGCCTTCAAAATAATGTGCTATCACATCAGCAGTCACCGCGGAAATTACGACCGCACCAAAATAAACACTGCCAAAACGCCGTAAAAGAACTTCGAGAGCAAAGATTGCTCCGGCAATCGGTGCGTTAAAAGTTGCAGCGATTCCACCTGCTGCACCGCAGGCGACAAGGGTGCGTACACGTTCCTCAGAAAGTTTTAATACCTGTCCGACGAATGAGCCCAGAGCAGAACCTATTTGCGCGATCGGACCTTCACGTCCCACCGAACCGCCGCTGGCAATGCATACAGATGATGCGAGTGATTTAACCACTACCACCCGGGGGCGTATTTTACCTCCGCGCAGTTCGAGTGCCTCCATCACTTCCGGAACACCGTGACCCTTTGCCTCCCGCGCAAAATAATAAACAAGCGGGCCGACAATTGCTCCGCCTAACGCAGGAATTAAGATCAAATGCAGAGGATACCATTCGGATAATATTCCAGCAATATCACTGTAGGCAAAATTATGCAGCCAGTCAATTAAACGGCGGAAGAGTACTGCTCCCATTCCCGCACCGATTCCAACAAGCAGGGAAGTGACCAGCATGATTGAGGAATCAGCGTCAAGCAGTCTCCATTTTGGAGGGTGGGATTTTAGATAGTCTTGCCATCTGTTAATATGTTTATTGGAAAAAGTTGAAAAATTCATTTTAAAAAATTTACACCTTTGAGCAACAGAGATTATTTATTTTGTAAAAACTGAATTATTCAGGTGAATACATATCACCCGGTTGACCTGTGGAAAACAACACCTGCCGCCAAAACTCACCGTGAGGATTTATACGTTTCTGGTCCTTAATTACTACTTCAAGAGGAACATGCGTAAAATGTCCGTTCCAGTAACCAACCATCATATCGGTTTTTCCGGCCATTGCCGCGTGAACCGCATGATCCGCGAGGTAATAGCAGAAAATTGCATCGTGTGGATTCGCCGGTAATGACCGGATCATGTAACTTGGTTCTATCAGTTTGAGATTGACCGGATATCGATCCTTGAAATATTGCTGTATATTTTCCTTCAGAAAAGCGCCGATGTCTTTAAAACGGATATTTCCGGATGCATCACGCTCATTACCGTTATTTCCCAGCAAATCCTGACCGGCACCTTCTGCAACAACTATTACAGAATGCGGATGTCTACCCTGTTCTTTCTTAGCTTCAAATCCACGCTCCAACGAACGCAGCAAACCTTTTTCGCCTTCCATTGTAAACGGTACTTCAGGAATCAAAACAAAATTCACATCCGGACAGGCCAGTGAGGTGTTGGCCGCAATGAAACCGGAATTTCGACCCATCAATTTAATAATTACAACTCCGTAATTGTATCCGTATGCTTCAGAGTGCGCAGCCTGTACGGCTTCAACCGCTTTTGAAAAAGCTGTTTCAAAACCAAATGTTTTAACGCAATATGGTATATCATTATCAATGGTTTTTGGAATGCCGATGATTGACATTTTTTCGTTTCTGCGTTCTACTTCTTCCGCAATCGCGTGTGCGCCGTGCAGAGTTCCGTCACCTCCGATGCAGAAAAGAACCCGGATGTTGTTGCGTTCCAGACAGTCCACTATTTCACCCGGATCCTGCGGACCGCGTGAGCTGGAGAGAATACTGCCGCCGAGATTGTGAATATTACGCACATTTGCCGGTGTCATGTCCATGATGTCATGCTGATAACCTGGAATGAAACCCTGGAAACCGTAACGGAACCCATGGATACGTTGAACACCGTAGTTGTGATGCAACTGCATCACAATCGTACGTATTACATTGTTTATTCCGGGACATAAACCACCGCAGGTAACGATTCCCGCGCGTACTTTTGAAGAGTCAAAATAACTGTGTGCACGTGGACCCGCCTGCTCAAACGAATAAGGGGCCTGATCTTCATTTGTTGAAGAAACCGTAACATCATGAAGAATACAATTGTCATCATTTACAAATTTAAAATCTTCGTATTTTGAACTGGA
>NYXK01000208.1 GCA_002685535.1 Deltaproteobacteria bacterium
GGGGGGGGGGGGGGGGGGGGTTGATAGATAGATAGATATCTACAAGTTCAAGTTCGGTTCCTTAGTTCTAAGGGATGGACGAGGCTTCGCTATGAACCTGTGATAGATGACAGGGGAGTAGAATGCTTCAGAAGTTCAGAGGAAAATGAATAGAACCTACCTACCCTACCCTACTCTTAACTAACTAACTGAAAACATCCTCCCCCCCACCCCCCTTCTCTAAACACAGAAAAGTATAATTTTTCTTTCTAAACAAGTTTCTAGGAATAGTCTAAAAGTATTTTAGAGATCTTTAAATGATCCCCGCTATACGCTAACATATGTTTTGAAGATATACCATTTCGCCCTAGAGGGGATTTGCATTTGCATTTCATCCAATTGTTTTTCTCACGTCCGGCGGGGGTGGCGTAAACTGATAAATATGCCTACCCTACGGCCTCCCTAACTAACTAAGGGGTATGAGAACGTGTCGAGCTGGGGTTGGGGTCTCACGTACAGTAGACTGCACTGCACTGTGGCAGTTTACTGCCCTTTAGAAGACAAGACAGTATCGGGGGCCGGGCCTTAGAGGCAGGCAGGCAGCTATACATACATACAAACCACGCCTATTCCCGCCCGTTGGAATGGTTGCGTCGGGACGTGGAAGATAGGGAGATGGGAGGATGCTCGGAAATGCGGCAGGGAGGCAGACAAACTAGGAAGAGAGGGAGATCTGTCATATGTATGGGAGAGAATAAAGGAAAGGAAAAGCGTATATTGACTAGCTAGCTACTCCTGTGGAGAAGAGAAGTGCGGGTTGGAAAGGAAAGGGAAAAAGCCGCCGAGATCCGAAAAACTGACTCCAGAGAAATTTCTATCTGTCCTTCTTGTAGGATTACAGCGTGATGCCTGATAAATTGCTCGTATCTCGTATCTCACACCGTGACACCGGTCCGGGTTCCCCTGGGACTTTAGGGTTGGGAGGGGATATCCTTCCTATCCTAGGCTCTGGTTCCGGGTTGAGAAAACGTGGTAGAAAGTAAGAGGCGAGGCGAGTGCGCGGAAAGGATACGTTAACTTAGGCGGGGTAAGGAAGGGAAAGGCCTGAGGAGGGGTGAGAAATGGTGTTGGAGTAGGATGAAGTGGAGGTGAAGGGATAGAATAGGAGCTTCTGCTGGAGGATGAGGAATGGATGAGTGAGGTGGGTAGCGAGACGGAGATAGAGAAGTGTTTTTTTTTTACATGGGACTTACCTACTGACGGAGTTAGATCTAGTAAGGTACTACTAAAAAAGTAAGACTTACAACTTTCAGCAAAAAGAGGGAGGGCCGAGAAGGTAGAAGTGTGAAAGGAAGTGTATCAGGAATGGACTGGGGGCGAGAGGCTGCTAAGTAAAACAAGATCTAATTTCATGAGTCTATCCGTAATATCTCCATCGAGTGGGTACCTCTTCCGTCTTAGGGATTTAAATCGGACTTGCTAATATACTTGAATCCAGTCAGATACTACCTGAAATACTAAGACTCACAACTTTCAGCAAAGTGAGCTATGAGGAGGTAGAGGTATGAAAGGAAATGTGTCACGAATAGACTGAAGGCGAAAGGATGCTAGGTAATAAATAAAATCTAAATCTATAACTCTATCCGTAGTATCGCCATCGTGTGGCTACCTCTTCAGTCTTGGGGATCTGAGGACCGGGTAAAATCTCTCTCAGAAGCTCATTCACTCCCATATCCATCTCGGCGCACTTCTTCCACTGCCGTGGATAGCCAAGACTGACCTCCTCGAAGCGACACCCGTCCTTCCAATCCGTCCTCCGGATATGGAGATGGCCACTTATCACTACTTTGGCATTGAATCTCCGATGCCAGTCGTGTGTCGACTTGGTGCCGCACCATAAGCTGAACCGTGGGATGAGTTTGAGCGTCACCAAGTCCTCTCGTAGTGGCCAGTGGTTTGCAATGACGAGAGGTAACGAGGGGAATTGTACTCTCACGGCCTCCAACTTCGTCTCGAATCTCTGGACGAGCACTTCGCACCAAGCTTGCCGGCTGGGGTAAGGATCCGGATAGAGCAGAAACTCATCGGTACCTTCCGTGCCCTTCTGTCTCGCCCAGGGTACAGCACCCTCCAGACTCACGTCGTCAGGCCTGAAGGAGTAATCGTACAACGTGAAGATTGGAGCAACGACAACTGGACCACCTTCTCCATCCCAGACGACGAATTCGTCTTCGGGAGTGAGGACGTTGTATTCTCGTGCTATCTCGACGTATTCTTGATACTTCTTCTCTCCGCGGACTCCGGTGGTGCCGGACTGGTTGGGCATCGTGTAGAGCTCGTGATTGCCAGGACACCACCATACGGTATCGAAGCAGCTCGTCGCTCGAGACAATGCGGATCGCAAGTGCTCCGTTGAATCTCCGACGTCTCCGCAGAGGATGAGTCCGTCCCCTGGGTGAGGTGTCAGCTGTGACCAAGCTGCTCTGTTGCCCGGGAAGTCGAGATGGATGTCGCTGATGGAGTAGAGCTTGCCTGTCGGCATTTCCCTTTGAGGTATTGATTCGTGGGACATACCAATTGCCTGTCTCTATCCCGGTAGCTGTGAAGCTTGATATGTGAAGCCCAGAATTGATGGCTTCTGTACTTGGATGCTGTGATGACCAAATCTTTGAAGGTGGGGGCTGACGAAGAATCCTTATCTCTCACGGCACCTGAGACAACGTGTGAAGAGGAAGCGATTTCCTTTGAATCTAAAGCTACAAAGCGAGATCGTCACATCACATTGATAGAGAAAGAGAGAGAACGTGTCGGAGGTACGTGTCAGCGGCGCTTGAGAAATGAGCTGAGGGCTGAAAGCGCCAAGAACCTTATTTCCGGTGGTTATATTTAGCCAAGCTTTGCCGAGCACTCCCTCCCTCTTGTATACAGAGATCTTCTATTGTTAGCTTCTCTCCTATCTCGTTTCAGATTTCAAATGACTCCCGATACCTTCTTGCCTTAAAAGCTCCACAGTTGTTAAGGTAAGCTGTATTTACACGTGATCGATGCTGCTTCGAAACAGTTGGATTCTGCAGAGGCCAGCGTCAAAGGACTCATACCTCGAAAGTAAACAAAGGAGTAGACAACTCTCGGTCTGGCACAAAGTGGAGTAGTCAAGCGCAATACGATGAACAAGGCCAGGTATATGAAGCCGTCTCATCTTCTACCATAATCTTCCTCCGCCGCAGTCGCACATGGAAACGAAACGAATATTGCGTACTACAGAAAGAAGCCAGACTACTCTATGATCTATTTACTCTTGCTACTCGAGCAAAGGATTCTCTTGAAAACGAACACTACGAACCGACAATCTATTCATTCACAATACGCGCCCCTTGCGCAGCACAGGCGACACAAAGACCTCCGTGCCGGTGAAAGTAGCCTCGACGCCCCGTGGCATACCCAACGCAATAGCCCTCGTCATCCACTCCTTGGTCGGCAGGACATCGATCCTACCGCCTAGCTTCGCCCCATACATGCTCACGAGATCCGACAGCAGGTACCTGTTCTCGCTACAGTAATTGTGCACGGCAACCTGCTCGCCGGGATCGTGTGCGCACGCCGTGGCGAGGAATTCAGGAACTACATTGCGAACGTCGATGATGTCCAGCTCGCCAACCCACTGCTTGGGATCGAGCGCAGGTACGGCACGCATCCGCGTGCAGAAGTTGTCAAGGGCAATCAGTGGAATTTCCTCGGGCGCATCGGGCCCTACAATGTTTGGGAAGCGGTGCACGACGCCCGGAACGTGAGCAGCACGCTCAACCAGGATCTCGCCCATCCACTTGCTCGCAGCGTACCCGATGGCATTCTTCATCAGCGATTCGGCATCGGCAGGCGGCCCGAAGCTTGATGGCAGCACCTCCGCAAGCTCGCTGGTGTCTTTCTGCAGCATGGCGACGGCTGAGGACGAGATGAAGTGGACAGGAACGCCGCGCGGTGTCGCCATAGCGAGCAAGTACTGGGTGGAGACGACGTTGGCGGCGCGCATCTGCTGGTAAGATTTCAGATGAGCCACATCGGCGCCGACGTGGATGATCAGGTCGGCGGTCTGGCTGAGGCGCTTGAAAGCGTTTGCTGAGAGACCCAGCTGAGGTTTACCCAGATCGCCTTTGTACTGATGGATCTTGGGATCCTTGACTCGTAGCGGACGCGAACGCAAACAGAGACAGTGCACCTCTGCAACATCACTGTCGGCAACGAGGGCACGTAGTATATGCGTACCTAGAAACCCGGTACAGCCTGTGAGAACAACCCGGCGTGCGGTTGTGCGTGGCGGCGCATTCTTCTCATGTGCATCGCCATCTGCATTGGCGTCGGCGGGAGTCTGCGACGGTGCGAGGGCGGCAATTCCAGCGAGCAATTCATCAACCTCCTTCTTCCAATCGAAATCTGGATCCTTGTTGGCGGCTGGTTGAGATTCCGACCCTGGAGTTCCCTTGAGCTTTCGCCAACTCGCCAAAGCATCTTCGCAGAGCCGCGAGAGCGTATGATTTGTTGACATGAGCTTCAACACTGGCACGTCAACGCCTAAGTCTTTCAGGAACCATTCGCGAATGCGTACGGAAACGAGCGAATCCACCCCATACTCTGCTACAGGCATGTCCGAGCTTATATCAGCCGGATCGAGCTGGAGCACGTTGCCTAAGACCTTCGAGAAGCACTTGATCAAGACAGCCAGGCTCTCCTTTGGATCTTCTCCCTCGCTTGCCGTCAGCTGAACATCGACTTTGAGGTTTCTTTCCGCTTCATCCTGACTATCGCCCCCGTCGTCTTGAGCGCCTTCGGGCACGAGATAGCCTGACAGTCTCGGGTCATCATGCCACGGCTCCGTGAACGTCGTCCTGATTCCAGTCACGAGTTCCGACGGCTGCGCTGAGTCCGGCCGTCCGCACTCAATGGCTTTGAGCAGCATGTCGTGCAAATCTGCCTCGCCTTGTCGATCCAGTCGTGGGAGGAGAGACTTCTCAATGGTAGCGAGATGCTTCGGATCCGAACGGTATATGTATCCCAGCCCGGTCAGGAAGCCAATGACGATGACCGAGCCTGCCAGGCCGCGTGCTCGCCGGCTCCGCACGAGGCTCGACATGTAGTGGTTTGCAGCGCTGTACGAAGACTGGCCGCTGATTCCAACAAACGACGTGGCAGATGAGAGCACAATGAAGAAATCCAGTGCTTCTTCATCGGCGCCAAAAAGCTCGTCCAGGTTCTGCGTGCCCGCAACCTTGGGCGCCAGCACCGCCTCAAAGTCTTCCCAAGGGCTGTCGGTAAAAGGACGATCCCGAAGCACCATGGCACCGTTGATGATGCCTCCTATGATGGGCGGCATGCTAGACTTGATTTCGCTGAATGCCTTCCTCAGGCCTTCTTTGTCCGTAGCGTCCACCTGAGCAATGGTAAGTCAGCAATTGCCATATTCGGGATTTCTCAGAAGGAGAGAGTAAGACATGTCTCGGAAGGACGTTGAGACACTTGAAAGAAGATAAAATGTGCCCCCAACGATCACTTACAGCTACGACCCGCAACACGGCTCCCTTTTGCGACATGAATTCGAAAACCCCAGCAGGAACGTCGGGATGCCTGCTCGTCAGAACAACGTTTCGAGCCCCATTCTCTACCATCCATCGAGCAATAGAGATTCCAACATCTCCAGTCATGCCGAAAAGAATGTAGGTCTTATCGCTGGCGAATATTCTCTTCTGCTCGACTACAGCAGCGTCGGCGGCGGTGTTTTGGTCGTTAGTGTGTTCTGTTACTCGCTCCACGGCGGTCTCTTTCGCAGCATAATTGATGCTGTCTAGAGGCAAGACTCTGGGAATGTAGAGGGCACCATCTTTGAGTTGGAGGTGAGGCTCGTGAGACCACAGAATATCGCTCGGATCAGACTGAGTGGGTGTTGTGAGTTTGAGAAGAAGCTTTGCTAGGAGAGATGGCTCAAGCGATGTCGTATCGTCGACGTCAAGGAATTGAAGGCGCAATTCGCTGCGTTCAGCCAGCAGTGTGCGGCCCAGCCCGACAGTTATATTAGCCATGGGACTTTTGCCCGTAGCCGCACCTGTGGTTACCCATAGAACAACACTCGCGTTGGAGAAAATGGTTCGTATCGCGTCGAATTTGGCCTCGGTCATCTGCCCGAAGACAGGGCTTTCGAGATCGGATAGGCTAAGCACAACTGCTCCTGGTGGGCAATCAACGGCTTCCAGACTTGCAAGATCGCATTGATGAACAATTTCGTAGGACTCGAGGAGTGCTTGCGACTTTGATGCAAGTTCTGAAGCGATGTCGCCGACGACCAGGACATGACCGAGTGACCGGCTTGACGGACTCGAAACGATAGAGAGTGGCTCCTGGAGCGTTTGGACGGCCTCGTTCGTTGCCCGAGACATGATGACAGAACAGAAGGAAGGCGTTGAGCTTGTGTCGACGCCCGAGAAACCGACTTCTTGGAGCACACTGTTCCATTCATCAAGACTGAGCGTGGGTTGCCAGACGCGGCCTTCTTCGATACCGAGCCACCATCCAGGTAACGTACCCATGATGAGTTGAATGGGGAGATGGTTAGTAGTGATTTCCAGCAACACCAGGAACCCACCAGGTCGAAGCAAGCGGCGACAGTGGCTGAGTGTGTCTTTCATACTCCGAGTGGCGTGTAGAGCGTTAGAGGCTATCACCAGATCATAAGCCCCTTCGTCGAATCCCTGTTCTACCGGGTCTTTTTCAATGTTGAGTATCTTGAATGACATCTTACTAGTATGGTCGCTGAATTTCGTCTTTGCATTCTCAAAAAAGCCCGCTGAGATGTCCGTGTACATGTATGAGGCGTATTGATCGCGCATAGCTGAAAGTGCAGCTCTGGTGGTACCGCCGGTTCCAGCCCCTACCTCGAGTACCTTCATGCGAGGGTATCGGTGCGCGAGCTGCTTGACCAAGATCTCGAGATCAAGATTGCCGTCCGCAAAGCCGACTCCTTCTACATACAGGCGGTCGAGCATGTCATCTTTCAAAAGAACCTGAAGAGGAGGTATGGTCCCGCGAGCAATAGCCAGGAGGTTGTTTCCCGTGGCGTGGAGGATCTGCATATCGTTGTTTCCAGATGCAACATAGGGAGCGCTCCACTGTTGCACGTCTTGAAGGGTGTCTTTTGCCCATCCTGGCTCGAAATCGGGAAGCTTGCCGGCTTCAATCTGGGGAAAAAGGTGCTCTCTGATCCACTTCATCATGTGCCGTCGATGTTTGTTCATGAGTATCAGCTCAGAGGGTTTGATCTGACTACGAAGCCTCCGGAGGAAGAAGTGAGCGGTGCGTACCAGGAGCTTTCGCAGAAGCTCATCCTCTGGAGAAAACTTGGTCTTGAGGCTGGGTTCGATCCCGTCAGCAGCATCCCGTGCCCACACTTCGCTCGCATAGAGCCATCGCTCTTTGGGCTGATTTAACGCTGTCCATTGAACTCCGAGCAGTTGGATCTGAATTCTGCCATCGTTTGCGTCAAAGAGGTCTACATCGCCCTTGAGTGCTTTTGCGTCTGATGAAAGAAGGACACTGTCTGCCTTCAGGACTCCTGAGGATGGATCCGTCATGTTGATGCGAACACAATCAATACCGGTAGCAAGATATGTTGTCCCAAGTCTTCCGTCTTCCGGATACGCGAGGGCCGAGAGGTGGCCCTGAATGGCGGTATCAAGGACTACAGGATGCACACAAGCACGTATTGCACTTGATTCGGGAGGCGTCGAGACCGAAACGACGGCGTGTCCAAGGTGGCGATCCACTGCTCGTGCCAGGAAATGGTCGGAATAGTTGTAACCGACTTTAGACAGAGATGTGTAGAGTTGTCCCATATCCAAGGTCGTCATTGGGAGGAGAGGCTTTTTCCTGGTTGAGAGGGCCGTCTGGGGAGGACCAAGGAAGATGTGAACGGCACCGCTGAAATTATGGTTGAGCACATTTACTGGCCCATCGAGCTTGGTCATGGTGATATCTCCACTGTAGCACGCTACATCGGCGGTGATGCAACTATCAGTCTGGCTCGTAACACGTACAGTGAAGACGACTTCCAGGCCCGGGGAATCTTCTTGCATGCTCATGGCGCGGACGATCTCAACATTGTGAAGCTCGAACAGCTGCAGCGCCTGCTGGTTATCGACGAGCCGCACGGCAGCTTCGTACGCCATTGACACGTATCCCGTCCCCGGGAAGATGACCTCGCCCTGGATCGTATGCCCTCTTACCCATGGAAGCTCACTCAGCTTGAATACCTGGCGCCACTGGACTTCCCGCTTGCCCTTCTCACCCAGTATATTTGGGCGGCCTATCAGCTCGTGTGGAGCTGGGCCATTGCGGAACATCCGATTCGCCCTCGATTCCCGCCAATTGAGAGTATCATGATCCCAAGGATAGGTTGGGAGGTCCTTCAGAATGCTGGGCTCCTTGGAGCTTTCAAGTGGCAAGGCCTGTAGCAGGCCATCAAAGGTAATGAGAGGGCGCGGTGATGGGAAAGTCGTCCACAGAAGCCCCAAGCAATCGGCAAAAGATTCGACTGCATTAATTCCACGTTGAAGGACACTGCCGTGAGGCAGATTCAGACCGGTTAACGACTTGATCACTTCGGAGCTAGGTCCCTTGAGAGCTGGGTGCGGACCTATCTCGAGTGCCAGGTCTAAGACAGAGGATTCTTCCGACATGGCACGGCTTACTGCTTGTGAGAAAAGTACTGTATTGGTCAGGTTATCAATCCAGTATTGTCCGTCAAGTAATCTCAAGCCTTCCTCGCTGTCGAAAGAGCGACTACGACCATTCGGTCCCCAGACACTGGAGTACCACTGACAGTTGATACGCCTCCTCCCAGATTGAGCTTTCACTCCGCATTTGTGTAAAGATTCCAGGTAAGGCTTAGCACATGGTAACATGTGATGCGAATGATATGCTGTGTCCACTGCCAGGATACGGGCAAAGATCTTGTCTTGATCGAGTCGTTCTTTGGCTTCGTCGATAACAATCGCATCTCCAGCAAGTGTACAGCTCGTCGGGGAATTGCTGGCAGCAACCTTGAGACCAAATTCGCTGCAGAAAGTCGATGCTGCTTCGAAACCCAAGCCCACAGCCATCATCTTGCCGCGTTTCCCGTCTGATCCCTGCGCCAGCTTGGCATGGTATCCTCGATAGTACGCAACACGAATGGCATCTCGAGCACTAAGATAACCTGCGGTATAGGCAGCGGCGATTTCTCCGGACGAGTGCCCAACAACGGCAGCGAATGTAACGCCGGCTGCGCGGAGTGTATCCACAAGAGCAATTTGTAGAGCTGTGCAGATCGGCTGCGAGATGATGGCTATACCAACACGGGACTTCTCTTTCGATGCTGAAAGTTCGTCAATCAGTTTCCAGTCAGGACGATCGGCTTCAGGTAGCGTATCGAGGCTCTGTTGCAGCTGGTTCAAAGCCCTGCGAAATACAGATGATATCTCGTAGAGCTCCTTGCCCATAGTAGCCCACTGAGCGCCTTGTCCGGTAAAGACACCGAGGATGCGAGGCGGGAGGGACTTTGGGATTGCAGGGATTCGTATTATCTTCTTGAGCATTTCACTACGGGCTTCCAGCTTCTCGATAAGCTGTGCAGTAGACATAGCGGAAAAGGCAGCTCGGAAGAGGAAGAAGTCATTCCTTCGGAAAAGGGTACGGCCAAGGCGAACAAGATCCGTTTCAGGATTTTCTCGTAGATAGCCTGCCAACGCTATAGCCTTTGCTGTGAGTGCTTGAGCCGAGTTTGCAGACAATACAAAAAGTCCGCCTGCATGTGGTTGAGCAGTGCGGCGGTCGGGGGCACCGTTCCAGCTCTCAATGACGACGTGAGCATTAGTTCCACCAAAGCCGAAGCTATTGATGCTCGCACGACGCGGTTCACCGTTGGGAAGAGGCGGCCAGGGAGTCAACGCTGTTGGGATGCGGAGTCGCTTATAGAACGGCTCGATCTTTGGGTTCAATTCTCGGAAATGGAGATTAGGCGGGATCTGGCCTTGTTGAACAGCCAACGACGCTTTGAGTAGTCCGGCAATACCTGAACAGCCCTCGGTATGACCGACTACGGTCTTTATACTGGTACTACGTGTTAGCATAAGTAATGGCGTGCGTATATAGTTGTTTACCTTCCAACAAGGAGCTGGCCATCGTGCTGGCTCGGCTTTCCGGGGAAAAACACATCATGTATCGCCTGTGCCTCAATAGCTAGCGCACATCAACATCACAATCTGTGAATCATGCAAACCTACTACTTACGATCACCTGCCGGTGTGCCGGTGCCGTGAGCCTCAAAGAACTGAGGGCGGTCGAGCACAGGGTCCAGCCCGCATCTCATGTACGTGTCCCGAATTAGTTGAGCCTGCGATTCTGCACCTGGCATAGTGATACCTGCGATACGATCATCGAGTTAGTTATGAGAACAAAATTTAAAGGTAGCAGACTAACCCGGTGTGCGACCATCCTGATTGACACCGGTTTCACGAATGACACACTCGATATGATCACCATCCGCGATAGCTTGACGGAGAGTCTTGACAATGACAGAGGTAAACCCCTCTCCTCGTCCATATCCATCCGCAGAGGAATCCCACATGCGAGATCGCCCACTGGGAGACAACATGTTCAACTAGTGTATCATTTGTCAGCTTAAAGTTCGCTCGTGGGTGTGAAGCATGACGCAACATACATTCGAGTAAGCCATATACAGCTCAGGTCCGAGGATGAGATTTGAACCAGCTACCGCGGCCATATCAATTTCTCCGCTTCGAAGGGCGAGGACTGCTTGATGTAACGCGACGAGCGACGACGAACAAGCCGCATCGATCACACTGGACGAACCTCTCCAGTCGAAAAAGTACGATATACGGTTCGCGAGAATCGCTTGGGAACCGCCAGTTGTGAAGTACTGCGGCAAGCTATCATAGCCACGCATCGAAGCATATTGAAAGTCGGAGCCGATCACACCGACGAAGACGCCAGTAACTGATCCTTGAAGCTGGGGAATTGAGTAGCCTGCTGACTCCAAGCCCTCGTAGACGATCTCGAGCAGATTTCGCTGCTGAGGGTCCATCGCTTCAGCCTCCTTGGGACTGATGTTGAAGAAATCCCGGTCGAAAAGCCGCGGTTCATCTTGTAAGAGGTAGCCATTTCTGGTATTTGTGCTCTGTTTATACAGTGGTCAGCCGCTGAGCTCAGTTCTGTGATCTTGCTATAGTGAAGGGATTCCTCTTACCCCATGATGCTGGCTGTCCTTGTGGTAGAAGATGTTGGCATCGAATCGACTGGACGGAACTTCTTTTGAGATATCCGTCGGGTTTTTGAGAAGTTCCCACAGCTTAGAGGGAGAAGTGGCGCTACCTGGGAGGCGGCATGAGCTTCCCACAATCGCAATGGGTTCCCGTGCGGGTCCAGTGTTGTTGGGTTGTATGCTCCCCATGATGCGTTGAAGCAATCGATCGGGCTAGGCGCGTGTATCGAGACTTCAAATTGTGTGTGTTCCGACGCGAGTTGTTCAGAACACTAAGTAGTAGTTGTCTTGGGAGCTTCGATTTTGTCGGAATATGCAGGCATCTATAAGTTCATGCATCTCAAAAACATGTCCAAGCCTGAGCGAGTAAGATGGCGCAACAACTGAGCATAGCTTCCACCACGGTGCCAACATCTTCGGAATATTGTGGTTTGTTGTGTCGGAGGAGATCACGGCGGACCGGACTGCACCCGGAAGTACGAAGTTAATCTGCCGGTCGGTCTCCCGGTTTTCCTCCATCCTGGTGATTTGAGCTTACTCCGACATACGGCGTCCCTTGGTGGGTCGTATCCTCGAGTTTGGTCCAATGACTCTATATGGAATTCTGACCCTTCATCCAAAGGCCGACAATTGTGTGTTGATTTGGCAGACTATCACACTTCTTTGTCCTGACACACTCATCGACATACTTCATCCTTCTCAAATTCAAAATCAACATGGCCACAGAGCAGGAGCGTCGAGATGTCGAGTTCAAGACATTTGATGGCTTGACTTTGCGCGGCTGGCTCTTTGTAGGGCCTAAAGGTGGTCCTGCAGTGATTGTCAATGGTGCAGTAAGTCATCTACGAACCCTCCCCACCCATATCGTCTGCTGGGAAGGATACCAGAGAACTCGTACTTACCTGGAAACTTTCTTCAATATAGTTCATGTGCCCTAAAGAAGTCTTCGTGGCAGACGTAGCAGCTTGGTTCGGACGTAATGGCTTGACGGCTCTTGTCTACGACGCCCGTACCATAGGCATAAGCGATGGCCTACCTCGGAATGACTTGGATCCGCAGAAGATGGCTGAAGACAATTCAGATGCAGTCACTGTATGTATTCACTCACTCTCAGGATTTTGATCATCATATACTCACAAAACTGGAACAGTTCCTACAGAACGAGGGCTGGGTGGATCCGCAGCGCATAGCCACTTGGGGCTTTTTCTACAGCTCCGGAATAGCATTCGAGGCCGCGGCCTTCGATAAGCGGATCAAAGCCGTTATAGCGCAAGGTCTGATGCCCGAATGGTACCTGAATCCGGATGATCAGGAGTGGCTCGTCGCCCGTGCAGTCCAAGATCGGGCCAACCAGCTTCGCGGTAATCCACCTGATTACATGCCCCTGCTGAATGAAAAGGGAGAGCACTTCTTGCTCTTCAAATATCTGCAAGATATGACACCCGACTCGAAAGCCCATCTGCCCGACTGGGTCCACCGGACCAGGAAGCACGCTCCGACCTTCAAAGATAGTCTGACCCTCCAGAGCTTTTACCGTCATGCCAAGTGGAAGCCTATAAGCATATTCTCGTCGATCGCTCCCACGCCAGTCATGATCTTGACGCCAGAGAATGACGAGGTCGTACCGCCTGAGTATCAGAAGAGTATATTTAATAGTCTGCAATCACCGCTGAAGAAGTTCCACATTGTGAAGGACAAGGGACATGCCGACTTTCTGAGCGTCAATCTTGATCAGCTACTGATCCCGCAGCTGGATTTTCTCAAGGAAGCTTTGAGATTCTGAGCTACCATGTTGAATTCTCTGGGTTGTTGGGAGGTTTTCATTTGCTGCTTCAATTGGGGTTTGGAATACAGTAGCTCCAAAATCTGACATCTGGTTTACTCGTGACTTTAGCGTCCACGTGATGTGTCCTTGGCATAAGTTCACTCTTTTCGTGCGATGTGATCCAAGACTCACATACTCTACAAGAGATGGTTTATAAATGAATGGAGAGCTCTAGAGATCCTTTCTCATGTGTAGTAATACGTACTTCTACCTGATTTTGCAGAAGGGTGAGCATACAGAATACAAGGATTTGGCATGGCAACTTTTTCTGCCCAAACTCCGGAAAATCCGGATTCGCATGCAGGTCTTTCTAATTTCATACAAGTAATAGAGGGTCAGTTTTCATCGTACCCCGTCCATGAAGACTTGGTGGGATCATTTTAACACTTTATGAAGTGATCACAGGATGGTAAAGCCCTTTAAGCAATTTATCAGCGATGCCAACGATCAACCGGTGGAGGCAGGTTTTCAAGAATAAGGAGCTGCTTTGTACGGCAAGCTGAACCAGGTCACAAAGACGTTCCTCGACTATGGCAATATAGTTTATGAGAAAAAAAGTTCTATTTCTCCTCTCAATCTGTTTCCGTTTTCCAAAAATGAGAGAAAAAGAACATAGGACATACATGTACTGTCTCACCATTTGTCTCCGACATTGAGCTAAACATTTATCATCCTTTTGGCAGGTATAACAAGCTCATTCTTTATTTCTCATGATCTATCTCATCCCTCCAGGGACTTCAATATCTTTCTAACATCATGATCAATGTCTACGAGGTACAACCACCCCAGCTGTGACTTTCCCGCGTTATCAGAGTCAAGTTCTCCTTTCATATCCTCGGGCATCTCTGCCCTTTGTTCATCCGTCATCCTGAGGGTCATGACGAGGTTGGTAACCCTCAATACCCCCCGCATTCTCTCCATCCTGTAAGCCTCCCAAGCCGTCAACGCGTCTGACAAGCTGACATTACCCTTGAGATTCCCCAAGAGCAACCCAAGGCTATAACTAGTTTCAAAGGCTGAATTGGCGCCTTGTCCTGCCGAAGGCGGAACAGCATGTGCAGCATCTCCGATGATGACCACTCGTCCATGTGTTGAATGCCATCGATCCATCTCAGATGTGAGATCGTAAAACGGCCAGACATTCAAGAAATGAGCCTCTGGAGTACTGACTTGCGCCTGTACGGCCTGGACAAGCGGCGTCCATGCGGCGGGATCTTGCTGGAGGATCTCAATCATTGCATCTTTATCCTCCAGTAGTTGCGCCCATCCTGCACGATCTTGCTTCTCGAATTTCAATTGTCGTCCTACGAAGAGCTCCTTGCCACCTTCGGTCTGAGGTGTTATGATAAAAGAACCGTCTTTTCCACGCAGAGAGACTGGAAGTGGGAGGGTTTTTCCCAATTCCCAATTGTCACTTGGGAAGCAATACGTTAAGCCGAGGAAGCCAGTGTAACGTGGATGGACGTCGGGGAACAAGTAAGATCGGACTTTGGAGTGGATTCCATCGGCGCCAATCAACATCTCATCTCTCTCCCGAGTCATATCTGCGAATTCAAACTCGACACCGTTTGCATCTTCACCGACAACCGTGGTAAATTTCTTTCCATAGATGATCTCAATGCCAGCTTCTTCCGCCATTTTCCTCAACTCGGCGATGATCACCTTTCTCGTAACGCGGAGACTGTCGTATCCATACACATCCTTCTTTCCAAAATAGAGCTTCCCGGTGACTTCGTACTCGGGGTCCGTCAAGAATGTGAAAGCCTCGAAGCTATAGCCTTGAGACTTGATGCGAGAGTATGCGCCGATGGACTCCAAGCAACGCAAAGAGTTTGGAGTGAGTGACATAGCGCCATCGAGATCATGTTCTGGCCCTCGGAATTCGAAGAATCGCGGTTGGATGCCATGGCTTTTGAGGGTGAGGCCAAGGGTGAGGCCGCCTACGCTGGCACCGATGATAGCCACTGATTTGGGGGTATTCGACACCATAGTGACGCAGAAATGCAAATTGAAGTAGTGAACCTCGTAACAAAACTCAGCAGTGATGTTGCTGCTTGAGTTTAGGTGTACTTGATATGTTTGTCGTTTGACCAGAGACTACCTGGGTCACTTGGCGACTACAAGGACTGATTTGAACCCGGCGGCCCCGATCGCCGAGCTTTCAAGGCGGTGGCTCGGTGCATCCACGGAGGACCGATTTAACACGGCGTGCAAGCATGCTTACGAGTCTCAACGCGGCGATCTCAAAGGGTATTGCTATACGCCCCCCTGGTCACACACTCCAACACAATTGGATAGATTTATATACTGCCGACAAGAGGGCCCACACTCCCTACTTATCCTGAATAGCTTCAAGTAGACTTGCTTTTATCAAGCAAGGGCGCTATGCCTGAACCCCGGAGCTTGCGGAAGGCCGTGAAGAAGTGAGCCCCTTGCGCGGTAGGCACATATATTACAAAAGGAAAGCTAGAATTTTAGATGCCGACCGCAGCGGATATTTAGAAAGGGAGTAAATAGATATTTCTAGAGGGGTAGAACAGGAAGCTATCACCGCCCGTTGAAGAAGAAGGTAAAGGGGACC
>NYXK01000209.1 GCA_002685535.1 Deltaproteobacteria bacterium
AGTTGTTGTCACAAAGGTATCAGAGTTTCCATTTCAGCGTTCGCACTATATATTTAGCAACTACGTCATGCTCCTGTTTTCACACATCGTCTGATAACACTCGTGATAATCAAACTGCTGCCAGCTTGACCATCAACTTTGGCTTTTGCACAAAACCAAACACCTTCACCTCCTTCAACCAGGATCTGCTTTCCTCCGCCAGCTCAAGGTCGAATTTGAAGACCAATTTCGCAAGTATGATTTGCATTTCCATCAAAGCAAAATTCTTCGCAATACAGTTCCGTGGACCAATGGAAAACTAATCACAGATCAGGATGCTGCAGATTGCAGATCGAAGATAGTTCAAAGACTTACTGGTTGCATTGCTTGGCGATCATCAGTTTGGAATTCTTCTGTGACTTTTGAAAGCCATCGTTCAGGACGGAACTCCGTAGGTCTATTGAAGTTTTGATCAGACAGGTTAGAAGCATATATGTGAACACCGACGCTGATGTCTCCAGGGACGAATTGCCCTCCAATAACACAGCCCTCTGGTGGTGTAATACGTCGGAGATTGCCTGGCAAGGGAGGAGACATACGCAATGATTCTTTGATGACTGCAGACAGAAACGTGATCTTCTGTACAGCGTTTGCATTGATCTCATCCGTGATTTTGAACTCTAATCGAATTTCTGATTTGAGGGTCGAGAGGGCGCTTGGGTTACTAAGCAGATGGTATAGCATCCCCGAGACAACAGTTGCCATTGTTTCTGCACCTCCAACAAGCATGACTCGACAGGACTCAAGGAGTTCAGCAGAACTCAACTTGCCATTCGATAGGAACGGTTCGATGTTAGATATTCTATACATGTTAGCTAACCTCTGGAACTGGAGTCGCTATGAGAGATATTACGTACAAATCTACATAGGAAGCATTTGGAGATCCGAGGCGCTTCTCAAGTCTCTCTTGCGTCATGATGCGATGAGAGCCTTCAGCATCTCTCATGTCCTTCGGAACGAACCACTTGACGATATCCGTAAGTGGCCACAACTTCTGAGCCATACCAAGGAGAGCTGCTCCGGCAACCCAGTCGTAGAGTATCTGGATCCATTGCTAAAGAACTGATTAGCGGAGTCTGTGCGCCCGGCAGAGGGACCAACACGTAAATCGGGGCTGTGAAGGGATTCAAACGAATCGCTGAACATCAGATCTCCGATAATATCGAAGCAGACAAGGTTGAACCATTTACACATGTCAAGGGGCTCCATTGTGTGCTCTTGTAACTTGATCACCAGCTGATCGACATATTTGACCACAGTAACTTCCTGATCTCGCAGACTCTTGTCGCAGAACGCGTGCGAAAATACTCGTCTATGGCAAGTTAGCAGTTGGAAAGCTCTCTGTGGAGCGTTCAACATGCCTCAGTCTACTGTGTTCGGCACCATCAGTCTCGAAAATTATCCCACTCACTCCAGTCGAAGGTGGAAGAAACATGTGTTCTTTATGAAGCTGTGATCTTTTGGTTGGCTTTGCATAAATGTCATTCCATGCGTCAGTGGTGGTGAATGATAGTTCGTTAGGTGCTAGGCGAACAACTGGTCCATAACGGTTATGGAGTTCAAGAATCTTGAACGGAAGTCTGCCCCGGAAAAGGTAGTAAGTCTGGGGAAGTTGGCTAATTGCCCATAATCTCGGTCCAGGAAACTTGGAGAGCGGGTGGTAGAAGGCTCGGTAAGTCGCGAAGCACAAGGAAGAGAGAGCCAGGAAGATGGCGAGAACCAGGAAGAACGCCATTGGAGTAAACGCAGCCCAAACTTTGAGAGGTTTCAGAGGTCGTGCAAAAATGTGATTTGAGGGAAGGACTCCGATTGGGGTAGACTCCGATTGTTCCTCGATTTTCTTTGGGATGGGAAGTTTTCTCCTTGGATACGATTCGCCTCGACTGCTTTGAAGTCATAAAGGTCCAAATCATTGGGAAGGACAATATGGAGGCATAGACAAGTACCAAGACCAACAACAGCGGGAAGTGTTGGTCTCGCGATATCGACGTGCAGTCACTGTCCAGGCGATGCACAGTTGCCCTTTTCCGTTGGCCATTCAACCCAGTGTATCTGTTCAAGTTATGTAAACTCGCTTTGAAGCTCTTTCCCTTATCACCAATTTCAGCAGCTTCTTTCGAATCGCATCGCTTACAATTTCCCTCCGCACTGTTGTTGGATGAGAAGTTCGCTCAGAAGCAAGGGGCGAGGAAGGTGCTTGGAACGCAGAAGCAGGTTGCTTAGACGATCAAGAGAGGCTTCAAGTCCGATCCCGGTGCTAAGTTCAAGACGCAATTGCGAATCAATTTCAAGCGCTTACAGCGGAGAAAAAAGCCTCTCACTGGGAAGAGCTGCTTGCATGCTTTCTTATTCCTTACTTGTTGCTGTTTGGTCCGTGCCCAGTCGCTTCCCTCTTGATTTCAGTCCAGTGGCCTATCGTCGACCTCGGCAAGTACGAAGTGCTGTACCCAGAAGTCTTTCCACTTCACTGTGCCTTCCTATTACCCCAGCGGCGAAGTTTTTCGTGGGTCAAGCCAGTTTGACGAAGTGGCGGGATCCCTTGGTCACCATGGAAATTATACCAGTTTGGAAAAGGCGCTTCGTCCTTTGATCTTACCCCGGGCTGGGAGGCTCTGTTCCACACCATACTATATTATAGGAGTACTAGTCCGAATTCTATGCCCTATACCAAAGGACAGAACCATTGTCCTGTACACCACCCTAACAATATTCGTTGTAATAATTCGGACTGAGTCCTAGCGCTAATATTTCGTACCCAACTGGTAAGCGGGAGCGTGTGCTAAAAAATTTGGGCACCTTGATTTTATCTATCCCATCCCTGATGGCTGAGTCTGAGTCTATCTATTGAGCACACTGCTTCATGGCCGATTCAAAGTCGCGGCATTTCCTGTTTGCAGACATGACATGGCGAGACGAGGTAGTGCAAATTCTCGCTTAGCAGAACATCAACATCCACGTAAACAAATGCCATGCATCGTCAGAACGAATGGGAAAAAAACTACCAACGCACCTTAAGAACAATTGATGGAAGAGTTGGAGGAAAAGACAAAAGAACACCCTGCACTGGGTGCAGGTAGAAAGAAACCCTCGCTGAAGTGAGGATTTACTTTTCGAACGCAGGATTGGCGATTTTTACCGTCGGCGCCGGGGTGGAGGTTTGCGGTAGTGGCGATTTTTATCGTCGGGCGCCGGCTGTGCAATTGCTAGTGATTATACCGATTGAGGAGAGCAGATACAACTTACGAAGGACGTATGCGGGGTTTTGCGAGCTGAGGTTTGTGTTATTTCGTTATATGAAGGCGGTCGATTTTTGTGGGGCTTTCGGGCTGGGTAAGCGAAGTGGATGGGGATTTGGATAAGGAAGGCATCAGTTTAGCGCCTGGCGGCCATATGAGATTTGTCTGTTGTCGATCTAAGGACTGCTTCATGGACTGTGCAGATTAAGGCCTGTGTGTGTTAGCAGCTTCTTGCAGCACACGATGCAACTGAAGCCGCTCTGCAATAACGAGGCCGGCTCAATCGTGTTGGAGCCGGGGAAGGACTCAATTCAAGATGAGAACATAGTTGCGCATGAGGCATAATATAAAAACCATCCATAGGAATCGACGCATTGCCAGTCCTGTGTCTTGTGACGATAGCTGAGACTAGTGGACTGTTGGGTATGACAGAAAAGGCCAGTGGAAGGAAGAAGGCATCAAACAGAAATGGAAAGATTTCATTATTTTGAATACTTGATCTGAGACTCAACTGCAAATGCAGTTCGCGCAGGGAAAGACAACCGAAATACAAACTCGCTTCTCATACTTTTGCCTCGTCATCGAAAGATAGGAGGTGGCTCGCTTAAAAAAAGCAAACAAAGCTGAGTCGCAAACGATGGCTTTTCGGCATGAACATTGCGATGCCTGCGTCTGCGATTACTGAGCAAGAAAAAAGAAATCTGCTAGAAATATGCGATAGGCAATTGAACGAGAGAAGTCGATTACTTCCAACCAGTAATAGATAGAAGAAATTATGATACCCAGAATCCCCTGATC
The DNA here is from genome assembly GCA_002685535.1 of Deltaproteobacteria bacterium. Lineage (GTDB taxonomy): Bacteria > SAR324 > SAR324 > SAR324 > NAC60-12 > Arctic96AD-7. The sequence continues at coordinate 4,074 of NYXK01000209.1, forward strand.
TCCAATCGCATTATCTCGTCATCATAGAACATTAGATTACGAGACCCACTCAGTACTCATTATAGAATAAGCTTCGCCAAACAATCCCCCCGATCTCTCCCCACCCCGCGCTTACAACGCAAAGAAGGCCAGGAACAGACCGGCGATACCTCCAGCGGACACGAGAATAGGGCCGCTGGCAGCATTTGTTGTTGATGTTGGGGCAGCAGTGCCAGCGGCAGTTCCGTCGGATCCTGCAGTTGACTATCAGCTCCATGTCTCATACTCAGATACAATATCAGCCCAAAACTCACCAGTTGACTGAGCACCACTACCAGTAGTTTGAGACCCACTTCCCCCAATTGACTGGCTATTCGAACCGCTGCCAGTCGTCTGCGCGCTCACGCTGGTCGTTCCGGTTCCAACAGAGACAGGTCCGACAGTGCTGGCGAGGTAGTAGGAAGTGATACAGTTGGCAACGCATGTGTTGTATTGGTCGGTTTGGGACTTGCTTCCATCACCTACTGGGCATGCGGAGATACAAGTGTAAGTTTGGTTGACTTGGACCGAGTTTGGATGGGCTCCACCAACGCACTTTGGGAAAGTTAGCATAGAACAGCAGCTTGTAAATCTTCAAGCAACTTTGAGGTTTGAGGGACTAAAGGTTTCAGGAGGGTCTGGACTTACGGCTGCGCGGCAGTTGACATCGGCAGGATTGCATGCTGCGAGACAGGTGGCTTGTGGTGAAGTATCGACGCTGGTGATTGTTGCGGCGGGAGTTGTCGTAGTGTTTGCGTCTTGACGGACGACGAGCTCGGCAGATGCAATGCTCAACAGAGCAAGAAGAATGGTTGAAGTCTTCATATCAAAAATATAAGGATAGATGGTCTCGGTAGATCAAGGGAGTATGCAAGAAGAAGATATATCTGCAGTATAGAAGCGACAGACGAAGTGATGATTGAAGCTGTTGAACGAGCGTGAATATACCGAGGACAGAAAAATGGCAGAGAGAAATTTGGGGAAAGGGAAAGAAAAGAAGTCCTCGATCGTCGACGTTCAGGCCTCGTATTTATTACTTAATTTCGGGGCACAATGCCAAGGTGACGCACTGGAGGGACGCGTCGAAATAGCGCGTCTTTCCTTGGACGGATCGCGCCACCATCGCCTTTCCCACTTGGAATTCCCCCGTAGTTTGTGGGGTAATTACTTAAAATAGTGTGGCTCAGGCCCGACTGAGCGCTGGGGGCGGCTTGCACTGTCCTCATCAGGAATGGTTGGAATGTCTCCTTTGAAGAAGGAATTGTTGGTCATTTCAATCGCTGGGCAGATGTTTGGGAGTTTTGCGACTCCGTATGATTGGTTGGATGACGATTTACCTCGTGTTATCGATTGGCACTCCGAGACACAGCATGTGAACCAGAGTGGCAGACGAGAATTCTTTTGATGCTTACGAAAAGCGATTCTTTCAAGCCAGATCGGTGGTTGAGAGCCGTGTGCCCAGAACTGCAACTAAGCAATTTTCTCAACAGCCCAACAAGCTTGGTTCGTGCGAGCTTGTTAACTCATTGTAGCCTAGTGATTCAAATATCCCCGTGCTCACTAGACCATAAAGGAAGCGGACCTTCGAATAGGTAAATTCTGCTCAAAACTCTTCTGAGGATCAAAAAGCGACGACTCGAAACTGTGCCAGAATTATCGTCATCGGATAATTTTGCGATAAGTCGGGAGATTTTGAAATTCGCAAGGAGCGAGTCGTCCCTAGAAATGCTACATTCATGTCCTCGGAGTCAGCAAGCAACATTCTCGAGGCCTTCTTGCAGGTACCGATCGAATGCATAACTCAACAATTTTACGATCATGCCTGCGATATTGCTTCCAAGGCCTCGCTTAGCGACCAGCAGCGATAACATTTAAGATCCCCAAGTATCAAGCTTGTTCCAACTTCCAGCGTTCAGAAGCTGAAGCTGATATACCACACAAAATCACAGTCCGCAAGCACCAGAGTCCCTTGCTTCCACCCAATGGATGCAATATCACCACCCTTGCCAGAATATTGCCCGTAAGCAAGGGGGGGGGGGCGATTAACAAGCGAGAGCCTTTTCGAAACTTTTAAAGACATGTGGTAATTTGCTGCGCCTGTAATCCCATAGTATACTGTTGAAAAATATCAGAATATAGCGTAAGAAAATTGGCCTCTTAAAAAAGCTCCGCTTACATTGAGAACTGATGTTAGGACATAACTGAGTTACTTGAAATCACTGACACATCGCCTGGTATGATTTGCTGAACGGATGCGACACTGCATCATTGAAAAACACACCCGCTTGAGCCACATGAGGCTTCATCAAACAAGAGCTGTATCTGGGGACGCATTTTCGCATTGGGCGTTTTGAGAGCAGAAACATGGGCTGTTGTTCGAGGGAGATGAAGTTGACGATGTCTTTCAAAATAATGTAAGCGAGGCCTTTTGCCTAGAAAGCACAGAGGGGTAGTAATGAAGACCAGGCTGCGAGCACAAGAAAGGTGCTTAAAGTTTTAGAAAAAAGATAGGGTAGCGATAACGTGATTACTCTCTGTAACAACGATGACTTTCGTGATGAACAGCATCTATCGTTTGATTTCTAATCTCTGAGACTCTCGCTTCGCCAAATTCTTCAAGCCCAGCTTCCAAATTCTGATCTTAAGTCGTAGTCTTACAAGACCACATCACGAAGCCAGCTTTTCAAATTCTCACGTCCAACAATATCATTATGTCCACCACTAACGTCATCTTCGCATGCCTTATTCCACCACCCCTCAACCTCCCATCCAATCTCCTCATCCCGCACAACTACCGAGCTCTCCTATCTACCTTGGCACTCACCAAGCACAACTACCGATTCGTCCGTGTGTCCTCCATCCATAACCCACGACGCTGAAATACAACACTAGGTCATTCTCAATTTCCAACTACCGCCAAATAATGGTAAGCAAACCAAGCGCATGACACCGGTAGATGGGAATACGCGGGGTCCCCACATCTTGGCGGGAGCCCCTGTTTATTAACCAGCTTTCAGCCTCATTCAGGGACCAGTAGTAATATTTCTAGAAGGGTTCTTCATAGTGGCCAAGAACTGTTTTGAGCACTCCTTGTCGTTACTGACTTTCTTTTTGTGTTTGGTAATTGGTGTTCAGGGAATTTAGTACTTGGAAGCGAGAATTGACGAGAAGACTGCTGACCTGGATGGATATTGTGTGTAGTATTACTATTTCCGACTCAGGCTGTGTTCGCCAAAGTAATGCAATCGAACGTACCAGTGATATTATGAGAAACTGAATATGGGGGGACCACTGCACAAGAATGATGTAGAAGTATAAGTATGGCGGTCTTCTTCAGCTTCGTGTATGTCGAGAGAAAGCAGGAAGTCATCTCACTTCCCCCAACCCTCGAACCCTGTACGATGAAGACTCTATCTATCCTCGCCCTGGTGGCAGTTCCCTCTATTGTTGAAGGTCACTACATTTTCAACCGCCTAATCGTGAACGGGAAATCCATCGGCGGCGAGTACGTACTTCCTCATTCGTTCCCATCCCGGTTCACCACCTCTACCAAACACAACATCCTATTTAAACTGACAACTCCCAACTTAGATACGCGTACACCCGCAAGAACAGCAATTCCTACAACCCCGCCTTCCCCTCCGAACTCCTCACCTCCCCGGACCTCCGCTGCAACAAGGGCGCCAAGGCCGGTTCCGTCTCAAAACCCTACACCATCACCGCCGGCGACAAGATCGGTTTCAAGCTCTTCAACAACGAGTTCATCGAACACCCCGGCCCCGGCTTCGTCTACATGTCCAAGTCCCCCTCCAGCACGCCCATCTCCAGCTATGATGGCTCCGGCGACTGGTTCAAGCTCTGGGAGAGTGGTGTGTGCAAGGGCAGTCCCGGCCAAGACGGCAACTGGTGTTTGTGGCAGAAAGATCGCATCGAGGTTACGGTGCCGGGAAATATCCCGCCTGGAGAGTATCTGGTTAGGGTGGAGCATATTGGGCTACATGAGGCGGAGAAGGGGAGGGCGCAGTTTTACAGTAGGTTGCTCTTTTTTCTTTCTCTTTTCTTCCTTTTCTTTGTTTTTGATTGGTTTGTGATTCGAGGTTTGGACCTGGATTCGACTCGAGGTGTTGTTTGCTCGCTGTACTGGCTCGATCGGTGATTCGAATGGTCTGGGACGTGTCGAGGTCTCTTATGAAAAGCTCCTGAGCTGGTCATGATATCCCGGAAAAGACACCCTTTGGTTAACTGGAAGATCACATGCTGACTTTGCCGTCTTCTTTTTCATAGTTGAATGCTACGAGCTCAATATCGAAGGCCCTGGAGGCGGTACACCTGGACCACTAGTTAAGATCCCCGGGATATACAAAGCAGATGATTCGGGTATCAAGTACAACAAATGGGCGTCTAACCCACCGCCATACATCATGCCTGGACCGAAGGTGTGGGATCTGTCTTGAGTGAGATGGTGAGTGGATGTGGAAGGGTGTGAGAGTGAGAGAGAAGTGGGTGTATGTGATGTCTTTCCGGGATGATGGTGAGAGAAGGGTAACCTTACGGTCGTTGTGTTTGGCCGCATGCGTGAGAGGGGACGGAATGCGAGGGTGGTTGATGGACGGAGATGAGATGAGAAGTGAAGGTTATGTATGCAGTTTTCGTGGGACTACTCGCACTTTAACAAGCAAGAATCAAAAGACGAGGATTCTTAACGTCGGCATCTAAGCGAGGCTCAATCAACAAGCTCGCAAGTCACCGCGTTATAAATAATATCCAATGTGACTCAAGTGACAATTTAGATATTGTACCATTTGCCCAGATTATCTACACAGAACGTCGACATGCAAACATGTATGTATACCAACACCGCGCAATGCCATGCTATGCGACGCTACAAAGCTTGCTTGTCCATTACCAATTCAAACATTCTCTTCACACAAATGTCGACTTCTCAGTCTCTTCCCAGACCTCCTCTCACCCACTCGGTACCATCGAGGCTTACTTCTTCTCTCCTCTAACCGGACTCTGCGCAAATCGAATCCCTCTACTCCTCGCCACAGGCGGCGGCACCCTCGGCGTATCATCATCATCACTATCCTCTCCATCGCCCGTTCCCCTATCCAGCCCCAGCGCAGCCTCTCTCCTCCTCCTCTCTGCCGCAGTCTCACCTCCCCCTCTGCCATCATCATCCTCACCGTTCTCCTCGTCTCTCGAGCGCTCTCTACCCCTCTGCGCAGGCGTAACAGAATCCACGCCCTTCAAAGCCTGTTCTCTCCTCCGTCTCTCCGCTTGTGTTTCACCGGTACTATCCGCATGGGAAACACGGCGTGTTGCTTTCGGTTGAGAGGCTTTATTACCACCTTGCTCAGCAACTGATTTTGCACGGCGTTTCTGGCGATCGGATTCGCTCTCGCTACCACTCTCCCTCATCTCATCGTCCTCTTCGATGGGAGCACCACGTCTACGCGCCATTTCAGCACCCACGGACTTAGCGGCGCCCTTGCCAGAAGCCATCTGTGGAGCTTTAGCGGTGAAGAGACGGCTGCTGCCAGGACTATCGGCGGAGGCGTCTTTACGGGCGAGATCTTTCATTGCTGCTGGGGCGTCGCTGCCGTCTACGATGGCGGCGCGGGCTTTAGGATCGAGTGACTGGATTTCCTTGAGGAAATCGTCTTTGGTGAGACGGCGACCTGCTCCACCAATGGTGAAGCGGATGTGGCGGTCGTCGTCGTCGTCTCCGTTGCTCTCGGTGGATTTGCCTTTGTCGGGGCTTTCTTCGGTGTTGGGTCCTTTAAAGCCCCAGTTGCCTAATCTACCGAGGACGGATTCGTTATGATGCATTTCGGGTCGTGAGGATTCCCCGGCCTTTTGGGCATCACCGGGCTTCTTGGTAATACCTGTCCATGTGCCCATTCGATTGAGCTCCTTCCGGACAGCACCGCCTGTACTTCCTTCTCCGCCTGTTTTCGGCTTGCTTGAAGGGATCTCGTAAGTCTTGACAACTTCTCCGTCTTCATCTTCGACAATAATCTGGGCAACGAGTTAGTACATAATTGATCCTGTAGAATGGACCACTTACTGTGTTTCCAAATTGGTATGCTAATGCTGGACCTCTCTTCTTAGGTGGTGCCTTTGCACCCTTTGGTCCACCTTCTTCATCTTCTGGCTCATTTTTGTGCCTCCAAACGCCCAACTTCTTTCTCAAATTCTTGTAACCCAAGCCAGAGGACTCGATATCTTCTTTGGTCTCCTTCACAGCCTTTTCTGCAGCCTCTTGTCTTTCCTTTCGAGTACGCGAGTCGATCTTGGTATCAACAACCTCGCCATCTTCATCTTCAATGATAACATCGTCACCTTCTCGGAAGATCTCACGTCGGTCTGGCTCGTGCTCGGCTCTGGATCCATGGTACTTTCCCGTCTCTTCAGAGTCTCTGGACATAATCTGTTCCATCTCAGGATCATGTTGAACTTCACCAAGGTCACGTTCATTCTTTTCATTGTCCATATCCTTTTCAGCATCTGGAGAATTTCCACCCGGTGTCAAAGTATCGGATGTGTTCTCGCTCAGATGCTCACTCTGGCTGCGTCGGACAGGGAAAATGGCCGACTGGCTGATGGGGCCTCCAGGACCAAGACCATCATCCCACTTCTTCTTCCGGCGGCGAGGGATGAGAGAAGAAGCTCGACTATTAGCTGGATTGTCTTCTTCTTTCTGGCGACGAAGGAACTCTCTTGGCATTCCAATAGGCGGTAGGACTCCAGGAGGGAAGTTATCCATCTTCATTTCGTCAGCATCAGTCTCGGATACTGTAGACTTTGCTTGTGATCTTGACGTAGTCGCAATACGAGGAAGTCTGTTGAGCCATCCAGGACCGTCCACGTCTGTCGTATAAGACATGGTCAGATGCAATGTGTTGATATGCTTGCCTAGTGTGAAAACTGCGATGGAAGAGCCGTGAACAATGATCGAGGAGATGACCAGGAAAGTAGTGATTGGCCATACAAGCGCAACAACCATGTAATTATGAGCCTCGGGATCGGGGTATTCTGCCAATGGCGTAGTAGTTGTCGTCTCTAGTTCAGCTCGGGCTAAAATAGCAACAAATATGGCACCGACACCGATTGGACCAAAGTGACCAGCAAAAAGAGCTTCTCGCCAACTCTTGATGTCCGGAATCAGTGGTTTCAATGCCAACATGATAGGTATTCTGCGGAAGAAAATGACGAATAGTGCGATGACAACCAGTCTCCAAGGGGTCAAGCCCAGAGCCGCATTGTTGTATTGCTCCCAAGGAATGATAGTGCCCAAGTAGACGAAGTAAGCCAAATTGATGAGTAGATCAATAACGTTGGAGACGTGTGACTCTTCGGTCTTTTGAGTAAACCAACCATCGTTAGAAAAGCCTACTCCAGCAGCAAAGCCGACAAGGAGATCATCAACTCCCAGAATACTACCAGAACCAGCGCAGAACAGTGCGAGGACGAAATAGAACACGAGGAAACTCTCTCTGTCCACAAGGTCATGCTTCTCAGCATACTTGATGCCATGTCTACCAATGTAGCCAATCATGAAGCCATAGAATGCGCCAAACACACATTCGTAGAGCACGGAGATGACGATCCAGTGAAAGGCCACCTTTTCGGAGTCCGGTTTGTACTCAACCAGATAGAGAGCAAGGTATACGAAGGGAAATGCCATTCCATCGTTACATCCTGACTCGGCTGACAGGAGATCTCGCAAATGTTTAGGGATCCGTTTGGCGAATTTTCCCTTTCCAACCACCGAACTGGCCAGCACGGGGTCTGTTGCAGTTACACAAGCCGCGCAGACCAGAGCCTCAAGCCATGTGAGTGGCAGAACCATCCACCATATAAACAAGCTAGTTATCAACCAGCCAAATGTCATAACCGGCAGCAGTAAGAACACCACACTCCTCCAATGCTTCTCCATGTAGTATTTGGGCAATTCGACACCGACGGCGAAACATTGGACGACGAGGACAATTCGAGAGAACTCGAGGGTGATTTGATCGGTGTTTCCCCATGTTCCAGGGTCGATCAGATTGGCAGCATGCGGGCCAAAAATGATCCCGCAGATGGTGGCGACAGTTGCTTCACCTATGTATAGTCGTTCCTTGATGAACGATGAACACAGCATGAACAGCGACGTGAAGCCGCCGAGGATGATGTAGACCAGATGCGGTCGATTGATCGAAAGATGATCCCACGCCATGGTGAGTTAAGAGCTTGGTGTCTCTTGGTGATGCTTGGATTTCTTGCCTTGAGAACTTCTCGTTGCGACCACGATAAGCTATGATTCTGGGATCACAACAGCAGATGCCAACAGCAGATCTTTTCACGCGTGTCTGCCTCAACCAAGCTGTATGCCCTTCCCAATTCCCCAGTCTGTCGATTCGGTCAGAAGTATTGCGTGGTGTCGGAGCATTCAGAAGCTGGTTGCGCCCAGTCGCCGCTCCAGTTCAACAAGATTCTTGGTATCTTGGCCAGCTCGAGGCCTCGGTGCAGCGATTGCACTGTCAATGTAATGATCGGAAGGTCCTCGTAAGGATAGGAATATTCGAAGGGTTTCGTAGGTGGTCGTGGGGGAAAGGAGATATTTAGGGGTCCTGCTCATGGAGAGCGCGGGGAGGTGGGGAGGAAAAGAAGGTCGAGATGGTTGAACTCTCGAAAAAAGGATGTGAGGGCCTCGATTGGACTTTGGCAGGTTAGGTTGGGACTAACGTGATTCTTTATGGTCAGCGGGATTGTAGGCCAAGGCTCTTGACGGGTGAAGAAAAGTTGAAAAGCCAAGCAAAGCCGAGAAAATTGCCCAGCTTTGAAAGAGTCCCAAGCCTCGATGACGGAATATAATTGGGGAGAAAAGTGTCGAGATGCTGGGTTCTGGTTCTCGTCCAAATAAACGAGTGTGGGCTGTACCAATAACGGCGGCTGCGCTATGATTATTGTAGTTTTTAGTGCATGCAGTTGCGTTTCTTGGTGTTCTTGCACGAGCTGGGCGAACTCTTGATGTTGTTCAAGATATGGCAAGAGATTGATAAGGTGGAGAAGATCTTGAAATGGGAAGGACCTTGGAAGTAATGATCTGGGATAATTTGATATATGAACTGACCTCTAATCAATTTCTATTATGCCTTCCTTGGTTGACAGGCAATACTATGCTTCCTTCTTCTCATCCATTTGCATTGGGCTCATCTCGTCTCGTCTCGTCTCGTCTCGTCTCGTCCCAACCATCCCATCCCATCCATGGATCTCGACGCGACAAAATTTCCTCCCTTCTCTTGTCTTGTTCTGTTCTGATATCGATTGTTGCCGACCCTCCGAGATTTGCATCCCTGTCTGTGCCGATCTGATTCGCCACTTCCTCTGCCTTCTGCCAAGCCACACGTTGAAAGTGGGACCCGATAAGCAGAGCCCTGCGAATCTGGAAAGCGGTGAAGTGGGTCGCGTAATTTGACTGGCCATGGTGAGGAGTCGAGACGCCAGAGCCCAGAGCCCAGAGGATCCAGAGGCGTAAAGGTTCCCACATGTGGTTCTGGCTGGTGGTACTACTGTACTGTATGCAAGTCCCATGCACGGCTGCTGCGGTCCAGCTCCAATGACTGTCAGTCTTCAACCCTTCAACGGCACATCGTGGACTTCGCTCTCTTCTCATGCAATGTCAAACTCTTCTTCTCCAGACAGTTCCTTTGACTTGCGTGGGGTGCATTGAGGGCTGTTGGAAGCTGAGGCTCTTGTCAGTCACCTGGACTGCGAATATTCTATTCTTGCATGATCACATCTCGTCCTAAGACTCATATCTCCACGTCTCCCCATACCTATGCCGGCCTTCACCCACGTTTTTGCGCCACTGAGCCAGCTTGTTCATGTACCTCTTCTTGTTGGGAGCTTTGGTTTCTCGGGGAAGTGATACACTCCTCCCGCTCATCGGCAGTGCGGGATGCTGAAGCAAGGTAAACGGAAGTCGGCTCCAAAGTCTAGGAACGGCTGTTTGACGTGCAGGTACGTGATATGCTGTAGTTAGTATGTTGTGCTATTCTGTACTGTCGCGTGCCGTATCTCTGTATCTCCCTCTGTACAGTACCTTAGGTGGGATGTCGGGCATCGTCAGGACATCTTGAGCACAATTGCGGCATATTGCTGCTACGCTGTGTGGATTCCTTGTGGCTGACAAGGGCAAACCACATTGTAGGGCCCGCAGAGTGAAATGTGACGAGCGACTTCCGGTCTGCACGTTGTGTTCCCGAATCCAGCGACCATGTGTCTGGAAACGAACACAACCAAATTCCCGACGTCCACTCCTACCACAGGAGACAGATCAGCTTCATCAGGCGCAGCCTTCCGAGATTTTGCATTTCGTGAACCAGGATGAGGCCCACTACTTCCGAGTCTATCAAGAAGAAGCATGTCTAGAGCTTTCTAGATACAACAAGTCTTCGGCTTGGAGTTACACTCTGCTTCAGGCGTGTTACCATGAACCCTTCGTTCTACGAGCCGTGGTGGCCATCGGAGCTTTCAACAAATCCATCAAGCAAGGTTACTTTGCCACTGCTGGTCCAGCTTCTGAGAGAAAAGCAAACATGGAAATAGCAAACCGACACCAAACATTCGCCTTGGCATCATACGATCGAGCGATAGTCGGCATGCAACAGATTGTACCTGTTCCTCAAGATCCATCGTCACTGAGGAATGCTCTACTGGCCTGCCTTGTCATTTACTGCATCGAACTTTTACTCAAGTCGCCTACAACTGCTCTCAATCAAGGTCAAAATGGTTATTCGCTGCTCCAGCAATGGTCAGACAACAAGGATGCCCAGAACACCGGGCTTTCATCTCCCAACTCTGGCATTGTTGACGACGAGATCTTCCACGAGTATGGACGTATCGAGCTCTATCATGCAATCCGGTGGGGTATCAAGGATTTACCCCGCCATATGAAACGAAGACGAGAGGGAGCAGTCACAGTACAGAACATGCCAACTCGGTTCAGCATTTTAGAAGAGGCAAGAAGATTTCAGCAACTTATCATGCGACGCACGTTTCATCTAGTGGATGAGTCGTACGCTCGCAATATTATGCTCAAGCAAGACTTGAGGCATCCTTATACTGTGGACAGTCCAGGAGAATTGATGGATCCATGCTACGTACCCATGGATCTTGTAGCAGATCGCGATCAGTACTTGAAGGATATCAGAAGATGGATTAAGGCATTCGCACCGATCCTCACTAAAGCCATGGATTCGTCAGATCCTCTCACACAATCGGAGGTAGCTCTCCTTCAGATACAAATCTTAAATGCTGAGATGTCGCTTGCCGGAGCTTTCTTCACCAAGCAAACTGAACATGATCAATTCCTGCCATCCTTTACCCAGATAGTCTCACTCTCCCGGCATATCAATCGCTCAAATCTCAAGCTTTGGAACACAAGTTCTCCAGTCTTCAACTTCCCCGACAGCATCGAGAAGCCGCTTTACGACACAGCTATGTTCTGCCGCGACAAAACTATCCGGGAAGAAGCACTCACCATTCTCCGCACCACGGCTCATCGCGACCCAACACGCCAGCAAGCTCGCTTGGCAACACGAGCATCGTTCATCGTGAATCTAGAAGAAGCGAACCGGCTACCAGATGGAACGATACCAGAAGACGGCCGATGGAAGCTCATCTGGATCTTACATCATTACAAAGAACCAGAAAACGACATGACCATCGTCTGCTCTAGGAAGATTGGCTATCCGATGGGAGAGCAGTACCCCGCGCAGCGTGAGTGGAAACGGATGACTTTTACAGAAGACGAGGCAGAGACAATGGCAAGTCCTGCTTGGAATGAAGATATTCACTTCTCGTCATGGGCACCGAAACGTAATTTCTCCAAACCAGCTTGTATCTCGTGGAGAGAGGTTCATGATGAATTTCTTGGGAGGACAGATCGATCGAGAATCGGCTGAAGAGACACCGGAAGTCGAGAAACATTCTCCAGATATCGTCTTTTAACTCCGAACACAAGAATGTCATATCTCGATCTCCGAACTATACGACATCTTAGGCACGAAGACAAGTTGCCCAGAAGTCCAGTACCTCCCACCTACCAAAAGAACCCCGGGCCCTTACGATGTACAACGCCCTGCAGGCGCCTATCTGCATCTCGGCTGGTATCTAGGCGATTATCTACACCTCGAGTAAAGCACCCGCGAAACAGAAGGCGACCATCAGCCCATCGGCTTGGGACGGGATCTCGGCAGTATCAGGAACGTTACCTGTTACGTGGGAGTACACACGCTCCTGGGCGAGATTGCGGGAACATGCTCATCGGGGAGCGAGAAGCTGGGAAGCTGGGAAAGAAGATCTGTAAAGGGGCGCTCTGCAGAAATAAACAAAACAAAACATATAATATGTAATCAAATTCATTGTTAACATCTTGATCGCTCTTCTCAGGAAGAATTCGGTTGCGTTTAGATTGTGGTTAACTTTCCTGCTCATCCTATCTCGAGCTCATTCTTCATCTTTCACCCCCACTATCTCCTCTCCCGATATTTCCCTCCTTGCTGCACTCTATACTTCTCTCCATGCCTCCTACCCAAGGTAAAAGTGAAGTATCAAATAGTTTGCCATTTGTGTTCCCTCTCATATCCTCCCACCTTTAAGTAACCCAACCCCACGAGCTTCAGGCTGCAGGGTCTCAACAGTACGTCCAGTAAGCGAACCAAACACAGGGTCAAACCACTAAGTTTCAGCGCACCGTCTCCATCTCCCAGACAGCCCAGCGCTTGAACTCCAGGCTTCTCAGCGCCAAACCCCATAACATATCACTGGTCGACAAACCTCCGCGTTACCTCGTTGGTGCGGCCGTACCCTGTCAAAACGTACATGAGATCAGCTTATCTTCTCGGATATCGCTGCATCTCATTGATCGAGGTACAAAACCAACAAGATTCAGGCTGTTCTACTCGCTCGTTGTGCATGGACTGTACGAATTCGGTCCTGTACGAGGTCAATGAGGTGCTGATCTATCTAAGAATTGCTGCGGTTGGATGGATGGGCGATGGATGATGTGATGGGATGAGATGGGATGAGATGCTACGTACCACGTTGCAGGTAAACGTGGCACCTGGATTTAATATTGTAGGATACATAACTTCTGAAATACTATCCACAATCCCGTACATCCCTCTATTTCCCATTCCGTCAGAACACCAAAATACCTATCCCATCATTCAAGCAACCGTCCGTATCTACCCCGCTATACCTCCAAATTACACCGCCATGGCCAACACCAACCCTCAAGACATCAACGACGCGGATTCCTCCCTCGGCGACGACGACATCGACGATCTATCTTCAACCGTCTCAATAAACAGCAGTATCCTCGCCCATCGCCACGAAAACGGACGTCGGTACCACGCCTACAAAGACGGGAAATATCTAGGTCCGAACGATGTCCCCGAGCAAGACCGGCTGGATTTACAGCATCATCTTTTCACATTGACATTTGATGGAAAATTGCATCTGTAAGTGCTTGTATCACATCAAGCTGCCTTCAATCCCGCCTATCCAACTCGTCATTCATGCCCTACTTGATAAACACTTCATAATTTGGAATCGAAAAAACATCACACTCTATACTAACCACCACAAGATGTCCGCTCCCCCCCACCCTCCATCGCGTCCTAGACGCGGGAACCGGCACCGGAATCTGGGCTATCGACTTCGCCGACACGCACCCTACAGCCACGGTCCTAGGTCTCGACCTCAGTCCCATCCAACCCGGTTTCGTGCCCCCGAACGTGAGTTTCCAGGTCGATGATCTGGAGGAGGAGTGGACGTTTAAGGAGGGGGAGGGTTTTGATTTCGTGTATGCGAGGATGATGACGAGTAGTTTTGCGGATTGGGGGAGGTTTTTTGAGCAGAGTTTTCGGTGAGCTTTTCTTTTTTTCTTTCTATTCTATCAAGGAAAACCTTGGTGGATTAATTCCAATTGTATGGGATGGTTCGAAATCTAGATTTTGGGTATTGATGGAGTGGTAGACACATGACACCAGGCGGATATATCGAAATGGCGGATATCTGCTTCCCGGTTGAGTTCGTGGATGATACCATGCCAGAGGATTCAGCGCTCAAGAAATGGGCTGGTCTCATTCTTGATGGGACGAGGACGATTGGGAGGCCAATTGATAGTGCGAAGAAGTACAAGGAGCAGCTTGAGAAAGCTGGGTTCGTGAATGTCGTTGAGCAGAAATTCACGTGGCCGCAGAATAGGTGGCCGAAGGAGAAGAAGATGAAGGAGATTGGTAAGATGTTTTGTTGCTATATCCATAATCTTCACTCCTGATGAGTCTCTCATTACTATCATAATTGATACAAGATGTTTCGCTAATTATGGTGCAGGAGCATGGTCTTTGGAGAACATGGCGCCTTCACTTGAAGGTTTCTCAATGGCTTTGTTTACTCGGGTGTTCAATTGGACGAAGGAGGAAGTTGAGATCTTCTTAGTCGATGTACGGAAAGAGATGAAGGATACAAAAGTCCATGCATTCTGGCCCATGTAAGTATTTGTCCTCTACCTTTCGACTGGTAATGCTGATAGAAGATCGCAGATATGTGGTGTATGCTCAGAAGCCGACGTAATAATGAAGAATGTAATGATATAGCACTTGACAAATACAAGTCAACACGAAATTGACTTCATGATCAGAACTCTGGTGAGTCGAGCTTCGAACAAATTGATCTCTGTTTCCGGAGAATTCTATAAAGTCCGCGCCCCGGCTCAATTTCAGTGCCCAGCAAAAGTCCACGCCTCGATCGGTCTTTGATCGTATAAACCGCCGGTCCACTTCGTTTAAGAAACCATTATATAAAGGCTATCTTCTACAGTATACTTTGCAGAAAGAAAGTGCAAACAAGGGTTGATTTCTTGATAACCGGACTTATCCTGCACTGAACCCCCATCCAAAGCTTTCCAGCAGAATATCGCGGCGCATGCTGCTGAATCTCATCCAATCATCGTCTTGGCACCCCAGCACCTCTTCACAGACACCAGAATATCAATCGAATCACAACCTTGCATGGCCTGAGCTGTTCGGCACCAGCTTCCGGAGTAAGGACAAAAGTGGAGACAAGTCCCGCTGTATTATTGACCAACTTGCAGGCAACAACTTTCCTCAACTCTACAAATACAAATACGCTCACTCTTCCTAGCTACTCTCCTCCCTTTTCGAACAACTCACGCTCTGGCTGAAAATTGAGTGGTCTGTAAGGTGCAGTAGATAGTAAACACTTCCAAGAACAATCAATACCTTTGCTCAAAGCGAAGAAAAACCGGACGTAAATAAATCAGTTTTAACAGCTCGATCATCCACGCCCAAGCCGCTACCAGCTTCCACCGTCAAGATGTCAACACCACAAACATCCACGTCTAGCGAAAAGACCTTCACGTCCTACACCAGAGACCAAGGCAAATCCTACGCCCAAGCCCGCCCCTCCTACCACCCCAAACTCTACGAAAAAGTTCTTAAGCAACATACCTCTACCGGTGGCCAACTTACTACCCTCCTAGACGTCGGCTGTGGCCCAGGAATCACAGCCCGCGCTCTCGCACCACACTTCAATCAAGTAACCGGCCTCGACCCATCAGAAGGCATGATAAACAACGCCCGCGCTCTAGGCGGCACAACCGCCTCATCCTCGCCCATCCGCTTCGAGATCTCCACCGCCGAAGACCTAGGCTGGCATCTCACACCCCCAGTCGAAGACGCCAGTATCGATCTCCTCACAGCATCAACGGCAGCGCATTGGTTCGACATGTCCGCTTTCTGGCCGCGTGCAGCTCGTGTCCTTAAACCAGGCGGGACAGTCGCGCTTTGGACGACTGGACAGCTGAGTATTCATCCCTCGGTGCCTAATTCCGAGGCTTTGAATGCTGCGCTCATGGATCTTGAGGAGCGAGACTTGCAGCCTTTCTTTGAACCGGGGAATTGGCTTACTCGCAACCTTTATAGCGAGTTGCCACTTCCATGGACGCTTGACACGCCCGTGGATGAATTCGACGAAGCGGGTTTCGTGAGGATGGAATGGGGGACGGGGGAGAATGATGCCGAGGAGTTCTTTGCTGGGGGCGCGCTGACGATGGATTTGGATATGATGGAGAAGGTTATGGGGACGGCGAGTCCGGTGCAGAGGTGGAGGGAGGCGAATAACGAGGCGGTTGGGACCGAGGGGGATGTGGTGAAGAGGATGAGGAGGGAGATCGAGAGGTTGTTGAGGGAGGCTGGGGTGGAGGAGGGGAAGGAGATTATTAGGGGGAGTCCGAAGGGGGTGTTATTGGTTGTGAAGAAGAAGGCTTAGATACTGCTGAGAAGTAATTGCATTCGTTTTGCTGTGGTTTCTGCATTCGCATCGTGCAACCTTGACTTTATTTTGTCTGGGGTAAGCGAGCCCCTGAGTTTTGGCGAGATTGGGAGAGGGATTGATGGTGGCCTGGGTTTGATTTCACGCGATGCTTGGCATAACAGACCCTATGATTCTTGATGTATCAGAATTGTTTGGGTGCTTAATTGTTCCATTATATTAATGTGATACCCGAACGTGCCGAACAGCTTCATCACCAATTGCTCTCACGTTAAACCAGCCACGATCTAGATGTCATTGAGAAAGACGTAGCTACTTCAAACTTCCTCCAGAACACTCTCAAGTCTTCTTAATCAGGCCTACAATTGTTCCATGTAAGTTTGAAAGAATCAGTCCAAGATGCTCCTGCCACGGTCTCACGTCCCTGGGCTGGATGTCGTCATATTCTTGGAGCAGGCGGACAAGAATATACGAAGCTTCCATCATAGCAAAGTTTTCTGAAGAGACATCAGTCCAAGTTCCATTACGCTGCTTATACCGACATCCATAATTACAGAAGTATTAGAAATTGAGCTTACGACCAAGACACTGTCTAGCACCTCCATTAAACGGCAAGAAATCCCATCCTTGGCGTCGTTGTTCCCACCGCTCAGGACGAAAATCTTCTGCATCTACACCGTAAAGGTCTTTACGGCGATGCATACCGTACACACAGTAGAGAACCTGTTGCCCTTTCTGGATCATGATAGGTTGTGTACCGTGTGGACCGCCACCGACTGGAAGAGTTGTGTCTTTTCTGGCTACGCGAGCATTGACTGGGCCTACTGGATAGAGTCGGAGGACTGACGCGACCAAAGTCAGCGAGGCCTTGTAAACATTCATTAACCAAGTGAAATACAAAATACCTTCAAAGAAGACATTTCTGAGGTAAATCATACTCTTCAACGTCTCACACGTTGGCTTCTCTCCTCCCAACTGACCTATCTCTGCGCGTAACAGATGAAGAACGTCAGGTCTCGCAGCCAAAATGTTCACAGTGCATGACAAAAGCTCCGCAGTAGTATCTCTCCCTGCAGTGAGTATACTAAGGACATGATCTCGAAGCTGGATAGGATCCTTGACTTCCTTCGCTAGCTCGTGGAGGAAGATGTATCGCTGCTCACCCTCCTCCATTTTGCTGTCTCGCGACGCCAGAGCCGAACTCACCAGACCATCAGCATACTCATGGATAGTCCTACAAGCTCTGAAGAACGAAGGATGTGGAATCCAATCCATCAGCGCACCAAGGTGAGCACGAAGAGCGATCCAACCCATCGCTTCATCCCATGTCGTCGCAAACTCGTCGCTCTTCCCCTCCGCATGCAGCACAAGCGAATCTGTCGGACATCCCAGCAGAAACTCCGTACTGATATCCATTGTCAACTTCTGCAGCAGCTCTCTCAGATCAAATGTCGAGTTGTCTTTCGGTATACACGTGACCAGGTTGCAGAAATGTTTCTCGAAGATATCGAGGTGGACGAGTTGTGCTTTCATAAAGTTCGGACGGAGTAATGCTCGATGCTGGGACCATTTCTTACCATCGCTTGTGAGGATGCTATGGCCTACGAGGGGGCTTATGACTTTGTGTCGGGCGGCGCCGACTTCGAAGTCTTGTGCTTGGGTGGAAAGACAGGCGCGGATATTCTCTAGTTCCGTTGTCCAGATCGATTGGGTGCCGAAGGTATTGTAGGTGAATGTATGTCCATGCTTCTCAAAGAGTCCTTGGACGTAATTGAGGAAACGATTTGCTCGCAGTGCTTGAAGTAATTGTATTATTTGGAGTAGGCCGAGGAGAGTATTGGGTGTGGAGGGTGGCAGTGCACAACCTCGCTCTGATATGCGGCGTGAGAGCTTTTGCTTTCGAATGGCTTTCCTGACGAAGAATAATGATACTACTAAGAGAAATACTATAGCGTACTTCATCTTGAGTTGTCCTATTTGGCACGATCTCGTGAAGTGTTTGTTAGGGATACTGTCTGTGGGAAGCGATCGAGAGCAATAAGAAGCACTTAACAATGGACAACACAGGTAGAGATAAGTACTGCATCTTCTATTGGTTTACTTGGCCTCTTGTTATCTGAAGAAAGAAGAAAAAGAGGGAAAGGAAAAGTCCACTTTTCTGCATATTTCAAGCTCTGTTGCATGACGGTGCTCGTCGAAATTGGCGAAGGCGAAAGCATATCGAACTCGCGAGAGTAGGTCTTTTCAACGGCTAAGCTTCACTTCCAGGATCTTTCCCAGAAAAGTCAATAGCTCGATTACCGATTGTAATCACAATTTTAGGAGATAGACGTTGACACTTCGTTGAAAACCAGTAGCCGGAGAACCGTGGACAAATATTCGCCACAGAATGATGTATGAATACTTTCAATATGTGGCGCACCTAAAGTCGTAGTTAGATTGCTTTTCTCATCCTATCTGTCTCAATCATGCATTTGAAAGCCGCGAATCGATTACATTACCCAGCTGAACCTGCTTGGCCGAAGCATTCATGCCCAGCTTCGATCTACTTTAGCGACCAACTTCGCAACCGCAACTGAATCCGTTACCATGCATGTGCACTTTCTTATATATGTTCATTATTGTGGTGTGGTGATTGCACAATTCCGTTCGGTCGTATGTCTCAGAGCGGTCTTCCATCCCAGAATCGGCAAATCCAGAGGCCCGGTCACCTCAACCAAGCCCATTATCCGACCCACCCCTTTCATGAATGTGGTCACTCATGCACCCGAAGTTCAAGAAGTGCACATCTTCGGCAAGTTCATGCATGCAAGTCGTCGAAGCTGCATCGAGTCTGCAGCGACATTGCGGATACATTCGTTTATCCCGCTTCTCCTATTCGCTAAGCGATGCCTCTACGGCAACAGTTGCTCAACATCAAGAGACAACACATCACTCACGCTCGATGGGCTTGCAATCAGCCAACTATTCATGAAGTCTAGAGATTCAGGCTGGAATACCTCTCTACGTTCAGAGGTCGGCTACTCTCATTCTGGATATGCTTGCGTATCACCAACGCTAGAACAACTTGCATATGCAGTCCTATCTTGCTGAGACCAAAAGCAAGCAGACGGCAGATGGCTGGAATTTGCACTTTATCCAGATGATAAGTTTTCAGAGACAATACTGTAATGGAGAGATAAACTGTTGGTGGAAGATCTCGTTTGTCCTGAGAGAAGATATCAACATCATTTGATGAATTGCTCGATCTCAAATTCAAACATCAGAAGTACATCAGCGCAAATTTCCCATCGCAGTACTAAATAAGTAAAACCTCCAAGAGATGTTTTCTCAAAGTATCGACATCATTCCAAGTTGGAAAGCGTCGACAATTTTGCATTTGGTACTGCTCCAGTCGATGGTTACGATCATTTTCCTAATACACCGGAGACTCACCGGCGCTGCTGTCAACGCTCGGGAGCCTCCTGTCTTAGCCATTTCTTCTATTTGGCACATTATCGGTATGGTTCGGTATAAGGGCGACTATCTCAAATCATTGAGGTAAGTATCCTGCAAGATTGGTTGTAGAAGGCACTTATCTATGGCGCCAAGTCTCAAGTACATGGACTGGCCAGTTTTCACTCTGAAGATATTCTCAACAAACATATATGTTGTCAACACCCCGCAGTACATACAAGCAATTCTGGGAAATACGAAGTCTGTCTCGTTCTACCCATTCCACATTGCGTTCACCAATCGAGCACTGGGAGCGAGGCAGGAAATCAAGGACATCGTCGCCCATAATGGTGCAGATAATCGGTACATGCGGACGATTCATCATGAAATGTATAACGCGCTTCAGCTGGGGCCACATCTGATCGAAACTAAGGGAAGGGTTGTGAAAACCTTGGCTCAATATTTCAACGACATTGATGCCTCACCGCAGACTCGAAGTCTTTTCGATTGGATGAAAGTGGTATATACAATAGCACTTGCAGACTCCTTTTACGGTCCCGACAACCCAATCCGCAAAAATCTGGAATTTGTCAAGCACATTTGGTGAGGAGCTAATCAATTTATCGAGATTGCTATGCTGACATTAAAAGGGAATTCGAGGAGGGTCTGCCCATGCTCTTCCTCGACTTCTTCCCGTCTATAACAGCGAGAAAAGCATGGAATGCTCGGAAAACCCTGACGCCTGCCTTCGAAGACTACTACAACAAGGGTCTAGACAAGAATGCCAATGCTTTCATTGCAGGACGAGCCCGAGCTGCACGTGTTGAAGAATTCACCAACAACGATTTGGCAGGGTTTGAGATAACGATCTGTTTCGCAGCGCTTACCAACACCGTTCCAAACTCCTTCTTTATGCTCTGCAATATCCTCGCCGATCCGATCCTCACTGCTGATATTCGAGAAGAAGTTTCCAAAATCGTTACTAGAACAATTCTTGGTAGACGGGTCGTACTCACTCTGGATATCTCCTCGCTTGAAGAAGATTGCCCTCTTCTGGTGTCTTGTTATCACGAAACACTCCGAATGTGCGTCAACGCAACTCCAGTCCGCGTTGTGATGGAAGACGTGATTATCAAGGACAGATATGAGCTCAAGAAAGGAGGGGTCATTCAAATTCCTGGCGGCGCTCTGCACGAGTCTGAGCGTATTTGGGGTGGCGATGCGGGTGTCTTCAACGGGCGACGATTCCTCCAGAAGAAACAATTGAGTCGAGAGCAAAGAAAGGCTCAAACTCAAGGCTTGTTCCCTTTTGGTGGTGGTAAACATCTCTGTCCTGGTCGGCAGCTGGCATTCTCGGAAATTGCAAGCTTTGTGGCGATGATGATCTATGGATTTGATGTCAAGATGAGGGATGGTGGATTGATTAAGCCACCGCCTTTCAAAGTGCAGCAACTGGGAGAGAACTCTAAAAAGCCGAAGCATGATATTGAGGTCATCATTGCGCGAAGTAAAGAGTTCGAAGGTGCTGTTTGGGCCTTCAAGGTCGAGACTGCTCCTGGTGCTCCCTCCACATAGAAGAGTTCTCAAACAACATGTACTTGCCATATGCCTTTGGTCTTAGAGGAGAAATTGATTACACAACGTCACTTCAGCAAGCTCCCAATTGTACTTTGAACACAGCTATTTCGTATCCTTCCTCTGGAAACATACCAACGAGCCCAAATCCAACCTCTTCATAGAATCTTTTTAACTTTTGATTTCCTGCCCAGCAATCAAGCACCAGTGTCCCCGCGCCATTTCGTTTCCCTGAAAGCTTCAGAGTCTCTTCCAGGAAAATCTTGCCGAGTCCATTACCCTGTATTGTAGGCTCCAGCATCAAGGAATGGAGGTACCAAGTCTTCCCACCAACTTCGTCGATGCCCCAAGAAACGCTGCCATGTCCAGATGAGGGCGAGAAAGGAGAAATTGTCACACTTCCAATGGGAGTTAACCGAGTTGATGAAGTGGCATCGGTGTAAGTGAATATCAGAATCTCTTCCTTGTGTATCGAAGCTCGGATTGTTTCCAAAGCTGATGGAGTAAGTTCTTGAAGGCTGCCTGATGCGGTGAGAGCTGCTTGAACACGCGTGGCGAGAGAAAAGACGTATTCCGCGTCTGCTGGAGTAGCTTGGTGAGTTTGATATCTTGGAGCATTCGAGGTCATTTGGTCCATCTGTGAAAAGCGTAGACTGTCCCTTCGTAGATTCTGAGATGTTTTTGTCTCATAGTGAAGTGTTCACCAAGGGGCAGTGCGGGGTGAACATGCCAAGCAATTTCGGCTCAGGATTAGCGAGCCATGTTTACCTTACCTGGAGGAAAACCGCGCTTATTCTTTTTGTGACAAGTTGAGATCGGAGGTGCATTGTAAAGGAAAGACCTTAGGCACAACAATATTGTAACTTCTTACGTGGAGCGAGAAAGAGCTTCTCAGACGTGCCCCTTTTCTGACAGGATCTTACAAGCCAATCCTAAGCTTAACAGCATGCGGCAAGGCAGATTGAAGAAATTCTTGAAACGACAGACATTTCCTGCTGGGAAGAGGCATGACGTTCTATATGAACACAAGAACTCGATTCATGCTATGCGTGTCTCTGAACTCTATCGACTATCATCTTCGCATCTGCCAGAAATAGCCGCTTGGAAGCGGTGATGGAAACAGCGAAGCGAAGAAGATCATAACATATCATGCTATACTTTAGTCACAACT
This sequence comes from Deltaproteobacteria bacterium, assembly GCA_002685535.1. Classification (GTDB taxonomy): domain Bacteria; phylum SAR324; class SAR324; order SAR324; family NAC60-12; genus Arctic96AD-7. Next base: position 26,626 of record NYXK01000209.1, read on the forward strand.
ATGAGAGCACGTTTCATCTTAACTTAGAATATTATCACTAGTGAGGCGTACAGGGAGATATCTTTACGACTATGGGCACGTCAATTGGTACCCTCACGTCACACATTGCCCTTGTTCAAGAAGCGAAAACTTCTTGATTTGGCGGGCATGAAACTGCCCCACGTGATGAATTGTATTGCCCATTTGTACCAATGACCTATATACAGAAGTATGTGTAGGCTAGGCGGCCCCAGGACTACATATACAGTAGAAATGAAATTATGGTCCATCCCAAAAGACTCCAAGCTACCAACTCCCCAGAATGAAAGCTCCGCTCGCTGGCATCCGCCCAAGATACTCTAACTAGTTCGACCGTTGTTGTCGATGAAAGCTTCGGTCCATGTCGTGTTACTGAGAGAGCCCTCTGCAAGATCTCCTTCCTTAACCTGATAGAATCGTGCTTGGTCTTCCCATCCTACAGCGGTGATTGGAGCGCCGACAAAATCAGCTGCTGCCCAAAGGTGATTGTGGCCAGGTTGCGCCGCCCACGAAGTATTTGTTGTTTGTGAGGCGCCGGACCCAAGGAATTCATAGATACCTGCATCGAGTCCTGTGTAGTAGACATGAAGCTGATCTTGAGTTTCCGTGTAGGCAGCACCAAGTCCAGATCTGGGATTCCAGGAAGCAATGAGATCGGCAGAGACGATTGATGCTAAGAGCAAATATTAGTGTGTTGATCTGAGAAGCGGTGGGTGGGAAATTCTTACGTTTTGTCCAAGCATCGGCTGTGAACTGCATCTTAAAGAGAGCTTGAGTCAAGCCATCGACGTAGAAGATATTGATATTATTGGTCGTTGAGTTGACGTTGACTGCTGCGATAGATGAGGCGTTCAAACCAGAGCCACCGATGGGCTTTCCTAGGTTGAATCCCGAGTTGTCTCCTTGCAGCTCTGAAATGTAGCCGTCTTCATCGTGGTAGTATACGCGCCAATCCTGAGCTTTGTTCACATTTACTGCTGCAAGTCCGGTAAAATTGCTAGGTGCAATTTGAGTCGGGAGATAGCAGTTGGCAATAGTGTTGCATTTGTCGGAATTTGGAGAGCAGGTGACTGCAGACATCGTGATGTTGTTCACGCCCGATACGTAGAAAATGTTGAGCATTACGACTCCAGTGGTAGAATCAACCTCCGTTGTGGCTGAAAGAGGAGATCCGATCTTGGGTTGGATGCTCAGCTTGACTGGTTGCTCGGGCTGGAATGTTTGCCCGTCCAAACTGATCTGGAGGTTGAATCCGCCGGTAGAGTTCTGCCAGATGACGTGGGTATTCCACGTTGTCCCGTCATTCAAGAACAAGCCGGAGCTGGCAACACTATTCATCGTGTTGTTGGTAATGGCTTTGACTACCGACACTCGTGAATCACTCGTCCGCGTCGATTTGTTTTCCATGTGCCCAATAACCCCAACCACCACGCCAATCACGAGAATCCCTAGCCCCAGAATCGCTACGATCCATAGCATGTGTCTCTTCCAGAAGGGTTTCGGCTCTGGTCGAGAAGGAAGTTCCGTGTCCGCGTATCCTGGGGGAGCATGAGGCGGAATTGGAGCAGCAGCTAGAACAACTTCCGGCGCGTGCGATGGTCTTCTGTTCGGCTCCACGACCTCCATACCCGTCCCCATTGGCCCTACCATGACGATCTTCTCATCAGAATAGACATTTTGCTCCACCGGGGAGAAAGCTGCCGCCATGTTCCTCTGGCCATCAACTGGGGTCTGTAATGGCGATACTGGAGAATTCGAGTATGGCCGAGTTTGGTTAACCTGGACTTGGTGAGCGGGCTTCAGATTGTAGAAACATGCTATAGAAAAGCGATCGTCCTGTAGGTTGAGACTCGATCAACGAAATTCTCCAATGAGAGGAGAGTTCATTGATAATTATTTGGAAGGTGATGAAGAGGCTGAACCGGGAGCCGGACATGATAATACCAACGGTCTCCTCCCTACAGTTGTGGAATCAAGGTCGGGAAATGACTGACCATCTTGAAGTGAGTTGTAGGGTTTGAAGGAAGCCACCTCTGCCTGGCTCGAGTGGAATAAAGAAAGTAAAGAGCAATTAGGCTTTCGAAAGTGAGTGATCAACGCTGTAACATAGTTTAAGAAGTATGAAGGTGACTAAGTTGCACCGGCGGGTGAAGGAATGACGAGAAAAGAGTATAGACAGAAACTGAGAGTTTGTGAGAGCGGATTGAAGAAAGAGGGGATCTGAAAAGACTGAGATTACCTCCGTACCATGGCTCCTAATTGACAGGGCTCGTGTCTCAATATGTGAAGCGAGCAAAACACCCTCTGCATGAATCTCAATCGCATCCGGATAGGCGTAGGGCTGGAGTTTAAACTGTGGGGTTCAATGGCAGGCCAAGAACTGCAAATCCAAGCTTCAGAATGCTCGGTTCTCATTGCACCGCTTTGAGTGATCTGTTTCCACGGTTCTGATGCTCATTCGTCCTTAACGTCCTGACAGCGGCTTCTCCGCCTCCATTACAAGGTTGTGATATCGAATTCCCTGACTCGCGTGAGCTTTTGGCAAGCTTGATGCTCTCCGGACGAAAAGATTTACCAAGTATAAAATGCTCCAGTAGCATGGTGACGCTTCAAGCTATGCTCGATTCAGAGAGGAATGTGCTTAAATTAAGGTTTGGCGTATGCCGGAATTCAGACGGTCTCATTGTGTTTGGGAAGAGTGGGCTTAGCATGTAACCGGATCACCAATGTGTCTGTGCCCCCAAGCCTTTCAAATGAAAATGAAAGTCTTAGGGCTCAGCTTTCATTTATTCTTAATGAAGGTCGCTACTCGGTCCTTGACATTTCTGGACGTCGGTGTTCCCGAGAAGCTGTGTGCTGTAGGTGACGCGGGCGCGACAGGAAAGACTCTTCCGAAGGATTTCTTAGACTAATCGTTTTCGACACTGAACGGGCACCATTTGTAGATAGTTGTGCATGGTAATCGTCTATACACTCGACCTTCTTGGAAAAGAGGTTCAGTAAAGGAAACTTGCTGTCATCTGTCAAATATCGGTTGACTGGGAGTAGTGGGTGCCAGGTCTACACCATGATTGCGACTCCGGTACGTCCCCGGGCGTGCGTCTAGTCATATGACAAGGCCGAATGTAAATACTAGAATGTTTGACGAGGAGATAATCCATTGACAATTCCATGACAGCATAGGCTCGAGTGAAGGCAAATACTTGTGCAAATGAATAATTGTGCGGCTCATTCAAATTCGACGATTTACTAGCTCGCCATCCGTCATTCAAGAACGTTTTCAGGAGGTCTACAGCAAACTTCTACTGAATGATGATGCGGACATTGAGACATATATGTCTGTCAGACTGCATATGGACCAGTAAAAGACTCAACTTGAGTGCTCAACCCACCGACTACTCTCGAGACTTATATCATTCTTTGCGTCAAAGAACCTCTTTCTGGTCTACGAATCGCCATTAAGGTCTAGTGTTAGTCGCATTAATCCCAGGAAATTCCAGTAAGTAGACACTTGGGGTCCGAACAATTTATGCGCGCTAATTTGAAGAGGCTACTTGTCAGACAGGCGTGCTCTCACCACTCAGAGTAGACAAGTACCCGTTTGCGTCTCGCTCTCCTAAGCCTTCCTCATACCGAGACCCTTTTGCCCCTGAGCGCGAAGCTGACAAGCTTGTTTGGATCTGCTTCAAGAATGTTCGTGCACGTTTCCAGCTCCTCTATTCTCTTCTCCAGAATCTCGTAACCGACTATCCATGGTCTGAACCAAGATCGGTCCATCAACCCGCCTAAAACTTCTTCGGGCGCGTTTAGGGTATCGAACCATCTCTTCAAAATCTTATAATAAAGGCGCCTCTGCTCATCGTCTGCTTCCGCCAGGTCCCTGCCAGACGGAATTTTTCTCAACAACTGCGATGAGACACTATCCATCTTCACGATCTTCTCCCATGAATATTTCTTCCCAGTTTGCTGTTCGATGCTGTCGACAACGTAAAAGCTACTGGGCAGGAGAGATCTGAACTGGCTCAATTCATAGCCGACCTTTTCCTTCCAGAACGCAAGTAGCTCCTTTTCTAGCTCTTTCTCACCAAAAGCCGCTGCGAAGCACTGGTGACAGCGCCAGTTCTCGAAATGTGGTCCATCCCAGCCATCTTGCCGAAACATATCGGGGTCCGCTGGTGTTGACTTGACTCCATACCCAGAACCTTTCCTGAAAGCTGCTCTTTCCTGCCACACGGCACACTCAGGACAGCGAATCCACCACAACGTCCACCAGTCGCAGTTATCCTCGCGATAGATCTTCCATCGCCACGGATACCGAGAATCGTCGGCTATTGGGAAAAGACCCCAAAAATACCGTTCTGTAGAGTCGTGACATCGTCGCTGCCTCCCCTTTATGACTGGGACCTGGCCTGTACCAACATTTGAGCTCCTGTGATTACATCTCCAACCACTTCGAACGCCTACGTTGCGGGACCAGAATCCGGTAGCAAATTTACACTCGTTACACAAGCGTCGATGACGACAGCTACCAATGTGATAGAGCGACGTCCATTCGGCAACACTGCAAGAGTGGTCGATCTGCCGTATCCAGTTCCTCAGCGTATCGTTTTTGAGGTCGGCTTGTCTTTTCAGACCCCGTGCCTTCGCATCACCACTCACCCAGCCACAGAGCTTTCGTGCAGCTCTCGACTCAGGAGGTGGCTTCCGGAAGCGAAGACGAAGAAGTGCATGGTTGTCAAATCGTGTATGAGGGACGATTTTAAGACACCGAGTACAAGCATATGCCGTCGACTCCGAAGGAACAATTATTTTGGCGTTTTCGTTGGTCGTCACTTCTCCTCCATATTCAGGCAGGCACTCCAATTCTAGCAGGCGATTGACGAATTGCCTCTTATCGGGTTGAATGAGGTCTCGGAAATATCTGTTCGTTTGAGAAAGTGCAATGAGAGAAGTTGAGGATAATAAAGGTAGAACAAGGACTTGGATATCGACTGGTAATGAGAGCATTGTGCTCTTGAGTCCTATAAGTGTACTTTCGCCTTTCGTGAGATTGATCAAATAAATATAGGTAGAAATTGTTTTATGTCAAGAGCGTTCGGTATGAATCATCCCCGCGGTGGCGCAGTTAGTCACAACATGACGCCAGTCAGTAAAGTTGGAGCTGACTGCCGCCACTTGTTCATTTCATCACATCACTTTTCCAGTCTTCTAACATCGTGACAGTCATTCATTTGTTTGCATTAATGAACACATGAGTAGAATGGGCCTCAACTTATGACTTGCTTCGGCATTGAGTTTCCCTGTTTGGCAGAATACGAAGGGCCCTCTAGCCGCCAAGAATTTCTCTTATGCAGCGCACAGCAAAGGCTTCACGTTGAGGCCTCGAACATTCATTGAGCAAGGTCTGGCAAGGAAAACAACGCCTGCTAGCCTTCAAGGCAAGTAATCCGCTTTTTACGACCAGCAAATAACGTCTAGACTATTGCATGGTCACTCTGATCACTTACCCAAGCTGTTTGGAGGCCAAGTCGGAAAACGGTCCCTTCAGATCTCGGGTAAAACTGTTGACCCAGAGGACATTGCATCCGATCTCCGTCCGTTCTTCATGCTTCAGAAGACATTTTGATGATGCAAAGATGATGGTGCGTACCTTATTTTGCATTTTCTTACTTCTTGCTTTCCTCACTGTCCATGTTTCGGTTAATTCTGCCGAGCCTTTCAAATCTATTTCAACATCGCTTCATTCCTAAATTCTTTTTTTGTTCTGCTTGAGATTTAGAATATGATGACGAAGTAAAGATGATATGCGCGTCGGTTTCGACATCGTACTCTTTGGTACGAAGCTTTATACGAATGAGTGGTACCTGTTGTTAACATTCGCGAGTTTCTTTCTGCGGCTGATCGCAGGAGATAAGCTTGACAGTTTTTGCAGGTTGTCGCAACGATGCCTCTGCCCGGAAATCTCGTTGCAAATCGGGAACATAGAGCCCAAAAGGCAGACTGCCAATAGGTTCTTTTCCCAGCCTTACTGGCATAACCAATCAATGCCTAGTAACAGAGTCTTCCTTTGGGGAAGTTCTAAACCCGGCCTTACAGCCGACATTTGCCAGCCGGACGAAAGTGCATCTGTTCATGACTGGGGTGAACCCAGCATTGCGATCCGTGAAGTAGATCTGCTACACGTTGCACATTATTTGCACTTCGTGGTAAGGCATTTTCATAGGCTTGGCTAAGCGTTCAGCTTATGTTGCGACAGCTAATCACATTGTTGCTGTTACGTTTCGCAACCTTGCCCCGCAGATATATACAAATGAGCTGCTCCCCCAACATCTCATTCAAGATGGCACTTTCAGTGAGCTCTCAAAGCTTTACTCTCCTGCACTCACATGATTTTTCTGTCGTATTATGAATTTGAGCTAGAACCCCTTCCATTGTATCCCACATTGGCGGTCCCGTTCAGCACTTGAAGATTATCAACAATGTTTGTCCCTTCTGATATCCTTTCCCATTCTGCGACTTGTGCTGCTCTCCACTTTAGGACTTCGTCCACGAGTTGTTGCTGTCGATTTTGTATAAAATCATTCGCGTCCGACAGCATCTTTTCGACAAATTTCGAGTCTTCCTCTGGTACTTGGCTTGCCTTTTGGTCAACAAATTTCCGAAAGCCTAAGCCCTTGGGTGAAGGCCCACCGCGATGGTGTTGTCTGCTGTTCCCTTTGTAATTCTTCTGCGAACTTTCGGTAAACGTCGTCGCAATTCTTCTTTGTACCCGGTTCTGATCTGCTGAAGACCTCGTTCCGAGACACCCTGTTTCGACCGACTTAATCCAAGTATATATCGCTTCGCGGGACGTCGACTGGTCGACATCAACTCTCTCTTGAACGTACGCCTTTATTCGCTTTGGAGTCTTGGGATCTTTGATGAAGTCTTTGAACCAGAATCTGATCTGTTTCATTTCGTACAGTCTTCTGTCTGCGGAATGTCAGGCTTCACGCTTTGGAACTCACTTCTGTATTCCAATACATACTGTGTAAACCTTTGCTTTTATGGTGGTCCGACGAAGGGACTTCTAGGCATGCAATTGGGTCCATGGCTACTGGTCCTGTGCCTGTCCAGTTCCACACAACGGTCTTCATTTCCTCTGCGAACACCTCCTTCCAACGAAGAACAAAAGCTATGTTGGCGAGTCGATAAGACGTTTCCTGGGACTCGCGACCTTGTTGATTCCAGCACCTGATGGGCTCCTCCCCAGTATCCGTGACTGCTGGCGGATAAGGCTGGGCATCCTTTGCAATCCAGGTTTCCCTCACATTCAGAGTATTGCTGACCAGACCTCTTTCTACTACACCGAAAGGAGTGCGATTTCTCATTCGATGTGGCATGACACGAAGATACCACATGGCAGTACAAAGCCTCGAAAATGGCTTGATTTCCATAAAGTCATGCAATTCGCTTTCTTCACAGCCCATGATTTTAAACAACAAAATCAAGTCCTCTTTGTCGAAGCAGTCTGTGCCGCCGAGATTGAGTCGCCATTTATACTGTCGGCTGTGCAAGAATTTCAAGAGCTGTCCATCGACTAGAGGAGATTTCCCCAACATCCGCTCTACTTGGGAAGTGGTCCACTGAAGGGGGTCCTGTATGCTCGCGCTTTCTCCTTCGATTTCTACTTGCATTAATATCTCGTATTGCGCACTCATGGTTGACTTTGGAGAAGATCGTCTGATGATGTTCCATCAAACCAAAGTATTGCTGCCAGATGTACAGCAGAACGAATACGACTTAACCCCCACGATTAGGAACAACCCTGCTGTTTTAACGCTGAGCAATGTTCTCTACAGCCTGTTGCCCTTCCTCGCAGAGAAACAGACGGATCGCGTGTGGCGAAGCCTTGAATCAGAGGATTGCTTCTTGGGAAAGGACAAAACCCCCAAGGGCAGCCAGTGGGGAACGGCGTCACTTTCTGAGGGCTGCTATCAGTCCAGGTGTAGTTACACAGTGCGAGGCAGTACGCGAGGCTTTTACGCAAGTCAATGTTTTTGGTCAATACTTCTTGCCTACAATTTGACAATGGAACCCCCGCAGAAAATACGCCCAAGCCACAGATAGTGGAATGAGCTCTGAATCGTCTGTATGCACTCACCGAAAAGCCAGCGCGTGCCCGTCGTATGTGGTTGGGCGAGCATTATCTGTGGCGTCCGCACATCGTTCAGCTGAACAGGCCCAAGCAACCCCAAACAAGTCACAGATTATTTGAGGCGCAATAATGATTATGCCCCTTTGCCTTAAACAAGGTCAATCACACGATGCCGAGCTGTCATCAGAGCTGCCTCGCGATCCATGCATCCGCATGAGGCTCTCACAGAGAAGCCGCTGGGATATCCGTGATTACAGGAGCCACTTCAAAAACATTCAATTATTCTTGTTGAGTTTTCAATCACTTTTGACTTCACATTCGCTTTAAGTCGATTCTACAATGGGATCCATAACATTGTATGTACCTGAGCCTGTCCCAACGCTGGGAGAAGTCTCGGCAACCTACGATGAAATTCTGACGCACCCTGAGAGATTCTTCCAGGTCAGTTGCGATGCTCTAGGTTCCAGAAGTGGCAACTAATCAACCAGGGATCTGATATCGTCTGGATGATGACTTCTTCATCCCTTGTGTTTTTGATGATTCCAGCGCTGTCGCTCATTTATGCTGGAATGGGCAATCGTTCTTTTGCGCTGACTTTATTTCGCCTTCCTCTCATCACCGCTGGATTCATCAGTTTTCAGGTTGGTATTCCTTTTTGATTACACATTCCGATATATTAAATCCTGAATCCTGGCACTAATGAAGTGTAGTGGGCCCTCTGGGGTTATGCCTTCACTTTCACTCGCTCGTCAGCGAAGTGGTGGGGAGGTGAAAGGAGAGCTTTTGGTCTGACAGATGTTATTGCGCATCCTATCGATATAGGGGACCGTGGCCAAGGTGGATCCATTCCAGAGCTCGTATATGTCCTCTATGAAGGAATGTTTGCAGCATTCACGTAAGTATTCTGCAAGGAAGCATAAATGCAGAGTTTCTAATGTTGACCGTCAGTGCTGCTCTTGTCTGTGGAGGAACCATGCATCGCGCTCCCCCAACTCGATTCCTTGGGTTCATAACGTTGTGGTCAGTTTTGATCTATTATCCAGTTGCCCGGTGGTCGTGGGACTCGGATGGATGGTCGAACAAACTCGGTGTCATGGATTTTGCAGGTGGCACGCCAGTCCATATTGTTAGTGGCACCACTGTTGCTGCATTTGCCGTGTTCTGTGGTATTGAGGAGAGAAGAGAGTCTGGTGAAGTTGTGGCTGCTACTGAAAGGCTTTTCAAGAGTCTGTACAAGCGGATGTACAAGAGACTGATCAATCCTTGGGTCGAGCTATGGAAGACACTTCTCAGCCTTGTTCGCTATTGCGCTGTTCGCTACTTCGGAAAATCACCTCCAGTATTTGAGGATGATGAAAGTGACGGCGACAGTTATGATGAATATGAGCAAGAAGTTGAACCATACAGTGTTAATTACGTTGTTCTTGGGACTGCTATCCTGGTTAGTCACCGTCCTTACTAAATGATCAACACCTCTCCTCTCATGCTAATACCTGATGAATTAGTGGTTTGGCTGGTCGGGATTTAATGGAGGCTCGGCCCTTGGAGGCAACTTGCGAGCGGTCTCTGCTTGGACATCAACGCATATCGCGGCCAGTAGTGGAGGAGCAGTGGGTGTTCTGCTGATATGGCGACGAAAGATGTTTGCCAGAGCATCAGATCCTAGCCAGAACATGTCCTACGACAATCTCACAGCCTTGTATTTCTGTGATGGAGCTATCGCTGGCCTTGTTGCTATCACTCCAGGTGCTGGATTTGTAAGTGACTAAACCGCTACTCTTGCTTCCAGCTTCTAATTTACAGGTTCCTGTTTGGAGCGCGGCTATCTTCGGGGTCATCTCGTCTCTAGTCGTCTATCTGTTGAAAGAAGAGGCTCTGGTATTTCTGAAAAGAGATCCATTACAGATATTCGCAGTTCATACAGGCGGTGGTATTGTTGGAATGTGTCTCACAGGTTTATTTGCGAGGTATGTCCAACCTAGCGACACCCATTTTGTTACGAATTATTACTGACGGAAATTACCTGCTAGTCAAACTACGATTGGACTTGATGGTCACTCCATGATGCCTTATCCAGACCGAACAAGAGGTCAAAGACTAGGGTCAGAACATCCCAGCATGCCATTTGAACCGTCTTTCATAGCTAACGAAAGGTCCACAGATATCAGATTTTTGATTCCGTTGCCGGAATAAGCTACACCTTTGTCGTCACTATGGCCATATTGTACTTCGAGAAGTTCGTGGTTTTCATGTTCATAAACATTGGAAGGCCCTTACACCACTGGAGATCGGTACCTGGAGTTACGAATACGTATCGTGATCATTTGCAGGCTACCCCAATGCAAGCCTGGAGGACTACAGGCGATGATGTTTTATTACATACAATCGACCCCCACAATCACCAAGGTCCGCAACCTGGTCCTATTACAGAAGCTCCGACTATCAATGGGCACACGCCACATCAACAAGTCGTTCAAATGGTCTAGATTTGTGAAAACATACGGAAGGGTCGACTCTTGTAAATATGTGATCATCGTGTTGAAGTGGTGATTTGGACACGGGAAATCCACATGGCCAGGCTTAAAATCGAAGCAGTCTTGTAATTCTAGATAATGTCTTGTAATTTACTGATTCAATTATGATATTGTATCGAACATATACAAGAATCGCCAAAACATCAGCTATTCCAGTTCTCTGGTAGGGACATTCTCAACATCGCGTAGCCTATGAAATTCATGATATCTTCTGACAAGCTTGTAATCAAGCCTACAAGCCCAGTATAGTAACACAAGTCTCATAGGCTGTGTCTCAGAATTTGAGCACAAAATCCATGGAATTGCACTTTTGAATCTGGCAACCACTGAACCTTCAGTGGTGGCAGTGTCAAATCCCTTCCATGAACGAGGCTGCGGGATGCCTGCACTTCCAGCTGTCTTGCATACGTAGGTGCACCTGAAATCCGCGGATGTCCCAACAGGGACTCAGCAAAGGGCCTGTTCATACGTCTGCCTGGCGCCTTCTCGGCCGCTCAGACTATTTGGCTCTTTCCCTGGATTAGGTCGTTTCCGGCATTTCCCATCTTTCCAGTTGCTTCCTAGCTTTAAATTTCTTATAAATGCACATTTTTCTGAAAACATTGACTGAGCTCTACAAGCGTGTCCCGGAAAAACGAGCGGTCCGTGAACGTCTTACTGCCCTACCCTATCAAAGGCCCAGTCTACTGAGTCTGTATGCTAAAAAGAAGAGAAAGTTAAATACTTCAAGATGAATCCTTCGGTATGTGAATAAACGACCTTGAAGCTTGGGTTTGCTTCTATTGCAGCTAGTTGACTTTGTGCGAGCAGGTTCAGTGTACTGTTTGCCAGCAACGAACATCTCTATACGTTCCTCCAACATGTGCGAGAAGATGCGCCGGGTGTTCATCGACGCGCATATACTGCATTTCATGCACCACGGAGGGCTGCTCATCTGTCCCATGCAACGAACACTCAACATGCTGGCAGCAACACGTCAACCATGACTGGGCTGACATGAGGGATACACATAGAATTATAGACCCCTTCCCACCGCTGTTTGTTGAAGCCGCAACACATTCCGAAAAAGACAAAGCTATCTTGAGGCGCCTTCACGAGGAGGATAGATTTGCCAGATGGTTTTCTGTCAAGCTGGGAGGCGAAGATCCTGAACTGTGGCTTTATGATCGCTTCGTCCGTCTTTGCGACCCGAAAAGATCGGGAAACAGAGCTACCGAGCATCATTACCCTTCCTTCGTCTCTTTCGTAGGAGACACTTCCGTGGGAAAGTCAACAATCGTCCGAGCCATGCTGCTCCTTGGACTGCTTGAATCACCAGGTAACCTGAATGGTTTGACTAGTCATGCACACTCGACGCAAGATCTAGATCTAATCGCTTGGGCTCAGAACAAAGGGTGCTCAATGCCTGTCCCTAGGTCCGGAAATTTTGACCATAAGACAGACCCAACAACTTTCGGCGTCCACTTGTACCGTGACGACTCGACAATAGAGGAAAGAAACGATTCAGCCACAGAGGCAGGCCAGCAACCACTTAAGGCTCCTCAGCCGAAGAACTTCCCATTGCTTTTCGCGGACTGTGAGGGCTTTGGAGCTGGGACTGCAACTACCCTTGCTCTTCGGCTAGCTGAGTTGAATGAAGAGGACGACGCCAGCATTGAAAAGCTCCCAATCACAGCCTCCTGTTATAGCACTGGAAGCAAGAACGGCATCGACCTGTTTTATGCTCGAGTTCTTTATGCCATCAGTGATGTGATAGTTTTTGTCACAAAAGGGGACCAGACAATGAAGCCGGATCTTATTCGCGTTCTGGAATGGGCGTCCGCTGCGGTGAAGAAGTCATATAATCAGCCTTCCTGCAAGACGCTCATAATCGTTCGAAATATGGAGACAGCCACCGAATCATATACGGATGAGTCGCTGAGGCAGAAGTATCTCCACAGCTTTGGCGCTGAAAAGCTCTGGGCGGATTCTATCATTCTACGGGCCTTTGTCGAACACCATAACCGATTCGTTCATCCACTCTCGGCAATATGGGACAACGATCAGCTTTACAAGGCCTTATTCCAGGATATCAAGTGCTGCTACATTCCGCACAAAGGCCTCGACTCAAACTCATCGCCAGAAAGATCCACAGACATGTTCGAACACCTCAAGGGACTTCGGAAACAGATCGAGTACTCGGCAAATGACGAAAGGCGGATACGTGCTCGCGGATTCTCATACTACAACGTACCTGCTCTCAACCACATACTATTGCAGGTTTTCGAGCATTTTCGAACCTCGGAGGATCCTCTGAATTTCTTTCTCGCAGCTCGCCGTGACAATCCGACCCCGCACAACATACCAGAGCACATTGCAAATTTCTTGAGGCTTGCATTAGAAGGTCCTGAACAACAGAGTACAGGCATTGAGGATATGACTGTATCTGCCATTTCTTTGATGTGTTTGATCTATGCTGACAGGTGGCGAAGTGTGCTCTCTGACCGTCAGTCTTCCCTCTCAAGCCGTTTCAAGACCATGCTGACAATATCAAGCCCTCATCCTGGAGCCCGAAGATATGTTCGATCATGAAATGAAGAAATTCTGGGACGACGGCCTAGGGCTTTATCTTTCTGAGTACGAAAAATGTATCTGGCCATTCGTAGCCAAGGATGGTTCTGTGGTGTACTGCAATATCAGGGGGAAGAATCAGCACAAGATGCACGTGTGCACTCCTAGTCCTGGAGCAAACTGGCCGCAAAGATGTTTGGAAGCCGAAGGCGAATTTCTTCATCGAAGATCTTGGAGTCCTGCAGCTCAGGAGGCATGGCGGACAGGGATCAAGAAAAGGTTCCAGAATATGTACCACCGAGCGTTCAGCACGTCAGAGTCTTCTCTCAAGCCCGCTCAACGCCTGCTTATCATCCGACAACAGATATACAGCACCCATTACTCTGCATGGGGTCAGCTTCGAAGCAACAAGACATGTCTCTCGTGTTATCAGTCTGTCCCTGATCATGTACTCCCATGTGGACATTCATATTGTCCACGCTGTGTTCAAGAGCTGGCGAAAGTATCCCGGTCTTTCGAGTGCGCGTTTGACATGTCAGCGTGCATTCTATGCGGGACTCATAATCCGGCAAACCCACACCAAATTCGGCTAAAACCAAGGTGTGCTGGAGCGAGAATACTCACATTAGATGGTGGAGGCATCCGAGGAATTGTAGAACTCGCACTCGTCAAGGCTATTGAAAGGGAGGTTGGCATTGGCATTGAAATCGGCGAAATGTTTGACTTGGTTGTTGGGACAAGCACGGGTATGATACAAATCTTGCCACGTATCGCCATGTACTGACAAAACATAGGAGGCATTGTTGCGCTTGCTCTCGGAATGGTACCTAGGACGCCAGAAAATACCTTCGAGGCTATGGTGAACTTCTTTCAAGAAGCTGCGAAGAAGACTTTCGAACATTCTCGGGCTGGCTTCGATATCGGTACTAAAGCTTTGATGCTCTTGGGCAGGTATGAGAGCAAGTACTCTTCCGAACCTTTGAAGTCTGCATTGATCGACTTCTTTGGTGATAAGACCAGTTTGTTTGCCCCTGCAAGATCTCGGAATATTCAGAGTACAACAAGAGTGGCGGTGACCACAGCCCGCGATGAAGGCGGGACTGAGTATCTCATTGCCAACTACAACCGCCCGCAGGGTAAGTGGTCGAGATTTGAGAGGGAGGATGATGACAACAAGGACATGAAAATCTGGGAGGCGGCCCTTGCCACTTCGGCGGCGCCGTTCTACCTTCCGCCTTTCAGAAGAGACCACGGTGGCGCAGACTTCGTCGATGGAGCTGTTTATGCTAATTGTCCTGCCAAAGTTGCAATGGAGGAGAAGGAGAACTTGTGGCCAGACGAAGCAACTTCACTGGACATTCTGCTCTCCTTGGGTACTGGTAATCAAATAAAGAAAAAGCCCAGGATTATGAAGGCGTTCAGATATGGAGCCTTTAAGCCTCTTTTGAAAATGTTCGAACGGCAAATGGATACCGAAGGAAACTGGGACAAGGTCGTGAGAACGACCCCAGCCATCGCCAGGTCCAGACTTCTTCGATTGAATCCAGATATCAAGGCGAAAGGAGAATTAGGTGAATATGTCGATATCGACGACGAGAAGGAGATAGAGCATCTCTTTCGTTCTGTTTCGGGATGGACGGATAATGTAGGGTTGACAAGCATTCAAGAAATCAGCAACGTTCTGATTGCGAACCTTTTCTTCCTCGAACCCGATCCGGAGAATCTTCCGGGCGAAACAGCAACGACTCTTTCCGGCGACATCAGATGCCGACTTCAGCATGATAGCAAAGCATTGCATATGCTTCTTGCTACCAAAGCATCCGCTTTCTGGTACACAACAATCAACCGTACAGAAGTTGCAAGACTTGAGAACTTGTCAGACAATCGCTGGCGTCTTCTCAGAACTCGGATTGGGATTACGACAGAGCCGACAAAGATGATCATTGAAGAGGAAGGAATCAAGAAGTTTCGTTTGAGTTTTGAGGTGCCGTGTGTGCAGCCTGGTGCGGCATATCAGGTGTTGGCCGTGCAGCTGGCCGAAGTCCCAGTGAAAATTGCTATCAGTGGGTTTCCGGCTACTTTGGTAGAATTAGGTGAGAGGTCCAAAGGGCAATGGCTTCAATGATAGTGGTTGTCAGAGGCGGCATTCAACGTGCACTGTTATGGAAGTGGTCTTGTTTCTGTGATTTGTTCCTTGTTTACCTCGTTAGCAAAGCCCCCTGAATATCCTCCTCGCTTAGTGGAAAAACCCTCTTCTTGTGCCGTCTAGTCATTCGTCGCACAAGGTAATTTATCGAAGACACTCTTAACAATTTATGGATAAGCATGCCATCGCATCAGGAATATTTCTTTATATGCACGGGTGAGTTTGGTATGAACTGACAATCGCTGGCCAGAATTGTGATCTTTATTCTCTTTTTGAGGAATGGTTCCATATGCTGACGATGGTATAAATGTACAGAAATGCCGTCCTGAATGACGCCAGTCGACCAGGGACAATGCCACATTTATATCCACAATTCTGTAGATTTAAAAGAGAGGCTTTGACATGGGCGCAATAATCCCCTGTTTAACCAGGACCCTTGGCTTGGTGGCATCTTGGAATGTTTCCTTCGTTGACCACTGAGGTCCGATCGGAAGTCTAAGCGCTCGTTCATATTGTTGCTGTGTCTCGAAAGTATGTGGCAGCGATGTGGCGAGGTATTTGGAGTTCTGAACTCGTCAGTCTTTGGCTCAATCGAAAGTCTTACAAGGAGGGCCTACCTTCTTGACCCGCTTCTCATTAATAATGACCTTGTCCAACTTCGCGTCTTTTCTTTTATCCGCTTTGATTCCGTCGACCTTGGTCAAGAACCTCCCCTTGTTTTTGGCATTTTCCTTTTTACTCACGCCCTCACCAACCCAGCTACCCCACCCAGGTAGTGTATTGTCGACGACTTTGTCCTCTTCATCCTCAATAGTCTGCTTCTTCTCGACTTCGAACTCACCCACCACATCCGCACCGGCAAAAGCTCTCTTGATCAGATCTTGATCGCGGAGTGCAAATGGCAGATATGGGCCGCTATCGTCTTCATTCTCAGAGTCGGAGTCAGAATCGGAGAGTGCGTCATTTAGAACTGTAGACTTCTTGCCCTTCTTGGAAGATTTCTTTGCGGGCTTGGGCTTGCTGGCCACGAGCGCTGCTTGGCTGAGGTCAAGCTCTTCGACATCAATGGCATCGTTCTTCTTATGGCGCCGGCGTTTGGCTTCTGCTTCACCGACAACGGAGGACTTAGAGGTAATTTTCGACCAGGCTCCGCCTTCTGTCTGCCGTTCTGGCTTGCTTTTCGGTATTGACTTAGACAAAGGTTGACTCGATGTTTTTGAAGCTGGGGTGGAAGTCTTGATTAGTGTCTTATCAGTTCCGTTTACCGGACGATCGAGCGAATCCTCGTCATCCGAGTCCACTCGTTCTTCAAACTCATCCAGCTTGGCGGCCTTCTTCTGTGAAGTGGCATGGCTACCAGGGCCAAAGATTCTTCGGCCAATATCACCATCTTCCTCTTCACTTGGAGTCTCTTCCCCAGCGAGTTCTCTTCGAAGCTCCTCGGCTGCAGCATTGTTCTGCTTCCTCCGAGCTGCATCGGCTTTTCGCATGAAGTCCATGTTTGCCAGTCTAGCTCCAGGGAGGGACTCATCCATCAAGTCTGAGTCTCCTAAGCCGTTTAGATTCTGCAAAAGACGCTTTCGTGTGCCAGAGTCGTCGTCCTCATTCGAGTCATCGTCAGAGTCGTTTAACGATTCATCTGAATCGTTCTCGAACTCCTTCCTCACAGCTCTTCCCTCGACCCTTTTTCTGAGTTCCTCCTCTCTGCGAGCCATCTCAGTGATACCAGACCTGGCATCTTCATCCCAAGCAGCTCGGCCAGTACCTTTCATTGCCTTGGCCCACTTGCTCTCCCTGTGCTTGGCACCCATACGCTCCTCAGCACGTCTTCGATCTTGCTTCTCCATTTCATCCTCAGACGGCTCGAAACCACCTTCTAGCAGCGCTTCTTGTTCTAGACGATCTTGCTTTTCTCGCTGCTTGCGGTGAACTTTACGATAGGACTTGCTCTTGATCTTCTTGATCCGTTTGGCCTTGGCTTCTTCACGAAACATAAGTTCTCGTGCCATCCGAAGCTGGTCTCTTCGTTCTTTCACTTCCTCGAGGGACATTTTCTTTGTTTCGAGCTCTTCGAATTCGCGAATTTTGTCCTCGTCGTCCTTTCCGTCGGCGGTGGCAAGACCACTTTCTTCAAGAATGCTTTGGATTGTAGCTTCCAACTCGTTGAATGGCTTAGAAAGATTTGCTGGCAGGAGAGATTTGTTGGAATGTGCCGAAGCAATCTCGTTATCTTGCAGAGGGAACATAAGATGATCCGCTCGACGATTATGCTTGACAGTGTCGGTCCATCTATCCAATGTTTCCTTACTCTTTTCATATGCAGCACTTCGGTCAAGGCGGTCTTGCTGACGCTTCTCCAAAGGGACTTTGGAAGGAGCAAATTTCTTTTTGGATGTCTTAGCCTCGTTGACAGTTGGATCTGTCACGACTACATCTTGCGATGTCTTCTTCTTCTTACTCGACGGCAGACCGGACATAGATATTGCGTTGGAAGTTATGTTGTAGTCGTTCCTCCGCTTCGCAGCAGCCTCTCTGTAGTCACCATCCTGGGGGATGCTCTCAATCATTTGATCGAGAGCGGCGATCTTTTCGGGATTCAGGGCGTCGTCGTCCTCGTCGCTCGAAAATTCCGAGGATTGATCTTCGTCGCTCTCCTCACTATCCTCCTCAGATTCTGATCCAAACATATCCTCGTCGGTATCCTTTTCGCGCTTCTGGCCTTTGCCTTTCGCAGCTTCCCGCTCCTCAGCTTCTTCAGCGTCGACCATGTCAAGGTATGTCGCCATATCCACTGCATCGTCTCCGAGATCACCCTCCTCGAGTTCAGAGTCTGAGTCCTCTTCATCCTCCTCGTCCAAGTTCACATCTCGGTCTCTTTTCGCTTTCTTCTTCTTCTTGTCTTGCCCTCCACTGAAAGCAAACCCTTCAAATCTCTCCTCGTCACTTTCTCCGAACGCTTCGTCACTATCGAGATCGCTGTCATCATCACTGTCCACCTGTCCCATCTTCCACTCGTTGCCCTCGCTATCACTGCCCTCGTCCACATCTAGCTCGTCAAATCTCCCTTTTTGGACTTTCCGCTTCTTCGTACTCAAATCCTCTTCCTCCTCCTCCTCCTCATCCTCATCGTCTTCATCTCGCCGCCTTTTATTCTTGTTCGGTCGTGAACTCCCACCTTCCTGCGCACCGAGTCGACTTTGGCGGACCTTCATTCTATCTGGATTTTCGTGCGAGGCAATTGCGAAGGCATCGAGGGATCTCTTTTTCGAATTATTTTTCGCCGCCTTGGGCTTCTTATCCGGCGCTCTGCCGTGCGATTGTCGTCCTGCCATATCTGCGGATTTCGAATTGTTGTGTTCCGACGTGGGGATATCGAGGCTTGAAATTCTTATCGGGAAACTTTTTTGGTGGAGCGGCCGCTAGCGCAGCTTGAAGCTCGAGGACTTCCATGTCCAACCTTCGAGATTGGACTGAACATTGAACTTCAGCAATAATTATGAAGCCCACTCAAGCTCTCGCAAAGCGCTTAAAGCGCCTTGCGCTCACAACGAAGGCGACCAATAAGGGATACTACAAGGGAACTGGAACAGGACCCATGGGTACGCATACGAAGCACGGAGGATATATCATCGATTGGGATAGAGTCAGGACATATGTTGTGCCGCAAGACCTGAAAGATTTCAAGGTATGGAGTGCGTTTGCAGGAGCCTTGGAAGTAGCTAACTGTCTGTTACAGCTCACGCCGTTCGTTACGAAGAACATGAAGAGGACGCAGGGGCGCTTCGAGGGAGATCCGAAAGGGGCAGTGAGTGGAGCGGCATATCTGAAGAAGTGGAAGGATGAGAATGGGGAGGATTAGATGGCGAACGATTGACATTATTGCTGAATTGTATGCGGCTTGATTAGCTGGTTGCTTACCCCCCGCTAACATTGTGCAGAGACAATTTGAGTGTATCATATGGGCCTGGCGTTGAAAAGAGTGTATAACATATCTGTACAAGCAACGCCGCCAGCCAGCAGCCGGAGAGAGGCAGATTTGTCGATGAATTGGGAGCCTTGCAGACATGGCACGATGGGCAGGAGGACATTGACTGTGGA
>NYXK01000210.1 GCA_002685535.1 Deltaproteobacteria bacterium
TAAGTAATAATCGATAAATTAAAATAACCTTACTTTCAAAAGCAAATATTCATTTGCTTAGCGCTTTTACTATTAATTAGCAATTATATATATAAGTAGCTTTTCCTTCTTATAACTTGCAACTTTAACTTTCTAATTACACCTCCTTTTTTTCTTCTTTTTAACCTTTAACAACGCAACTCTTTTGCACTTTTTAATGCTTTCTTTATTATTTTTGAAGATTTCCTTTTACAGCAACGCGTCATTTGAAGCTCCGCATTGCCGATCTTGCGATTCCAGCCTCTTGCGGGGCAAGGTAAGGCTAATTATTTACCTTGCCTTAATTTGAGTTGATCAAGACTGATAAATATAAGGTTAAGGCCTCTTTTCTTATTAATAACTTCTTTAGAGCTTTATTACTTTATCTTTTCTTCCTTTAATTGCTTCGCCGTTGTTGCTAGCTTCTTTAGTTGCAAGGCTTGCGATTCATTTAGTTCCCCTTCTTCTCCCCAACTTCAAAGCTTTCATTTCGTTCCCCTTGGAACTTTGAGGCGGACTCTAATCCTCCTCATGCAACATGATCGACGTATGCCCAAAGACAGAAATTCCAGGCTTGAGGGTCAATGAAACAGGCGCAAGTGGCGACATGTGGATCGAATGTGCAGACGTACTCCCTCGAGTCGACTGCTTGACCATGGGGTACCAAACCCTCCCATCAGCGACTCTCTACCAGCCCTCGAACCTGCCCGCGCCGGGTACAGAGACGCCATCGAATCTCCCGGGTCAATTAGCGACTCCTATGAGTGGGTGGACGTACACTTGGGCACTGGGTACCCAGTAGTATATTGTGACAGCAATTTCGCCAACGGGAACGGCGATCAGCAGTCCTACGACTTCTGTTTCTACAAAGGGGACGGCATCTGTACCAGCCTCAACAACAGGAAAAGTTGGGACGGGCCCTAGTGCTACTGGGATCGCGGTATCAAGCACAACAAGCACAACATCAGGCGCATTCAGACGCACGAGACCACTCCGATCACATGATGAGCAAATATGTATCATTGTAATCAGTGTTCTTTTGATTAGCCTGTTAATTGCAGCTGGGATGTACTTTTAGATCAGCTCGCCTAGCTCAATTCAATTCACCCCCCAACGCCGATGAGATAGACTTGAGCATCAACATCACGCAAGTTCATCATCGCATAACTAGCCTTAAATATACCGGAGATCAAAATATGAACTCATAAACAACGTGTCAAACGTTAGAAGTGGGAAATCGTGCCAACCTCGTCAGCTCGACAGATGCTACGCTCCGTTCATAGTAGAAGGAGTGCAATTTTATCATGCAGAAGGGCGTCCAAAGCTGACAGCCATTTAGCTACATCATGTACCACAAGGCGAGATTATTCCGGGACCAGAAGACTACTAAAGCCATCCGCCGATTCTGAAGGCTGAATCACCAGGTCAAGCTAAAGAGTTAGGTCGGAAGGTGAAGGGATATACCAAAGATCTAAAATCGTAGGAGAGTTCTTAGTTTTTACCGATCGCTAGTAGCGATATAGGTTTGTTACCACAAGTTCATGTCGTCGGAAGTGCTCAAACAATAGCTCCTTTCAACTTGCGATATGGTTCTCATAGAAGTAAGTGCTTAGGACAATATATAGGGAGTCGGCTTTTCTGCTAAGTAGGACTCAACACTTTATTTAGCATACAAATCAACCATTGCCCTTTTCCCTCCTGACGGGACGTACGCTCCAGCGGGTGCGTAGATATGGCGGTCGAATTTAAAGCCCAATAAGAGTCTGACTGCCTGCGGATTAAAAGTTGATGCTATATATAATGAACAATTTTGTATACTTCGCTGAATGTCCGTGATATCGCTCTATCCTCTTCTAAAGACTTCTCTCGCGGTTGTATAATCCAGCGAAGAATTGGCGTTTTAGGTTTCGTCCTCCTCGGCTCCTCCGGTATTGAAACCGCAACTATCGAGCCGTCGCAAACGTCACGGAATATATCCAGTTCTTCGAGGATATTTTCGATAATCAATATGCGATTCTTGAGCTTCTTCGCAGTAGGGACTCTACTAATGTCCTGCCAGGACTTGATGTACTCCTTCTTAATTTCGGCTGCTATAAAGCCAATGTTGCTCTTGCGATCTCCAGGCCAATGGAAGCTGCGAAGTGATGGTGAATTCCAAGCGAAGTCAGGTGAAGAGGCGCAGAGGTTTTTAGGTTTGAGGACTGTGCTTATGACAGATTTACGACATTCAATATCGTGAGAGGATTTGAAGACATGGCGGCCCGAGTTTGGTGGATCATTGCTCAGGGGTTAGACTCTCGAACATTAATCTTGTTAAAAGCCCGAACTTCTTGCTAGCAAATTGTCATTTTGTGAAACTGACCTAGCCATCGACGAAAGGATATAAATAAATGAATAAATAAAGTGCTCGATTTTGCATAGTCAAGCCTAATAAATTGGTACTACGCGACTGTACCAGTCGACCCCTCTCTTGCCGAAAAACACTGGAAGCTATCGTCGGAGCGAACAAAGACCACGCAGGCCTTCTCCACGTTCGGCCACCCGTCAAATCCCAGCCAGTCAGATGTGGCTTCAAAGACTTTGGTCGTAGCTATAGCCTGGAGCTTCGTGCTATCACCGGGTCCTTCTTGTCCGTCCATGATCCCCCATATGACAGCAGCGATAGGACTATCATAGAAGAGGAATTTCGTACGTGCAGAGTCGACCGCTACATCGGGATCTATGACGATTGTGCCTGTAATCTCGCTAGCTATCAAAAGCTCCATAGGACGGGAACCGAACTGATATAAAATCATGAGGGCCTTTAGGTGATCAGGCCACGGATCACCAAAAGTATCTATAGACATGTTTGTGTCGAAGTTTATAGTTTTGTTATTCGAAACCAGATCTTTGACGTTGGAGGTGATATCTTGACCACCGAAGTTGGCTGAAAATATGTAGAGGTTGTTCGTGTCCACGCCGGTACAGAGACCGAAACGCGGTTGGCTAGAGCGATATTCATGATTAGCTTAAGCGCAAGGGGATTCAGAAGGACGCCTTCCAGGGAGATCTGGAGATTTGCAACTCACCACCCTACTGCGCACTGGTATTCGTCCGAAGTGCAAAGGCCGTCCTTGCTGCAGCATGTACCAAACGCGGTGCTACAAGTGTAGCCGTTGTAGCCGCCACATGTGCCATCGGGAGTAGTTCCCACCACCACAGTCTCATTCGTAGCGTTCCAATCATAGGTTGGCCCGACGCAGTATGTCGTGTTTGTTTTCAAGCTCGACGTGCAGTTGCTTCCACTGAGACTCGGATTGACTTCTTGAAACAGCCCGATAGGAATTCCCTCCTGAATGCAAATATCCACACATTGTTCGTCATCCACCCTTTGGTGCCACTTTCCACACTTTAAGGTCGTTCCGCCTGCTACCGTTGCGTCGTCTGGGGGCGGCACAACAATGGAGGCATATCCAGTAGCTGGTACGGGAATCGTCGTGTCGCCAGTCGTAGGACTTGTCTTGTTGTACACTCCGTTCTGGGGGCTAAGACAGAGGATTTTGCCGTAGGTGGAGCTTGCTGCTTGAAGGTTCTCGCAGCTGAAAGATATCCAGGGATTGAATGTTCTCACGTCTCCAAACGTCAAGTTGAAAAGCGAGTTGTACTCAATAGTCGCGCAACTATCGCTCGCCTGCAAAACATAAGTCTCCGCACACGACAGCGGAAGGCACAGCTCCAGATCGGGCAATATGGTAGTGCAGTTCCCGATTTCCAGTTGATTGGCCATGTATAGAGATGCTGACGAAACACTAAATTCTTGAGCAATTTTGTCACATGAGTCTCCGTCTTTAGTAGTGTAGGTTGAACCGGAAGTACATGTCGTATTGTCTGGAGCACGCGGGGTGATGATGACGGGTGGGATATCGGTGGGTCTTGTTACTCCGCATCGAGTATGAATGTACTCCAGGTCGGACTGGTAACGGTCGTTGTAGATAGAGTAGGAGGTGCGCTGCATCATTTCGTTGCGCTCGATATAGCAGTAGGAGCAGATATCTGCTTGTAGCATGTCTTCAATGCTGCTGACTGCCCCGAAACCATCGATCACGTCTGGACGAGACGTAAGCATTGACACTGGCAAGACAAGATCAAGAAATCATCAGAGCAACAACTTACCGTTGCAGTTAAGTCCTGTAGCTGGATCCTCCAAGCAAGTCTCGTTACATGCTGCCCATATCCTACCGCCAATAATAGTCGGCACTGCACCTGTTATATTGGATCCTGAGCAGGACAGATCAACAGAGTTGAACCAAGTTCTTAAGCTCTCGCCACAAGTTGCGTCGCAGACTGATTTTTTAAAAGTGCTATTCTCGAGGATTCCATGATACTTTGTCTCTTCGAATGTAGCAACGCAATTGTCGCAATCAAGAACTTGTGTCAGCGCTGTTTGACAGCTCGTCGAAAGATCCAAATCTGACACACTGTCGGCTGTGTAAAGCGAGAATCCTTCAAAGGTTCGTGGCCCAACTGTTGTGTTCGATCCTTGAAGCCACGCTAGAATCGAAGATAAAAATCCATTTACATTGTCTCGGGCGTATATAGGAACTGCACCCTTTGGGCTAATCATCTCGACAATAGCTTTCGTGCAAAGGTTGTATATCCAGATGTCGTAGCTCTGCTCGATCTCAAACCCTCGATCTTAGCAGTTCTCGGTTACCAAGCAAGCTTGATCGTATTTACTGAACCAGCTGTATAGGCCACTCCTTAGGATGTATACGGTAGAGGAGTCGATGATGCGAACCGCCCAAGATACCGCGCAAGTGTCGGAGCCCGAATCGCAGTCCTTGAATTGTGGATTATTGCTAAATAGACCGGTAGGGAAAGGATTCGGGGCCTGTGGTGCACTCTGAAAATACGGAGATTCCGTTTGAATCATTGCCAATAAGATGTTCTTCGCGTCAGATAGCTGATACTGATAAAGAACGCAGTGCTCGGAAGCTGTGCCGTAGAGCCATGCAAGCTGGCTTTCGATCAAGATCTCGCGGCCGGCGTAGATGTCGATCTGGTCTTGCGATTCTTTGTCCATATCGTGGTCCGCCACCCAGGCCCAGATGTTCTCGAGATAGGCTGTGGATTTAGGCGTAAGATACATCAGCATCGATGCCGCGATACAGTTTGGGTTTACGCTGCCCGAATTCTTTGGACACTGCTCATTCTGGAATTTAGAACCCGTAGCGCCTCCAACTCGGATATGGGAGTTTGTGTCAAGGAGTCAGATTGATTTCAGACGAAGATTCGGACTCAAGAGGCTGCAAAAAAAGAAACAGTGACTTACCCCACATCCCTGCGGCACCCTGAGACGACTCCTGGACATTCCATTCAACTACTATAGCTCCTGCCGTTGGGCCAGAAACCGTGAAAAGCATGTCCTGAACCTCAAGGATTCCCACATCACCAACGCTCCCCATCTGGACAACAGGTCGCGGAGAGTTAGCATCTTGGAATTTAGGTCCTGTACCCATTATCTGCGACCATGCCTGGCCTATGATACGGGAGCCAATGGGGATTTTGACTGTGTCCGTAACCATGTACACGCCAAATGAAAAGAAAACGATCGAAGACATATTTGCTGCAGCCGAGAGGATGCTATTCAAAGCCGATGTATCGTCTGTTGCGCCATCTCCTTTTGCGCCCAGGGCTTTTACATCTATAATCTAGGCCGTACCAATGTTGTCATATTTCGGTCTCCGACAAGTGAAGAGGTTTGGCTTTACATAAGAAAGAGTTGTGCTGAGGAGTTCTGCTGTGCGGTTCATCGCTGGAATAGGTGCACCGTTGACGAATGTTGCGTTGCCCGCTGCGTTACTCATGAGCCCAAAGCCCCAGCTGTCAACCAAGACCGAGGCTCCACCTGCGAGAAGAACCTTGTTGGACACGTTGTCGATGATGCTGTCTTGAACGTTAAAGAACCCAACGTTCTGAATGAGGAGGGAGGTTGAGTTCTCTTTGTACAAGGACGTGACGATGCCCTGGGGGGGATGTGGGCGATGATGGCGTCTGTAAGTATCAAAGATCCTACTGACTGCCCAGTGCTTAGGGGACCCCCAGCCTATAATTTATCAGTAAACATGCAGATCAATTAATTTTTTTTATCTCGCACTTACACCACCAACCACCACCAACCACCACCAAGCCCCTTTGGCATGATTCGATTATAAAATCTTGCATAGTCCATGCCCAGTCCCAATGTACTTGTAAGGCGGTGGCACATTGGACAAAAACAAGTTGACTCGTCGTAAACTGTTGATTGCCGAAATATGCTTTGCCAAAGATGTCAGGATGAGTAAGGACCCCATAGATCGCGGATGGATTACCCAAAATTGCCACCAACAAAAGTCAAGTCGGCAAGGAATCCACCAGAGCCATTTTCCATGTAAATTCCCTAGGTTGTCAGTCTTTCCAATAGCAAAAAATGGTTATGATAACTGACTTGCTGTGTATTTGATGGTACATCTGTGTTAAAGAGCATGTAAAAATCAATGTTTTCCAACGATGCTGCTTGTGCCTACAATAGAGCGTCAGGCCAATGCCTAGAAGATTGGAAGCACGCAGACTTACAACTTGCCAATGAATTCCACAAATATAGGCACCAGTATCCGTGTTCTACGCACCACCACTGTTAGTGAGATTCGGGAGCGCAAGAGCCTAAGTCTCCTTACCCGAATATCAATCTTGAAGTTCTTGATACTGCGAAGAAAGTTGTTTGTGTTTAGGTACCTATTTTCGAAAATCAGTCTTCAGGTTGTTGGTATGTTTCAAGAGGATTAAAGTGCTTACCATTCGGTTTTCTCGCCGGTATAGACGTCAGAGATGATGATTCCAGAGCCAACAAAACTCTTGGCACCTAGAAGGGTCGGAACGTTGATGGGCTAAACAATAATTAGTTGCGCGCATTTCTCCGAGTCTCGCGTGGACTTACATCACCCAGGAACTGCGTATTGTAGTACTGAATCAGAGGCGTGCTGATCAGGTAAGTTCCTGATGGAAACCAGATCACAGCGGGAACAACTGTGCTAGAACCACCTAGTATCAAGAACTAGCAGTCTGAAGCGATACAGAAAGAAGAAAAAGTCCGCATTACTTACAGTCAGCACCGCACCTCCCGCCATCAGAGATTGCTTTTTGGATTGCTGCAGTGTCATCCGTCACCCCATCTCCTTTTGCGCCATAATCCAACACATTTCGCCAAACCTGATTTAGAAATGAGCAATGAGCACTGAAAAACGAAGCAAGAACTGGCAACCACCAACCTTATAGCCTGCAGGTCCAAAAGGGCTCGAGCCTCGCTGTTCGATATTGGCCATCCAGAAAGTCGTAACAGGGTCACGTTTCGCAAGCGAGGAGCTTGAGGGAGCGGTCTCGTTGGCCGACAGCGCCAGATCCGTCTCCAGCCTGTAGCCGAGAAGTCCGTCGGCAGCGGCGAGTCTCTGCGCAGGCTGATTTGTGTCATTGACCTTTGAAGCATACTTTTTTTCTGATGCTCGCTGCTATCTCTGGCTGATCGCCAGTTGGAACTTGAGTGGTAGATTCAGCCAAGTTGCGAGCTGCAGCTGCAAGCTCTGGAGAGATCGAGTAAGACTTTCTCAAAGTGTTTTCAGTGGACGAATTTGAGGCCGTGTCTCTCGCCTTCTTCAGAGTGCTGTTTTGGAGAGACCCCAAGCCGAGATCGAGCGGCGGCGCAATGGAGCTTCCATCAGACGCGGAACTCTGGTTGCTGAATTCATAGATGTTGAAGTAAGGGTTCTCGATTCTGGCCTTGTTGACCACAGCCAGGGCCGCGAGAGCCTGTTGGATCAGCTCTTGTGGATCCCCAACTGTTCCATTTCCTGTGGTTGAATTGGACGTTCTGATAGCTACAGGCGCCGCCGCACAAACTTGCGGATGTGCTTTCTTATGGAGGTGTTGATGGCCAGCTGAATGGGATGCGGAAACCGCAGCAACAACAAAGAAGACAGCATAGTAAAAGCAAGACAAAAGAGTGAATTGTTTCGCCATTATTGCAAAAGAATGATATGGCGAGACGTGAATGTCGTGGTCGGGAAAGCGACGCTTGATGAGTTGAAAACTGCTTCTGAAAAAACACCTTTTCCCGTCATGTGTCGCTTACTCGCTACATTGAGGTTTGGTCTCCGTCGGGCCTATTAATTTTTATTGATTCTACTCCCTTTATTCAGTGGTCTGAAACTGGGTCCTCCAAGACAGATCTTCGTAAGGGTCGTTGACCAATAGAATAGACGTGTTTCCTAGTCGAAAACCTCGATTTTGAGAATCCGGATATACCGATATTATTTTCGGAGATTTTTCATCAAGTATCAGGCCACTTTTACCTGAATATTAAGGTATTTAAGGCTTAGCGAACGAGTACTAAGACATTCGTATTAAGATAAGTGGGATATATAGAAAGAGAAATTCCTAGGAAATAGGGAAAAGTGTTAGAAAAGTTCAAGGGAAGACTAGTCGCTGCGATTAAAGAGATTATTTACTAGGGACATCTCTCGCACAGCCTTCTTGATCGCCCTTAGCGGCTCCAGTTTCAGACCACTGAATAAAGGGAGTATTGCATTTTGGAAGTTACCATTTCGGCCGTCATTTCCGGTAGCGATCAAGAACTGTCACTCAAAGGAGTAAGGCGTCAAAGGACTCGGCATTCGGCATTTGGATGACATCTCTTGTTTATATGGTAGTTCAAGTATTCACATGTGTCTAATACTAGTAATCTATGTTGTTGACTCTGAAGTCCTAATGCAAAAGTAACATCCTTACTAATTACTTATTACCATCTTTATGTTAGCTTTTTATATATCTTTGACAGAAGTACACTTGATTTCCTAAACGCCTTGCAAATGATGATTTCTTTTGATTTGCAAGCCATTGATACCGTATCATGATAACTATCTGCTAGCAAGGACCTTCAGTAAGCCCTTAACAAAATTAAGTAAAGTTTCCGCGAAATGTGACGACGCATTGACTGGAAAAGTGTTTTTAGCTGTTTATTTTTCAACGGTAATTGTGGAATCGGGGACTACTACTTTTCGGCAAGACTTGCAACTTCAATATCCGATCCCACAATTACTGCAACCCTCATGCCAGAAATGCGTATCAGGCAACTAAGAAGAGAGTTGGGAACGACAAGGGAATAGCCTTAGCGAAGCGGCGAACATTTGCACGGAGATTCCTCTCTTGCGACATGAGGTTGTCGCAATATTGTATAACTCCATGCAGCCGGCGACAGTGCAACTGCTTTGTCTCTTCTGCAGCTCCTCCTGCCACTCTTTTATTTATCAGTTTGAATTCGTTGTCCTGCCATCTATACTTCATAGCTTTACGCTCGTTCAGGTCGCCACCAAGGTAGTTAAGCTTTCTTCTTGCATTATTTACAGCATGCTCTCTCGTTGCTGCTTAAGGTTGTAGCAAAGCCAATTCTTGTGCCACTGGTTGTTGTAGTCAGTTTGGATTCTGTGGCACTGATGAAGATCATTGTGATGCTACGTGCGTAGATACATGCGATTACAAGCTGGGCTGCGACGCCTCGAATCCTTATGCGTCGGGTTGTTGTAATACATTCGGCTTTTGTGGTCTTGAACCAGACTGTAAGTTTCAAAAGGCACGTGTAAGATGAAGCTGAGTGCTAACCGTGCCGAACCAGATTGCGGCGATACCTGCGTTGCCGGCTGTGATAGCAAGTCGTATTGCGACCCAAGTAGGTATGGGGATTTTGCGGAAGTTGCACATTGTCCGCTCAATGTTTGCTGCTCCAAGTACGGCTTTTGCGAGCTCACTGAAGAATTCTGTGGAACGAAGACCGTGAAGCGGCCATCGTGCGCCACGGATAGCAGCTTGACCAAAGTGATCGCATATTATGAAGGATGGGCAGCGAACAGACCCTGTCACGCTTTCTTTCCTGAAAACATCCCACTTGGCGTTTACACGCACTTGAACTTCATGTTCGCCACAATTAACCCAAAAACCTTCAAAGTTCTGCCAGCAAACGCAGCTGACATACCAATATATAAGAGACTCACGGGTCTGAAGAGACAAGACCCGGATCTCAAAGTGTTCATTGCCATTGGGGGGTGGACATTCAATAACCCAAGACCAACTGCTACCACTTTTTCCGATATTGCCAGATCTAAGACCAACACAAATGCTTTCATCAGGTCTCTCACTAGTTTCATGGCGACATACGATTTTGACGGCGTAGACATTGATTGGGAGTACCCAAAAGCCGACAACCGAAGTGGCCGAAAAGAGGACTTTGCAAACTTTCCGACTTTTATCGCAAGACTTAAGAAGGGGCTCAAGGCGACCGGAGGTCGAGACGGGCTATCGATTACTTTGCCAGCCTCTTATTGGTATCTCCAGCACTTCGATATCGTAAAACTTGTCGACGACGTCGATTGGTTCAACATGTAAGTATCCCGTGCTGATGTTTGTTGTTTCCAGCTAATTTGGTATAGGATGACCTACGGTACGTTCCTTCTGCAGCTGTCTGCCCCTCACTTGAATGCTAGTCAAGCAGACGCTCGACTGTGCTGAATATCCTTGGTACATTTCTGACTCAAAGATATATATCAGATCTGCACAGCACTTGGGACAAAGGTGAGTCTCAGTCTATAAATTCCAGATATAACCTACTTACAATAAGTAGGAAACAAGTGGCTCGGCGCTTTCCTCAACGCGCATATTAACTTGACCGAGATCACACAAGCTATGGATCTTCTTTGGCGAAATAACATCACCCCCAACAAGGTGGTCTTGGGAACGGCCTTCTACGGCAGAGCATTTACAGCCAGCAGTCCCAGCTGTCTATCTCCGGGCTGTACGTTCGAGTCTGGCGCTAACAAAGGTCTTTGTAGCCGCGAGGTCAGTATCCTTCTCGGCTCCGAGATCACTGATATAATTGCCCTAACCGGAAATTAACCAACTCTTGATAGCGATGCGGTGGTCAAGATCTTAACTTTTGACAGTAATCAATGGGTCGCGTACGACGATACCGATACCCTTAAAATGAAAGCCGATTTTGCGCGCAGCCAGTGCATGGGAGGAATTATGGTTTGGGCCGTTTCTCACGACACTTCTAAAGGGGATTTTTCCAAAGGTCTAGCAACAGCTGCTAATCGCAAAGTTATCGCTTTAAAAGCCACTGACGGTACAAACGACACCACAGTGACCAGCTATGCTCAGTGTAAATGGACGAATTGTGCCGAGAGTAGGTACTGCATATTCTCAAAGAGCACACAATGCTGACTATTTTATCAAAGATTGTCCTGCGGGGTGGTCTCGAGTGTTACGGCAAGATTCTGGTGCCAGAGGGACCGAGTATCTTGTCGATCAGCCCGCTTGTAATGGCATTGGAGTCCATCAATTCTACTATCCGCCTTCGCAAAACCCTACTTGCGGTTGGTACACACATCACAATGGCAAATGTGATCCAACGTGTCCCACGTAAGTCACTACCCGCACGCTTGCAAACAGCTTGAGAAACCAATCAGGAAGCTTCAGTTTCCCCACGATTGTATCACAGTAGGGATGGAGAACTGAAATCCGTCTTACTCTGCTCAAAGTACCTTCTGAAAATGCTGACTTAACCTTTAGCGGCACTGTCGAAGTAGGCTCAAATTCCATGTATTGCAATAACTACAAGTACTAGGCAGCTTGCTATACAATGTCGACCGATCTCTCTGCCATGAAGCTGTACAACTAATGCTCATGGGCAAACTGGCCTATGTGCGACAACGGCGTATGCAGCAACACCAAGACCGTATCTTCCACCACCGGCAGCGGCGGTGCATCATGTAATGTGCGAAGTCTCAGCTCATCCTCTATGACAATCCAAGAGCGAAAGTATTGCTGTAACACGACAAACGAAAACAGCAAATAAGAAGACTGCCAGTGGTATAATGAAATCAAATTTGGGCCTGCTGGCCGCAGCTGGTCTGAGGATAACTACTGTTTAAGTGGTTGTTCTTCAGATAAAGTGCGAGTTAGTATGGACAAATATGAAGGAGGTTGCGTCGAGAAAGGTAGTCGTTCGAAATGTTACTTGCCAAAACTTCAGACCCTCACAAAACGCGAAGATCCGATGGATAACCAGTACAGATACGATCTTGTGGATTTTTTGGAGGACCCATTCTGCGATTACAGCCCTGGTTTCGGAGACTCACAAAAACGTCAAGTGCAAAATGCTTCAATCGACAGCCGTGAGTAAACCCCTTTCAAATTAGGACCCCATTAAAAGGGATGCTCTGGCGAGTTGATCTTATTCAATGCATGTCAAATATTTGGCGACATTCGTATCACGTCGACTAATTATGTCTGCAGGATCTCTCGTACCAAGGTCAAGCGACAAAACTTATCATTCCGTTGAAGCGCTGTTGTTCCTGCTCCTTTTCACTTCCCCCACCCAGAATCAACTGAGCATCTGGGGCGACGAAGTTGTTGCAAAGTACCCAAACTTAACAATTTCCAAAATCAAGGCATGGATCGCTGCTAAGATCAGTTCAACATTTAGCAACGACGACGGCGTGCATCAGGCAGTCTGTAACATGGACGGCCTAAATGATTCGCTTGGAGGGAGCAGCACAGTGAACTGCTATTGCCTGACAAATGACTGCTGTGATACCGACGATAGCGACTGCCAAAGTGGGATTGACTCTGGCGACGATGAGAAGTATGTCCACTTGGAAACTAAACGCGACATACTCTATGGAATCCCGGATGAGACAGGAGATCTTCACAAGGCGATGGAGTACTGGCAAGGACGGGAGTATGCCTACGAAGCATGGGCTAAACTCGAAAAGCGTATTGGAGGTACGCGGCCTTTTACGATCGTGGTATCTGGCATACCATCAATCAATTACAATTCGCTCACCGTAAGAACCCCTTTGCTTTGGCGAGCCATGATTGACATCTTGCTGAATCTTTTGTACAGTACAATCAGGCCGCAGATCTGCAATCCAATGATCCCTTGTGGGACAACGTTTTTGATATGGACCGCATAGGGGATTGTAACAATGTGGATATAATGACTCGCGTTCAACCTATGGCAAATCGTGGGACCGGCACCGGTCTTCAAGGTTCGTCATATCCAGCGTGAAATGCCCGCAAAACCATCTTATAGGCTAAGAGAGGGATCAGTGTCTTCTTGACCCTGCCAATTCTTAATCTGTGCTCTGAGCTCTAGACTTTCTTCTCCAATCATATCATACCATCCAGAAATAGCATGGAGACTAACAGCACTCAAGGAGAACATATTATAGAACTCAATACTCCATCACGATTCTTCACAGCAGCTGCAGCAGGCGAACTCTCTTCCGGGGATACTATCACTGTTGGCAATATTGCAGTTGGCTTCTACCAACATGCACTTGTTGAGCCTCTGCCATTGAATACACCCCCGATGGTTGGTGGGGTACAGAACCTATATCCAATCCCACGACTAATGAATGCACTTGGGAGTCGAGCAAACGGTGCCCATGTTGTTTTGCTTGTCGGGGAAATGAACAATATTAAATCTTTGGTATGTTAGGTACCTCGCCATGAGAGCACAACTGACAGGCTGTTTGACTCTAGGTGCTTCGACATGCAGATCCAGTTGAAAACGGCAAGATGAACAGATTGATCGCTAGGGATGACCCGACCGCCGCACTGATGAAAATTCGAAAGGTACGTATTGCGACATGGCGCACCCACAAGCACCGTCATACTTACGAGAGGTCTCAGGTTATCACAGTCTTGCATTACATGAACCACCCCATCATACAAGCGGCAATGGCCATTACCAACGATAACTTTCGAGCCGAACTGCATCTCGTAGAGGAGGCGCATAACGGCGTTATCGGCAACACGCAAGTCGAGCTTGTGAGGTATTGGGACATCTGGATCCGCGACGATCTAACGGAAGCAGCGCGATAAGCCAGAGTCTGAACTGCAGACAGGACTTTGCAGTTGCGCAACATGTGGGCGGTGAGAACGGACGCGAATGTCAACATGGTTCTTCAGATTATTAGCACTTTGAGGTTGTTGGGATCTGATATAGATATCAACATCGACGATTTCAGCCAGGAGCCCTTTTGAACACGCGGAAGGGGTTGGGAGGTGATGGGCTCTGATCGCTCGATATGTAAAATATTCATTGCAAATAGTATTGCCAATTGCAGAAAGGAAGATCAAAATAGAAATAGGAAGAACCATCATTGTATGAGCTACTTGGTGGACATCATCAGTGCTTATTTGCTAACGTCATTTCAGGAACGAAGCGCGCTGGTGAGAGTCGCAGTGAAACATGTACATGGAAGTGCGGTTCTGAGATATGGGCTGTAGATGAAACCTTTCGAGCCGTGATTTCTTAGCCAGTGTAAGCTTCTTCCCCATCTTCCATCATGACCGTGAACATGTCCTCGATTTCATCACCCGCAAACACATTGAACCAGAAATATTCTATCGCGTTTAATCCGACCTTCAGCCAGGCCTGCCACTCAGAGTCCCCCGGCGCCAGGTACTCAACCACCTTGACCCACACAGCGTCGAGCTCGTGATCTTCACTTGGGTCTTCAGGTGCCGCCGCCACCGAGTTCAGAACCGCCTCATCCACCATGATGCACACACGGTGTCGAGCATCGAGCTGCCGCGACCCGATATCCACCCCTTGACCTTCCAACCACCTCGCGAACGCATTCCTGACGGCATCCGTATCCGCGCCGTCCAGGCTGCGGTCTTCTACAACATTGTTCACGAAACGCCTCTTCATTTCCTTGTTCGGTCCATTGTCGAATGGCGGCTCGGTGCTGGGGGGCATGAACGGCGTCAGGCGTAGGTCTCCGTCAATGAAGTAATCGACGTAGGTCCTAAGCCTGGCCAGAAACAGCGCGAACTGGGCATCTGACTCCGGCGTGTAGACGGTGCGAAAGATAGCAAAGCCCCAGTTTGGCTGGTGCAAGTCGCGAAGCTTCCGACAGACCTGGCGCTCCCATTCTTGTCGAAGCCGCGTTGAATTTGGAGAATTGGAACGTGGGGTCACCAGAAGCGTGGACATGACAACACGTGAAGATATATGAAGTGGCAATGCAGCATTGGGTAAGGTGTGTGAGTTTGTGTATAGCGAGGTAGGTGGTGTTTATAATGCCGGTGCCTACGGAGCGGAGGGGCAATAAGTTTTGGCTCATCGCCCAATGTTGCCAATTAGAATCAGAATTATGTCGGCAGAACAAAAGCGGTAACGTAAGTATAGCCTCACGTGACAACCCATATCATAAAGCCCAGGATGTTTAGGCTCAGCTTAGGTCTGAGGGCGTGGGCACCCTCCCTCTGAGTCCCTCAGCTCAAGTAGCAGTTGCTAAAGGGACAATTAATCCCCAGTTTATGGGTCTTTGATATCATCTGGCATCCCAAAAAAGCTGCGGCAGTTCACCAAATTCTCGCCCAAGCAAACGACCTCCAATGTTGGAAGTAGTCGTGATGCATATCTTAGTAAATGTGTTCCAGCAATGCGTCAGTGTGATTGATGTACGCGCCTCTGTGTGGGCCAGTGTGGCCGAGGAAAATTCGCTGTTGGCCGTCGTCCCCAATGGCCCGAGTCAGAAGGAGAGCGTCATAGGGATCGATGTTAATGGACGCCGATACATTTTCATTGCATTTGTTTGGAATGAGAACTGCACGCCTGAAGCTAGTCTTGAGCTGTCTCGTAGTGCGATGTTGAGGTATTGCCCATGTATCGCCCAAGAATGTCCCGCTCAGAGCTGCTGGGCTTTCTGTAGCGTTAATCAGCTCTATGCATTCTAGTTGCAATGTTCCGAAAGCTGGAGAGGACTTCCGATTAGCTGAATGTTATGCCTAAGTTAGGTTCGGGAGATGTCCACTTGTCCTCCCCGCCTGGCATTTTTGGAGCCCCGCTGCGAGCATACAGGGCGAGGTACAGTCGGTCTTTACTAGACGGCATCGCAGGAAGTTTCATCTAGTGTATCTCGGAAAGGGTTTGGAAAGGGCAGCTCGATACTACTGCACCTGCGCAAAATAAAACGTCTTAGTTGTCGTATTTAGGTGACTGTAAGAGATTATAATCGAGACATGGGGTGGGCTGGCTACGGGACAGCGGGGAAGGAATCGCCTTCTCGGAATTTCCATATGAAGTACGTGTTCTCTATTCGTGGCAAATGCATGAAGCGAGAAAGTTTCCGTTTTCTTGGTCTTTCACGTGACTGCTCGATAGGGTCTTGTTGACACCCGCAGGAACGCCAAACAGCACCTCATCCCTCAACTGGCAACAAACAAAGTGTAGGTGATTATGAAGTGGTGGAATCTACACTTATCGAGCATTTTAGGAGAGGCAGAATGAAAGCTCTTTCCAATCGCTCGAAACTACGACCAAGTCACTCGATACAGATTCCGGCTGCGGCTTTGATTTTTACCTCTTCTAAGGCGCTTAAAGGCAAATCAAGAGGAGTCTCTTTTGGAGGTGTTGACACTTTTGGACGGTGACTGAGCTTCCGCTGACCTTGGAGGTAAATTGCAGGAAGTGCTCAGACCAGTGCGGTAAGTCTGGATGCTCGCTGACCTCGAACTCGAGATAGGATTCCTCCGAATCGGTGTTCACACAACGCTGCCGCTGTCGCCATATTCTGCATCATCGCCGTCCCGCTCAGTCGTATATCCGAGCCATATGTTCGCCAGTATGGCTGCAAACTTCGTAGGCACGGAAGAACACAAGGGAGTAAGGAAAGAAATAGAGGAGGGGGAAAGTGGAGGAAAGAATGTGGTGCGGCAAGGCAACAATCGGATGGCCAAAGTGCTGTCTACTCACGATGGAGTCTCGACTATCAAACCTACTAAGGATACAAGACGCGGCTTTGTCGCCAATTCAACATGAGGTGGGCCAGGGATCATTGGGATGATCAATTTGGGTCGCTTCGCCATCATCTTGCTGCATACTCCACATGCGTTGCACACCCCACCTGCGTTGCACACTCCACCTGCATTGCACATTCGACCTACGTTGCATACTCTACCTGCGTTGCACTCTCTACCACTCCACCTGCGTTGCTACCTGTACTAGACACATGAGAGGAAGTCGCTGACAGACAAAACCAACCTGCTCCGCCCAAGAGGTGTGGATCTTGTGCGAAAACAGTCGGAAGTAACCGTTATGGCCATGTAAAGGGTGACAGGGTGTAGAAGCCTAGGTACTTAACTCTTTTTATTTTTCTCTCTGGATACCCTCGAGTGGAAAGCTGTGCCACTCATGCAGCCAATTCCCATTCCCAGGCCAAAGTTTCCTGACGATCTAGCACAAGATCTCAGAGTCAGCTTAACCCTTCCAAACTACGGTTTTGTGGAGCGTTAATGTCCCAGAAACGACGTGACACTTCGAAGGACAATTTTTACTCCTGAGAGTAGCAATGACCGGGGGACTTACTGGCTCAACTTGTGCCGTTAATACCTCCTGCTCGCGATCCATCCACCTTGTCGATGACCCCCAATCCAGCCCCTGATAATAATCACTTTCCCCACCCAACTCTCTCACCTCCAAGGTGCCGATATCTCTTCTTTCAAGCATCCACGCCCTTTCAATTCGGCGCACAACCTGGAGAACCCCATTGGCATCAGCCGGGTATTGCAAATTCGGTTCTCCAAAGAATGCACCTCCGTGTATAGACAGACGCAGACTAGCCAGCCTCTGTGCACCTGGCGGTTTTGCAGACGAGATGCATTTGAAGATTTCTCCTGCCAGTTTAGCATCGAGAGCGCAGTTTATCAGCATATCTATCACATGGCCATTCCGTGGGTTTATCTCCAGGTCTCCCCCCTGGTCGGGGAAAGATTGTTGTGAAAATTCGTCCCAGGAAGGGTTGTTAAGGATTTCTATCTCGCCATTCGCCAGTGTCCTCACACATGTTCGGTTCTCACAATCTAGATTTAGTCGTAGTTGTTGCAAGTTGGGCATCGATCCTAGAGCTGTGTAGATTGCCTGCTCGGCAATATCGCCTTTCGATCTCGGTACTTTTATTTCCAGTTCTCTTAGTGATGGACACCGGCGGTTGAGCTCACGGGCTTGGTATGCGTCAAATCTTACAGATTCGAGATGTCCGAATGTTGCTAGTGAAAGGCGGCGGAGGGATTTGCCGTGCTTTTCTAGAATCGCTGCGAGGATATTGCTCGTCAAAGGGTTAGCCCAAATGTTCAGGGACCGTAGGGGGGCGATGCCGCGGATGAAAGAGGTGAAGGATCGGCTGTATGGCTCTCGGCTGTGCCGTTCATCCCAACAGTTGATGGGCACTTTTAGTTCTGACAAGGACTTGAAAGGCGCATTCGCTGCCAACCTGGTGAGAATACTGTGTTCAATCGGCCAAGTCAATACAAGGGTATGAAGCGTGGACAAGTCAACAAGCTCGTCCCACTCTTCGTCGAACCTTTGGTTTAGGAGTTGTAGTCTCGTTAGCGGACAGCGGCGTCTTATCTTTTCCTCATTGTAGAATTGATTGAGGTGAGCCGTGGTAGTGATTATGGCTGGTGCCATTGTGAAGTCCTCAATCGAGGCGTAACGGGGATACTGGACAAGGTAAAGACTTTTCAACGTAGGCGCAAGAGCTAAAGCGACCCGCGCGTGGCCCTTATACCTGGTCGCTATCCCTTCCAGGTGTGGTGAAGTAACAAGCTCATGTTCGTACTCTTGCATTTCCGACTTGTTAAAGGAGCGGAGACAGAAAGCGTCAAGATAAAGTCTACACTGTATCGAGCGATCCTGGTGTAGTGCTTCCAGAAGACAAGGGGCAAACTGGTTCGTGCAAGCAAAGACAAGATCTTGAAGAGCTGGTAGTCCGGTTATCAGGCGTGCCAACGGTTGCCACGCACTGTCCTCGTCAAGAATCTGTTGAGCATCCTGATCGCCACCAATATGGCCGTGCACATGCCACAGCTGTTGCAGCCGATCTTCTTCTTCTTCTTTCCATGGCGGTACAGGCCCGTGGCGAAGTTTCCCATCATCGTCCTTCTCTCGTGGTAAAGTACCATCAACTCGCAAACGGTGGACAGATTCCAGACACGCCGACCGCGTCAGCTGTTGGGTCAAGCAATCGATGTCTAAACGGAGCTGTTCCCGACTCAAAACATTGATGTGAATAGTTTGAAATAGCAAGGTACTCGCTACCAAATTTATCTGCTTGCTGACGGCCGTCAAGTTTCTCAAGGCGGAGGGATCGAGATACTCGCAGATTGACAGAAGAATTTCTGGTGGAGTAGAGTTCCAATTGAGAGCTAGCATTCTCGTTTTAGGATTGCGCAGAGTGTGTGTGTGTGTGTTTCGTGAAGCTGGGTAAAGCCAGTTCGTTCTTCTTGTTGAGGTAATGGTGGTAATGGTTGTTTGGGAAACGATGGATGAGTAGGAATTTAGTGGAGGAGGAGAGCTGAATAGCGGCGGGCTGAGGGGGCTAAGCGCTAGATTTCAGAGCACCCATGTCCGCCTCTATAATGGCCTTGTCCCGATCAAGTTACAAGGCTGAATGTCCAACAGGCTTGTGACAACGGGCACTAAATACTTCATGGCCTGGATAAAGACAATCTGTTGATTTCACTGTGGCATGGGTGTCGTTTCGTTTCAATAAGTATTCGTATCTTCATAGTTTAGCAAAGACTGATACATTCTTGTCATTATCTGGTTTCAAGCATTATTCTAACCTAGATAGCGACGCACAGCCTCTCAATCAAGATTGCGTATCCTTACGTGGAGCTCATAAAAAAGTCGGTAGTAGCGTCCACCAGCGCCATCCGCATTTGGGTCATACTGAAAAAGGGCCATCCCGCGATCGCTCTTGTCTATCAATGCCTCGTCCGCGGGAGAATAGTAATCAAGAGGTATGTATGGTATGCTATACACCTTAACACCAGGTATCAAACGTCGTATTGCCGTCGTGAGCTCATTAAGTTTGTTCGAATACTTGTAGTCGGCCACGACGTTACCCTACGAATCTGTTGTGATTACCTTGGCCGGTGACAAGAAAATAGCTTCAGTATTATCGCCCGGCTGATTGAAGAGAGTAGGATCGATGGGGCTGCCCAAGGTAGGCATGTGTAGTGGAACTGAGGTGGGTTGGCCAGTCAATGCAGCAACAGCCCTGTCTTGCCATGATTGCAGGTTTGCGCCATTGTCAGGACTTCCGTCATTTCTCACAGTTCTACCATTAACCTCTATTTCAGGTGCGTTTGGGTCGTAACTGTCCTTGAAAGCATAGCCCTCCCAAAAGTGTGCCTAGCTGACTTTTAGCACAGGGAGCGGCACCAGAGATTGGAATCAGCAACCAAGTTCAAACTGGAGGTAACTCACCATCCAAACTGCTCGTCGTGATATTATCGTAAGCATAGTACAGCCATGCAACGCATTTGTCCCAAACTCAAATGGAATTGCTCCAAACTTTCGATTTCGAGTGACTGTTTTCATATCACCATCTACGTGATGTAATGTCAGCTTAGGACATGGAAGTCAAGGAAACCCCTTGATGGAAATATTCAAACCTGCAAGATGACTTACCAAAAAACCCAAATAAAATAAAAATCGCTTTTCCACCCCTTGAACTTGTCCCAGTTATTAGAGCCTTTAGTTCTGGCTGTTTTTTTATTACCTTATTTTTGTTTCAGCCTTTTTACATTACGCTACCTTATTACTCTCGGCAAAATTTTTGTGAGCCGTATACACTTTATAAGGCTTCGATTTAAACCGTATGATATTACAGTAAAGTCAGTCTAAGAGCTCTTACTTCTTGAATGAATCTTAAAGAGCTTTCTTTAGTAAACGATTCTAGCGAGACGCTTATTTAAATCTTATTCGAAAGGTTATAAAAGTTAGAAGTTCTAAAATACTAGTAAGAAAACGTGTGGTCATTAACCTTATGTCGTACTAGTATGACTTGCAAGCGACGTCCCCTTCTTGGCATCCTTCACACGCCAGTACGTCTTGTTTAAAGTAAATCTTTAGTACATCTTTTTGTACGTAACTAATCCGACAGGGAACGGATGGCCGAAGGAGATATGATCGATAGAGATAACTTAGGAGTCATCTCTTTGAACGTTGTAAACGTGGATATGTTGAGTGCGCCATCAGCTTGTTCCACGAAATCCACCGTAATAGCTCATGAAAGCTTGCCCTTACGTCTCACTAGGAAGTACGGTGAGTAGTCGGTGATATTGTGTTCAGAAATCGCAGAGAAGTTGGCTCACGTCCAGTATCATAAGTGTAAGAAGATGAAAGATATCCACTATTCGAAACCACGCGTCAATCGTCCATCTAAAAGTGTTAAAAAGTGCTTCCACATGCAGCCAACTAATTAACACCGGGAGCATGATTACAGTCCTCATGCCCAGCTTGGTCCAATAGAATAAGTAGACTTTTATTGAAGACATAAGAAGCGATGTTGACCCTGAAAGTTGACTCCAGTAGAATCTAAGGGCTACTTACTTTGGTTGAGAGGGCTGAACAGTTCATGTGTCTTGAGACTAGCCGAATTATATTAATTCCAAATCGAAGCCTTTGTTGCTATTTCCCGCTATTGATATTTCTCGCGTACTCTTGACAAATTCGTTCACGCATTAGGACTAGTCAACGTGTGAATAGCGCTTCTTTATGACAAATATATCTTACCTATTAAAAGCATTGCGCACAAGCCTGCCCTAGTCTAGGAAGAGAGACAAAAGTTCTAGCTACACAGTACCCTTATCGCAAAACACGGTTTCCAATCTGTGCTATAGGAGCAGCACATGAGCTTCCTAAGCTATGTGAAGAGAAACATTCGACCGTATAAGCAATCGAGCACCTTGTTAAGCCAAAGTGCTGGAGGCTCGGAGCCTGCGGCAGCGACTTTCACTCCTTTCCCAAGACCTCCTCTTGAGCTTCATCGAAAGATTGTCAGAATCGCGGCGCTGGAGACAATGATCGTACCAGTGGAGGTCGGAAGAATAAAGGACAAGGGTAGAGACCTTGGAACAGCCCATGTCGTACCCATTGGGTCATCATCACCCCTCCTTCAAGTTAACAAAGAAGCCCACGAAGAATGTCAAATGGTACTCACGGCACACCACGAACCACGATCTGGAGAACCGAACCTTTACCTTAATGAAGCTAGTGGTGTATTATGGCTGATTTATCTGGACGAATGGACATTCAAGCATGAAAGATTTGCAGCTCTTATTCCCGAATCAAGCAATGGCAATTTACCCAAGATCCGAGCTATAGCAACGGGGGTGGGAAATGTCGTCTCAATTCCTCAAGCGCGGTGGAAAGGATTACGAGTTGATGGCTATATTGATGAATATGCGAAAGCTGGGAGTGGAGGTCCTGATTGTCACAAAACCTTCAGCGAGGTTTTCTAAGCCTTGGGTATATAGCGATATCGAGTTCCGCGATTCTGAAGAGATCGATCCGGCCAACGAGCCTATACATTGGAAGATGTTGAGGAAGAACTTGACAGTTCCTGTTGTGACTGTCGGCAATATCGAGAATGCCATGGTGGAGAATATCCAGAGACATCGTGATAGCATTAGAGGCCATCAAGCAACAACTTGCAAGTAAGTACTAAGTTAACGTCCTACCCCTCCCTTCCGCCCACCCTTTTTACACCAAAACTCACTACTTGTAATATTTAATAATTCAATTGTTTCTTGATAGAATAACTTCAAATTTGGAATCTTGATTATTTATCAAGTATACTCTTGTATTCTTAAGTTCTATCGTGTTTGCATTACGTAATACCATTAAAAAAGTGTTTGAATTCCAAGAAGTTTTTTGCTAACAAATTTGGTGGAAAATCGATTTTCTTGGGATCTTTAA
>NYXK01000211.1 GCA_002685535.1 Deltaproteobacteria bacterium
TCATTGACCACAACCCGTTCCGCGGGAGCTTTCGAAATTGGTTCGGCGACGAAAGTGGGGGAGATGACGACGGTAATATCAAGGGGACTATTGAGAGGCCACATAGGAGCTATACGCTGCGCGATGGGATTATAAACAGCGCCGTCATCGAGAGTATTAGGACGGTCGTTGAAGGGTGGGATCGCAGCCGTGTTGGCCGGGACCGTGATGGTTGCGCCGGAGGCATCCGTTGTTGTTACTGCTGCTGGAGTCTTTGGACCCATTACTTTTCCCATCACGAACTGCATGCCAAAGAAGATGGCGAGACCTTGCGCGGCAGATTTGACCATAGGCTAGTCTTGTCAGCCTTCATTCGTACACATAGCATTGGGCTGGACGGAGAGGAACAATGGGGTTCGGAAATTGAACATACACCCATTCCGCCTTCTTGTGCTTGCGCACGCGCAGCTGGAGGAGCTGCTCCTGACATGTTGAGGCTATTCGGAAGTAAATCCTCGTAAATTGAATGAGGAGTGATGTTCGAAGAACCAGGCTTCAAGTCCGCGAAGTCGCAATAATTCGAGAACGACGCTAGAATGGCGTGGACTCGAAGATCCATGTCACAAGTTTCAACCAATCATTGGCCACGGTGTTGACACGGCTGCACGCGGCTGAGGGAAGCGACAACTTCACCTTACATATGCCAAGACATTCGAACTGAACGCAAGGCGAATTCCGAAGACTTGCTGCTTGTCGCCAGCATCAACACCATCTTCCTTCACTTACCATTGACTGACGGCGAGATATAATAGGCGAACGCTCAATACTCAAGCTACCTCACATCCACACTTTGAGGCATTTAAGACTCATTCGTTTTGAATAGTACACTACCAGCCATAACTCACTTTGTCTTACAGACTTGACCGCTCTTGGCTGCACAACTTCTGCATTGCATTGAGTCACACACACACGAAAAACCCCATAAATTGAATAGAATCTGTAAGACATATATATCCTCTCTTCTTACATTTCTTCAAGGAATATCTCTTTTCATATTCGAACTCAGAAAGAAAGAAAAGACTCATATTTCTTCTAGGAAAGTTCAGCTCAATCGCCACCCACTTTCCGCTTTCGATCTTCAACTACAACTTGGAATTAGACCTCCAGATTTCGACATCCCCTCACCCCAATTTAAAGATTACGTCGAACAGAGTCATCTCTTCAATCTTTCACCCCATCACCTCATCATGGCTTCAGGTGGCGGATCTCCCGCCCTCTCAGGCACCGGAACTCCTTTACCAGCTTCAAACTCAGGAACCGACTCACCAAATCCACATAATAACCTATTCAAGCTCAACCCAGCCAACATACTCTCAACTACCAACAATGAGAATGTAGCTCCTACTTCTGATGGTGTTCCAAAGACGAAGATCTGTGTATTCTGTGGTGCTTCACCTGGGAACTCGCCAGCTCATATGGTATGTACTTCTCAACTCAAACCCCGAATGGAAATATCTATTGCTCTATTCTCTCTTCTGTCCTCCATGCGTGCTCGAACAATAACCCGGAGAACATTGGATTTGTCTTCAAATTTCAGCAAATCACAGTACAATTTACACGTCATCCCAAAACACCGTCACTCTTCATGTCCTTTCAAAACACAGCTAACGCACTCACCAACAGGAAGCAGCACGCTCTCTAGCCCGTGTCTTTCACGAGAACAATATCTCTCTCGTCTACGGCGGCGGAACAGTCGGTCTCATGGGCGAAGTAGCACGTACGCTTGTCTCTTTGTCAGGACCATCATCAGTCCACGGCATCATTCCAGCTCCTCTGATCAAGGTTCGTCCATCTCCCACACTCAGCACTCAACCACTTCCCATCCTTCCTTTCCTCTCCCCTCGAATATAATCCTCCGAAGGAGCATATCGATCCTTCGAGATATACCCCCGAAACGTGAACTCCCATATTAACACCTCTCAAATAGTACGAGCGCGGTCCCGACTCCACTTCCGCCGAAATAACATCCGGCTCCATCCCCTCAACAGCATTATACGGCCACACAACCGTCGTAAAAGACATGCACACCCGCAAACAGCTCATGGCCCGCGAAGTTCTTTCCGGTGGTCCAGGAAGCGGTTTCATCGCTCTCCCAGGCGGTTACGGCACCCTCGAAGAACTCATGGAAGTCGTAACCTGGAACCAACTCGGGATCCACGACCGCGGAATAGTAGTCCTCAACATCGAAGGCTATTGGGACGGTCTCCTCAACTGGGTCAAGGGCAGCGTCGAGGCTGGGTTTGTTGGCGAGAAGAATAGTGGGATTATTAGGGAGGCGAGGGATGCGGAGAGCGCGGTGAGGGAGTTGAGGACGTATAGGAATGCGGAGGGGAGGTTTAGACTGACGTGGGGTG
Organism: Deltaproteobacteria bacterium; assembly: GCA_002685535.1. Classification (GTDB taxonomy): domain Bacteria; phylum SAR324; class SAR324; order SAR324; family NAC60-12; genus Arctic96AD-7. Next base: position 2,394 of record NYXK01000211.1, read on the forward strand.
AGGAGTAGATTTTTGTTGTGGGGGAGGGGAGGAGGGAGAGGTGATGGAGATGGGTTGCTTATTGCGTTGCATGCCGTGACTTACTGTTCTCTCTTGGTGTACTGCATTCGTAGATCGGTGTGCATGGCTAGGTAGATGGAGAATACACAAGTATCTAATAGAACTCGCAACGCTTTTAGACAAGATCAACGTCACGAAATGCTCCTAGTAATTTGCTCTGCTTTCATACATCGTGCTACCTCAACGACGGATGGATAATGAAGTTGAGGGAATGTAAAGTCACGGAATAATGCCAATGCTTTGCCTTGCGTATCATCCTCATCTAATAACGGGACCTGGAACGCCAGGCTATATAATGTCACCGAATCATCTGGCTACTTTCTTCATGTCATGTATTCTAATTTTACACTCTCGAGCTAGCTATCTATTCCTCCATCATTTCAATGAAGTATTGCCAGCCAAACGCCCAATCCAAAGTCCTCAAACCACATCAGACAATGAAAATACCCTACGAATCAACCTCCATGCCCTCCTCAGCCTCCGCACCCTCCGCACCATCAGCCACAAGATCAACCCACTGCTTAACCTCCTGACCATCAAACAGCTTGAATCCCTCAATACTCTTCGCACCCTCCTGTTGGATCCCAACAACACCCACACTCGTATTCTCAACCGTCAACTCCTTATCCTGCGCCAAACTCTCCTTCAAAGCCCTCAACCCATGCTTAACCAACTCCTCCCTCCCACAATCCGCGAAACTCTCCAAGTTCCTCTCCAAATACGTCCTCGCCATCTGGGATCTCGCACCAATAGCACAAGCCACCATCTCCTGCGTCATGCCACTCGGCTGAAACTCAAATAGATGCGGACCTGTCTCGTCGACACCAGCGATGAGGAGGCCGACACCGTAAGGGCGCTTGCCGTAGTGTTGGGTGTTTGTCTGGGCGCGCTCGCCGATGGAGGAGACGATGCGCTCGAGGGGGATGGCGCGGCCGTAGGTGAGGCGCGAGGAGAGGGATTGCTGCTTCATGAAGTTGGAGAGGACGCGAGCGTCGGAGGCCAGGCCAGCGAGGGAGACGCCGAGGTGTTCGTCGATGGCGATGATTTTCTTTTGGTAGGAGGAGAGTTCTTCGGCATTGCGCTGGAGGTGGGAATCAACATTAGCATAGGGATCTAAACCACGACCACGACCATGTATCGTATTGTAGGAATAAATTTGCAACTTTGGAGAGAGGGCGGAATAGATCTGCGAGGGACTCGGTGACTTGGAGGAGTAGATGACATACCTTCAGAGCTACAAGAACAGCATGTGTCTTGCTAACGATACCAACGACGACGCTTCCCTGCTTCACAGCCTCCGATGCATATTCGACTTGGAAGATACGACCTTGCGGCGAGCTATCATAGATCAATTAGCACGAAGTATCTCTCTATAAGCCCGACCAGCGCGTTTGCAGGAAGCTGGAGCTTGGATGTGACTTGAACTTACAAGGTGACGGAATCGTTGTCGTAGTTATTTCTGAACATGGTTGCGTTTGCAGCTCCTGCTGTGTCTTTTCTTTAGGTGGGCGGTGCGGCAATGTGGATTTCTAATCGTGAAGGAGAAGAGAAAGTGTGTTGTGGCTGGTTGAAACTGGAATTGAAGTTGTGATGGAGAGACGAGGCAGTCGCGATGATGAAGCTCAGGGCAGATTGGAATAAGGCTGCCGTAAATATGCAGGGGTAGCTGTCTGTATATACCGTAAATTGACTTGTGGGCTCGATTTATGGTTAGCGTGGATTTAGTCGCGGGCCAGAGCCGCATGGGAGGGCCGGCGCAACGTCAGCTCTTGATCGTACAGGCCGGGCGAGGACAGCTTCACTTGACAACTTGCTATCGACCACAACTCAACAAACTGCACATATCGAAACGAGCGAGTATCATCGGCTGGAAGATATCTGGAGAACAGAAGATAGGGATTGTTGAAGTTGCGAGAAGCAAAGGAAGCGAATCAAGCCAGGCGCGAACCTTGGACAGCTATCGCAACTCGGTTCAGCCTCGAGACATACACACGCCATAAACACAGTACCAGAACAAAAGACAAAGTGCCTCTATCAACCGCCAAAATGGCCGCAGGCCTCAAAACCATCATCTCCCTCTCTTTCGTACGTCCTCTCCTTCTCCCCCCTCCCCTCCCACCTTCCTTCCACCCCATATCAAGCCCACCCCTCCTCTCCCCTCCTCCCACCCAACACCACACCACACCTCACTAACACCCCCTCTCCTCCTCAACAGGTCCTAGCAATCGGCTTCCTCCTCGTAATCCTCTCCTGCGCCCTCTTCCACCAATACCTGCCCCTCCTCGTCGTTGCAACCTACGTGCTCGCTCCCCTGCCCAACTGGATCTGTGGACGATGCGCCAATCCGGATGATTTCGTTGAGAGTTCGGGGAATGCGGTTGTGGATTTCGGGAGATTCTGTACGGGGTTTTTGGTGCTGATGGGGATTGGTAGGCTGATTTCCTTTCCTTGGTTACTCTTGGTCGAAGGTTCTGGGTATGGATGCTGTAGGGTGTGCCGTACCCTGCTGGGCGCAGAGCTGGGAAAGATAGCGGCGCAGTCGCAGACATGCGGTTTAGGGTGGAAGGGTGTGATGAGGGGCAGGATGGGCATTGATGCGGAAGTAATGAGAGTCCATGCTAACATTCTCTTTTTAAATAGCCCTCCCAGTTCTCCTCGCCCACTCCGGAATCATCCTCTGGTACGCAGCCGTGATGTCCATCATCGGCGGTGTATTGATCTACGGCACCATCATCGCCTTCGGGATGTTCTTTGAAGAAGAGCATGAGTTCTAAGTCTGCCGATATCACATAGTGAGGGACAGTAATGCAGATTGCCTTGGCATGAGTATGAGGAGGCAAGTGAAACTCTGAGAGGAGGGTCAAAGGAGTGACGTGGTATGAACAAGGGGCTTGGAAAGATATGAAAGAGATGAGGGGTAGGATTGGGAATAGGAATATGGGAAGACAGTGTACAGTGTGGCATATAGTTCCAGCGAGTACATGGAATTTCAAACAGGTTTTTTCTGTCATTTATCATGGTTCTTGGAATGAATGAATGAATGAATGAGCAAACTTCGTCCCACCAACGAAATATTCCAGTCAGATGGTAATTCTTCTATGTTGAAAACAATTCTACTGACTCTCTATCTATACCAAAGATTGAGTGGGGTATCTTTCTATCGTTGAGTGACGATGCCCTTCCCTTCCCTTTGGTGGGCTATTACCCTTGGTAAAGTCTATGTTGAACGCCTCGCTTCTTCCTAATTATCCAAGTAGCTTGCTCCAATCAGCGCTATATAAGATACGTTGAGTATATCTCGAGCTCCAAACACCATTCGAATGAAAACAGAAACGCCATGCTGACCAGAAGCCTAACTAAAAATCCGGACATTGAGAGGTGTGATATCCAAAAACGCCGGCAAAAGAACGCTACCAGGGACAACCGAGGAAAAGGGGCGAGTATAAGAAGCGAGTCTCAGCGAAACAGACCCAGTGTCCCACTCAACTTCGTCAACATCTCCTCTCTCTCACCAACAGGTGTACTCAGTGCCGTAACCGCGCCCCCAGCACCAATATGCCAAGTCTCCTTTCCTCCCTCTCCACTCTCTCCATCCCCAGCGACAACCTCATCCTCCCACTTAAAAGCACACCGGATGTTGACACTCCAATCTCCTCTTCCCCCCACATCCGCATACCCTACCACTCCACTATACAGGCTTCTCTCCCTTCCGCCTTCCACCTCTCTCAAGATTTCACAGCTACGCTTCTTTGGTGCACCGGTCATGCTTCCAGGCGGTAAACTCGCTGCTAGCACATCGAGGCCTGTATACCTACTTCTCTCCTTCTCCTCCTTCTCCGCCTCACTCAAATGCCCAGCTAACTCCTCTGGATAAGGAGCTGGAATCGTGCCTTGCACAACAGAAATCATCTGATACACACTAGCATACTCCTCCACCTGCATCAATTTCGGGACCGAGACATTCCCAGCACCACAGACGCCATGCAGATCATGCCGGACGAGATCAACAATCATCAGATTCTCAGCTTGTTCTTTTGGAACAGCGAGGAGAGAGGTGGCGGCTGCGAGGGTGGAGACCTGGGAGGATTTGCGGACGGTGCCTTTCATGGGGCGGAGTTCGGCTGTTGAGGGTGTGTAGCTGAGGAAGCGCTCGGGGGAGGCGGAGATGTATGTTAGGGGGCCGAGACGGATGTAGGAGGCGAAGGGGGCGGGTTGGCGGGTGCGGAGGGTGGTGTAGAGATTCCATGCGGAGGGGGAAGAGGTGGATGATGGGGTTGTGGAGAGAGTGACGTGAGTTTGGTCGGTGAGGCAGAGCTCGTAGGAGTCGCCAGCGCGGATGGAGGATTGACAGGCGAGGACTTTGGACTCGTAAGTGTTGTTTTCAGGGGTATCGATTGCGAGGACAGTGGTGGGAATATCAGGTTGAGAGCCTGGCTTGGTGATTGAGTCAATGACGGGCGCTTTGCGTGCTGCAAAACCATTTGATGCTTTGCTCTTGACTTTTGCATGGATGGTTTGTCCGGAAATCTTGATATTGTTCAGAGCTGTTGCAATTTTCCCAGGATCATTGTGCTGCAGATACCTTGCTGTTGCGATACCGGTGAACATGTTATCTTGGTGGTGGAGCTTCAACCCACAAGGAAGAGTGACATTCGTCTCGATCATCTTGTCTAAGAGCTGACACTTCGTCATAGTCAATGGGAGATTTGAGAACGTGATACTGAACAGATCATGACTCTCCTCAAGTAGGAAGAGGGCCTCCAGCTTCGAGACAATGCCATCCATCCACGCACTAACTCGAGCAGTTTCATCCGCTGGAGCAAGTTGCTGGATGTAGATCTGATTCTTGACAGGGTCGACGATGATACTCTTGTCAACCCAAGCAAAGCATAGATCTGGACGATCATGCTGACGTCCGCTCGCATCAGGTGTTACGCCGATGTTTTCGAGTCCTAGCTCATATGTCGCGTAGCCCATATATCCACCCCAAAATGGAGACTCGTTATTGCCCTCCACTACTTTGTATTGTTCGAGACGCTGAGCTAGATATGGCCAAATTCCTCCACATGCCGAGGCCGCAACAGTGCGAAGCATTGCGTTCTGGCCAGTACATGGAGGAGGAAAGGTCGTAATTGTGTCCCTGCTAGCTGCGTATTGAATCTTCGTACAGTCTTTGATATCTAAACCAATGATGGAATATCTTCCTCTGACATCCACACCCCCACTTAACTTCTCGTTTGCATTGGACGACTCGAGGATGACCTGATCGTCTTGTATATCTAGAATAGCTTCTACGATATGTTGGACCGATAGGTGTGCAGGAATATCGACACTGCGCGAATGGCACATGCTTTTGCTAGACCTGGTGGTTCCATTTGTCTGAATGGTTTCCAATCTTCGGCGACTTCGACCTAACAGGCTTTCTGGAGTTGCGAAACGTCCTTCAATGGGGCCCTCTAAATCGATCTGCGTCTGTCGGTACTGCTTATTCCAATCCCGAGCGAGCTTGAACCAATTTTGTGTAACCTTCGTAGTTTCATCGTTCGTGCATATGGACTCCGGGTGGTACTGCAAGGCCCAGAAAGGTTTCGTCCTATGCTGTACAGCAACCAAAACCCTTTCATCCATGATTCCTGAATCATTTTCCTCTGCCAGATCGTGCTCTGCCCAAGCCAATGGCAATAAATCCGGACATGTTCTTGTAGCCTCCCATTTCGAAGTCTGCCAGCGCTCTTCCGAAATCGAATCTTGGCCAATGTCGGCGCATAAGCTCTGGTAAAGTGTAGCGTTGATCTCCCCAACACCACCGAACAGATTCTCGTTACGTTCCTCATCGGCTTCGCCAAAATGTACTATCCTCCTTACAATCCCATGCTGCGGCCCCTTCAACCTCCGGACTTTCCCTCCAAATTCCAAGCACAAGCTTTGAAAGCCCAAGCAAATCCCCAGTACTGGGATCATCTCCTCGTCCGCCAACCTCCAAATCCTCCTCATTATACCAACATCTTTTTCAATCTCCGGATGGCCCGGGCCAGGGCCACATACTACCGCCGCATAGTGCCGTAGTTCTTTGTGCAGGGCCGAATCGCTCGAGAGCGCGGGGTTGTCGATATGTATTGTTCTGACAGAGGCATCAAGTGTGGTTTCCAGAAGTGAGATTATATTGTTTGAAAAGCTGTCGTAGGCATCGATGAAGAGTATTAGAGGTTTCGGGACGAGCATTGTTACATGCAAATATCGCGGAGTGCTGGGAAGTGGAATAAGAAAAAGAGAGTCATGGAGGGCGCTGGGAAACATTTTGGATGATCCGGCGGTCAGTGGAAGCAGAATCGCTGCTTTGAGACTAGTGAGGGGTGGCTTGCATATCTCTGTTTAGCCGAGCCATAAAATCCCCATTCTGTTTTCCCTTCCCAGGAATCCAATCGTGATACTCTTTTTTGTTTATCTCAAGGTCTGTTGTGAATGTATAACAGAGATATCCTATGCTTCATGTATGCTTTTAAGTGTTTTAGCGAGAATTCCTTCGTATAGATGCCAGACCAAGCCATCTACATAACTGAGCCAGGAGTCATGAATCGCTTGGAGATGGGTATAATGATGATTGTTCATGTCATAGCAGGATTTCCGTTTTCCAATACCGACTATACGGAAAACAGACTGCTCCTCTATTCTCGGTTATCCCTCTATTTCGAAAGTGATATATTGCGGACGAAAATGTCAGTCTCTTCTCGTTTCAGAAGTGATACCTACGATTGTATTGCTCCAGAGCCTATTCAACGTCGGAATGTATGCTTAGAGAAGCGCTCATATGAGCTATATCTATGTTCTCGCTATTGTTGACACAAAAGAGGATTTCAACATCGCTTGTGTCACATGATCGTGCTTACGTGAAATCGCCACCAAGATCTTCAGCCTCCTTTCGTCTACAGCCCTTCGAACACAGCTTCAGCATCCCTCCTAGATTGGTAAAGATTTATGTTTACAAAATCCTTGGAGTTTGGAATGCAAATCCCCTCTTCTAGTCGAACCCGAAGTCTTACGCGGGCCGGTTTCTGAACGTCTCCGGGACGGTCAAACAACGCAATGGCAACAGTAGGGCCACAGCCCGACACGAGGACTAAACCTTCAGATGTCGTGATATCACTATGCGACACGAGCCTCACGCCTGAGAACCAGACCCAGTCATCTTCTCCACCAACCAGGTCGACCCAGACGTCGTTTACTCTCTTCCCAAATCTCCCACCCGAACTCCGTGCCCCAATATGGAAACACGCACTCACCAGCCGAATCATAAAATGGACCCGAACCAACAATCAAAACATCTTCAGCGCCCCCGAGAACCACATCCCGCTCTTCCACGTTTGCAAAGAATCACGTGAGATCGCGATGCTCTATGGAGAATATATTTCCCTGCCCTCTTCCTCCTCCTCCTCCTCCTCCTGCTCCTCCACCGCCACTAGCACAGTCTTCTTCAGCCCCATACTCGACTTCCTCCTCTTCGAACCAATCTGGACCGATCTCGTCCCCAAACCCGGTGCCAAATTCCTCCCCGACCCCCTGGACTCTCTCCCTACAGCATTGAAAGGCGTCAGGAACATCATGGTGCATTCGCACTACACCGACGAACGGAAACGGCCTACTGCTCTCTTCGAGAAATTACATGAGCTCGAACAGGTTCTCGTAGCAGCGGACGAGAAATCTATTGGTTTCCAAAACCAGAGTAAATTCATTCTCGGCACAGCTTACGATATCAAACTGTATTATGCAGCCGATGTTCGGAAACGCTTCCCAAAATTCAAGGTCCCGTATATAGCGGTTGGATGTCTGGGCTGGACAGGATCGGAACGGAGGAAAATGCATCATGGGCATCAAGATACGCGTGAATTGCTTAGGGTGTGTGAAAATGAGGCGCAGATGAAGGAGCATCTAGCGGTGATTAGGGAGGAGGAGTGGAGGTTTATGGAGGAGTTGAAGAAGGAGAGGGGGTGGGCTGGGGGAGGGGGCAAGTTGAAGTTGAAGTTGAACTTCAAAGATGTGGACGGCAAGGGAAAAGAGAAAATGATCGAGAAGGAACAAGATGAGCAGCGATGTGGCAGTGCTGCTGTTAAGAAAGCTGATCCGCCGGTTTACTCGGGTGAGCCGGTGAATGCGCCAGAGGATCCACCACCGTATACAGAAACGGAAGAGTAAAGGCGAGTGCAAGTCGACTAGAACCCCAGCCCTATACGGTACAATAACGGCGAATTGATCTCCACTGGTGAATTTACCCATTGCTCCAGCGACTCTCGATTCAATTGACGCAAAAGTCGCTCAACGCATCTTAATGAGAATTTTTCTCCTCTCGATATCGCAACTGTCCGGCGTCGCGCGACACACTATCAGCGAAGCAAAGCTCGACTCTAAAAAGTCGATATCGCAGCCCTGAGCAGCGTGAACTCCAAATCAGCACCAACAAACTAGACACGACCGTGATAGCGATGACCAGACTCGCGGTCTCAAAGACCTCAACGGCCATGTGCTCTCCATTGACGAGCTGCTCACCTTCGGTCTCTTGAAAACCGAGCTCCCCGACAGCGATGTCGTTCTCTACTACCAATGGACCCCCACAGCCACCTTCCACCCCTTCAGCAAGCTCCCAGTCGAAATTCAATTGTTCATTTGGAAACTCAGCCGTCCCCGTCGCAAGATCTTCGTTCATCGAAATGGTCATATGCTTCGATGTCGAATTGCAGTTCCATCACTCCTGCAGGTCAACCGGGAAAGTCGTATTGAGATGTTGAAGCACTACACCGCGCCAGCTCACATTCCTGGTGTTCCAGATCGACGTCCTGCACTCTCTCAATACTACTTCGACCCAACGATTGAAATCGTGGTCTTCCGGAGCTACATTCACCTCCTCAGTCTTGAAGAACACATGAATGCAGCGGAAGACATTTTTGTCGCTGAGAGCCTCGCAACACTCCAATCTTCGATAATTGGTAGTACGTGGTGGAGTGTACCGTGGAAGTTCTTCGACCCAATCTCAACCTCTACACCTGATACGCCGCCCTATTATAGACATTCCAGAAACAATCAAGTACGATTCTTCCGAACGCTCTCTTCTCTGCGAGATTTGGTGCTCGTCGGTGGGTCCTGCGCGCTGAAGTACGATTACCAAAGAGCTCTCTGTGTAAAAAGCCTGACCGCCATGTTCAAGGAATTCCGGCATCAGGATCCAGGCCGAGGTGAGGTAGAAGTCATTGTGCTTATGAAGTGTCATCGACCTGGCACGTTGGAATGTGAGGAGTGCTGGGTTGGCTTCAGCGAGGAAAAATTCAGGGCAAAGTTGTTGAGGGCAGTCCTTTCCGGATCTTGAGCTATTTAGCCGAACGTCCACATTCATCCGTCTTGGGGACCGTCCAAGGCCGTTTGCGTTCCATAACTCGAGGTTATCTGATCTTTGGAGCGATGCAGTCATTTCTCCGACCACCACACCACGGTTGCAGAGCTCCCACACACGTTGGTCATGGTTGAGTGGGATGTTCTTAATTGTGGCTGTATCTGGCACGTTCTCGGTGGTTGGCTTTGCATTTGGGCGTCTCCTTCGCGCAGAACTCCGGCTTTGAGGCAATAAAGAGTATAAAAGTTCAATCTAGCATAATCTTTCGTGATAGGTAAGGAGCGCACTATTCACGAGCGGTGGAAACTTTCGAGACATGGGGTGCTCCGAAGGAATGCCTGTGATTATGTAGCTAGCGTAAGCTAGCTACCACTCGTACCCAAGCGAAATTTCCTCCGACATTTGTGCCACTGCTGCATCCTTGATATGATCTCAAGCAAGACCTCATTATGGGGACTTGCGATGATATCGCCAAACAAACATTCGCTTAACACAGTACGGTTGTATAATTCTCTGGTCCCCACAAGCGCATAACACTACCAGGCTTTCAGGAAAATTTCCAATATTTGTGGACCATCGGAAAACTGACGGGAAGTTTAGTTGCAAAAGTCATCGACTGGGTTGTGATGTTTAGCGCGACGCCTTGCCAACCTTGTCATATCTCAATTGACTGATCCCTAATGGCGAGGTAAAGCCTAGGAAAACAGCTAAGCAATGTCCAACCGTCTAGCCGCCATGCTTTCGGCAGTAGCCAGTCCATTCACAGACAGTCGGTCTACATATGCTTCCATAGCAGCTTTAAATCCATTACGCTCCCACAAACGCCTCTACTCATCCCACCAATCAACGTTTTCCCCTCCGCCATTTTTCTCTCTACCTTGATCATCGCGACACATCAGCGAATTGTTTGCCAATCCCTGATCAAAGGAGAGTTCGCACCTACAGCATACAGACTCCACTCCAATCTTCGGCGACCGTCGCACCAGGGACTTTATCTCGACACCAGGTTCGCAACACTTTACGATTAATTCCAATATGGCCGGAATAAGCAAAAGGAAAAGGCTGCAATTGCAACGTCAGCGCTCTTCTATACCGGGGAATATTCCCGCAGATAAGCCAAAGATCGCAACCAACGACAAGTCTCGACGTCAAGCTTCCGCCAAGACCAGATTCAATACGCTCCCTCAAGAGCTTCAAGACTACATCTTGTTCGACATCACCTACAACAAGCAACACACAATGGAACTCCGTCGAACAATTCCATATCAATATGACAGGATGCCGATTCCAAACAGCGGTATCGATGCCTTTAGAGGAGCCGGACGGCCACTTCCTATCACTGCCTACATATGTCATGCAAGCCGAGAGGAAATGTTTCGTCATCTGAAGCTTTTGATTCCAGGAAATCCACAGTGCGGCTACTGGGAGCCCGAAGTAGACAGACTATTATTGACAAACGACACGCAAGCTGACCTCATGGCCTTTGCCGACGCTTCTGGCTTGGAGGTTCTCGACAAGGTTCAACACCTTACACTTTATCACATGGACTTTGTTCCACACCTAGTGAACCCTTGCTGCTCCCGCCACAATCGCCGACAAAAGGCAGAACTGAAGCCCCTTCAGCAGATATCAGCGCATGAGCGCCTCAATTTGCCTCCCATCGAAGCCTTCAGAGCTTTGAAGACTTTGAGAATAGTACCGTCACGAGACGGTATGGATCAACCCTGGTTACTGTCAGAGGAGGGAGTGAAGAAGTGCAAAGAGGCCTTTCTTGAGTACTTTTCGCTCTTGCAAAAGAAGGTGGATCCTACCCATAATATTCCAGTGGTTGAGATGAAGATGATCCCTTCGTATAATGGCGTACCGCGGTATTCTGACGTTAGTCGAGAAGAACGCATTCGGTATCCGTATCCTTCGGCACGTTAGTGATTTAAAACAATGCATGACTGGGTTTATTTACTAGGGTGCAAAGCAGAGACCAATGTGCCAATTACATGCGCAATGGTGGAGCATAGAAATTAATGAATGCAATAGGAACGCTGAGTGGTGTCCATTCTTGAAGATCATGCTGTAATTGTCTTAGTATAGTTTTAGGGCCGAGACTTAGATTAGGTTCTTCAATAGAAATCCCTCATTCACTACTGACTCCATCTTGTGATGCGAGCAGTAGAGATATCTCCCCGATTTAGTACATACTGAACTGGATGTTAAAGCTAAGCGAGTGCCTCAATCGCAGACAGAACAGAGCTTCTGAAAGCCTTTAATCACACCTTCTTTATCCACAAAAGACACCTTTGGAGGCACAGAATGCCACGGAGCATTCGTTACTGTATTCAGAAATCATATCCATACGTATCGAATTGCCCTCAGAGTCCACCGAGTTTTGGTCACGTTAGCCGGAAAATCAGAATCGAATTTCTGCCCAATCAAAGATTGGATCGTCTTAAGGTTAGGTAGCCACCAATATGTACTACCCAGCAACCATGACAGCGCGGAGAAAATGCAAACAACAAGTGTTGTGTCGAGCAATGTGGGTAGTCAAGAGCCGACCGAGATGAAGGTGAAGATATTCGCCTGTCAAGAAAGGTAACTCTAATCTGCAACTTCACGAGGAGTCCAACACTTGTGAACGAATGACGATGTGCACTTTGACAAAAAACTATACCCGGAAGCTGCCGTTGCAATCGGGCAATTTGATCTGTGGGGCCCAAATAAGCGACCCAAGAAACAACCCAACTACTCCCTCACTTACGGCACGCAAACTTCTAGTGCAAGCTAGACTTACCTTAGATGCCACACCCACAAGCTCTGATATACTGCACTATCAAAGTCTCCTCTTTTCAGTACAATCCCTCAATTTTCGGAATGAAATGCTTGGTCTTATTTTGTGTACAGTAAGCATTGCTTTACGAACTAAAGCTAACCACAAGATGTCGAGAACAAGTTTGACATCTTCAGCTGAGGCACACCTTATTCCAATTTCTGATGTCACTGACGACATTATTTCATCACCATCCGACCAAGAGGGGCCCGAAGGCTCATCCGAAGGACAGGGAGCAGACTCATCACACAAGGAAGCCAGTGATAGTCTTGGCTCTGGGCCCATGGCCGCTAAATCTCCCACCGACTTCAGTCAGCTGCCCCTGGAGCGACAACGACAGATTTGGAAACATTGCCTACCTCCCGGGAAAATCACTTCTCTCTTTTACTACTATACCATCATTCGACTTGGTACACCAGCTCCTATAGGACTCCGGATTAATCGCGAAAGTCGGCCGGAAACACTTCGACACTACAAAGTTTTGCTACCAACCACACACTGACAGCCTTGAATACTGGGACAGCACTGTCGACACTATACAGCACTGAGACATGTCAACTTACATGGCTTCTACCTACCTCGAGATGACTTTGACCGTTTGTCCTACTCCAGCGATAATGAAGGCAGAATTGGCGACGTGTCGATTCGTGGAGTTTCTTTACCCGCCAACTGTCCGAGGGCTGCAGATGTTTATCAGCATGACGAAGAGCTGGACGAAGAAAGGATTGAGCACATCTAGCGTCGAGACCGGCCCTAACCTTCGATTGCATTGTCCGAACATGAAGATGCTCAGACTTTGGCCTGATTGTGGGCCCGATGAGGTAAGAGATACACATCAGGGGCTCATCGACTTGCTTAGCGCCTGTCAAGAGGAACCTCCACATAGATGGGCTATCACAGACGAAGGGAATTTAATAGAGGTCTAGATAATGGATTCAACACGGAGCCGGACCTGGATTTGGTACTTGTCGGTTGCCAATTAGCTTCTACTTGAAAGTGAAGCTATGAGACGTGTAATGCTTTTCTCTGGTATGATGGTAAGGAACGAGTCCAGATAAGACACAGACTGTAAGATTGTCCGTGAAATGCCGGCTTCAATCTCTGACATAAACATGGACTTCACTTTACACATGTCTTGAATACTGCCCTACTTATCTTGTTGTCGGTCGTTCGTTCTTTGATATTTGTCACTTCAAATTCACATTTTTGTGTTTAGCCTCTGGGCGGCATTTGTATGCCCGTAAAGGAGCTGCACGTGCCTTGGAGGACAGAGTGTAGTCACCTGCACGATGCCGAGACATCGTGATACTTGTCACGCAACCTTCTGCTTTTCTCTCGTTACGTACGCAGAGGGCCCTCAAATTGCGGGGTTCTCTGAAGAAAGCTGGCCGGCCGCTGTTGGGGCGCCACACAATGCTGGAGATTCCAGAGAGTAAAGAATGAATTCATGGCAGAGAATTAAGATTCCTGATTGCTTCTCGAGCTGGCTGGCCGGTCGTGCTTGCCTTTTTTGTTTGCTTTCACTAGCGTTGTCTCTAAGCGAGACAGGATATCTACCAGGCAGATGCTCCCAGCTTGTCCCCGAAACTTCACCAACGACTAAATCAGTACTTCAACATCACCCAAAAGAACCCGACCTCACAGCAATTCTCTCACCACAGACCTCACCACGCAATTCAACATGGGCCGCTGGGGTGAACGATTCTTCGAGGGTGACAACGACCTGGACGAGGCCAGCATGATGTCTGCAGACGCTGGCATCGAGCTCTACAATTACGAAATCGACGAGCGAGAGAGCGAGGACTTCTCCTTCTCCGGCAAGGGCCTCGAAGCTACCAGAGACCATCTCAACAGTGGCGTCCTGAGCCGCCTCTTCAACAAGTACGCTACCAATAAGTCTTTCGCTGATGGCAGTATGAGCTGCAAGGAACTTCGATTGGTCCTCCTAGGTAAAGTGGCATCTGGTCTACCCGAGATCCACAGGTAGACTAACATTGTGTGCTCGAAGCTGTCTTGGCCATGCGCCTTGGTGCCACAATCGAGCCAGTCCACATGGATCTGTTGCGCGACTCCTACACCAAGATCGACGTTTCTCCCAAATACTCCTTCGTCCTGGCAGACTCTGGTTTCCGTGCTCCAATGAAGGAACAGTTCGAGATTTCTCTGGCCAAGTACAAGAACGACGGTACACCTTATAACTTCGATGCCATCCGCTGCGAGAATATGCCGTGCTCCAAGGAGAACAATGAATTGGTCGAGGGAAAGACATTGAAGAAGTGTGGAAAATGCTTGGTCAGTATATTCCGTCTTTGATAGCAGATATGAGCTTCGAATGGATTACCACTGACACTTCTGTAGGAGGTATTCTACTGTAGCAAGGAGTGCCAGACCCACGACTGGACCAAGCACAAGAAGAATTGCATCACCCCCGAGAAGCGTGCCGAGCAGGAGAAAAACCGCAACGCAGGAAGAGGCTTCGTTTCGATGAATGTTTGAGATCCGAAAGTGTTTCGCAGGAGCACGATGATGGTGGCTTTACGATGGGATTACGACATTTGCTGCAGATGACATCGGAGACTTTGACTTGATAAGGACTTCTTGCGATTTGCATTTTGCTTCAACAGGGAAGAATGTATCCACAAATCCGCACCTTTGCGTCCTATGATTCGGTGATGAGCTAGTGATAGACGTACTTCTTACGAGGAGCCTGACAGTGTGTTAGAGGAGCTGACAAGCTGCATTTCAATGTCTCGGGAGTCTTTTGAGACTTAGTATTGTGAAATCCTCGTCGCGGCAGTTCCATACCGTAGTGAAAGGCTGATGCCCTTTCCTTGGCTAAGGAACGGAACAACTTTATCATGTGTATCGCGACGGAGGGCTTTACAACTAGGCTATTCTTAATGGGATCAAGCAGATATCTAGTCCTGCTGGGCTTCTTGAATCGTTTCTTGGAACTGGCTGAGGTATCCGAGACGAATGGAGTTGAGATCAGTATGGTACAAAGGTGGGGAGCTTCTACTCGTTATACGCATCGTATGGCTTCGACATATTCAGCAAGATGCTAAAGCATCCAAGCTCACTGTACCATTTCATGCATTAATATGAGAGACCTTGGATACTTTTGTATATGTTTATTGTATAGCCATTGTGCAACTGCTCTTTTTCGGTGCAAGACTTCCTTCAATCACCAGCATGAGCGCTACTGTCCTCTGTCTCGCTCCGGGATTGTCACTGCCACCAAATATCTTTACAGACCCTTCGGTATGAAACATGCTTCTCCAAGAAGGAGCTCTCGACATCCTCCCAATCCTCCACTGAGAATAGATGTACTGAGTAGCTTGGCTCCAAGAAGGTTGTCTTTCCTATGTTTGCAAACCCTTTCGTGACATTCACAATGCTTGGGGCTAGGTCTGGAACACTATCGCCACAGCTCAATTTAATGACCAAAGTGGTAATTTTGTTGGTCGTAGTGTGGTAGGATTTCCGCAAGTCTTTGGTTGCCCATCCTAGGCCACTGTCCCACCAGAAGATCTAATAACGAGTCGGACTGAAGCAAATTGGTCGGTGTGGCATCCATCGCTGTAATTTCTTGGCTTCGGATGGGAAGTCCTGGGTACGGAAGATCTCGTAGTGACGGAGAGTCTCTCGCCGGCTTTCCTGATTGACTTGAAGTGTGACGGAGAATAGCGCTCCGCCCGCATTTCTTTCTTCAAGGAGTTCGTACACCTCATTCTTGATGTTCATTACTCGCCCTTCAGGTAATACTGCCTTCCAGAACATGAGTCGCAGTTCTTCCGGCAGTTTCGAAAACAGTGTAAACTTTTTGGGAAGGAGCCACTGTTCGACAAAGAGTTCTTCGTTGGGGTCAGGGAATTCAAAGGTGAGCAGGGCAAGCGTTGCTACAACCTCTTCAATCTCTTGTAGAGTGCCTTTGGATCTCGTGAGGTATCTGTAACGTCATGTCAGTTGTTACTTTTGTGACATTGAGGTGATCAATCCGGCTTACTTGTGGGTCATGGCGGTCGTTGCACTGGGGCTTCGCCTTTGCTGATGGGAATGAGCATTGGAGGACATCAAAGCGGGTACGAGGCGCTCCGCTTGTCGTGCTCCAGGGTGGTACGATACAATACGCGAGAGAAGCTGAGATAGAGAGAGCGGAACGGATTTCGAGGACTGGGTTGCAAAGACTTGATTCCAAGGTCCTAAGCTCGACTCGAAGCTTATGATCTTAAAATCATCTCTGGACAACTTGGAAGGGTCCAGAGGCCCGTATTCACTTCTTAGGGGGTGGTCTCTGAGAGGAGATAATCTCTAGGAGTCAACAACGCAACCACGAGCAGCACGTGACGGGCGAAAGATACTTTAGCCTAGTACGTGCTAAGTGGACTTCGTTGAAATACGCGCCTTCCTCATGCGCTTTCGGATCATGTAACCTGGACCATCGAAATGCAAGCAATATCTTCATCCTCTTCCCTGCCTGGATATCCTTCAATAACCTGCGATACAAGCAACGACATTCCTCCGCGACATTACACAGGAAAGCATTGCACATCTACTCAATCGCGAAAACTGCAGACATTTTATCCAGCTCATGGAAATGGCTCCCGGCAAATTCGCAGACACGAAGAGAGGCAAAAAGAAGGTCAAAGGTACCTCGAACGAACACAAGTAAGGACCCTAAACCCGCAAGCGCCTAGATAGAAGGATCACCGCAATGATACAGACACCTGACCCGGTCCAAAGGCTCCATGAAGGAAATTGAGGAAGCGACCGAGGCTCTCGAGCTATTTACCTGCGAGCTTGTCGATCCGAACGAAGAGTTGTATCTGCAGGAGCACAGTCTGAAGCATATGCCCGGATCCAGCAGACTCTCAACGGAGCTCAGACTCATGATTTGGAATGCTACCTTCCCTACTGGACGTTTGCTACCAATCAACCTCGAACCCTTCTTCCTACTTCTGCGCCCCCCAAAGAAGAATGGCTGTACGCTGCCAGTATCACTCCACATCAACGATGAAAGTCGCCAAGATACTAAGCGACATTACTATGTCTTACTACCCGACGAAACACCTCCCATGGACCCAGAATTCGCACCCAAGAACATGGTTCCAAGCTGTTTGCGCAAAACTTTGTATATTGACATGGAAAGGGACTTTGTGTACCAGGAGGAAGGCAATTTCAGCTGGGTAAACAAGACTTTGACCAGTTAGAAGTGACACCTACAGGGAAGGATCCGGATGATGCATAGACTCCAGTACCGGTTACTGAAATTTGTGTACTGTAACAGACTGCATCTGCTCGCTTGGCTGTGTAGGCAATCTAGGTAGGAATTCACGGGTGCTGGAGTGTAGTCCTTGGCGCGCTAGCCTCAGCATCGAAGAACCCCACAGCTTGCTCGTCTTCCTTTCCAGCATCATCGCAAAATCTGGTTAGGCCAAGAAGAAAAGCACAAGGGATCGCTGTAAGTCTTTAGTACCCATTACCTTCAGAAAGTATATCGCTGAACGCAGATCCAGCTCAGCTCGCTCTCACAATCCGTTCTCAACCATCTAAACCTCCTCATACACGAACCTGATCTCTCAATTATCGCGACCGAAGACGACATTCTCGAATATCACAGTATTTTTAAGCCTCTACTTACTACACATGCACACACCGGGACATTGAAGTTGTTTTCTTCTTGGGGTATTCTTTCTCAGTTCTGAACTGTTTTGTTGACTAACTGGTTCTGCACCAATAGGAACTCAAGATGTCTCCGAAGATTACCCCCGAGCCGAAAACCCCCTTTCAACTTCACTACCAACCGTCAATCCCAACTCTACCAACAAGTCCGTGTGTCACCGATTATCAATATGGCCTTGATAACTAGTCTGGTTGTCGGTGTCGCAGTCTTCCTGATGGCCGTCCTTTGGCACCAGGTCTTTCAGCAAGGCCGTGCGTCGTGACAGTCAACCTCCCTCAAATAGTCACTTCTAGCGCAAACTTGGTTTTGTCGCTCCTCTTATACCTGCCCGACCTTAACCAAGACCTCTTCATCCAATCTTGCTACAATTCCACCGATTTCCGACTTTTTGCCTTCCTTCCACGAGAAGTCCGCTTCATGATTTGGCGCGCAGCCATGCCCCGAGGCCGCCGCTTTCCACTCACAAGCTTCCGTGATAATCTGCCAGGATTTCTTGGTCCTCGTCCCCCAGTCCCCTACAACGTCTGTCAAGAAAGCCGCCAAGAAGTTCTACGACACTTCATCTTCTTGAGATGGACAGTCCACTGGGTCCAGAGATTCCAAAACCCTACCGTCATCACACTCAGCCACCCCTTACAAACAATGCAAGTTCTCTTCGACCCGATCACCGATATCGTAACTTCAAGCTCATGGACTATTACGACCCGCATCGGCTTATTAACCGAGGTAATGCCAGTAGACTTTGTCTTTCTAGCTTTCGCGCTGTTACGTTGTCGCGCGGTTACGTGATATTATTGAACCTTTTCCTAAAAGCATGATTGCCAAAGTAGAACACAGTTCCATGTTAAGATTGAAGCGGGAGAGATTGCCGCGCTAGACCGTTCCTAAAACATTATTGCGCCAGCACCAGGTACAAGAAGCTCAGTACATAGATATTCCCTCCAAGAAAAAGAAATAAGAATACCCAGAGCTCATTCATAAGGAGCAATTTGAGCCGTCACTGTCAACAGAATATGAAGGACTGGATGTCACAAGTTCCTGATTCCGTTAGAGCAAGCGCTTCTCCGTCCATAAAGCCCTGCACGTACGCTTCACCCACGACCATGAATTTGTCACCTACTGGCCTAATAACAAGAGGCGTACTGCAACCAAAAATTATAGCGATTTTATCGCCTACCTTCATTTCTTTTGTCTGATCAGTTTCGTATAAGTTGTCTGGGCCCCACCCAAAATACCCATTCCTCGTCAGCATGAATCTCCGTTGCTGCACAGCCCTCTGGCAACTACAGTAAACTTCCATGTACGTGAGCTCCTCGGCATCTTGCGGGATGGCGTTGCTGAAGTAGCTCCCCAGTGGCTCTTCACCAAGCATGAAGGAGTCATGTGTAGAACGCCATCCTTCCCATTTAAAATAATATCCGCCTTGTGCCATTAGCCAGTCCCATCCTTTTGCTTGAAATTGTGGTAAGGCTGCCCAGAACATCGATGGCAGACTCAAAAGTGCGGCGTGACGCTGCTGGACACGTTCGCCTTTGGCGACAACAGAGAGTAGTAAAGTATGCCAGAGAGCCGAGCCTGTTGCCTCAAAGTCCCCATATGAACTTCTCCAAGAAGGGCATGGAGCGATACGATGCTTGTGCCATGTGAAGTACCCAGCCTCAGGAGCACCAAGTCCAACCACTTCGTCGAATATGAATCCTTCACACGAGAATAGCCTCCAGTCGTCTAGGAATGTATAAGATGCTTGTACACTGCCATGTGCGCAGTAAATAGCGTCAGGGTCTGGCTCTGGATCCGAGGGCTCCCACGGCGGCGCAACAAGATTATATTCCGGGCGAGAGAACCGCACCCGGCCGTCCCAAGTCCAATCAGCTGCCCACGAAGGTGCTCCAACTGGACCCCAAGGATTTCCATGGCGAAGTGGCTCTAACTTCTTCGTGTGAGCAATGAATACCCGGGCAACGGCAGCGAACAGCTTTGGTGGTTCAAACTCGTAGGCTATCATAATATCTGCTGCAATAGCTGGGTCCATCATTCCTATTAATGCAAACACTTTGTCGCGCACATCGCGGCAGTCAGCGGAATTTGCAATGTCCAGCAGACGCCGGAAGCCGATACGGTTTGTCCCTTCCCCATCAAAACGACTCAGTGGGCGTAGATCTATGTGAACAAGGTGAATGCTGTAAGTTTGCCATACCAAATTGTCTCGGAAGCCCCTGGAGGTAAGTTCTTTTCGCAGCTCTCGGTCTTTGAGAGTCCAGTTAGATCCGTGATAGAGAACCCCAATTCCATTACAAAACGTACTCCAGTCGATAACTTGGTTCCCCTGGCGAAGGATAGTGGAGGAAGCCCCCATGATGAGCTCTTGGATGACCCAAAGTCGAGACCAGTACTCTTGTTTCATCAGCCCGTTCAAGGCGCAGAAATAAATCCCCTTAGACGGCTCTCCTTCTTCGATCTGCAACCTCTCAAGATCACGTTGATCCCCCTGTAGAGAGGCGAGAATCCGGAGGAAACGAAAGGCGTGGTTGATATCAGCATCTGGGCGACTCCATCCGATCCATGCGATCACAAACCATGCTCCGCTGTAGATGTCTCGCATCTTCTGCACTTGATGAGCCCTTTCATGGTCGTCGGCTTGATTGATACATATGGCATCTATCCAGAGCCTGAAGCGATCACCGAAAGTATTGTCCCCTGCCAGCGCCCGCAAAGCACTTTCGAGATTTGCAGTGACCGATACTGTCTCGCCGCTCAAAATTATGTCCTTGCGAATCGACTCATCGCCCCAAACATACGACAAAGCAGCGAAATCGCCCCAATTAAAACGGTGGCGATGTGGAGCCGGGGTACTTCCGCAGGACAGATCCACCCCTTTAGGCTGAGGATCTGGTCGAGCAGCACCAACCCATCGTTCTTTTACCTGGCGAGGAGTTTGCACATACGTGCTAGTTGAATGCATAAATGAACCATACTCTGGCTTGAAGTCTTTCAACGACACCTTCTCAAGTGTGCATCGTAACGGGTACCCTGGCAGGCAAAGCCCAATACTGACTACCCTTATCTCGTCTGCAGCCTCGTCCAGGCGTGAATAAAGCCTGCATTTCGTTGCAAGCGTGATGTTGTTCTGCATTCTGATCGAGTCTCCTCTCCCGGATGCTAGCTGTGAGCAGACGCCGACAAATTCAAAGAATATACGAAAGCGTGGTTCCTCGAAAACTCATGGCTAATGTTTCGGGTTGATCTTCCTCACTAGATAAGAGAAAAAAGAAGAGATGGGGAGTCAGCACCACTGGTGCATCTAGCGAATCAACGAGTAAGCTGCGCACCGGCTGCGATACAAGCCACACACGCCACGGCTGGTACTTTGAAACAATTATGTACATGCAATGCCGGAATCGCGAGTCGCCAGTAACTACAATGATATTGTTTCGATTCTCTTTCAGGTTTGAATAATGTCTAAGACAGACTATCAATTCGGTAGTCTTATTTCCATCCTTCTATATAAGCATACCTACATATCCTTTTCCCGCTTCCCTTTCCTTCTTGTCAAAGCAAAGTCATCTCGACAAAGACAGACAAAGAACATGATTCTCCACTATTATCTTTTGACTACAATCAGGATGTCAGACACCAGAAATAGCGATGCGGCCCCACCGATCGAGGAGCAAGTCATTGCCCTCAACCTTCAGCTGCTCAACCACGAGCTGCCTGGTGTTGGACAGTACATTGTTGACCAGAACCTTGGTCGCCCACTCGAGAAATTTACATGTTTTGGCAAGCTACCATATGAGCTGAGACATATGATCTGGGATTTCAAGCTCCCTAGAAGACAGGTTGTAGACTTCAAACCATTTTTCAAGGGTATGTGGGATGACAAATCTCAACCTAAACTCCCGTTGGTCTGTTTGTAAACCACGAAAGTCGGACGCACTTCCTGAAGAAAAATTCTATCTTCTTTCAATATCGCTTCCCTGATGTGGTGAGTTTGAATACCTTGCCCAACCCTTACAGCGTATTCTGCTTGGATCCAAAAGTAGATCTAGTCCGGATCGACCCTTGCCAAGCTTTCGGCGATTGCTCGGATATTTAAAGCTTTTCAGGCAAAAGCCCGAGTGTCTGGCAAAAGTCGAGCATCGAGGTTCCTCGCACCAGCTGGGACGATCTCCAGGAGTTATGCGAAGGGATCATGGTAGGGGAAGATGATAGCAATGATTTATTCACCTACTTCACAGGCTTGAGAACAATACATCTCACGGAGGATCCATATTGGGGTGACAAGTTCCGACGCACATACGGTGAGAAAGCATATGATGCTCTACTCAAACTCGTCAAGCACGAAAGAAAGGGAGACCTAGCCAAGAAACCAATACCGGCTATTGTCATACACAAATATCGCTGAAACAAGGTTCGTTCTGACCATAGTTTTCTTTACGACAGGGCCATGCCATATCCATGGAACGGAAAGTAGCCAACAATCCTTCAGCCGCCTCAAGCCAGCGAGGCTTCAAGCCCTTGAAACATAGTCACAACTAACTCCTAAAGAGCTTGAGGCTATAGACCATGCTGGCATGACTTTTGATGAGGCCCATTTCATGATGAATTCATTGTCAGTCAAGTCCCAGCCAAGTAAGTCATTTATTTGTTTTTAATCTCATTCTTCCTGATGTCTATCCCACCTGCCTAGACGTACCCTGTAATCAGACACAAGATAAGTGCTCCAATTCTTTGCAACTTCATGTCGGTTAATACATACAAAATTTCTTTACCTTGATTCACACTATATTTTCAACCTAACCCGAACTCTTTTTGATTGATTATTGTTTTCCCCTTCACGACAATGCATTTGAAGTTTAGTATCATCCTTCATGAGAGAGAGTTTGCTCTGCTCGGAACTTCTTGTCTTTCTTTAGTAAGAATAGGGAACCTTTTCAAGGCATCAGACATAAGTGACGACCATTACTGTATCCCGAGACGCATCACCAGCACCCCTGTCACGAGACGAATCTATAGTTTTAGAATTACAATTTATATCACTATATATATTGAGCTATTATTGATATGCCACGTTCTTTAACTGTTTCCCCTTAAGGAAACCACTCAACAATAAGGAAAAGAGTACTGTTAATCATATTGTCGATTGATTTGATTACGCTACCAATCGGCGTTTCCGCTATCCCTCTCTTGTTTAACAGCGACTATCAGCATATTTTCGATTTCGAAGCACTTGAGGGAAGGTCTTATCACGACATAACATGGCTCTAAATTGCAAAGATACTTAGAGAGGAAATGGTCTGGGAGTTACGCCGTTGCCGATGAGATGGTTGGTATATTTCACTGCTTAGTAATGTACATTAGCCGAGGTGGAATTTCACTATGTTCACGGCCTGTTGGCTATATATTACTTAGCCACAACTCCCGGGGCCCAATCATGTGTGTAGCATAGAAGAGAGGGCTCTTGTCCGACCTATCCGAAAGTGGGATGGTTCACAGAAAACACAACATCAGCCTATAAATCAACATCCTTACTAGGTCTATGATGTAAGAACTACGTCTCCTAACAAACTGCATTCATTTCCATCGCATCTCATTGTTATCTTTGCATCATTATCTATATTATAGAATGCCAGCCCTTCGTGCTGCTTTCTGGAGAGGAGGCGTATGTAACGCTCTCATCTTCCATAAAGCTGACCTTCCCAAAGATCGTGCAGCATGGCAGCCAATCTTTGCAGCCGCTATGGGCTCACCTGACCCATACGGCAGACAACTCAACGGCATGGGTGGGGGAATATCATCGCTCTCCAAAATATGCATCGTATCCCCATCCGCAAGACAGGATGCCGATGTTGACTTCGAATTCGTCCAAGTCGTCATCGAAGATGGCCAACTTGACCTGGCGAGCAATTGCGGCAACATGACTGCTGCGATCGGCCCATTCTCGATTGATAATGGCTTATTGAAGAAACCAATAATCGAACCTGCATCGAGTCCGGGTCCTGCGTCCTGTACTGTTCGCATATTCAACACCAATACACGAAAAGTCATTCACTCCACATTTTCAGTCTCAGGAGAACCGTTGAAATTTCATCCAGGAGGGACGTATGAGATGGCGGGCGTTGCAGGTGCCGCTTCCAGAATCTGCCTGTCTTTCATATTTCCAGGAGGGACCCAAACAAATTATACGCTTCCCACAGGCAGTGGCACTACAGTTCTGAATACAAGAAACGAACAGGGATCAAGAATACAAGCTACTTTGATCGACCTTGCCAATCCAGGAGTTCACGTCGATGGTCGCGCGCTTGGACTAGACTCTAGTACGACCCCACTAGATCTCGACAAGCTACACCATAAAATGTCATTGTTAGAGAAGATCCGTAGAGAGGGTGCAGAGAAAATGGGACTGGATCCGGATATCGCAAGCGTGCCTAAAATCGTCATCGTTTTACCACCAACAGCAGAGGCAGCTTCAAAGGGTGTACATATACAATGTCTAGTTCTCTCTATGGGGCAAACGCATAAAGCGATTCCGCTGACCTTAGCACTGAATCTGGGAGCGGCATGTAAGATAGAGGGCACGATCCCTTTTATACTAGCGAATGGCATTGATGCTAAGAGAGATGTTACTATTCAGCATCCGAGCGGTACAATCAATGTAGGGGTTGAGTTGAATGGGAAGGAAGTTGAGAGCGCAGTGCTGTATAGTACCGCAAGGCTTTTAATGCTTGGGGAAGTAAATATAGAGGCATGAGTTTGTAGTGCAGCATATGTGTATAACGCGTCAGCTCAAACTTATCCGAGGTCCATGATCGCTTGACTGGAGGAGACATCAGCATGTGTGGCGATGTCGTATGACATAGCGCGCTCTGGCCGCAAAAACACTAAGAATGACTTTTCAGCATCGCAATATAACTCAGACATTAACATCCCATCGATTCATAAGCTTAAATGGCGAAAAGAGCTTGATGGTGGTGTCGTGAGTCGAGAGGTTCTATCACATGGGTGGCCGTACTTGTTTTTAATAGCTCGGAGCGTCCCCAGCAGTGGCTGAGGTACGTATACTCCGCTTCTTCATTCTGAATTTGAACAAGCCTGATACTGGTGTCTGTGCAGTCGCCTAGATCAAGCACACAGTTGGAAGACGACTCATGCCTCCCAGACGACAATCATCATGTGTTCTGTGGCATTGGCTCATCCACTTCTTGATTAAGCTGATCGAGTCTGATGACGATGTGTCACCACCTATATTTGGCAGTTCGCTCGCCACCGATGGCTGCAAACTCCTTCCTATACTGTATTCCGCTCAATTCCAAACAGGTGCATCGTGTCCATAAAGCGATACGTGTAGCGGACATCCTTGATCGCCTTTGCCCAAGATCCCTTCAATGCCAGCTTCGCGGACGATGGATACTATTTCTTGTTCGTTGATCTCTGCTGCGTAGTTCCGAATGACATCTTTCGCCAGACCGCATGCAACGCAGCCTTGATGCGCAGATTCATCGAACTTCCAGAATGGTGCCGAACAGAGGTGACCCCGCCTTCTGCCACATGCGCCACAATAATTATGGTCGATCTAAGCATCTGTATCTAGTACTGATAAAGAAATGGCGCAGGTCAGACTGGTGCAGTGGGATTCCTCTGTCGTGCGAAGGGGAAAGCGAAATTGTGACAGTTGATCCGGAAGAGCTCGCAAAAGAGATATATGCTCAGCAGACCGTCGGGTCGGAACTAGGCAGCTGTACGCCTCATACCTGACCAGACATGTGGATTGTGGTGTTATACAAATGTATATTCCACTGCATCTCCCTTAGCCTTAATATTCTTGAAAATAGTCAGTGTGCTGATCTTTCAACTTCGAGTCGCGCTGTCACTTATTACCTAAGGCTGAGTTTTGAGTTTTGAGTTTTGAGTTTAAGATTAAGTCAAATATCTACGAAAGATGACACCTGCTGAGTTTAGTGAAGTTGTTTTTGAATGCGTCGAAATCGAGTCGAACATGATTTGATATCAAGTTAGTCTCTGAGCCTAGGTGTCTTGTTTATTCTGTATGTTTACCTTTCTCGCTTATTCACAACACAAACTTGCCCACTGCAACATCATTCCCTCCTCCCAGTCACAGTCATCCCCTCACCCTACAAAACATCAGTGGAACCCTCGCTATCTCCTGCAATTCAAACGCTTCCCCCGGAAATATAAATACCACCCTCCCAAAATCAACTCAACCCACTCCTCGCCTTCCTCTATTGTACCACACCCTCCCAACCCCAAAACAGATCTCTCGATCCACCCACTCTTCCCACCATAAATCCAAAACTCAACCAACAATACAAAACACACCACAACCCCCCCTCCCCAGAAGAAATGCATTTCCACTTCGGCGCCCACCTCGCCCGCCACCCGCTCCTCCACGGCAACATCTACGCCTCTTTCTCATTCGGTCAACGCCCTCGCCCACAATCCGTAGGCTTGTTCCAACGGGTCCCCACAATAGGATATAATATCAACCGCTGGATGAACCATGCTTCTGCGCATGGAGCGCCGGGTTCGAGTATCGGTAGTGTAAGCGGAGAAGGATAATAAGCACGAGCTAGGGCTCCAGCTCCAACCATGGGTATGGGTGGAGGTATGAGACAGCCACAAGGAATGAGTATATACGGTGGACATTCCATGGGCGGTGGATGAATGCCATATATGCCCGGACAGCCACGAATGCAAGTCCCACGTTTGCGACAACAACAGGGATTGCAAGGGTATGACTTTGATGCTCATAGTATAATAAGTTCGAGGTGGGGGAGGTAGACGCCCGAAGGAATTAGAGAATTGAGACCTCGTGTTAAAAAATGGGAGTTGCAGCAGCTGCAGCAGCTGCAACGGCAGCAGATGATGGGGATGGGGATGGAGGGATCTGGGGGGTTTGGTGGGGGTATGTATGGTGGGGAAATGGGGATACCAATGGGATATCAGTGATGGTAGTAAACCTGGTGCCATTAGGAGGCTTGAAGCGCTGGATCAAGCTAGTAGTAAGCCATCGTGTCAGATGAGAATGCCAGGTGAAGAGCTCGTACGGACGACTTGGGATAACTGGATGAAAGCGGCTGTGTCATTTTCAACGGAATTAGGCTCTTGGGCTGGAACCAAAGCACTCTTTGACGTTGTCTTCGATACCTTCTGATAATTTGTAACGTAACGTATGCCAAAAAGAAATGATTCACTCACTGAAAAAGAAAAACCTCAAAGCCTAAGCTTGCCGAGTGGGATATGTGTAGATCTGATTTAACGGGCTCTGGAGCGTCGAGGCCGAGGCCTTCTAAAAGCTGTTGAAATCTTAAATATTCATTACAACTTACAAAGTCCCTCATTGAATTTCGGGTAAGACTCGATACTCAAGAATACTCTAATATACTTCAAATTAATCCTGGTATACAGATTCCCTCGTGTATTCTTTTCATCTTTCTTTCCCGCTATTTTATTTTGTCCTCGCTATGTACCCTTTTCATTCTGAATTCATAAGTAAAATATTCCCTCGTAGCTCTTTCCCATGAAACCTTCTCGGAATCCCGCACGATATCCCTCATAAGCTATACTGTTCTTGTATCCTCCCTTCAAGATCTCCCTCACAGAGATACAATCGTATCTCCAAATTCCGCACCTCGAATGACTTACGATTAATTAAAAATAGGAGAAGCCATATCACGCTTTCACAAAAAACTATTACCCCCGCGGAGATCTCCTCACTCGCTCCTCACTCGCTCCTCCAGTAAATTCTAATCGTACTTTCCCAATGTTTAATTCTCACAATATCAATGTTCGACATTAACATCGAATATCACTTGAGGAAGCAAGCGATTGTTTGCTTAATGACATATATGTATATCCCTCGACAGAGAGATATATCGAACGATTTCGCTGCTAATCGGAATCCCCTTCTCAACCTAACGAATCAACCTAACGAATAAACCCGGTGGTTCGCATCAACAAGACGCGGGAAGGAAAGAGCGCGACTCGAAGCGCATTCAAGTCAATTCAAAGGAACAAGGTTAGATGAAGCAGCTATGTAGTAGCATATGTATGTATGACTTTTACATTCTATGTAAAGACACTGTACAGCAGCGAATATAACATCACTCCTCATCTCACCACTCATACGCTCAAGCGAATCAAGCATCAAACAACCCCACCCACCGAAACTCCCAAAACATCAGTCCAACTACTGTATCAACAAATGAAAAATGTATGAATCACGGAGCTCACTAGTCAAAGTACAGGGAATATACCAGTACACGTGGAAGTGAAGTAAAATGGAAGCAGAGATCAAAAGGCAGAAAATATTATCATATGATACACACACACACACAAATTACAAAGATGTACTACTTATTTTCCATCAACCAACCGAGGAAATAACCACCAAAACCAGCAGACCATGCACGCGAAATGTACGCTCATCTATGTCCAGTCCAGCTGATGCACTGTTTGTAATAACAGCCAAACCAAACCAAGCCAAGCAACGCACCCAGACCGCATGGAAATCTATGATACATTCCTCCTTCTATCCCACAAACACACCCAAGGCACAGCGTGAGCACGACCCGAAAACGCATTCGTAACTACGCACCCTTATCCCCCATAACATCAACATACCCCCTCCCCTTCTTCTTCGCACCCTTCTTCGCTCCCGCCCCACCAGCGCCATCCTTCCTACTCCTCGGCACTGGCGGTCCCAGCAAATCATCAATACTACTCGCATTACTCATGCCCGTCCCAGGCCTACTAGGCGGCCCACTACTCCTCAGACTGCCATTCGACTGACTCCTATTCATCAGCGGCGGCGCATTCAGATTCACGCTCCCGTCATCGCTTTGTGGAGACGAGGAGACGAGGTGGTGCTGTGCGTGCGTGGAGTCGCTGACGGCGCGCTGGGCGAGCATTTGGGGTGCCATGCCGGGTGCCATGTTCATAGGTGTGGGGATTGGACGGGGTGCGCTTGTTGGTGGACCGCCGGCTGCGGAGCCATTGCTTGAAGGTGGACCCATATTCATGGGTGCGCTAGCTGTCCTGGGAGGACCAGCTGCTCTGGGAGGCGGCGGTGTTGCGCTCTTCGCTTGAGTGTCTTCGGCGCCGGCTTTCTTGTTGACCCAACGCTTGAGATCGGGGTCGTAGTAGAATGATGAAGCTTCGCCTAGTTTAGCTCGGATGGGCTTGTTGGGGTTGGCGCCCATGTCTTGGGACTCTTTCTTTGCGCCGCCGAACCAACCGCCGAGGCCCCAGCCTTTCTTTGCGGGAGCTGCCTCTTTCGCCTTTTGAGCTAAGGGGATAGTGTTAGTAGATGCGTGGAATGTGGCGGATAAGAGTTTAAAAGACTTACCATCTGCTTCAGCTGCCTTCCGGAACGCCTCGTCCGCTTCCTTGTCTTTCTCCGCTTTGGTCTTCTCACGAGCTGCGGGTGCAGGTGCCGCCTTGAGGCCCGGGATATCGTCGTCATCGTCATCCATGAAGGACTTCTTCTTGGGGCGAGGTTCGTCTGGCGAATCCGGCTCGTTCTCTGGCTCGTATGGTACATATCCACTGGTTGGAGGTTCGTAACCACCAGAATATGGTTGATACCCGCTGGATTGAGGCTCCTCGTGAGAAGGTTCCTGGTAGCTGTTTATAGCAGGAGGCTCGTAGCTACTTGACCTAGATTGATCGTGCGTAATCGAAGGTGGAGAGTCAAAGTTTGACGTGGGCTGCTGATAGGAAGGCTCTGAGGGCGTGTATGAAGGACGATGCCCGTCAAATGAGTTGACAGCTTGAGGGGAAGCGTATAGATTTGTCGGAGGCTGCTCAGTGACTGGGGTTTGTGGAGTGTACCCGGAAGCAGGT
This sequence comes from Deltaproteobacteria bacterium, assembly GCA_002685535.1. Lineage (GTDB taxonomy): Bacteria > SAR324 > SAR324 > SAR324 > NAC60-12 > Arctic96AD-7. Next base: position 32,196 of record NYXK01000211.1, read on the forward strand.
TCATATGGCGAAGGGTTGCCAAAAGGAGTATATGCTGATTGAGGCGTGAAGCTGGATCCGGTCTGGGGTGTGTATCCGTTCCCCTGAGCAGGCTGACTGTTTGGGCGATAATCAGACATCTGTCTTTGTGGTTCGTAGCGTTTGAACTCGCTTGATGATCTCTCATCAAGGGAGGTTCTAGGTTGAGAACCGTACGAGTTACCACCTTGATCCTGGTTGCCGTACTGCGATGCGCCAGGTGCATATCTCGAGCTTGCTTTAGTGACTGGTACAGGTTGAGTACCATTGATGCCCAGACCTCCAGGGTATGAACCATATATGTCTGCATTGGACGGTGATCGACTAATTGTAGGAGTCCCTCCAGCGATTCTTGAAAATGGCCCAATATCAGCTGCACCTCCAGTCGTTGATTCAGCAGAAGCAGCTTCAGCCTCATCACCTGCAACGAACTTATTGAAGGTAGCCCAGACAGATCCTTTTGCCTTATCAATGCTGGGCTTCCATGACGCATTCTCATCTTTGGGCGACTGCTTCAATCTCTTGCTCAAATCCTCGAGCTCAGAGATTAATAATCCATGATGATATGGTGATCTCCTTGTCTGGGAAGTGATAGAAGCTCCGATCGCATCGCAGTATTGCAGGGCTTTGTCTCTAAAGCCATACTCTGCCAACACCTTTGCATGCTGCAACTTGTAGACAGCCAAATGCGGGCTCGAGACCGCAATGGTCGAGGTACTTGACAGAGACATGCCGTACTCAAACACTTCGCTTAGCAGGACTGGCTCTAGCTCTCTGTCAAAATCGTACGGCTGCCTCAACTGGTCAGAACCAACGAGCACAATGCTCGCTTGGGGGTCATCGACTCCACCGAAGATAGACAGACTTCTGGCGAACAAGAAGCAGATGTGAGCTGCTTCAGCTCTGCCGTAGCCAGAGAGTAGCTTGCCCAAAGCATTGAGAGCTTTGCTATCGTCGGTGCTGCGGTTACTGAGGACCAGTCCAAGTGTCTCGCGCCATCTGTCCAAACCATCAAGAGCATCTTTCGATGGGCCAGCACCATTTGAGGCACTGACCATCTGGAATCCGGCTCTGGCGGATGGAGGCACGAGCTCATCGATACTCTCCTCAAAATTCCCTGCAAAGATCTCATAAAGGGCTGCAAGGGGCTCGACATTATCGCCAATGATCTTGACTTCTTTTTGAATGAATTCTTGAGCGACCTGTTTGTATAGCTCTTTCGAGACTGTGTTGGAGATGAGCATAGCATGAGCCCAGAGCCGCTTATCAACGGCATCCCAGACAGCTTTCTCGCGCTCACCACGCAGCAAATGCTTTCTCAATTGGTCCACAGCTGCAGGGTCCACAGGGTCGGCTCTTGTCGTTGAATTTGATGAGTGTGAAATGCCAGACAAATCAGCACCAGTGGCATACAGTGGTGCAGAAGTATTTTCCTCGTCGAGTCCAGGCGACAAAACAGCCCGAACGGCTTTCTCGGCTACGGGAGTACCTTCTAAAATTCCATCATTCTCGATGAATACTCGGAGGATTTTCCACAAGAGTATCCGCTCTTCGATACGTTTGTCTTCATGAGACAGGGCCGAGACTGTCCGCAGATAAGATGCGTTCTGCTCTAGGATTTCGATGCCTGATGCGAGCCACGTCGAGACTTCCTTCTTTTTGGATTTGCCCTTCAGTGGCCCAGGGAAACTGGCGAGACGCTCCTGAAGGGGATCAAGGTCCTTGATGCTTCGAATCTTGACAGTGCCAGGACTTCGAATGATCATAGCCTGTGCATTCATGCCGTACCGTGGCACGTCTTGGGGAAAGGAAGTCATGATAGAACCGCCAACGCCCCATGCGAAGACGGGAGCACCTCTCCATCTCTGTAATGGATCATTCTCCCGGCCATCAGTAGGCGCGACGTAGCTGAGTCCTTGAGAGAACCCTCTGGCGCGGCCCTGTGTGGATGACACTGGCGCCGTTTGGTAGCTGTTGTTGACTCTAGGGGACGTAGGCACTTCTACAGATGCTGGACGTTGATAGGGAACAGAGCTGCTCATTTCGAGACGCGGTCCAGCGAAGGCACTTCCAGGAGACTGGGTCTGTGATCTTTGAGGTGGAACAAATGGCTGAGGTGGGCCTTGGGAAGCCTGCTGTGGCATGTAATTTGAAGTAGACCGTTTTGGTGGAGAGCTGACCAATCTAGACGCGAGACCCTGAGGAGGTGGTGTCTGCGATACCTGGCGCACCAGTGATGGCTGTGGCGGCTGATTGTACTGGTTATGCAGCTCGCCATAATTCCGGGTTGATGTTGGTGACAATTGACCTTCTTCTTCGACTTCTCGGGTAGGCGGTAGATGTTGATTCCTCAAGCCAGACTCGTACCCGGAGGAGCTGGCTCGGCGATCGTAACTTCCAGACTCAGAGAAGGAGCCATGGGGTCGTAATTCTTGATTTCTTTCGAAATGCGCTAAAGGACTCGACGTTCGAGGTTGATGCGGGAGGATGGGTGCAGATTGCGATGGTTGAGCACTTACAGTAGCTGGTGCATATGATGCAGGTGCTGGCTTTTGACTAGGTGGTGCAGGGGAGTATCGAGATTGAGCTACTGGAGGAGGGGCAGTGTGGCTGTGTTGCAGAGGTGGAGGTGCTGGAGAGTATCTTGAAGCTATTGCTGGCACGGGCATATTTCCAGTCGGAAGTGCCGCATACGGACTTACACGTTCAGGAGCTACCAGGCCCTGAACTTGAGCCTGCTGCTGTGGTGGCAAATGCTGATGTTGCATCGGCTGTTGTTGAACAGGAGGTGCGCTATAAGGACTTCGTGGTGGTCCTGTAGGAGGAGGCACAACCCCCGGTTGGCCATAAGGACTCTGCATAGGCGATGCAAGACCAGTCGTGTGTCTGGCAGCTGGTTTTGGCCTGGACATTGGCAGGTCCTCGAAGAATCCGCTTTGTGACTTTCTGACAGTCTTTGGCGGTTGTGCCTCGGCTCCTGTCTGAGTTTGATTTGGCTGAGAGTGACTGTTTGTAGGAGGGGTAATGCCTGCTGAAGCTGCTCGAGGAGGAGGATTCTGCATACTACTACTTCTTGGGGGTGCAATATCTGCTGGAGCTTGTGATCTGCTCATAGTCTGCATGCTCGCCCTCTTTCGTGGCCTCACAACATCCATGGGGAGATCGTATGGTGAGGCATAGCCACCTTTGGCTTTGTCCGCAAAGCTTTGAGCTTTCGGCATCTCTGGCCTGGGAGGTGGCGGTTGAAAGCTCGCTGTTGACGGTGACATGTAAGGCGAAGCTACGGCAGGCGTAAAGGCTGGTTTCGAGAGATCAGTCAACAAAGGTGCGGTGGGCGCGTAGGCATTCTTGGGGGCCACTGGAGCGGCCGCAAGTGCACCAGCTGGCAAATATTTATTGCTACTGCTGGTTGGCCGTATCGCCTGCCCTCCTCCAAGACTATCGAATCCAACTACGTGACCGTTAGGTCCAGTGACAGGCGTTGGGATAGGAGGGCTCGTCTGTTGGCCAAATAGATCCTCTGTACTTTGGTCATTGTCCTCAAGGAATCCTTCGTCATCGCTGCCGAAGAGAGTAGCAGGGTCAAGAGCTGAGCTTTCCGCTGGTTCGTCATCATCCGGGAGAAGCTCGTCGTCGTCGTCGGCCAGAAATTCATCACCCGCCAAAGCTGCTTTCCATTTTGCGGCAAGATCTTCCTCTGTCGCATCCAGAGCATTATTCTCATGAGCAGAATCCGGGTCGCCAAAAACAGCTGACAGGACTGTACTTGATGACGCAGCAATTCCTCCCCCAGTAGATCTTTCTAGGGAGCTCTGAGAGCTCTCCATTGGATTCTCCTCCGCCTCCGGTATACTCTCGTGGATCTGCTCGTGTGGCTGATAATGTAGAGAATCCATAACTTGTATGGTAGATTTCCTCTCCAAGTGTGGTTCGGGCGCCCGTTCCTCCCCATCATCTTCTTTGCTGGCCTGGGCGAAAAAATCCTCCTCGTTTGCATCATCCGTCGCAAAAGGATCGTTTGAATGTAATGGCTCAGGCTGACGCGAAGTATCCTCATGTGATTGAACAAGTGGCAGTCCTTCCTCGAAACGAGCCTCTAACTCTTCGTCCTGCTCAGGTCTGACATCTCCCCCATATGTCTGTCCATAATCTGGTAATCTTAACTCATCATCATCCGCGCCATGTAAAAAGTCCTGGTGATTATCCGTTTGGCCCGAGTTTTGGGCGAAGAAGTCGGCCTCCGGGTTGTTGCCCTCATCCCCAAATAGGTCTTCGGACGCCTCCTGCTCCACCTCGTTGAGAATGTCCTCAGCCTGACTATGTGGAAGTGGCTGCTCATGGTGAAATTCTGCCAAATGAGCTGGTGGAACCTGGGGAAAGGAATTTGTCCGGTCTGATTTCGCCATAAACTTGAAAGGGTCCGTATCAGTCCGCTGGATGTTCCATTGCGGATCCACCTCATCATCCTCTCCCCAGTTGACCTCTTCAGACACTGTTCGAGCAAAAGACATCGTGCTAAGATGTTTATTTTCATGGTGGGGTCCTTCCGAGGGAAATTCGGCCTTATTCAGATCTTCGATGTTTTCCTGCTCCGCGCCATTGTGCCATGGGTTCTCGTCCAGCTCTACTCCACCTGGACTTGCCAAAGACGTTGCGAGCGCATCACGAAGATCCCCCAGCTCTGGATGATCATTGTTATTTTGGGCTACTTGTTCCTCAGCAGCGTTTACCTCTTCTACAGCTTCGGAGTCGATTGGAGTCGATGCAGCAGGCGCTGGCTCTGATTTGTATTCAAAAGGGGGCTCGGGCGTTGGTACTGGACTCGACTGGACCTCGGGCGTTTCTGTCGCAATTGTTTCTGGCGTCGAGTTTGGCATAAAGGCAGGGTGCCATGACGGATGTGCCGATTCGGTCATCATGGCGATGATATGCGTTTTGGGAAAAGAACTGAATACTGATTGCGAATGTCAGCAGCTGTCCCTATACCCATGGTCCTTCCACCACATCGTCATCAGCAAACAAAGGGGGCGCAAAGCCAGACATACTTATACAAGGATATCCGCTAAAGAACAAGTCAAATTAGGTATTGATAAGAGAGAACTTGCATCCATTTGCTACAGTGAAGAAGGATTCATGGTGTTGTGTCTGACGGGGCAGAATGGGTTGAAGTGAGTGAGATGTTCGGGTCGGGATGCAAGCCAAGTATCATTGTACTTTCGCGACCAGGCGAGGCGATGGTTGAGGCCAGCTTTCGAGCCATGAGGCGCTACGGCAGCCGAGATGAGCTCAACGTACAGAATGGGATACTCGGTTGAATATCAACAGTAAAGTCTAGGGTAAAGTTGGTAGTTGATCACAAGGAGAAGAAGGAAAGACTCCCTGACTGCCATGATACTTTAAGTCACTCCTCTCATATTTAAATGCAAATTGTCCAATTCGGCTCATCCTATAATTACCATCTAGCTCTGCTCGTCTCGCTTCGGCCAGGCAAGGAGCAACATCATTGCTACGGCGGACCGGATCTACTCTCCAGCCAGAATATCCACATCCGCGTGTCAGTGGCTGAGACCCAAGACGGAAGACAAGGCTACAGTGAAAGACACCAGACGACAACCTGTACATATTTGATCCTGACCTCTCCCACGAACAACTCTCCCTCTTCTCATACATCCTCTCCCATACCACCCACCGCATCAATGAGGCATGTCGTCGAGCGCATACCATCAATCAAATGCCCCCGAACTGCCAGCGGATGACTCGGATCCTGACCTCGACCTCGACATCCAGGAGCTTGACCCTATAACCACATCCAGCCCCTCAGGACCCTCGTCGTCGCGCAGAGATCGCACACTCAAGGAAGAGCGGAGGTCCGGCCATATACCATTACGGAACCTGCGTATGAGTGGGCTGCGAGGATTTGGCAAACGCAATCGAGGATATGGAGATCTGGGGCGGGATAGAGATGAGGATGCCCATGGACTGCTGAACGATACGCCGGATCTGGATGGGGCAAACCGTCTTTCCGCCGGTAGCTTCAACAGCGCTGAAGATGATGCGCCATTGCTCCCAGGAGGGGGCCATCGGCGGCGGCCCAGTATCGAGGCCTTCAACAAGCTAGGATCGCATATACGACTGCCCAGCTTCCTGTCGAATTCAGGGACCCAACCAGCCCCAGAAAATGAAGAGGAGCAGGAAGAAGAACACGATCCAGCATCCTCCCGAACAGTCACTATTGGCACTTCTCAATCCGCGCGATTCCCTCCAAATGCCGTCTCCAATGCGAAATATACCCCTATCAGTTTCTTGCCACGAACTTTGTATAACGAATTCTCTTTCTTCTTCAACATGTACTTTTTACTCGTCGCGCTCTCGCAAGCGATTCCCCCTTTGCGGATAGGATACCTCTCGACTTACATTGTGCCGTTGGTCTTTGTTCTAGCGATTACATTGGGGAAGGAGGCTTGGGATGATATTGGAAGGAGGAGGAGGGATACGGAGGCTAATTCGGAGGGGTACACGGTGCTGTGTTTTGATGAGTTGGGCGTAGGAAATGCGGATAGGTACCATGCGAAGAATAAGGGAAAGGGAAAGGGCAAGTTCAAGAAGAACTCGCTGGTCGAGCCGGATAGGTTGTCTGATATCCAGGAAGAGGAAGAGAGTGCGGAAAGTGGAGGAAGGCGGCAATTGCCATCATCGGAAGTTCGAGAAGTGATTCGAAAATCACGCGATCTGAAAGTCGGGGATGTCTTGAAGTTAGGGAAGGATCAACGAGTGCCAGCCGATGTGGTGATCTTGAAGAGTTTCACGAATGAATCTGCAGTGTCCGTGGAAGAGGAGGCCGATCTACCTCCAGTGTCTGAATCGCTTCTGGTGGAGCCAATATCAGATCCACCAATCGAGGAAACTGCTGCTATTACAGCTGATGCCCGCGAGTCGACTACGGAACTCGGGAACACGCCCTCTGCAGATGCTGGAGGCGTGGGGGAAACTTTCATCCGAACTGACCAACTTGATGGTGAAACGGATTGGAAGTTGCGATTGGGATCACCGCTTACTCAAGCTCTTGAACCAGCTGAATTCGTACGCCTCAGAGTCGTGGCAGGTAAGCCAGACAAGAAAGTGAACGAATTTATTGGAACGGTGGAGTTGTTACCCAAGGGCCGCAATGGTTATGATCCATATCTTCCAAGGCGATCTCCGCTGAACAACGAGGTCACAGGTGAAGAGCCAACTTCTAACTCGGCACCTCTGACTATTGACAACACGGCCTGGTGTAACACCGTTCTCGCTTCCAATGCGACGACCTTGGCGGTGATTGTTTACACTGGACCACAGACGAGATCCGCGCTCTCAACTTCTGCTTCACGTTCAAAGACTGGTCTTCTTGAATACGAGATCAACTCTCTGACTAAAATCCTTTGCGCTCTCACGCTTACATTGTCGGTTGTCCTAGTAGCTCTAGAAGGATTCGAGCACGTTGAGGGTCGTGCCCCTTGGTATGTCAAGATAATGAGATTCTTGGTCCTCTTTTCGACAATCGTCCCGATCAGTCTTCGAGTCAATTTGGACATGGGAAAGAGTGTCTACTCGTGGTTCATTCAAAGGGATCCTGGAATTGCAGGAGCTGTCGTCAGGACAAGTACTATTCCGGAGGAACTGGGACGAATCGAATATCTCCTCAGCGACAAGACGGGAACTCTGACCCAAAACGAAATGGAGATGAAGAAAATCCATGTCGGAACTGTTTCGTATGCGAACGAGGCGATGGATGAAGTTACTGCCTACATCAAGCAAGGATTCTCGGTCCCTGCTTCTACGGATCCAAATCAACCGGCCATGCTCATCACCCCTTCGTCTACATTCATGGCTTCCACAACAGTAACAGCCACCAGAACTCGGCGGGAAATTGGTGCTCGAGTGCGAGATGTTGTCTTGGCGCTGGCTATCTGCCACAATGTCACGCCTACTGTCGAGGAAGAAAATGGACATACATTTACCTCGTACCAAGCCTCATCGCCCGATGAGATTGCAATTGTCAAATGGACGGAACTAGTCGGGCTTCGATTAATTCATCGTGACCGTAAGGGGATGCTGTTGCAGTCAGTTGATACTGGTCGGCCTGTTGTTCGAGTCCGTATCCTAGAAGTGTTCCCATTCACCTCAGACGGGAAGAGAATGGGTATCATTGTTCAGTTTATGGATGGATCCGAGAAACCTGGAGTCACAAATTCTGATGCTGGCGAGATCTGGTTTTACCAGAAAGGTGCTGATACAGTCATGACTTCGATTGTTGCAGCTAACGACTGGCTTGACGAGGAAACTGGTAACATGGCCCGGGAAGGCCTCCGAACGCTCGTCGTAGGCCGAAAGCGTCTTTCCGTCCAACAGTACCGGGAATTTGCAGCCAATTTCAAGGAAGCCTCCGTTGCAATCAACGGTCGTGATGCAGGCATGGCTCGTGTCGTGTCCCACTACCTCGAGCGCGATCTTGAGCTTCTCGGCGTAACTGGTGTAGAAGACAAGCTACAAAAAGACGTCAAGCCCTCTCTAGAACTTCTGCGCAATGCTGGTATCAAGATCTGGATGTTGACAGGTGACAAAGTCGAAACAGCTCGCTGTGTAGCAGTCTCAGCCAAACTCGTCGCCAGAGGCCAATACATCCACACGATCGCCAAGCTCAAGCGCAAAGACAATGCTCAAGACCATCTCGATTTCCTCCGCGGCAAGAAAGACTCCGCCCTCCTCATCGACGGCGAATCCCTCTCCCTCCTCCTCACCCACTTCCGCCACGACTTCATCAGCCTCGCAGTCCTCCTCCCCGCCGTAATCGCCTGCCGGTGCTCCCCAACACAAAAAGCCGACATCGCGCACCTCATCCGCGAGTTCACCAAAAAGCGCATATGCTGCATCGGCGACGGCGGCAACGATGTCTCGATGATCCAAGCCGCCGACGTCGGCGTCGGCATCGTCGGCAAAGAAGGCCGTCAAGCCTCTCTCGCCGCCGACTTCTCCATCACTCAATTCTGCCACCTCACCAAACTCCTCGTCTGGCACGGCCGCAACTCCTACAAACGCTCCGCCAAGCTCGCACAGTTCGTCATCCACCGCGGCCTCATCATCTCCGTCGCTCAAACCATGTACAGCATCGCTATCAAGTTCGAACCCGAAGGCCTCTACAAGGACTGGTTACTCGTCGGCTACGCTACAGTCTACACCATGGCTCCGGTCTTTTCTCTCGTCCTCGACAAAGATGTTGACGAGAACCTCGCGAACCTATACCCAGAACTGTATAAAGAGTTAACAACCGGCTCATCCCTCTCATACCGGACCTTCTTCGTCTGGGTCGCGGTCTCCATCTATCAAGGCGGCATGATCCAGGGCCTGTCGCAAATCCTGACAGAGGTCGACGGCCCGAGAATGGTCTCTGTATCGTTCACCGTGCTGATTCTAAATGAGTTGACGATGGTCGCGTTTGAGGTTACGACGTGGCACCCTATCATGATTGTTAGTCTTGTGGGTACGTTGCTGCTGTATTTGGGGAGTATACCGTTCCTTGGGGGGTATTTTGATTTGGGGTTTATTGTTACGCTGTAGGTTTTCCCCTGTTCTAATTTTTGCGTCTAGAAGGCCACATTCTAATGAAAAGATGTATAGTGGATTTATCTGGCGCGTCGCTGCCATCTCGGCAATTTCTCTTATACCGCCTTATGCAGGGAAATTGATTAGAAGGGCTATCAAACCGCCTAGTTATCGAAAGGTGCAGGGGATCTAAATCGCCCTTGGCTCTTGAATGGAGAGAGGGCGGAGGCAGTAGTTCTGGCTTAAGTATGAAGCCCGTGGTTGTAAGAGACGTTGAACTGAATTGGATTGTATTGTACTATTGCATAGCGCGGTGTTTTTGGCTTTTTGTCGTCTACATAGCTGGAAAATTCCTTGGAGATAGAATTTCGAGTCTCTCTACCCCCGCCTTTCCCACCAGCTGCATTCCCAACCCGTGGAATCGGCATAACCGCAACTAAAAGAATCTTTCCCTCCCACCTTGACAGCTCCTTAGCATCTCACGTAAGCCGGTCGACTGACACCGGACACACTGTTGTCACTCAGTGATCCCGAGTGATTATGTGATAAGTAGCCGTAGTTCGCTCTTTTGACTGTGAGACCACCAGGACTATTCTTGATCAGGCACTGGTTTGTAAAATGATATCTCAGCTCTCCAAGCTCTTGATTCTATGGAAAGTGAGGTTATTTCAATTTCTGCTCTTGAAAATGACAACAACTTTTCCACGACAGAGATTCTGTACTCGGCAGCCACACTAACCCCTTCACTGCCCTCGTACTTCTCCCATGCCAATCTATCTCCCAAAGTCCCGGGAAACCACTCAGTCTTTCTTCCAACATCGAATTCTGCTCTATGTCTCTCACTCAGATTAAGGTTGACGAATTTGACATCTTACAGCACAAGCACACAATAACGGGAAGCTGCTTTGCCACGCACGAAGTGAGACAACGTCACTTGCTACCAGTTCATTACTGTGTACCAAGAGCTTCTTTTGAGCTGGTTTATATATATATTATACAGATGCGGACTCTTGAAATCCAGTAGGGGAAAGGTCACGGAAACTTGAAAATTATGGTAAAGCAAGAGACAGAGGGATCAGTTGAAGCTTAAGAGCGAATCGAAAAGTGGAAGAAGTGAGCAGGATTATTCGGTGAAATGAAGATGATTGGGGGATTGATGATGCTTCGATATGTTGCTACTGTCTTGTCGAGTAAAAGGTATATAATTGCCAATCCGAATGTGAAAATTCGAAAAAGCAGGTTCGCAGGCATGGTCCCTCCATCTGACCAGTCGTTCCAAGCGTCTGGCTTACATACTCCGCGCTAGTTCTGGGTTTTCTAGGTCTTGTGATTGCAAAATCTCTGTCATTAGGGAATTGGGGCGCGGACCGGAGTGGTAGTTGAAACATGGCTCGAAACATTGTCCTCCGAAATGAAATGGAGAGGAACAGATGGTAATGAACAGAAAATGACCGAGAGATGTCGGCAGAAGGGAGATGGTAGTCGTATGTATTGGGTAATAAGACATCCCTTCGCGTCGCGGTACTCAGGAACGACAGTATATTATGCTGGGAAGGTTCCAGAGATCAGCTAAGGCACGAGATCGCTGATGTGCTATATTTGAAAACATTGCGGTACAATAAGACAGTAGAAAGAACACCGGTCCTCCCATGGCTATGGCTAATCCATGTGTACCCGCAATGAACATGTGGTAGGGATGGTCGGGGGCGACTTATGTACCATGCTAGAAGAGAGTATGTACTTTTGTTGATGATCTGGATGCGTCCGTATGTCTGGATTTTTCGGCTTCGTACATAGTTTAGTCCCACCAGTTTAGGATATCCTGTTTGTAAGGACGAGTACCTATATAAAGCCTTCCGCGTCATTGAACTAGATCTCCACAACCTAGAGAACAATGCATACTCTGGGTGACGGAAGACACTGCTGATATTCCACCTTCGTAAAGCACCGAACATTGATGTTTCCCAGGATTGAACAGTGATGAGGGGTAGATGAACTTACATATAGGAGTCTTGAGAAAACGTATTTCTCAAGTAAGAAAACAAACACAGAAAGCCAACGTAAGCTGACAATAAGAAGTATAATGGCAGTGGAATGGAAATACTACAATAACAACTTAAGAACACAAGAGCTCACAGCCGCTGAGTGTACGACCTTCACCGTCATGCCTTGTTGGAAGAAAGGGTTCAAAGAGGCAATTCTGGGCTGAACAGTGCAAGTGAAAGACCTCTGCGGAACGGCAGGATCTTATCTGGCCCGACTCTGCGGTTTTGGACTCTTGTTCTGATATCGCTTACTGGATACTTGTCGATGCGAGTTAGATTATATATAGGCAGGAAGTGGTGTTGAGTTAAGAAAAAGTAGCATGTTGATCGAAAACATTAGTAGCATTTGGACAGGTGGTGTTTCTCCTTTGAGGGCGTGAATCAATTCCGCACGACAGACAGACTTCATCAGAATGGATAAGTGGAGTTTTGCAAATCGATCCACATTTTAAGCCTCAATCTCACTTCCAGCAAACTTGAAATAACCTCCTTTCCCCAGCCTCACCAGACCTTTTCCAACGTATAATAACCACGTACATATCCACAAAGGTCAAGTCTCTAACCACCTACAATGAACTCTTCTCAAGGCCGTTATTTGAGATCTCTTGAAGACTGCTGAAGTTGCTTTAGTCCCAAGGTTCATTACTCGATCGTGCACTCGGTCTGTCGCGAGTCAACTGTTGACCTTCCTTGAAGATCTGGGAGTGTTCGCTTCTGGCCACAATTCCAAACTGGCAAAAGGGGATCGCCAACTGTCGTCGCTTTGACAGCAAACAAACAGCAAACAACCAAAGTGGCCTACTCTTCTTCCTTTGATGATGCCATTATAATCTAGTCACAGGGTGTGTTTCACTGCCTTAAACATTAGTTCCACATCTAAAGCTGCGGTACGACAGCACTTGACAACATGGCAGTCTAATTTAAAAGGTAGACCTGGCTACTAGGCCAGTGATTCTTCCTGTGTCGGCCAGTGGTATCGACTCACTGGTGGTCACAATATTTCAGCTTTATATAGCCTGACTTGGGTCCAACTTCTTTTACTTTGGCAGAGTTCAGAGTGAGGCTCAGGGCAGTTCTGCGACGCTGCATCGTAGGAGCGAGATCTGAGAATCGGACAGTTATACCTTAAAGACTGCACCTGGCAATTTCTTCAAGAATGGATAACCTTGTTTCCGTCGTACCGCAAATTTCATGACATACACCAAGCTTTACTATGTCTTCCGACTTGCCACGGTATGTGATTACTAGATATTGAGAGTCATCCGGAAGACATTGCCATGGCTGTTGAAGAGCGGCTCCAGTAGTTTCCCTGTTGGTGACAGGTATATTGATAGGGGTCACCACGGATATGTTCCGTGCCGTCGCCGTTTAGAGCAGGAGGAAATGTGATGTCGCTTATCTATAGACAGACAACAGGATCATTACGATGACAATCGAAGAGATCTTGACAACAAAACTACTCTTCGATATAAATTGGCGATTAGGAACAGCGTCATTCTGATTTTCGAGGTCAGTGTGCTTTTGTGGAATTTTAACCAGTACGTTGACAGCGGCAGGAGAAGTGGCAATAGAACACAGCTCCAAACTGCGACTAAGCTAGGGAGTACGATCAAAAGCTATCCCCTGCATTGCAAAGTAATATACTGCCCTTTTGTCACAAAGACCCGAAAGCAATACCACAACGTTGCTGCTCGTAATACCGCGGATCCAGTCAGAAGCCGTTCACCAGCATCAGACAATGCTCTCCGAGTGCATTCAGCTTGACAACCGGGAAGCCTGCTTATTGCGCTTTTTAAGTCTTGACTCACAAGTATCTTGAATTTTCAAAACCTGGAACATTGTCCAATCACGCAAGGATTTGCTTTTGACTACATGAGCGCTTTGTTTACTATCGTGGTTTTCAGGGGGCGCCAAGCGAGCGAGACTAAATCTAGCGATTGTGCAACAACAACAGAGGAATAAGGAGAAAACAAGATCAAGATCGCTGGGTCATGCTACACTACTGCATGCAAAATTGTCGCAAACAATGCAGGTCTTGTACGTAACTTCTGCCATCTCTGCCAAATCAACATTTGGAGGTTCCTCGTCTCGCCAAGAACTGGGCATCCAAAGGCGGCGTCCAGTTTCCCCTCCCCTGAAAATGATACCAGGATGCTCGGCAAGGGGCGCCTTTTTGAGACCAAGCATCAGCCAATCCTCAACGCCACCAACAGAATGCGCGAACCACTTACGGAAGAGAGTCGTGTGCCCCGGGTGGATCGAACCCATCGTGGACTGCTGTCAGTTCGCTCAAACCTTGATAAGCGCAAGGCGGGCGCCAGCCAGCGCGTATCTTTCGATTCTGCCATCTTCATCATTCAAGCTCCTTTTCCAGCTTGTTCTCTACTGAGTCGGGGTCTCATTCCGGACTTTACCACAACAGCTCGTGATGTTCGCAGCTGTGCTTCAGGTTAAGAAGTCGACGCTGCTTCTCTTCGCTAAAGTAACTGTCGTTTTACTCGTCCTCGCATCCGTGCTGCTCTTCTTCTCAGACACAATTTCATCATGGACGACACGAAACCGTGATATATTCACGCCGCATAAACCAATCGCCGGCACCAATGTCGGAGCAATAATTGAAGACCGACCACTCAGTAATCTCGCTCCATTACTGCTGCATTTCTCTTCAGTACTCGGCCCCAATTGGCCCATCGTGCTGTTCACAAATCCGAGTACGAATCCTCTGCTAGATGCATCTGCGCCGTTCCAGCGCGCAGTCGAAGAAGGAAGGATAGAAATCCGCGCTTTACCGAAAGATACATCGTTCAAGAATCATGCGGCGGTGTCTGAGTTGCTCACTGCGCCATGGTTCTGGGAACAGCTAGCTCCCGCTGGCCATGTGCTTTTGTTTCAGGCAGATAGCATACTCTGCTCGAATTCCAAGACGAAAATGGAGAGTTTTCTGGAATACGATTTCGTCGGTGCGCCGATCGACGTTCCCCTCGAGGGTAATGCCGGACACGGAGAAGGATATAATGGTGGATTGTCCCTGCGGAATAGGACGATGATTTTGGATATCATAAAGAAGTACAGTTGGATGGGAGAGAAGGCAGAGGGCAAGATTGTGCAGGATGCTTGTGTTACGAAAGCTCCGTGCTTGAAGTTCGAGGATCAGTGGTATTACTCGAAGATGAAGGGAATGGGTGCCAGGCTGCCGAGCAAGGAGGTTGCGGCGACCTTTGCGGTTGAGACGATTTGGTACGACACGCCGCTTGGATATCATCAGGTGGACAGGTGGAATGCAGATAATATCGATAAGGTGGTGGAGTGGTGTCCTGAATATAAGATCGCGACCACGGATGGGATCGTTTGGCATGGGAAGAAGGAAGGAACTTGATCTTACGATGCTCTACATGTAACCTTAATTTTGTACGACTGTGCGAATGCTGATACCCCGACGTTGTTTCTTGATTGTTTTAATTTGTCACCTTCTTCGCACGAATATCTCATTTGTGTGTATTCATCATTTATACAAGCACTCATCATATCTACAATATCCGCCATCTGTTCTACGCGGCCATCGCTCTTCAATTACCAGACATCTCATAGACTTCTCTACCCTTCTTCGCCATGCTCGACCTAAAAGCCGGCATCTCATGCCTCTGCTGCGGTACTTCCATCTCCTGCGGTCCCTTCGGACTCTCCGCGACATGCTCAACCAAATGTTCCTCGTCTGACTTCATCCTCGTCCGTCGCCAAACCAACCAAGCCCCAGCAGCAATCGCAAGTATCCCAAGCACGACACCGATGCCGATTCCAGCTTTCGCTCCTCCCGATAAAGAACTGGCTTCGACTGCCAATATCGTCGCTGCTGTTGAAGCGCTCGAGCCGAGCGAATTCGACGGTGTTGTTCTTGCTGTGCCTGATGAAGACTCCGCGGTGGGCGCCGCGGTGATCACATTGAAGCCATTCACATGCATCCCAAAGACAATGGTTGGGCCAGAAGTTAGCTGTACAGTCGTAGTCTGCGATCCCCAAGGTCCAGAAGGCGTTGTAGATTGGTAGGCAAGAGTCTCCCCACTTGTGAGCAGAGACGTACACTGTGAAGGAAAGGAATCTTTCCCAGTGACCGGGACATTCAACTCAAATTCCCTAGATCGAGTCAGTTACTCTCGAGCCCCTTTACGGAACGTAGCAAGTACTCACGAAGGACAACAAAACACATGCTGAGTGCTCTCGCTAACCAGCAGCGTCTGAACCGCACTATACGCTCCAGGACACACAAACGTCGGGCCCAACAGCGTCGTCGTCTCCGTATCCCGATCACTCTGTCGTAACGAGGACGTAACTTCAGTCGGTAAACATGGAATCGCGGTCGGCACAATGCTCTCTCCAAAAAGAGGATCAAATGCGATCAAGTTCCCACCGAGTCCAGCTCGCTGAGCATACAACTGCGTCGAGCAGGCTGCGATCGACGTCCACCTCGAGCTGATCGGTAGCCAGGCTGTTGTCTTCCCGTCAACGACTTCAAGGGTCTTGTTAGGGAAGAAGAAATCGTCTGCATCGGACATGGCGATCTGCACAATAAGCAGGAGACTTCAACGAGTGTCGTACTGCTCAAACTCCAGAACAAAGAAAGGTGCACGAGAAGGCTTCGGAAATAGTAAACAGAAGAACCATGGACATGGAGAGCAGAGGAACATCCTGCACCGCGGAGGATCCCAATCCCCCATGCCTCCTCTGCAGGAGACTGAAACAGACGCAAATGGAAGGTCGCTGCAGAGCGCATCTTGGTGCCACTGGAAACACGGAATTAACGTTGTTGGTGTATGAGAAAGGAGTTTGTTCGGTTGAACCAGACTGTCGGGTCGGAGGATGGTCCAAAGTGGTCTTTTGGGATGGAAATGCTGCCGCTTTGTAGGCACAGGCGCTTAGGATACCAGAAAACGGCATCTCGGCATCCTGTTCCTGCGCCGAAGTGGATTCTTGTTGCTGCATATACGAGATGCTCTCCCAGTCGAGGTTTGTGGACACTCTTTTTTCACCTGTAATTTCAAATTGTCTTTTACTAGAGAAAGGCTGGAATCGACATCGCCTACCAGCCCTGTCGCTGGGCTGGGTTTCGATTACGAAATACAGGCTGCAGCTCGACAAAGTTTCGGGCTTTCTACACTGCTTGTTTTCTGTTTTGACGGGCGAGGCGCAGCTTCACATGTTGCCTCGAATATGGCTTCGCTACACAGCTGGCGTTTCTATCTGAACTTTTCAGTTCCTTCAATTCCATCTAGTCGCTTCAATTGCGACAGCATCGGTTGTGAAGCTGTTACATCATAGCATCATCGCACGAGAGGTTTACTTACGTGATTAAGTTCCTGCTGAGCGGACTAGTTTTCTAAGCTGTAAGTCTTTCTCACACATCCTTAATCTACCTACCTACACATATCACTTCAAGATAATCTAAGATTGAAAAATATTATGAAGCATAATCGTACCCTTCACAAGATCGACAAATTCACAAAAGATCAACACAATCAAATTATATCAAAGGCAGATTCGAATCACGGCAGGCAATTCCAATCATTCATTCCACAAGCCCGAACCTCAAAGACACCAGAACTCCAGACAAAATCAGCCTTCTCCCCCCCTCTCCACCGACAATCTAAACATACACCCAATTCTCATTCCCATCCTTCCCAACCTCATCCCTCCCCGACAATCTACTCGTCAATCTCTGACTCCTCTCTCCATTCCTCCACTTCTGTCTTCTCTTCTGGCCACCAATGCCACCACTGCGTCGGATGATGGGAGCTCGATTGGCGGCGGTGGAGGCGGCGGCGGCGTGCGATGGGTACTTTATCCAGCATTGAGGGTGTTTTTGGAGGGGTGCTGAAAGGGTTCGGAAGGGCTTGCGAGCGACCTGTGCGCGGATGCGGCGGGGTGGGCTGGCGGTTGCTGGGCCCCAAGCTCTTGCTGGTTGGGAAGACATGTTTGATGGTTGTGGTGAGGAGAGAGTTCGTAAGCGAGGGGGAGTGAGGGATTGTGCTTGTGTGTGTTGGGAGATGTTGTGATTGGTATCTTGCAGTTTGACGTTGCAGATTTTCGGTGTGCTTGAGAAAAGAAAGGAAGAAGGAAACGAGACTGGAAGGAGGCCTTGAGGATATAGGAATTGGGGAGAAACGACGAGCTGGAATGTACCTACGATGGCATTGTCTTTGCACTTAGTATTGAGGTTGGGAGTTGGCAATAGGAGAGGTTCTCGCTAAACAATGTTTGGAAAGGAGTGGTGGGGCGGGCATTGGACAATAGGATTGCAAAGCCGTCTCGAATTCTACAGGGAACGATGGAGCTATAACAGCTTGGTGGCTTTGGATATAAGTAAATGACTAGATTCATATGTAAATAGCCTTCTAGTAGTCTTCAATCAAGTTTCTGCACTGTTGCATTCACCCTTCACTCGAATATTCTCGCACGATCACGCAAAGATGAACTCGCTTGAACTCGTTCCACAATGCCATATCAATTGAAGCAGATGGACACAGCTATCTCATGCAGAACTGAATATCCAATATATCTCTTACTTAGATATATGTAAGTATCTGGAGATACTTGGTCTGTGACCCGAAACCCTCTCGGAGATCAATACAAGATATCGAGCTTGTATTCTGATTAAGCTAATCTTGAGTCTGGAAGATTCTATCTGCACCACTACCACTTACCACTCAGAAGGATGGACTTCTCGAATAATCATCTTGATATAATTGAATTAGCTCAACATTCTTGCTATCTTCACGACTTGGTCTCGCAATTGAACTGCTTGCAGTGAAGTAGACCCTAGTCAAGCCATTCTTTCAGTACAGGAAAGGTCCCAAGCAAGAGTTCAAAGATAACTAGATATTCGCCCAGTCGTTCTTGGTGCGTTGAATCGTCTGGATAGCTTTGGGGGAAATCGGATAGCTGCGAGACCCAACTTCCCCTGCTTTGCTTGCAATTCTGCAACTTCAGACAAATTGAAATTATACGGCGGGGATGGACAGCTGGACATGGTATTGATGACAAGGTTCAGGAAGATGCGCGATTTCAGCTGTGATAGATCTTTCCGTCAATCAATAATTCAGTTTGTTGCTGTCAACCCCTACCAAGCGCTGAAAAGGCAATCTTCTGATTGGGCAGCGTTGTGGCGCATATGTTGGTTGCATGGCGGTTCGCCTAGGCTCCACCAGAGGCCATCCACAACATCATTTACCTCAACAATGTCCAGCTTCCATCTACTCCCACACGCATGAAGGAGAACGAAGTCGCGAATCAAGTTGCCTTTACCATCCTGGTGTGGCCGCAATGTCTCACTCTTTCTATGAGCCATTAGACCCCAACGGAGGCATCCGCCTCTTGATTCTCGAACCTGGCCAGGATGACAGCCACATCAGCTGCCGCCTGATCTCGCACAACATCAATCTCAATCCAGATTACAAAGCACTCTCATACGAATGGGGCTCTCAGAGCATTCAGAGTTCCATCTCGCTTGACAGCCAAAGCTTCCAAGTAGGAGAGAATCTCTGGTGGGCATTGTGGTATCTGAGAAAAGATGGCGCGGTCACGAGACTCTGGGTTGACGCTCTTTGCATCAATCAACAAGACGAAAAGGAACGTGGTCATCAGGTCTCCATGATGGGGAGAATCTATAGGAATGCCGACGTCATCTGTTGGCTCGGCAAGGGAGAAGACCCCAAGCATATCAGAGCGATGGAACATATTTGCGACTGGATATTCATAGAAAGCCGAGCCAAGGCTGGAGACCGAAGTACCCACCCAGAGAGCTCGACGACAAAGAAGCGCCATAATTCAATACAGGGTGACGACCAGATGTTAGACTCTTTCGCCTCGTCGGCTTCCGATGATCTCGCTGCCATGGTTGATCCGCCTGCAAAAATGCAGCCAAGAACAGTACTGAAGTCTGGCGTAACTTCCATGCTTCAAGACGAACATGCTTACTCAAGGTCACCATCTCATTTCGTGGAGGTCGAAGCAATATGTTCGCACAGCTACTGGAGACGAACATGGATTATACAAGAATTTGTACTGGGAAAATCTATAAGAATTCGTCTGGGATCGTATGAGATTGGGGAGAGTGACTTCCAGCTTGCTGTGGAGCAAGTCCTACTTCAGCGCTTTAACAGCAAAGGATTGCAGCTTCTGGACTCATTTAGAGTTGCTTACTTGAGAAGCGATCGTCTAAACGGCCATCAGCTACCACTGATCAGACTTATTGAACTGAGCGAGAAGTCTTCGTGCCAAGATCTCAGAGACAGGATATATGCTATGATTGGTCTCGCAAGCGACTGTCAGAATGGCGAAATCATTCCTGATTATTCGAAGTCGTTTTGTGAGGTGTTTGAAGACGTGGTGCTTCGGCACTTCTATCCTTCCGACCTGGATAGGCTTGGACATAGCTGGTCGACTGTCTATGCGAGTTGCCTTGTGCAGAGAATCCTCTGGAGGACCTCTGAGAGTGTATCTGAGGTCGATGAGGCGATTCTGGCACAGAAGTTGTTGGATACAGATTTATTGAGTATTCATGGGAAAAGTTGTGGTACTGTGAGAGAACTCAGCGTGCCTCAAGATGGTATGTGGTGGGCTCATGCTGGTCTTGTCAAGCCAATACGTTCCAGCTCTGCCAGTGATGAAGAGGTCTATACCAAATTAGACTTGATCAACCAGCAGGGGGTTGAAGGGAATGATGTAGAGAGTCGATCATTTCTGACGTTCACCTGGCCTTGGATAGTGTGGGCTTTAAAGTCAAAGAAGAGGGAGGAAGAAGAATCACAACCTGAGAGAACAATTATCATGCGGGCTGAGATAGGAGAGAGCTTTCAGTGTTACGTACCGGGATGCACCCAGATCGGAGACAAAATCTGTAGATTCGTCAACTCCAGTACGGTTGCAGTGCTCCGACTCTCGGGGAAATCCACCACCCTGATTGGAAGGGGGATGATACTGGATCGCTTAGGTGACCTAGACATTCTTCTCGAAGGAGAGACTGGGTCGTCTGAAAACTTCACAGATACCATGTTCAGTCGAAACAACCCAGTGCTGTCATTCAAGCTCACTCCAGCTGAGCTTAAGAGTCTAACATCTCCTCACTATTGAGGACCTACACGCAAGAAACTAGATGTGATCTACTCTTAGAGCAGTATTCATTTTGTTAATCCTAACATTGAACCGAATTATCTCAATCATGGCAATGCCAGAGGACCAAGCTTTGCCGGGGCAATCTTTGGGCCATACTTCAAAATCACATGAACCTGATGGAAAAACTTGTTCACCACGGCAATGGCCCTTCTTTGTTTGAGTAAGTCCCATTCTCCCCGTCCGTCTCAAGTGTCGCCAGCCTAACAGCATTGATGGCACCACTTTCCGCACTCTCGCTCGGTCCGAAATCCGTCAGGTTAGTCGCCACGAGTCCAGGACAACAGAGATTGATCTTGAACCTCTTTTCCTCATGCTTCTTCGCATAATTTCACCAACATATTCATCGCTGTCTTCGTCCTCCGATAAATTGGCCAGTTCCCTGCCCAAACCTGCCTCCAAACGATCCAAGCGAGCTCGACATGAATACCACGCGAGGAATCTCACTCTTCTCAAGCAAGGGCTTGAATGTTTCCAGAAATTGAAACGCACCGAAGACATTGGTATTGTACGCCTCAAGCATCACATCTCTGATGAAATTCTCCCCCGGCACGTACTCCTTGTCATTGCCGATCCCATCATTGTTGATCAATACATCCAGCCGGCCAAACTTGGAAGCCACAATTTCTCCGGCAGCAGTGATGGACTCGTCAGTCGAGACGTCGATGGTGATAGGCTCGACAGACAGTTTCTCGGCTTGTAGTTTTGCTGCCGCCGCTTGCCCACGTTCGGGGTTGCGACTTCCCATCAAATATTGCCATATTTGCTCTTGATGTATGCTAGATTTTTTTTTTCAAGGCCTGTGAACCATGATGGAGCGATTCTTTCGAGATGTGGATTTTCAGCGTGGTGGAGCCTTTCATCCTTTTTGTGCAACTGTGCCTCCAGCTTCTGTCATGATGTCCGCGGACTTTTCTTTACCTGCGAGAGAATATTTTCGCATGGCATTTTGGGTTCAGTTGGAGATGGAAGCTTCAAAAACAAGTGTCGTCGTATGTGACTGACAGTCTGGAAATCTCATTGGCCCGCTTCTTAAAAGATCGCCAAGTGCGATAGACGATATACGTCAGAGCCAGACTTTGAGCATATCTCTGGGGCAGCATGATTGTGTACGAGGACTGAACTTGGAGATAGAGACTTCCAAATTCAGTCAGCCCATGTTCTAGTTAATTTGATCACTGTTATATGCTGACGAGCGTAACCAAATGTAGAAGTCCTGGCCTGGTGTTACCGCAGACTCGCGTCCTGTTCACCCTCAATTTGTCTGGGCTATTCGGAGTAGAGCATCAACGAAGCTGCTTGAAACATCGATACATGCGCTTTCGATTTGAAGACAGTTTCTTATTTTTATTTTGAAATGACGGCTAATCTGAGCTGTAAGCCTGGATCGATCAGCTCGACTTTCAGGCAAGAACTAGTCCATCCCACCTTTGACCAGGATCAAAGAGAGAGGGTCTCGAATATCAACAGCATAATACATTCTACAAGTTGCTCGACGAGAAATGGAGAAACGAATCCCTGAGAACCAGTCTACCAAGACTCTCAAAGAAGCGAACTATGCCAGGGTCTCCATGTTACCACATCCGGGTCCGGAGCCATCTAATGGTCTCAATCGCGGGATCTGATCCCGCACCATGACAACACTAACTGATTCGCTCCACCACCGCGCCGGATAAATTCAACTTCTGAATGTGCCACTGAAGACTGGATCTAATCAATGTACCTAGGCCGTTAGGTGTCGTGCATATGCACGATAAGGCGAATGTGGCATTGATAGGACACTTTACCCCTCCACCTGCCATCTGAGTGCAAGAACCATTGTAGTGCGGGGCAGGAAAGCCGACGGCGGAATGTCAACGGCCAATGATGGGAAGATGTTGACGGCTGTACTTGGACAGACATCTTCTTGATATTGAAGCCATTGGAACACAGCATCGACCTTCTATTCTTCATTTTCCGGATGAAAAACTCTCACCAAAAGCTCGAGATGAGGGTTTCTCACACAAGTCCTCTCATGAGGATACTTTTTTCATCTGCTCGAAAAGCGTCTCCGGGATGTCGACTGTACTCGCAGTCTCACTCTGCGACAACCGGTGCAAACAGTTTGTCAATGTCAGCACGAGTCGCAGAGTCTCTTACCTACAAAGAACTTCCACCGCTCTCTCTAATGCCAACACATCTCCTTCTCCGATCTTACCTCATAACTTCCATCCTATCATCTCCCCGTCTGCTCAACCTTTCCATGCCCCTCCTCAACATCATTGCCAACTCGCCATCTCGCTTCCTCAATCCAGACAAGAATCCTGCGATCGGCTTCCTGGTCCGCAAAATCATATACGAGCACTTCGTTGCAGGCGACGGTGAAGCAGCTGTCATGAAAACGGTAGCTCAGATGAAACAAGTGGGATTCCAGGGGGTGATCTTGGGATATGCGAAAGAGTACGCGGCTGATGAAGGGGAAGTGGGCAATGAAGAACTAGATGTCAGGAGGTGGAAGGAAGGATATGAGAAGACGATGGATATGATCGGGCCTGGGGACTTCATGGCTGTGAAGTAAGCCATTCTCCATGTATCTGGATTAAGAAGAAAAGTGGTAGCATATACGACAAACACTGACAATCAGGCAGATTATCAGGTGCCGGAGCATCAACGCTCTCTGCTCTCGCCAACAAGCAACAACCACCACCTCAAATGTGGACCGAGATGCTCTCACTGTGCCACGCAGCAAAAGCCAAAGACATCAGGGTATGGATCGATGCCGAGCAGCAAGACTTACAACCCACTATCGACGAATGGACCCTCCTGTTGATGCGAGAATTCAATCGCAACGGCCAGGCATTCATGTACAACACGTTTCAAGCATATCTCAAGGTTACGCCAAGAAACATCCTCAAGTACCTGAAAATCGCGCAGGATGAAGGCTGGACCATGGGAATCAAGCTTGTGCGAGGAGCATATATTGCTACCGAAAGACGAGACTTGATTCACGCTACCATCGAAGAGACACATGAAGCCTATAATGGCATCGTGGAGGATCTGTTGAGACAACAGTATCCAGGTCTGGATGAGAAGAAGCGATACCCAGAAGTCGCGCTCATGCTTGCGAGCCACAACGAGACCAGCATCAAGAACGCATACTCGATTCAGAAATCATTGATCGAGCAAGGAAAGCCTACCATTAAACTCGAGTATGGACAACTTCAGGGAATGGCAGATGAGATCAGTTGCGGCCTCCTGCAGCTCTGTCAACGAAGTGGAAAAGAAGCAGCTGAGAAACAAAATGAGATGGAAGATAAGCTTCGACCGAGGGCGTTCAAATGTTTGGCTTGGGGAAGTACGCAGGAGTGTTTGCAGTTCCTATTGAGGAGGGTAAAAGAGAATGGGGATGCGGTCAGTAGGACGGGAGCCTGGGTCATGGGTTTTCGGAGTGAGATCTGGAGGAGAATGAAGGCGAGCTTTGGGGCGGATTGAGGATTTTATTTGGATTATTAATTTGCAACTATGAAACGCAGTGTCTTGATTTTCGGCTTTTGCCGTGCTGGACGACGCCGTCGATGTTCTGCCCAGTATTGTCCTGTCTTCCGAGTCTCACAGTTCGCTTGTGAGTTTTGCAGCAAGTAGTCGATCCCTAATAACACGTGCCTGTATCTTCTTCGTCCATCGAATTCTGGTCTGACGACGGACGACCAACTCCGAATCTGTGGTCTCTCCCATGCCGAACCATCTGTTGTTTGCCAATTGGAAGAGCTGCCCCATGGAAACAATGGCGATGAGGTGCTGGACTGTCACGGATGCAGCATTGCGCAGCCACCAGCCGGATGAAGTGACATGTTGAGCTACTGTCACTCGAAGAGACATGAGACATTGTCGTTGGCTACCAGTCTCACAAACAAATATCGAGCTCTCTGCGACATTCTTCCGGCATCGAGCCCTCCTCCCAGGAGCATGGACACCGCTGGAATTGGATCTCAGGTGGTGTCCAGTCTTTCCATCTGTCCTTTTGCTGGAACCTTTCCATTTCCTTTGTCTTCAAATCCGCCAGACCCTTCTCCATCACGACCCGCAGTGCTTGCGATCGATCTTCGACTCCAGCTTGCTTGGAAATTGGCAGTTTTTGTATCGTCTCCCGATGGACGATGATCAAAATCCGCCGCACCGAAGGGGTGTACCATCCCAGCAGACGTGAACAAGCCCAGTGACTGGCCTTGAACTTCTCAGGATCCTCTTCCCATTCCCACTCAACGTTATACAAAGAGCTCATGTGCAAATTTTGGGTCTTGAATTTGAGTAGTGTTGAAATCATGCAGTGGGCCTGCAGTCTCCAGGATCTGGCAATATAGTCGACGGAGAAGTCAATCCAGCCCCAATTACATCTGTGTGGCAAATCAAAGCAGTCTCTATTGGTGTTGAATCTTCTATGCTTTGGAACAAATTCGAAATGCTCCAAAGCTATGCTTCTGGCTTCAGCATTGATGAACACAGCGCTCGGGATTGGCTTGGCCATGCAACAATGCAAAAGGCGGGGGCGAGGGAGTGTCCAAAGCCATATCTTTCGTCGCAATTCTAGCGGCAATCGACGGAAAGGGTGAAACTCTTTCAAGTCACTCATAGCGATTTCCGAACAAGGCGAAGTTCTTGAAGGATTGTATGAGGGGAAAATAATGTTGGTAAAGGATTCCCAGGGTTGAGGAATGAGCTTTCAGTGCGATGCTGAGTCAGGCAGAAGTTAGGCGAAAGTCTGCCGACTTTAATTTACAGGTCACTGAACGAAATGTCAAACAAAGAATGCTCCAGACCGGTCGCCAAAACGTAAAGAATTGGCAGTAGACCGTCCAAAATCTACTTTGTGCTTCTCTCTAAGATCTCCTTCAACCCGTTATCCTTACCAAGCTCCTGGTCTAGCCTTCCTCTGGGAAGCTCAAACGTCTCTGCTACCCTCCCATAACTTATCCCACCTAGCTGGACAAGTGGTCTTAATATCCCCAGATCTGTCTCCCCATCTTCACCCATCGCCTCCGTCTTAATCCAAAATCTCGTCCCCTCAATAATAGCCAACGCACCCACGGCCTCTCCCTTCTCCCCTCTCCCATGATAATCCAATTCCTTCATCTCCAATAACTTGCCCTCAATACTAAATACCGCTTCCTGGACTCTTTCAGGTTTCACAGTCTCACTCTTAGCAGGTGTCAACCCCGATAATTCCCACTCAGATACTTCGTACGGTACATCTAACGAGGTGGCGTTCGCAGCGTGGATGATATTCTCGGTTACCAGATTGATTACGCATTCTCCTGTCTCAACAAGATTCCGTCGTGTATCCTTGGGACGAGAGGGTCGAGCGGAGAATCCGACTACGAAGGTTGGTGGGTCGTGATCTACAATCTGGAAGTAGGAGAAAGGAGCGAGATTTTTGGTTCCGTCTAATGATATCGTGCTGATGAAGCTTATGGGCCGGGGAATTGCAGAGACTAGAAGCCGGTAGTTGGCGAGCATAGGCTGGGCTGAGGGGTCGATTGATATATGCGTTGAGGATGTCGAGGGAGGAGTAGATGCCGGGGTGTTGATGGATACTGTAGATAGAGTTTGTGGCGATTGCTGCCCATATCTCCAACCTGGGGATGGGGCTTGTGTTGTTTTGATCGGAAGCGAGGGGTCGAAAGGAGGGCGATGTGCTTCGATGGCTTTGAAGTCTGCGTACTTCGATTTCAGAACAAAAGGGCTCGGACTGGCTTTACTTGACATCCTAGACTGCTGGAGCTGTACCCTGGACGGGCTCTTCGCTTGTACTATGAAGTTCGAACGCCATCGACCCTTTGTTGACATGGCGCGAACTTCTTTGGTGGTCTCGTGACTTTGGCGACCAGGGTGCATGCGATGGGCTCGAAATTTGGAAGAAGTAACGAAAGTTGCCGACAGTGTCAGGCTTTGGCAATTTGGTAATGTTTGTCGAGCAGCCTGGGTCATCTTAAAAAATAAATAATTGATTTTGTGGGTTTGACTCTCGAAGGGCGTGCTTGCGCCAGCTAAGGTGGTCTGGTCTATCTCGGCGTGGGCAACTCCAACATTCTCGAGTGCGGAAAGCGGTCCCGCGGACCCACTCCCTGATCGTCTTGTTGGGATTGATCGCTCACGTGTTTCTCGTTTTGCAATTTTGATCGACCATAGAGCTCTGATACGATAATGGGTCTTCGAGATGCCTTTCAGACGCACTGAGTGAAGATGGGGTTTCGCGGTTTGACGAAGGTGATGAGCTGTGGTTCGGGACCATTACTCAGCATTGCTTGGAGAAAAGAGATGAAGACTCCCTGTCAATAATGATGCTCAAATGAGAATTTCCAGAGTCACCGTTCCATATCAATGGAGAAATACGCTCAAAGTACTCGTCTCCTGTCTTATTCAAGGTCTGGCATATGCGAGCTTGCCCGGAGACCATCATTCCACATCCACTCACTTCCCCCAAGGTCGAGCCCGGACGGTTCTTCTAAAAAGTCGAAGTTCAATCCATCGATGGCAGACTGCATTGTATCCGGATGCAACACACCTAACTCATTCTCTCCTGTGTTCGTCCAAGACCAAATCATGTCTTGTTCAAGTGGCACACCGGGACTTGGCATTGAGACATCCCCCTCCAACGATACTGGTTCGGGAACGTTGACTGGGGTAACTTCTTGTGGTATCTTTATCTTCTGACGCAGGCCATCGAGTTCTTGGAGGTCTTTCTTGTATGGACCAGCGACAAGGATACCTCGCATCATCATCTCGTCCAAGAGATTGAAGGTCTTACGAAGATCCCATTGCTCCGTAGTAGCTGGTGTGATAATATCGACGAGGATCAACACAAAGGCACTGGCGAACATTGACTCAAGATCAAACGGAAGGAAAAAATCTGTCCCGCATTAGCATTCAGACTATTATATACTGGAATTTCTGCAGGAACTTACCGACAAGATTGTGGGCTCGCAACCCATCTATGGTCTTCAAGACTTGCAGAGCTGACTCGACACATACCCGAAGTAATCCAATTACCGCATCGGAAAGTTTCATTGGCAGGTTCCTACTAGCTAGCTTTGTCTCTAGGAGGAAGAAAAGCACAGGTCGGATGGTGAGAATGGTACACTAATCTCGTCAGCGCATGCCTGACTCTCACCAATGGCTGCGACGAACCTGATGGTGGAGTAGGTGCAGACTCGCTGCAACTCTAGAGATTGTATTTGATGATCTCTGTAGTTCTATTTTCATGTCGTTGTTCAGTATTATCGAAGTGTCAGCAAGACGCCTCAGAATGGATTGAATTGCGGAAATAAATCTTGTGCCGAGTTGACGCTGGTGCCCAAGACCGTACACTACTGTGCTGGAGTAAGTCCACATACAGCGAAATTTTCAACAGAAGTCTTCACCCACCATTTAGTATTTGCCCTAGTTGCGAGGAAATGTCAGTGTGGAGCGCCATCACGAGCCCGGATCCTTGGCCAGGATCAATAGCGGGCATGGACAGCGCAATATCCTCATCATGCAAAGCAGGCGGGACACCAACAAGACACGACAAATTTCTTTCGATTGCATAGACAGTCCACCATAGTTTTGTACGGTGCTCGAATTCATGCTTTGTGATGCGCTTTGCGTCAAACCTTCGGTTTAGGCCTTGGGTCAGGCAGATTCGGAGGGCTTGTCCAGCCTGAAAGATACATTAGCGCCTTTGATTCTTGACTGGCCAGAATGTAATACAGACGTGATCGTAGGCAGCTCGTCTCATATCCATTGCCTGCATGAACAATGCCAGCATACAAAGTATTTCGATGGACACGATTGGGTCTTGGCGCAATCGATGAGGGTCTGGTAAAGCCTCCACGGCACGGCCAAAATAAGCTGCACCAGCTGGACCTGATTTACCAGCCTCGCGGGCCAGTATAGAGGTCCCAAACGCAAAGACTAGAAGCATTTTGATCTGCCACAAGTTCGATTGCGAATGCTGATCTCGGTAGAACTGATGAAGGCTAGCGAGAAACACCTCTTTGTCAAAGAGATAGTACAATGGACTCAACGTGAAATGGAGAGTATTGGTCAGATACTCTGCATAATCTTCAGGGGGTAAATCGACACCGGAAATGTCGAGGCTGGGATGCTTGAATGGGATACCGTAGATACCATCCGGTATGGGGATGACATCGTGAAGTCCAGGACCAGCAACCGCATCGCTGATGAAGCTTCTGATCCGACGACTGAAAGACCAGGAGGAACTGTGGCCAAGTCGTCCTTCACAGGAGATGAGCCAGTGTTCGATGAAGTCAACTCGAAATTAGGAGGGCAACGCACGATACTCATCTCCAATCGCGTCGGGAGAGTTCTGATCACTGATCAGGACATTTCGACGGTCGCTCTACCAGGTATCAGCCCCAAGCTGTGACAATGGGCACCACGGCACCAACCAGGTCGTCATGCGATTGAATAAAACCATCGTTTCCATCGCTCGGAGTCAGATGCCTGAGTGAGCTTCCCAAATTGGAAGGTTCAGTTCGCAAAACGTGCTGGACCTGTCCACTAGGAGTACCTGATTCTGTTCTCGGCCACCTTGGCCTCACAGCCACACTCTCGTTATGAGAGGATTCGGCGTGAGTTACCACACCTGACCGGGGGGAGTTTTGTTGTACAGGTCTATTGGCAACACCAGAGGCACGGCTTTCCAGCTCTTGGAGATACCTGTACGATGTCTCAGTACCCCTCACACGAGTATGCCGGGGCCACCAACTCCGCTGTCACAACAATCTTCCTTTGCTTCTCGCCGAACACACAGTCTCGTCTTTGAGATAAGCAATGCTGGCACGGATGATGGCCGCTACATTTGATCTTGCGAGTCCTGCATCGCTGGCAGCTGTGCTGATCAGCATCAATTAAGAGGACGATACTGGGCGATGATCTTCCTCACGCGTTCAGAGTCTTCTTCTTTTTCCTGATCGGGGTTATGGTAGTTTTATCCATGCCGTGTTTGATGTCTCATGAGGTTGCAGATTCGCCGATCGCAGTGAACAGTCGCCAGAGAGTGGGATGAGACGACATCTAAGGTTCGCTTGCCATGCGCGCTAGCATCACGTGGCGAAGCTCTCATTTTGGTGTCACGTTTCGGGTATTTCAATTGATCTCAACACCAAAGACCAGGAGCTCGAAACATTCAGGTGAACATTATTTCGAGTCTCGATGACGTCTTAGTGAAGAAAGAGTCTCAATAACCATTTTTAGATACGATGCGATGTCAATATCTCAGTCCTAAACATCCCGCGGTATGCACACAGCCTCAGCCTCCAAACGAACTGGGTGCAGCCTATTCGAGCAGTGTGGTTATATAATCTGCATGCCTTTTAAGGAGAATTAACTTGAAATAAGAACCGTAAATGATCCATTGGCTATGAATCCTCGAAGACTTTTCCAGAAACATCAAAGAATGTGTAAGCTAATACAGCGAGCATTGGGTGAATTTTGATTTGTTTCTTTGGCAAGGAAAAACAGCCCTGAAACGAGAGACAATTGTTATCTTGATCTAGAAATCTGGATCTCGATGACTTCTCATGCTCAACGGACTCTATAGGTATGAAGCCAGAGTATATTTAATTGTTGACACATGCATTAAAGCGAGCAGATTCCTGATGAATGCAAGACCGATGTGAGCTTGAGATCCAGGTGGTAGACTCCAACAGCGTCGAAGCTGGCCTCGTCGGTAGATTGTTGCCACTGATGTCTTGTCAGCATTTAGGGCTGACCTCTCAATGCCGTCAGACGATATTGCCGAGAGAACCTCCCTCGGTGTTCGTGAAACTTGACTTCACGAATAGATTCTTCTCAAGCATCTATCAGAAGCTTCGCATAGAAGAGGAATCCTTACAAAATGCCTGTTATCTGCCAACAGACGAATGTATGCTGTCGTAGCTCAGCTGCCGAAGATGCATCCTGATTGTGGGGAGGCAGTGGCCTGCTTGTGCTGCATCGTGGCTGGCAGAGCTAACGGAAAACAGGCATTGACGAGTGGTTGGCGCAGTTCGTAGGACTCAAATATAGTGCAGTGTTCCCAGCCTCCTTCTCATCCCGCATGTGGAAAGCCGTTGGAAGAGCAAAAGAACCTGCATGGAATAACTACACTATCACTTTCATATTCTTTGTCCAATAGGCGGTATTCCAACAGGCTCTATGGGAGTGTAATTAAAAAATATTGATCAACTCAGCTCAGCGGAAATTTTGAGGCATGTGAAGATGTGGTGTGAAACATCTTCAATTAATTTTGGAGAATTGAACTTCGAAGAAATAGTGAACTAGCGACAGAAGCGCCCGGAAGAACTCCAATTTCAGGCAAGGATAGTGGACACTATGCGCCCCGACCCGACAAGCCGAGGGGGTCTAACTCCTGAAGGCATGGGGTCCAGCGCTTCTGCATAGTCCTTGCAGGGTTTACAGGGACTTCACCGTGGCCTAAGCCAGCGGCCAAGCTGTAAGCGAATTGATTCGATGTTTCCTACGAGAACAGAGCCTTTCCTTTATCGACTGGAAGTGTGTCTTCTCAAATCATTGTAGAATTGGCGGTCTCAAGACTCAATAATTGTGGGTTAGATCTGCTTGAAGATGCTTGTTTCAGAAATCTTACCATGAAATTGTCCTGTCAGACATATCACAGTCAGCTGGAAAGTGGGTGCGGGCAAGTGTAATGGGTCGCACAACTCTTATCTCACCGTACGGCTGAAGTTGATTCTCGTGCACGATGGCACAAGTCGCCCTTTGCATGCAGCAGCACTCTCTTGTCCACGTATTAGATCGCCGTGCGAATCTGCCTGAAGTCTTTACTTCTGGCGGTATCACCGCTGCGCCGCACACTCCTCCTGCAAGGCATGCAAGGTACTGTTGCACCCCCGGTAATCCGCTACGGGACAGCCCCCATTTCGTCTATGGACCACATGAGAAATCATCAGACAGGCCATAAAGTGGGAACGACGTGAGATCGGCATAATATAGAGGGGTCCGCTTCCCAGAAGCTTTTGAACTACTGACATCTTCTGGTGTCCCACGGGAAGGTTTTCGAGAAGTTCGACCGCAGTTTTGAAAGTCAACATCAAGCCATGTCTCTTGCGACAGCAACCTCGGCGGCCAGCTTGGCGCTGATTACTCCAAGCTTGACGACGACTTTCATGCCAAAGATCACAGCCTGCACGGAGAATAGAGTCACGATGCTGGCAAACCGAGCTTTTCAGATATGGATGAATGCACCAGTACCAGTACCAGGAACGACCTTCACGGATTGCTATCCAAGTCAATTCATAACGAGCCTGCTTCTCTCTGCTGGAAGCGTCACTCAGCCCGCTTTCGCTCCGCTGATATGCCCGACACATTATTCGGCTGTCGGCCCGTATACCTCGAATTATATCGCTTGCTGCCCAAGGTATGTTTATTTTAACAGGTATCCAAAGCGTTGGATTCTAATTTCACAGCGAGTACTCGTTCGCGCAGCCAGAAAGCACAGTGTTCACTGACCGCCCAGCATTTGGCGGAACGTGTTATAGCAACATTGATATGGCAACACCTGTTCTGGTAACGGCCTACGGATCTGCCAGTGTCACGGCGACAAGTTATTTCACGGCTACAGTCACAAATGCCCAGGCTTACGCCTACCCAATAGACGGATATGCTTTTGGGGTTGCGGAGATTGAGAGCAAGCTCAGTACTGGTACAAGTACTCCGACAGCATCTCCAGGAAGCTCGGCAGGTGCAGCTGCTGCGACGTACACTGTGAGTACTCGCTTGAATCATCTCTCAAAACAGTCTTTAACATGTGATAGGTTTTGGCAGGTGAAAACCCGGCTTTCACACCCAACTCCGTTACTGCGAAGGGAGGAGATACAGTAGTCTTCCGATTCACCTCTGGTAACCACAGCATCACCGAATCCACCTTCGATCATCCTTGTGTCAAGCTTGCAGATGGAATAGACTCTGGATACCAGCCAGTTGTCAATACTCTGAACCCGTCAGACTTCTCGTTTGACGTAGCCCAAAACACGTCTCAATGTGAGTTCACAGAGTGCAGTGAGAATAGGGCTTCACTAATGACATTCAGGGTTCTACTCCAAGCAGGCAGGTGAATGTGGGGATGGAATGACTTTCGCGCTGAATCCAACCAACGAGCAAACCGAGATACAATTCCAGCTAAATGCAGTCTCGCAGAACGGCACCTCGACCGAGGATTCAACTGGCACTTCTACTGGCGTCAAGGTGGGGGCCAGCATAGGAGCTGTTGCTGGGGCTGCCCTGATCGTCGGTCTAGTCTTTCTGCTCTTCCGTCGTCGGCGTCGGAGCCAAGGAAATGCTATTGATGAAGCTATCAGGGATGAGACAAATGGAAAGGTTGGAGGAGGGTCGAGCTATACCGACACGGAAGCAGGCAAATCGCCACTGACAGAAGTTAAACCACATGTCCCTCCGAAGGGCGAGGAGCTTCATGGATACTCTTCTCCTTCTGAGCTAGGTGTCAACCGCGATCCGGCTGAACTTGCGTCAGAACAATCCCCTGCCGAGATGTATAGTCCACATGAGTACCATCCTAACGCATATCCAATGAGACCGAGCGAGCCGCGATTGTGAGTATCTACTTGTTGCATTTAGAAAGGAGCATGGTGGGTATTGATAATGGAGCTGCATGGGCATGCATTGTATTGGCGTCTCTGTATATGGTCATGTTCAATCTACGATATTTAATACTATCCCTTAGAATCTAGACTGTCTTCTCTTATGTAAGTTAGGTAGCGGAGGCAGAAACACACACGCTTTCACAGATTATTCCAAAGCCACCAACTCCATCTCCACCGATACCCCAGCAGGGAGTCTCTTCGCTTCTAAACTGCTCCGGGCAGGTTTATGAGGAAAGTACTCTGCATACACTTTATTGAACTCTGCAAAATCGTCTAGGTCGGCGAAAAAGATCTATCTTCACGTCAGCTGACATCTTCCATTCTCAGCTCGCCCACAGGCATACCGTGACTTTGACGACTTTGTCTAGACTAGATCCTGCCGCTTGGAGTACAGTCTTTGCGTTCTTACAGACCTGGTGTGCTTTCTCGGCAACGGATCCTACGATCAATTCGCCTTTGTTGTTAGCTGCCATCTGGCCTGAGACCCAGACTAGGCCTTGGGCTTTGATTGCTTGAGACTTTTCGAGTTAGATCTTTGACTGTATTTGGATCAGGGGAGTCTACATATGGTCCAATTGCTATTGTTACATCAGCGTCGATGAACATAGAGGGTGAAGCGATGTTGGCTTACGAGGAACACCATCCTTGGTAAAGATTGGGGTGATGGCGGAAGACATAAAGCGATAGTTTGAGTATGGTATGGAGGATTTGGTAGTTCTAGGAAGCCGAAATTTTTGAATGAGGAGAGTTTTCGACGTCCGACGAACTGATAAAACTGTTGATCTCTCAAGCATTGAAAGCAAGTCGATTTAGCTGATAGCTTCTTGTGGAACATAAACAACAGTGCTGAAACTGTCATTCATAGAATAAGACACCATCTACCGGTTTGCCGTAGTAGCCGGCGGGTATTAGTCCACTCGTGTCTTCTAAGCTTTGTGCAGGTTAAAATCTCACAGCGGGAAAAGCTCCCGCTCATTTGAAGTACCAATCACAGTTCCGGATCATGTATTATTGAGAAGAGACCCAGTAACGTTTCGAGCACCTCGAACGTACCAAAATTCAGAACCAGAGACTTGCAGTGGTACGCTTCTTACCATGGGCTCATTAAATTCAGGGAAGTTTAGTAGATCCTATTAATTTCAGACCAGCCTAAGCGAGGAAGGATCTGAAGTAAACATTTCCTCGAAATTTCTCCCGCTGGCTCAGATCGTTATCCCAAGAACTCTTCCAGACTCGAAGATTGTAGATATTACCATCGATATAGCCTTCCAACCATTCAGTTCCTCTACGGCCGATCTTGTCGGACCAAAGCTTAGCTCACGGGTTTCACGTCTCACGTGATGTGGTACTCCTTGAGAGCAACTCAATTACATCGATAAATAACAGAACGCAGCTGTGTAGGCGCTAAGAGACATCTACCACTTCATTCAATTAAGAGATAAGCTCCGTGCAACACTAATTTTGACGACATCGGAGCAGGCCACAATGCGAAAGTGGGGTGGTTGTTACATTCGGCTTTGGATCCCGCTCTTGCATGAAGTCGTATCTGAGGGATGCAGTGCAGATAACATGACATATAGGTCCAATTATCTTATGTCCAATGATAATCAGACCTGTTAATTACGCGTTGATGATGAGTTTTTTGCCTCTGGAAATGTAGTTTTGCTTTTTAAGATATCCAATCCCGAGACGATCCAGGTGAAATATTGCTTCTCATACAACTTGATCATGTCAAAAAGAAGCGCTGTTCAAGGCTTCAAGTCTAGTAAGATCCGATCTCCATGGTTTAGTCGCAGTCATTTACTCAATCATGAACGTCGGCATTGGCTGTCTATGTATTCGAAACCGCACTTTGTGAACGAACCTTCGGTACATCTTGTCCCCTCAACCGTCCAATTAAATGTGAAAGCTGACAGAATTTGCAGCCAACATATGAAAAGAACAGTCCAGAAAGAGATGGGATCACGAAAGCTCTACAAGATCTCAAATCTAGGCTTCCAATCAGCATTCCCCTGAAGATCGGCTCGAAAGAGGTTCAGAACAGCCCTCTGTATCCCACCGAAAACAAGTACTGAGACTCACTATCAGGTCACCAAGTCCCAATCATTGACTCAAATCAATCCATCCCGCCACAAAGAAGTAATCGCAGAATGGGCTCCTGCAACGGCCTCGGATGTCAAGAACGCGATCTCGTCTGCTTTGGCCGCCAAGTCATCATGGGAGAACACCCCATTCGAACAACGAGCAGCAATCTTCCTTCGCGCTGCAGAGCTTGTGAGCAAGAAGTATAGATACGAATTGATGGCTGCAGTCATGATGGGGCAGGGGAAGAATATTTGGCAAGCTGAGATTGATGTTGTAGCTGAGACTTGTGATCTTCTTCGGTAAGTAGTGGACGTGAGAAGGCAACCTGAGAGCAGAGGCTCATTTTGAGAAGTTTCAACGTCCAATGTGCAATGGAGTTGTTCAAAACACAACCGGCTGTTAACCCAGCAGGGATGGTACACTTCTCTCTCCCATACCATATCCCCAGTGACTGAAGCTAACCTCTCCTAGTGGAACCGCCTCGAGTACCGCCCACTCGAAGGATTCGTTTATTCAATCTCACCCTTTAACTTTACAGCATTAGCTGCAACATTAGCATATGGCCCACTTCTGATGGGAAACGTAGTAATCTGGAAGCCCTCTCTCTCAGCTCTTCATAGCTCCTGGCTACTCCATCAAATCCTGTTGGAAGCTGGTCTGCCCAAAGATGTAGTTCAATTCGTGCCAGGAGACGCCGAAGAAGTCACCTCCGCCATTATCGAAAGCTCCGACTTCGCAGCACTGAATTTCACAGGCTCTACAGCAGTTTTCAAGTCTCTCATCGCAAAGATTGGCGTCGCGACAGGCAAGGACAGATTCTTGAACTACCCCCGTATTGTTGGCGAGACAGGTGGCAAGAATTTCCATTTGATACACAAGAGTGCGGATATTGAGAATGCTGTCAACAGCACCATTCGAGGTGCATTTGAGTTCCAAGGACAGAAATGTTCAGCGACGTCTCGAGTCTATGTACCGGAGTCCATCTGGCCCGAGTTCAAGCGAGACCTTCTTGCCAAGACTGAGAGCATCAGTGTTGGCCCGCCTGAGGAGTTCCAGAACTTTGTCAATCCTGTAATCCATGAACAGGCATTTGATAAGCTTGCCTCTTTCATCCAAAAAGCGAAGGACGACCCGAAACTGACACTTCTTGCTGGCGGGAAGGTAGAGAAGGATGTTGGCTTTTTCGTCCATCCGACCATCTATCAGACAACCGATCCACAACATGATATCATGAAGACAGAATTGTTTGGTCCTTTGTTTGCAATTTATGTCTATCCTGATTTGGCATGGACGAATATACCAAAACTCATCGACACCACGACTCGATATGCATTGACTGGAAGTGTTTTTGCAAGAGATGTCGAAGCAATCACGTTCGCGGAGAAGGAAATGAGGCATTCTGCTGGCAACTTTTACATCAATACGAAGAGTTCTGGTAGTGTGGTTGGGCAGCAGCCGTTTGGAGGGATGAGAGGTAGCGGAACGAACGACAAAGTTGGGTCGGTCAATGTCCTGAGTCGGTTTGTAAGTGTCAGAGCAATCAAGGAAGACTTCGAGGGGACGAAAGACTTCAGATATCCTAGCAACGAGATATGATCTCATATTCCCATTTGACTAGAAGGAATTTGAAATCTGCAGCTGAGCTTCTTTAGTCTTTTAGTGACCTTAGTCTGGGCAAAATTGTGTTTGTGTATGTTTATGACTGTATTTAGCTGTGATACAATATCTGCTGCGTGAGGTTGTTGGAAAAAGAAGCTTCTGGAAGACTACTCCAGAGATCTGTGTATGTCTGACCATCGATAAATTCAACCCATTCGTCGTTGCCTTCATATTGACTTTGTATTGTTGTTGTCGGGACGGTTGAGAGCCAACACTCCCCACCAAATGCCTCTCGACCTCGATTACTTGAGTTGTACCATTCTAGTTGGGGTTGATCTGACTTCTGTGGCTCTGGCCTTTTCGTTCGTGACAATGAGAGACTTTGAAAGATATCATTTGCCTCCTGCTTTCCTACTACCTCTGACAAATTTAAGAAATCTTTCTGTCCCATTGGCGAGGAGGTAATATCAAGAAAGTCGAAGGTCAGTCGCATCGACCAGAACACAAAGCCCCAAGAAAGAGTTCGATCGCGTCTGGGATGGAGGCGACCTACAGCCTCGAAAGCGACTCTGGGAGAATATCGTTTTCTATGTTACTGATGCTATAGCAGACCGAACCACAGATCTAAGCCAAAAAGTAAGAGGAATATTAAGTGTCACTCAAAATGACTCCTCCAATTCACTTCCATAAATCAGAATCATGCAACATGAATATCCTAAAGTTGAATTTGTGTTGTGCGAACAACAAACAGAACCACCAGAAATTGAGCTACATACCTTCCAGCCAGTCTATAATCTATCTAAGTCGTTATTCTCTCATCGTGACATCCATACGGTGGCCCTTGGGGCTAATCAAAAAGAAATTGACCATGGTCATTGCGTCTTCATCATTCATACTGCCTTCCCAGCTTCAAGCCTTTGCATTCCCTAAACAGAAACGCCAGAGCATGCCGTAACTGCATGTATGCGAGATGGTAACCAAGACAAGCCCGGGAGCCAGCTCCGAAGTGTGAGAACGTGGCCTTGCTCTCAGGGCCCCCATTGAGGAAGCGATCAGGGTTGAAGCTATACCTCAATTAGTGAAAGCACAAAAAATACTTGGGCATGTACATATAAAAGAATAGACACGTTGCCTCTTAAGAGCTACTGTAAAAAGTTGACTTACGTGAGAGGATCTTTGAAGACAGCGGGGTCGCGATGCATGGTGTATGCTTGAGACGAGACAGTTGTCCCAGGAGGGATAACGAATCCATCAATCGTAAGTGGGCGATCTTTTGGCACTGTGCGAGGAAGACTTCCAGGTGCAGCAGAAAACAGTCTCAGAGCTTCTCGAATGAGTGCGTTAATATAAGGCAGTTTCTCGAGATCTGCATCCCTCCACTCAGGTAATAACTCTGCGACTTCAGCCTCCAGTCTGGCTTGAATCTTGGGGTTCTTTAGGATGGACCATATCAAATATGTACCGTTGACAGCAGTCGTTCCTGAGCCAGCCACGACAAGGCCAGAAGCTTCGATTGGAAGCATTTCGTGGGTGAAAATCGAGCCCTCCTTCTCGGCATCCTCAAGAACCCCTTTAAAGATGTTTGCCTTTGCAAGGTTATCGCGTTCCGAAGCGTTCTCGAGGACCTTATCTCCGTACGCGAACACGCGTTTGTTCTGGTTGGCGAGTTCGGGAAAGAGGCCAAACATTTTGAGGA
Organism: Deltaproteobacteria bacterium; assembly: GCA_002685535.1. Classification (GTDB taxonomy): domain Bacteria; phylum SAR324; class SAR324; order SAR324; family NAC60-12; genus Arctic96AD-7. The sequence continues at coordinate 71,039 of NYXK01000211.1, forward strand.
AGTCGAAGAGGCGAGGTATCTCGGAGCGAAGACCGTTGGCTTTTATGACAGCTTCGATATCTTTGACAAAAGCGTTACGCTAGTGGGAGTCCATAGTTAGTATCTCTGCTTTGTGAAAGCTTTGTAGCTTGTCTTTTCCAACCACTTTGCAGACCTTGGGTACTACCACACGACGAAAGAAAAGTTGGAACGAGACAGCGCTTACCTCTCCAGTCTTGACCATGTTGAAAGGCTCTCCAAATGCAATCTCACCAATGATATCAGTAGTCATGAGAGTGAACCATTTAAAGACACAAGCCGTGCTGCATTCCGCTTCCATCTTGATCTTTTGTACTGCTTCGCGTGCAAGACTGATGACGAGATCTTCCCAATTCGTACGTAAAGACGATAAAGCTAAAAGGTCGAGCTAGAAGTCGTCTTTTGAAGGTATGGATCTTCGGATCAATGACCGCAAAAACATCAGGAGGTCCGCCCGGTCGGAATTTCGTGTACCAGTCCGACTTCAAATACCCATTCCCAATCTTGTGAACCTCGTTGAAGACCTCTGGACTCGTGAAGGAGACTTCGTTGGGCGAGATTAACACAACTGGGCCATACTTCTTGTGCATGTCATCGATGTAAAAGATTCGGCGAGCAGTCATGACATAGTATTTCTGATGCAGGTCCGTATACCTGGCGAACCACGGTCCTGGAACTTTTGCTAATGGGCTTGTTTCTGTGCGAATGATGAGCTTGAAGAAGTCAGTCCAGATGCATTGGGTGAGATCTGTCAATATGCTAGACTCAAATATAAGACATAAAAAACAACGAGGCCAATCGCTACCACTGGTGCGACACCCAGTTTGGCCACCAGAGCGTCCATCTTGGGTTTAAAAAAAAGAAGGGAAAAATGAGAATAAGTTTGACAAGAAGAATGGCTCAAGTCTCCAAGAAGACCTGAACTTTTGACTACTTGCTGCGAGAGGACAATATGATTTCATAAACGCCCAGCCTGGGCCAGTTTCTCCATGGAGAAAGACAAGAACCGCCGAGCCGAAAATGGGGTGCAAGACCGACAGAGCAGCTGCAACATTGGATAATGTCTTTGATGGGCGATCCATATCGAGTTTTTAATGCCGACGGGCGGGGCCATCTTTGTCGATCTCGCTGCAAGGATATGTATGATATGATGCGTTTCACAAACCGAACTTCAGCAGCAAGCAACACACACACTAGGTACGGGCCTCGTGTTCTTTTACCCTAAATCGGTTGTCGCCACGTTTGTAACCTGAGTGTGAATCGCAGTACGAGTTACAATTTGCCTGACAACTTTACTTAATAACCGGCAAGATGCAGATTTGCTAAACTTTTGCTCTAGATGTGGGTTCTAGAGTCTAGTACTTATACGTATAGCAATCGGCGCCTAGTGAGGCTAGCCGCACTGGACAAGGTTCGGATCTTTTCCGCTCGCTGCCCTTGGTATGGCCCATTGTGTATCAAAGCCAGTCCGTGGAGATCAACTTTACCGCTTGATGTGTTACTTGTAACGTTGAATTGTTGTGGTTCACTACACATGTGTCCCTGCCGTGATGTCAACAGATGCACAATGATCCACAAACCACCATCTTCCATCATCCATACATCCCTGGCTGGCTCAACGCCACGACCTCTCAAAACTCTCAATAGATGCTGATCAATGGATTGGGGTAGAATTGACCAAACTTTGAACTCTCCTGTCAGACTTTCACGCACGTACAGGGTAATGCTGAGACTACTGGCGATGAAAATGAAGCTGTCCTCACAAATCTCGCGGCTATTCTACGTATCTTCTCCAGCCCTGTCTCTCAAAAATCCCCTCTACGGCTTCACCACCATAAGGTTCTCCATCCCCGTCCACCGGTGATGCCCACTAACTCGCCAAGGACCGTCTCCGAGTTCCGCAAATGACTCTCCTCGCCAATTTGATGCCTCAATGCCAAAAAGCTATCATGCGGGGTGTGAGATTTGGTGAAAGTGTAATTCGGTCTGCAGAGTGGCCGAAAAGTCAGCCGACTTTTAAGTCATCTATGAAGCTGAGAGATATCTGTAAGCCAATCAGCGTGAAGTATTTTATTGACCAGTTAGTTATGATAAGGCTAGCTTATAAGCTAAGTTTATAAGCTTTCTATATATTTTAGAGTAATATTAAGTGAAGTAAGTAAAAGTAATAATGTTATCTTAATTCTTCGCTAATTGATAATAAAAGGCTTATGGCGGAAAACTTATTACCAATGAGCTAAAATGAATTAATGAAATGCAGTAAGATTCGAAATGCCCGCTGAAAAGTATTAGCAGTACATACTCACTTATTATTTTTTATCAAAATCTTTAGTAAAATTATATCTTGATAGATTATACTTCGTAAAAATAATAACAACGCTCTTAGGCTTTTAACCTGATATTTACGAGTTCCTTAATGTTTCTAATTGACTCCACCATACAAGTAATGAATCTTATAACTTCAAAACCTTTACTTACTTCTTTTAGGCTATTTTCGTTTTGAAATATACCTAAATATTTTTAGAACTAACTTCTAAACAGTTAATCGGCTTTTTAGCTCAAGCTAATAAGCTAGTAGTAAATATATATAAGCCAATCGGTTGTAAAAGATTCTCAGCTGATGGCTGACTAATTGGCTTAATGGCCCCTCTGTCGGTCTGGATCCGGTCCGATTGGGCATTTGAAGACAAGCCGACCCTCTTGTCGACGGAGACCTAGGCTCGAAACATGACTACTGTAGTCCCTTCCGCTTGCTCGACCATCCGAGCGGTCTTTTGTTCACATCCTCCGGCCGATGTTGCTGTCGCTGCTAAGCTGCCCATAGGTCACTGTCTGACGACGAGCTAGTCCCGGTAGCAATCATGTGCCCGGTCAAGCCTTCAAGATCTTCAGTCTCGGACTTTCGCTGTTTACATTTGCCGCCCCCTGGTCTTTCCAGGTGCACACCTTGGCCTGGGGCTCCGCTTCCCCCAGATTTTGACTTTTTTTCTATAATTGAATTATTTACTGCCGAGCAGGAGATGGTCCGCAAAGGTACGCGAACAAGTATATGATATTACATAATATGCTATTTTTTACGCACACTGGGACGTGGCTTGTCTCCCCCAAAGAAATGCATCCACAAATGACGGAATATTCTGCTCCCGCCAGAGACTCAAACCTTATAAACGACGACAAGAACTGCTAGAGTGGACGACGGTTCGTCGCTTTGTAGCTATGCCGGAAGGACTTCGGTTATAAAGCGACATAACTTATTCGGTCCCCCGGAGTCACTTTATGACGAGCTATCCGGATCCTGTTCAGACATACCGTTCAAAAGCATATTAAAGCGGTAGCGTATTCGAATAAAAGACTAATTAGCTGAATTGTCGGTTCAAGCGAGGTTAGAGTCTTGCATTAAATATAATATAAGGGATGGCGAGCGAGTATATGACGACCGAATGTCCCAAGAACCATCTGTAGCTTTGGGGTCACAATTTGCAATTATCAAGTTCTCGTAGTTGCATCTATTCATTCTCTGAAGCAACCACTCAAAGGAATGAGTTGAAAATGAGGTCCTCACTCAAAGCGTTGTTCGCTTCGTTCGAGCTCTTTCTCGCTGTTGCTGCTTCTCCTACTCACAAGCGTTCTGTTTGTCCTCAAGTGTCTGGCGACATCTTGTTCAACAACCAGTTTCAACTATACCCAGCTTACTATAGATGGGACTATCAACGATGCGTGCTGTATCTTAGGTGAATACTTTCTACCATCCATGCCAATGGTGTCGAATTAATCTTTTGGTGCAGTGCCATCTACAATGCAACAATGGTTGTCTGGGATCCATACAAATCAGTGGTCCAACGAGTGATATCCTTCCCAGGCTTAAGTCATGATGGTTCCGAAGTGTCAGATAAACGACTCTCCGGCGTTCTTCTCGATCCTACAAACAATATTCTGTCCGGCGTCGTTGAAGCCGAGGAGTTTTTCTTGACGGGAGGCAACGATGTGAGCGGCGATAACTTCGTCGTCAAGGTCGATCTCAACAAATTCGAGGTCATTAACGAGGTCAATCTGACTGCTACGACGAAGGGTCAGTACGGAGCGGTTCTCGACCTGGACAACGGCATTGACGATGACATCTACGTCAACGGCGGCTATCCATCCAGCCTTCTCCGCGTTGACTCGAACAATGAAGTCACACCATATTACGTCTCTGAACCAACTACTGCCCCACGCGAGTTTGGGTTCGGAGGCGTAGTCCTATTCGAAAATAAACTCATCGCCAATGACAATGCTCACAGTGAGCTAGTCAGCTTCACTCTTGGTGGTACACATAGCACACCAGTTGTCATTCCACAGGAGGGAAATCATCACAACTTCAGCGCTGGATCTGCCTTGAGCTTCCCCATGCGATACGGTGGAAAGGTTCTCCTCCAGGCAGAGACCGACAACGAGCAAAAGACGACCGGTGTTTCCGTATTTGTGTCGATGGATTGCTGGAACACAGCCAAGTTCGTGGGATTTTTGGAGAGTGTAGATAGAAAGCTGCAACCGGCATCGGTGGCTATCAGTCAAACTACTGCTCGGGACGTTGGAGACCGCATCTACTCAAGCGTCTTGTTCTACGATAACACCGCCAACCCGTCTATGGCAGGGAATAGATCAGATTTTGCCCTTCGAGATATCACCGATTCCGTGGACGCGCTGTTATTGTCAGCGGGTCAAGCTATTCGGTAAACTGGATGAAGCTGGAACTGCTATTTGTGCCTGGGAAACGACATTCATTTTCAGAATCAGTTCTCGAATCTCGAATAAGCCAAATAGATATAGATGGTCTTCACCATGTATTGCATAATCACTTGTACTTTTGAGTCAAGACAGATAGAAATAAATCTTATTTACCCATTTCATTACTCATGCACCATGCGCTATAGACCAATGTCTTTGAATGCCGGTATATTGACGGACAAGTACAGTTTTCCAGGTCCGCGGCGATTGATACCGAATTTGTTGACATACTGACAAATGGTAAAATCAGTCGAAATCGTCAATTGGTTCACTTCGGGAATTTGGAAATGTGTTCCTTGACAGGGCCGCGACACGATTGATGGTATTTCGCACCGCCACTGACTCGTAGCTGGATTGGTAGATACCGTTGTTTTTTTCAGCATATGTACCGGACCCTCTCTGTAAGCCACCGGACCGTATCCAGGGGAAAGTGAGGATGATTCGCTGATTGGCACGCACGTACCCTGCGGTAAAGCGCGGCGCTTGTAGCGTAAAGTAAATGCACGCCGATTGCGCTTTTCGTGGCCGATGGACGATCTGGAGCTTTCGGATGGTGGATGATGATGGATGCATGCATGCACGACTCGTGCTGATCATTCTCTGACCTGACCGAAGAGTTCCATCGATCGATTCAAGCTGCTCTCCTCTCCTTTAGCCTCGGACTTTTCAACCGTCAACACAGAAGGAAATATCGCCCCGAAAACGTTCATTTCATCGGCTCTATTCTGTCTACCTATCAAAGGAAGATCCGCATCGGCGCCTTTTTTTTTTTTTTGAAATAGGCAAGCAAGCCCTTTCGAACGATCGCAACCATGCTCTGTATACATAACACTTACTTATGTGCAAACAGTCACTCGTAGCTGTCAACGCCCTGTCTAGATACTTGCTTGCTATTTCAAGGATGCCACAACGGATCAGTATCTACGAGTACGCGTAGTAGCGGCAGTGTCAATCATTCTAGTGTAGCCAAGCCCTCCCGACAGAATTACAAAGTTCCAAGGTTCATTGCCCATGGCCTTACCCATCACGCGACTGCCTCACTAATTACCCAATCCGAAATCAAGAGAGTTCCAAATGCCTCCGTCAATGATACACCATTTAAAAGCAGATTCACGGTCAGAGAAATAATGGTGTCGTTTGGGCCAAGCTTTGCCAACACCCATCGTCGTCTTTTCGGGGCGCTCGGCTTCTTTTCCGTGCGCTTGGCGATATTCCCAGCAGCCCGGAACGGGTCAGGATGTGCCGCTGGCTGTTGTTGACGGGTCCATTGCCTTGCAGCGACTCTGATGCCCAAAGAGGCGGGTCTTCATCTTGCATCCACGTGGTCTCCCTGCCTGCCAGGAGGCATGTCGCTGTGACTATTATTAAGCAGATGAGTGAGGTACCATACCCAGGTATTTATCATATCCAATGAGTGTTGTTGGAAATGGGGTGCTGTTGGGTTTCTCTCGTATCAGGTAGAAGTGTTTCTCGTGGCAATCGCCTGTCGCTAAGCTAGGCTCGTCAGATTGATACTTACGACCTTCTGTCTACAGTCATCGTTCAACCCCACGAAACTAGACTAACCTATTCCAGGGCTGTCTAGACGAAATAACACTTCTCACTTGTCATATTCTTGTTCTATCATCGGGAAAAAAGAATCCTTTGAACGCATGTTCGATTCGACTTCCGCTCGTTCTGTTCTCGTCCAGTTTCTTCTTTTTTTCTCCGCAACTTCGTCCAACAACATTCTGGACACCCGTAGGAAGGCGGCATTGTTCCGGGATTTGCGGAAGCGCTCGAGATCCCGAGCGGGTAAGCTCAGAAGATGCGAGAACAGGGTATACATCCACTTCAAGACCACCGACGAAGTCACCGCTGTGGGGTAAAGGTCGTTCGTCGGACGGGATGCGACGCGTACTGGATGGAATTCAGTTCAGAAGCGATCGAATGCGAGAGACCAAAGGCGTTGATGCCAATACTGATGTCCATGGGTCAATGTACATGTGAGACAGGAGGAGAGAGATCGATAGGGAAAAGTGCGACTAGACGTCTAGCGTGTTCGGGAGATGACGGAATACGTGAATTTTGCTCATGAGGTGCAAAAGCTGGGATTGTACGTTCGCAAGCCGGATGCGGAATTTCGTGCATTGCTACTACGAACGTCCTGCATTTGTCGGTCAGTCTTGGTCCTCTCCTTAACGTCTTCGAGCGAAGAGGGGATTAAGGGTACTGAATAGGAAACGGAATTCGCTACCATGGATTCGTTTTCGCTGATGGCGTTCAGCTCTCCTCGGATATATATCATTCTGTTCAACTCGTCCATGTGCATTATCAGTATTCTCGAGTTGCCTCTCTCGTGCTGAATTCTGCTAATTAAAAGCTAACAAATTCCTAATGATCATTTTTTCGGGGCAATTTTTACTGCGTCTATGGTCCGCTAGCTTTTTGAAGTATCACCTTGTAACATAATTTCTATATTTACTTACTTCCGCGGGGGTTTTTTTTCTTGTTTCACTTGAAGTAATTATTAATCCCGCGAGGTTTCGAACTATTCAACACTCTTAAATTAACTAGTGGTACTTTACTTGTTCACCTCTTGTATATTGTGTTGACCTTTATCACATTTTATAACAGCTACATAAAAAATCGTCGTCATAACCGATTTAATCTGACAACTAGGGTCCACGAGTATGGACAAGTAACTTTGAACGCCGGCGACCATGCTGTTAATGACGCCTTGGTCCTCAGATATGCCGTCGAAAAAAGTTGTGACAGTAGCGCTTAGCATGGTCCATCCGATCTTCTTCCCTGCGGATAGGAGTTCTCGAACCTCTTCCAAGTATCACATTGCTGAGCAGTGGTGATCCGCGAAGAGATTCAATTTCCCCAATTCATCCCTCAAATTCTTCATGACCTTTTCTTCCCCATTGAGAAATGGCGCTTCCCTCGCGGCATACCCAAGCTTGAACTTCGGAGACCTTCGCAGAACTGTAAAATCAAAAAGTACAATTTCGGCGCCCCTCAAACAGAATTGAGCTAGTCACACAATCGCCTTTGCTTTGAACGTCGGAGATACGTACATGACATGCAAATTTGCATGGCTTGGGATCATCGCCGGTATCTCCCATTCACCGACTTCCAGAATCCACTGGGGAATTATGGCGGCAATGATCCGAGAATCTGGGACTCCAGAGCCTGGCTGAGAATAGGCTACAAAGCTGTTGCCGTAGTCAAAATACCTCCAAAGATGGAAACCTGTGTAATGAAGAGGAAACTCCGCTAACCTGAGGGCCTCGTTTCGAAAGAAGTGGTTCACTCTCAAGATCGAAATTGTGGGACGCATCCATCGACCATAACCGTCATATGCCGCTGTACAACTTGCTAGCAGCAGCAGTTGAATAATCTTCACTTTGAGCTCGTCTGGTAAGTCAGAGAAGTTAAAGCCGGAAGTGTTCTTGGAGGCAGTTGTATAGCGTGGTTTGAAGCGAATCGACAAAGCCGTTGCAATTGGTTTGACAAATTTCGAACTCAAACTGGATCGCTCTTTGAAAGAGCTCTTTGAACCTTCAGCTGCGACCTCTCTATCGCCCAAGCTTCCGGCCTCAGCGATCGTTATATCGATGTGTGAAAGCTGAACCGAGTCGCCTCCACTGACAGAACTGTCTCCTAGTCGATTGCTCAAATTTTCATCTGCCAGCCTCCGTCGCACTCTGCGAAGAATCGATCAAGCTTCGCTGCTCGCCTGAAATGGTGTCCGAGGCAGTCATTTTGATGTACATTGAGTCTGACGATGAAAATCGATGATCTTGAGGTGCTGTCAAACTGACTCTCGGCGGGGTCCAGCTGAGAGATCCCGAGCCTCGACCGGCGTTAAATTCCAAAGTACAAGCAAAGCGAGCATTTGTGCAGGCTTGAGGCGCTTCAGACAGAAATACATAGAGGTATGCTAAATTAGGTCCATCACTAGACCTTTACGCCCAAAGTGACGACAAAAGAAAGTAATGTCTAGTTAAACAAGCGGAGAACGACCAGGGCGCACTATTGTGGACTTTGGAAGGGAGCCGTGGTATTGATAGTTCGAGATGCAAAGTGTGGTTTTGCTAGTGGCATAGGGATATGTGTTGGTACCACAAAGATGCTGGAGCGATAGTCTTCAGTTTCCGGATAAGTCCATACAAATATATAGCAGAGCATGCTTCCAAATAGTTGTGCCAGCTTCCATGAACAGCTTCACATAATCCCCTCCTGACCGATACCGGCCACCCATGGGCTGTTGAAATCGACAAATTGGAAGCAATCCTCTGCTGCCTCCCAAGTCTCCGATAATTCGAGATCGGGGTTGTAGAAACTGGCCAGCACTACGTCTGAGGCATCCGGGAAATAGTCCTCTGGGGTTTGTATGCCACTAAAGTTCTGCCAATCTTGCAAAAGCTCCGAGGTGCAAAGACTTGGGGTCGGCAGCTCGGGGATATTGGTCTCCTGTTCATGCGCGAAATTCGGATACGTAGGTGACAGGTGATGCGGCGTTGTTTTTTGAGCATCCACGATCTGCGGAAATTCATCCACCGATTTCAACAACGAATTCTTCGCTCTGTACTCCCCAATGGTCATGCCCATAATCTTCTTGAACACCCTGCAGAAATGACTCTCCGTCAATCCAACTTCCTTCGCCAGACCCTTCACACTCCACTTGACGGCCCCAATTTCTTCCCTGACGATCAACTCACATGCCTTATCCACGGCCAAGATCTGTGGATCTCCTTCGTTCTCTCTCAAATTCGGACGACATCGTTTGCAAGGACGAAATCCGGCTGCTTCAGCTTCAGCTGGCGTGTCGTGAAAAACGATATTTGCTCTACGTGCGAGGCGCGAAGGACACGTAGGGCGACAGTAGATCTTGGTCGTACAAACGCTATAGATGAAGGCGCTCGCCGCGAGGGGATCTCGCCGTTGGAGGGCAGCCCATCGGCTGCTTGGGGATGAAAATGAAGTCATCACGACCTTCCGTAATTAGCGCTTCGCGGGGGAAGTATCTAACGTAATACTGTCTTTACAAAAGTTGTTCAGCTCATCTCTCAAGACCAACTCGTATTATACATGGGTGAGTTTATGTTGATTGGACTGTGATGGAAGTCACAAATCACGACGTGAAGTTGAAGTGCGGGGCGAAAAATCATGAGTCAGCCTGAGCTGCTCTTGAATTGACCAATCACAATGGATCTTACGAATATCAACTCTCGAACATATAAGCCCCGGACGTAGATGACCTGCTCAACGCTACAACAACAGGAGTTCTTCATCTTATCCCTCCCCCCATATTTTCTTTGCTAGGATGGCCGTCACAGAATATCAAGAGGTAACTTCACCCTCCCCCTGTTGCCCCACTCTAAGCGAATTCATTGTTGACAAGTATCAAGCGAGTCTACGCTCTTCTGCGCCAGATCCCGTCTGGAAAGGTCTCTTCGTACGCTGCACTTTCTAAAGCACTTTCATCATCACCACGAGCGGTTGGAGGTGCACTGAGAAGGAATCCATTCGCGCCTGAAGTGCCTTGTCATCGCATTATTTGCGCGGATGGAGTAAGGTAGCCGCAATCAATTGAGAGACCGCAAGCTAACAACTCCAGTCGATTGGAGGATTTAAGGGAGAACCACAAGATGCACCCTCAGGTATAAATCAAAAGGAGAAGTTGCGATTGCTGAAAAGTGAAGGAGTGATGTTTGATGAGAGTGGTCAGCTGTTGGACAATTCTAAGTGGTGGAGCAGTTTCGTGCCCATTGAGGCAAGGTCGTAAAGGAAACAAGCTAGATATATCAAAATCCTTGAATCTTTCTAGTGGTGTACTCGGAGGGAAGATGTGCCACGAAGAATGCCCACTGTGGCGGTTCTCGGCTGCCTGCATGAGGCAGTTCTGCACAGCCCCATAAGCTGTTCAAATGTTACACAAGCTTGAAACTGTAAGTTCACTGGTACTACTAGATGTAAACCGTGAAAAAACCCTCACGTCCTTTAAAAGCCTCGCTCCCATAATCTATGGTGTATCAATCTGTGCAACACCCTGGATTCTGTTTCGTACCTCCAGCCCCAAGGATATCAGGAGTCTGAATCGATACGGAACTTTGGTTGTCTAGTTTCAGTTCCAGGTATCGCAGGAAGTCATGTATGAACTTCAGTATGCTCTCCAGAGATAGTTCAGACATGACTTCCTGACGCTTCAGCCTAGTCAATCTAGACCCCTCGTTGACGAGACCTGGCTTCTGGGAGCTTGTGAGAGCAAGCATATCGTCGAGCTCTTTCCGAGTTTATAATGCCAAGGAATTCCCCGGTATGAGAGCGAGTACTCAATTGAGCAACATTTTGAAACATCAGGGTTGTCTAATTTCGATCCGGAAAAAGGACAGCCGGAGAAAAAGAGAATCTCAAGCCGATTCGGCGGCTATTGTAAAGCACTCAAGTAGCGACGAACAATACTGCCTCCAGCCTCAAGCCGTTGAAGAGGAAACCAAATTTGCATCTTCCAGTAAGGGCTACAAAAAGTCTTGTGAAGAAGACGAATTGAATAATCTTTCAATATCCCCCAAGATCCTTTCCCCTGGTGACGAAGGCGATTCGAGTCTGAGAGGTCAGCTTGGTGTGGAAGGACGAATGGTTATGCTGTCGATGGCGGTCTGCACTCGAGGCTCGAGACCAAGTCGCAACAATCTATCGACAATTCTCATTCGTCTGGAGGTCAACGGGTGAACGATCAAGTCGAATCTGTCGACATCCTAGCCGACATTTCGATTCTTTGACATCCGCACTTCTCGTTTTTGCTCACGTCCTCGAGACTGGTGTCCCTTCCAAAATGGTCAGATGTAGTCAAGCTATTGATAGCAGGGCTTCTACGATGTAGGATACAGTGGTGGCCCCTTGCTCCGGTATGGAGGAAGTGTCCAGAAAATGGATTATTCAGGGTATCCTGGCAATGTGTGAGTACCGCGATCTACTTCAAACAGCTTCTCCTCGAGTGGTTCAATTGAACATGACTACTCATACGCTATAATTGCTGAGCGGAGCTGTATTTCGACACCGCATCAGAGGTAGCTCGGCAGTTGATCCAAGATCTACCAAGAACAATGGAGCTAGACCAGCCCGTACTCCCATTCCACCAAAATAGTCGTTCAGCGAGCTTTCACCCAGCGTCCCCAATGATGGCCACTGGAGCACATAGCATATCGACATGTGTGCCTACCAAAATCAGCACTCATTCTGAGAGCATAGGAACGACAGCCCGCCTTAATCACGATAGAATCGGTGGCAATCCTTCAACTTCAGACGAAAGCTACCTTCACTGGTGTATCGATTCAAACGCATCTGATACTCTCTTATTCCCACTATTGATATCCCGCCTAGACGACACCTCCATAGTCCAAAGGCTAAGAACTACCTACCAAGCAGTGAAGGGATTACGAAAGTGGCTGTTGTTGACAGATATCGAGACGGTGAAATTCGTGCTGGTATTGACTTTCTTTCAATCTGAACTCTTCCGAGAGCTAATGGAGAGCAGTTCAAAAGAGGGGCTCAGAAAATGGGCCTCAGGATCTCATAGTCTGCTTGAAAGAGGACATGCCACCAAAGACAGATCCAAACTACCGATATCTGAGTTCAGAGCCTGTCGAGCTTCTTCCAAAGTTCGCCACGCAGACGCTACGGCACCACTTACGGTATTTCCACAAGTGCAATTCCAAGGACATCGAAAACATCATGCACCTAGTTCCCAAAAAGGTCAACGGCATGCTGGAGAAGAAGTTCGGTGCTGTTGGCTGGGGTGTGCAAGCCGTTTCCGGGATTGGCATTGTGGAAATGCGCCATTCCTCTCCTGCTGTCACAGGTTCCGCCAATAATATTCGCCATTCGCTGGCTGCTTTTGCATACGTGAGATTTTCAGAATGCGTTCATGTTTTCGGCATATTTACTCATGCTGTTGAATTTCATTCTGTTGGTTCCTGAAAGGTGGTGCGCTAGTAGGACTTGACCAAATGAGACGAGGCCCGGAGCTCAGAGAAGTGTGACTGACTGTCAAGCGACGTGGAGATGGTTTAGATTCCAGAATGATTCAAGGACCTATTTTAGATATCATATGTAGAGGTTCGTAGGAAGTTTCGATTGCGGGAAAATCGATATCAAGATATTCAAGCAATTCTATTGAGCTTCCCCAGCCGCAAGTTGTGACAAATCTTTTTTGGTCCTCAGAAGAAGGTTGCGGTAGAGGTCAAGGGTCCCCCCTCTCGCTTGTGAGTTTACAGGCCACAAAATTTGTTACATTTAACTATCCAAATTGGCACATTTTCGACATCACATTACAAAAGCGTGCTGGAAATATCCGGAATGGTGTAGTGTAAGTACTTCAGTCAGATACGTCACTTCTTGAAGCACAATTAACAAATAATCAGGGCTAGCATTTCTGCCTCTCATGATCTGTCTAACAAGCAATCAATGTGTTCGCAGGAGACCGGGGTTCAATTCCCCGTTCCGGAAGAAATCTTTTTGTGCCTTTTGTCTATTGATTTTTGCGTCTAAGACTTCTCTAGCACCTATATGCCGTGGTATAAATTGAATAACATCTCTGTGTTGTGCCATCTTTTACTTTGCACCATTTTCGACAAGGACAGGCTCAGTGCTGTTATTCCTTCTTCCCTGCAACACCTTTGAGGCCAACAACGCACTGTCCCAGCACGTCAAGTAAGGAAATGTAAAGCTCACTACATGTTATATTCATTTCAATCTTGATTTCAATCTTGTACAGTAATTGAGTATAATGTCACCATTAATTACAAATCCTATTTTGTTGTTTTTGTCTGTTTAAAACATGGTTCTCTTATCGGCGCTGCTCGAGCTCTTATCATAAGCGCGTCGCCCGCCTTGACCGCGAGGCTCGACTTTCACTTCTACCTACTCTGCCATCCTCTACAGAGCATCGCCGCCACGACCTCTTTATACAGCATGCTTTGGTCGCCATGATAATGATTCACGATTGAACGGCATCCACTCCGACTATACACTATGGCCTCCATCTGGTCTGGGAAAGCTCCTCCTGACACGCCAACATCCAAAGATGTCTCCGACGTAGCAGACACAGGCCTAGCAGATGTTGGTCTCCCAGCGCCCCAAGCTACAAGTGCTCCCATGGGCCGTCCTCAGCTCCAAAGAAATCAACCTGCGCCTCCTCCTCCCCATCAGCCTCCGCCACCTCCATCTCCGAACCCGAACGACTCCCTCTCGTTGATGCAGCTCCGGCGCATTGTGACCGATTTCCCCAAAATCGACCCCACGACATACGCATTCACGTACGCCGATGCTGCTTCGTTTGAGGAAGAGATTGACGAGTGGTTCTCATACAATGATGCGGAATACAAACGTTTGCAGAGGGCGAGGGACACTTTCGAGAGGCGATGGAGGAAATTCTCGAACAAGCCATGGCTCGAATCGCAAGACTGTCAGAAATTTGTAGAGCGGGAAGTCAACGGATTGCATGCGACAGACCTACGGAGACGCTGCAAAAGTCTACAGACGGTCCTTCATATCGTTCTGGGGGTATGGGACGAGACAGCAGGAATCAAGTCGGAGGAGGCTACGAAAGCGAAGACCAATGCTACGTCTAAGCATCTGGAGAATATGAAAGCTGGAATTGTCATGATTACTAACGCTGGTGGTATTGCGCTTGTCTTCCAGGTTCTTCAGAATGCGTTCAAGATGCTCTGGGATGACGAGTTTCGGGAAACCAAGTTACTGGATGAGGATATACCATACATTCAAGACGAGCTTGACAATGTGACCACTGTCATCTACATGCTTGTAGAAGGTGTTCGCAATGACCCTATTGGCTTGGCATCTGCTCGAGAGCAACTTCGTAGGTTCAACACGAAGCCACAACTGCTCTGTGCTAATCGCAATAGTGGAACTGAACTTGGTTGACTATTTCGTCAAAGTTACAGCGAGACTCCGATGGGATGAAGCAAACGAGTTGCCACAGACTAGAGTCAGCCTCTCTCTTCTCATTTAACTCATCATTACTGACTGTCCCAGATATTTCTGCTCTTTTGGAAGACCATCTTACTAGTTTTCGGCGGCAGTGATGAGATTGAGGACGTAAAGAGTGCCACCAGCGAACTGAGACACATCAATGGCGAAGGAGGGAAGCTCATTACAGCGTCTCCCTTAGACTACCACATTTTCCGCCAGGAAATCACATCAAAATACCCCGCATATACCCCGCCACCACCACTCTTACCCCTCGAACCCGATAACAATTCCATCTTACCACCACTCCCAAACCGACCGAGTAGAGCAAATGGCGCCAATGGAATCATACCTCCGCCAATGAACGTGAATAGTAGTGGAGCATCCATTCTTCACCAACCGGTACATATCGCCACTCCAGCACCCTCACCGCCTCCATCACCTCCAGTCGGAGGCAAGGCTGGAAAGAAACAAAATTACCAGACCAACCAGAACTTTCCGTTCATGTATCCACCATTAGATAGCACCAGCAACAGTGCCGGAGGTAAAGGTGCGGCTGGCTTACAAGAACTGCTGGTTGGTAGGAAATGGGAGGGAAGTGACATACCCAAGTCCATTATTGAAGCTGGAGCCTTGTTCGCGAAACGTATGCGGATGACGAGAGCCATGCGACAATTGTGGAATGAGCGAGAGAAATTCCTAAAATATGAGCGAGGATGGGATGGTGTTGACGAGGATGATGATATCGAGGAACTTGACTTGGATACGATATTAGGAAAGAAGGCTGCACTCGAGGGCATGAAACCTATCAAGCCTGATGTCGATTATGGACCTAATGCTGATGTTGGCGATGATGTTAAGAAAAAGCTTGATCTTGTGGAACAGTTCTATGTAAGTTCTTCATTCCTGATCATAGAAATTGGTTCTGACCAGGCAGCAAAACTCTATACCTCATCTCCAATCCCTGGTTATTGTTCTGCTCAAAGCAGTACTTGCAAATGTGACTGCCCTGATCACACAACCGATGGGGCAGCAACAAGGCTTGGCATCTGGATTCAGGTCCGATGTCAATCTTCGAGGCAATGGAGCCCAGGGCCAGAATAGACAGCAAGACCCTGCGAATATTCCATTGCCCACTACTGTAGACCCATCCGAGCTCCCAATCGAAGAGATTGAAGCGATGCGATCACGGGAAATTACGGCGAAAGCTGTATCTGGGATTCTTCTCATGCTGCTGAAGTGGTTCAAGGTTTCTCGTATGTCCCTCGCTCCCTGTGCTGTGCTGTACAATGCTAAAAGGTGCAGATATTCTCAAGTTCGAGTACCTCACCCAGCTATTGCTAGACTCCAATTATCTGCCACTTGTTCTGAAGCTGTTCGCTCACCAGGAAATCGATAAAGTGGTCGAAAGCAGAACAGATCGCGATGAAATGAGGTACGTTCCACTGTGCATCAACTTGACTTGTGCAAGCTAATACCATGAAGCTTCTTCGCATTCTGTAACGAGCATAGTAAGAACGTCCCAATCCCAGACCTGTCAGGGCTGGAGGCCGAGGAAAGCGAAGACGAAGCCGCACCACCTGCTATCAAGCGCAATCGAGACCTCCTCGTCACCGGCTCAGAAGACAAACTTCCAGCCCTCGCATTCCAAGAAGGTCAACACGCCGGCAAGCGCGAACGCCCCGAGCTCGACGAACTTGGCTATCCAGCAACAGAGCCCCCTTACCCAGACGAACCCATCACCGAATTCTCGTGGCGCAACTTCTTCTCCTCCATCAACTTCCTCCGCATCATGCAGAAGATCTGCAAGAACAAAGCCCATCGCAACCTTCTCCTCGTCCAATACAAATCCTCCAACATCCTCAAGAAGTCCCTCAAGATCCCGCAGCCCGAGCTGCGCTTGTACACGCTCAAGCTGTTCAAGAACCAAGTCCCGTATTGTGGCCGTAAATGGCGACAGGGCAACATGCGCGTCATCACGGCCGTGTACCTACACTGCCGCCCGGAGTTGAGGGATGATTGGTTGGCGGGAAGTGATGTCGATGCGGAGGTTGAGGAGGCGCTGCCGCTGGAACAGGCGTTGCGGGCGTTGACGCATTGGCATAATATTAAGCGGTACCCTGAGCAGATGGGCGCGGACACGAAGTTGTTAGAGGAGGAACATGATTTTTTCGTCAGGGAGCTGGAGAGGATGGAGTTTATCGATGAGGGTGGTGAGGAGGAGAGTGTTGATGGGGGATGGATTGGGTATGCGCCTTGATTTGAGCTTCATTTAACAGGATGATGTACATCGACTGAACTGAATCAAACGAAAGCATCACCAATATCATTTCATGAATTACATCCCATCATGTTGAAAGATCACTAGACATTCACGGCAGCTAAACATCCCACCTCATGGCCCCGACCAGGTATTTGTCACTCCCCATAATCGCATGAATCTCGGCTCACCAACAGCCATCAAGAAATTCTCCTACGCATTAACCTCCCACCACCCTTCCAAATCCCCTGCCAATATCCAGCTTCTAGAAAGCAACCTTTGTTGCACATCGCATTTATTTCTCCGATGTGTTTGGTTCGCGCGTTGGGACGCGCTCACTGCTTTTCCTGCTTGGTGATGATTACGGAGATGCGATGGGCTGGAGTTGGGTTGTCCTGGTGGTGCGTGTGTGTTTCTCGTTTCGCGGATCGATCGAGGAAACGGGAACGGGGAAAGTGGACATGGGGCGGAGTGGAGTGTATGTTTATGCGTTGGAAACGGGCAGGGGAAAGGGATTCTCGGTATTTTGATTCTGCAAATGTGAATTATTGGCTTGGATAATCTGCTTGATTCGTTTGTTCCAGTAGGATCTTGTAGTATTATGCTTGAAATCTAATCGTTCGGATGACTAATACAGTAGGTCCGGTACGTAGATCGACCTGAGCCACGCACTACAGTGTTCCCCCGCAATTAAGAATACCCATCTCCATCCCCTACCTTACTTGGTCTACCTCTCTGCATCACGACCGCTATCCAAGCATGTTTTAGCCATTTGAAGAGTTCCACGAAGTGGACGAGATTCTTGACGACCTTGATCACACATTCAAAGTGAGATTTCTCATGTCTTCGACCTTTGCTTTGTACTGTGGTCTCAATCTATAACTGTTGTTCACATAGATCGGCATCAACGGCTTTGGATCTGTCGGGAGGGCTATCTTTTGCCTTAGTCTCGACTGGCCTCATATTTGTGTAGCTGCGATAAATGATCCATTCGTGGATGCAAAACAGGCGGTTCGTTCTGCTTTAACTCAATTATTGCTGCGTAGCGTCGGCATTTATACTAATCCACGCATAGGCAGACATCCTTCGTGGGGACGATTATCGAGATAGTATAGGCAGGTTCGAAATAGAAGCAGTCTCTTCGAAAGAACTCATTATCCGGGACGGAGATATATCTAGAACGATTACATTCTGCTCCGAGCAAGATCCCGTGAATATTAGTTGGAAGTCACCCAAACTCGGTGTCTTACATGTCGTAGAATGCTCCGGGAGATTCGTCACTTTTGAAGAAGCAAGTCGTCACTTACATGTTGGTCGTACCTTTGCTCAGGAATTAGAATTCGAAGAAGAGCATGGAACTTCAATCTGGGATGAAGGCGGGGCCATGAAAGTCCTCATCGCTTCTGCTTCATCCCGTGTACCAAACTTTGACCCAGGTGTAAACGAGCGGGATTGCAGGTTTCAGGATTATGTATTGGCTGTGATACACCGAGCAACCTGACGACAGAAGGAAGTGCCCAAGATTGAGATCTGAGGAAGCATTCCAGCCAGGTTTTAAAATTATTAAGTGAGTCATGAGTAGTTTTTCGATACATCACTAGGTTGTGTCGTGCGCTGAACTCGCATAGATGTAGTGCTTGCCCGCGATGGCTCACTTGGAAGCTACTTACAAAGCATAGAATCGGGCCGCGGTGGTTACTGTCCCGGGGAGAAAGGCCCGTTTTTAGTGCATATGGAGAGGATTCTGGCTTCTAATATGGAAGGATCGATACCACGAGACTCGAGTGATGATGACATGATAGAGATCGCCAATGGTCCTTCTCTCTATGATACTGGCCCTTGTGGATGTTGTCAGGGTTCTCGGTCATGGAGAAGAGAACAAGATAATCGAGGATGTCAATTAGATACATGAATCCGTGGGATATGGACGTTCAGAATTTATTGAAAGGCAGGCCTTCTAGGGGATCAATCTAAGTAGCCTGCAGTCAACGGACAAGCTGCTGGAATTAATGTGCTAAGTACAGCGTTTGCAAAACGTTCAAGGAGAAGAACATCGCCACAAGCGCCAGCTTTAATTTTGGTTCTACACTCAGGTCCCAGCTCAGAATCAAAGTCAGCTTCAGAAAGGCTGCTCTGGAACCAATCCCAAGTAGCCAGCGAAATCGAGTGGAGGTAGTAGCTGAGTTCAAGACTGAGCGGTCTGTAGCAGCGCCTAGCGGCTCAGCAACGGATATCACCCCTTTGCAAGAGTACTGAGATGTGCGAATATCACATCTAAATAACCGGTTAGATGAGTCTCGTGTACGACATTCCATGTAAACATGTCCTAGAAGGCATCCATATTCCTTGGTCAGGTTGCGCTACATATCACCCTGACAAGATAATATCAGGCGTCGATCGTCGATGTCGTGTCTTGATCCCCAATGTTGAGGGCCAATGGTCCAGGAGCTGACACATTGGCATTCCTCGACTTTACGTCATCTCACAACAAGAAATATATTAGCGAGAACATCTTAACACTCATATCCTCTGTCACTGTCAAGGGAAATCCTCGCACCCTCAAAATGACGACATTTGATCTCGACGATATTCAATCGAAGACCGAACCCTGGCTTCAAGGCACGAGATATGCCTCGAAGTCAATCACTCCTCTATCTGGTGGAACAGTGAACTTCACCTTCTTAGTCAATTTAAAAGAGCCTCTCGATAATGGTACAGAAAAAGTGGTTGTCAAACACAGCGAAACCTTCGTGAGGCATACACCATCATACAAAGTCTCATTGACACGTATTGTGAGGAACTTTAATCCCATCATTGGAAGCCAGTTTCTATGACCAACTTGACTGGCTGACAACAGTAAAGGTCGCAGAACAGCAATGCCTCCGGACTCTATCGTTCCTCCCTCCAAACGTCAAGGACAATTCGAGAGACTCAAAATTCCAAGTCCGGACTCCGACGTGTCTTTACTTCGATGAAGCGGCGGGAATGCAAATCCACGAATATCTTCCCAACGGCGTCGACATAAAGACATACCTACTAGAAAGAGCCATAGATCGCAACGAAAGCTCACTTGAACCCGCATTTAAGAGCCTAGGACAAGCTCTAGGGTCATGGGTACGCCACTTCCATGACGAGGCTGCTCATCATCTAGATTTGGTTGATGTAGTCGCCAAGAACAAAGAGGCTCAGCAGGTGCAGCAGCTGGTTACCTACCAATTCGCTGTTGACCGAGTCAAGGACTATCCAGAAGTTCTGGGTGATGTAACGACGATTCTCCGAGAGGTGCGGAAGCTCGCCGCAGACGAGCTAGAGGGTGGATCGTTGCAGGTTATTCATGGTGACCTGGGTCCTGCCAAGTAAGTGACTGATTTCTCAACGTCCTGTCAAAATGTTTTCTCAATTAGCTCACTTGACTTGTAGTATTCTTATTCCAAACGCAACCATACAAGAAGGAACCGAAACTCTAGTCTTCGTGATCGACTGGGAGACAAGCCAACTTGGGGTCTCGAACATCGACACCGGCCAAATGATCGCAGATTTATACCGGCTCTGGCTTTGCAGAGGTCTTGAGACGGCACTGTGGGTACTGCGAGGCTTCTGTAAAGGCTATGGTATCGTGAGCGAAGAGCATGCTTTCAGGACAACCATTCATGCTGGCGTCCATCTGATTTCTCGGGGAACGATCGATCGTGAAATGGGAACGATGGATGAGCTTGAGGTCGTTGCGAGAGCGGGGAGGAATATCCTGCTTAATGCATATCGGAAAGACAGGAAATGGTTCGAAGATGGTGATTTGGCTTGCCTGTTTGATCCGGTGGCGTGAACGGCTAGAGCTTCTCTCGACGGGGGTTGATGGGGACCATTTTCCTCGCAGCATTTATTTGATTTATTTCATGTTGAGGTTCCACGGAGATCACAATCTCCTCCTTGTGATCTCCATCGTGATTACTCTAGTCACGCTTGCTTTAGTTTCTCTGTGAATTTCGAGAAGTGCGATCGCTTTGTGTAAGAGGACAAGCCATGGAAATATCGTCACGGGACTGTTACTCGCCGAAACTCAAGCACCACTATTTCATGGAATACTTCCACAAAAGAAAATGGGAAACATTTAGATCATATCGACGGTCATATGAATTACGCTACAAAGATGCGAGAATACCAGCAGCGATCTTCTCAGCAAGAGCATAAACTGTACTCTGCGGGTGACCAGGCGGCAACAACGCGAACGAACTTGCATCTACAACCCTTAATCCTGAAACACCGAATACCCTCGCTTGGGAGTCAACAACCGAATCCGGATCTGATGCTCTTCCCATCTTACATGTACAAGATGCATGCCACACAGTCATCACTGTCTTCTGAATCGTGTCGAGAATCTGGGCATCCGTTTGCACGGCTGGACCGGGGAAGTACTCGTCTCCGATGAGGACGCTAGACATGGCTTGTGAACTGAAAGCTTGTCGAAGTCTCTTGTATGCGGCGATAGCGACTGCTTGGTCGGTTGGAGATGTGAGCCATTTTGGATCGATGATGGGAAGGTCGTCAGGATTTGCGGAGGCTAGGGTCACTGTTCCTCGCGAGAGAGGGGCAACGATGGCAGCGAGGATGGTTGCATACTGTTCGAGTCAGCTCATTCTTTATGAGGCGTAAGGAGGAAACTCACCTGAAACCCATCCTTCGGTTGCCCGAAAGGCAAGGACGCGAAATCACCAACATATCCCGGTGCAGAGAGATATTCAATCTCGGGCCAGTCAGACGGGAACTTGGCAAGATCAGCCTTTGCTGCTGGCGAGAATCCATTCTTGAGGGCAGCCGGAACTTTTTCCCAACCTAGATAATCACACACAGGGTTCGTCAATGGCCCTTGTTTCCGGACGGAATAGTCGAAAGCGAGTTGTGAAGCGAGATATCCGACGTCGTTGGCCAAGCGAGTGAAAGTCTGAAGATTGACTCGGGAAGTTGGACCGAAGAAGACATGGTCCCACATATTCTGACCGACGCCTCTTAGATTGGAAAGAACCTGAATGCCGAACTTCTGAAGAGCAGCAGCAGGTCCGATACCAGATAGCATCAAGAGTTGGGGGCTTTGAAAAGCTCCAGCTGATAGGATGACCTCCTTGCGGGCATTGATGGTGTACGAGATTCCGTTCGATTTGACTCTGACACCCGTTGCTTTCTTTGCACTATTGAAGAGGATCTTCTGCGCCGTGGTCAAGGAATACACCTTCAGATTGCTACGTCCAGCTGCGGCAGTCAAGAACGAGGTTTGCGAAGACTCGCGTGACTGATCGCCTGGGCTGATGGTGGACGAACAGTATTGCGCGCCAAAGAGAGAACCGCTATTGAAATCTTGAGCATCAGGAATTCCAATCTCATTCAGCGCTCCCTCGATATAGCTGGAGAACGGCCCGGCATAGTTCGCATACGAGACTTCCAATGGTCCGCCAGCTGATGAGAATGCTGCTGCATTGTATTCTGCGGACGCATTTGCCGCTCGTTTCGGTCCCGGCGCAGTGAATTTCACACTCTTCTGGAAATACGGAAAGAGATTATCGAAAGTATATGATTCGTCACCGACGGCATCGGCCCATTGCTGATATGATTCTCTTGTTCCTCGCTGGTAGATCAAGAAGTTTCGCGCTGATGATCCGCCAAGACACTTTCCTCGGGCATAGTGTATCTTTCGGTTGGCTGCTCCAGCTTGAGGGGCTGTAACGAAGTTCCAGTCAACGGCAGGATTGGTATCTGCTGGGTCTGATCCGCACCAGAACACATCTCCCGCAGGCGTGGAGCTGAATATGGGATTCGAGATCTTGAAAAATATGTAAGCTCACTGCTTGGAAGTTGGGGATTGGTCGTGTTGTGTACCTGGTAGAGTGTACCTGCTTCTATCACCGCTACACTTATCCCTCTCTTCTCAGAAAGTCTTGAGGCCATAGTGAGACCAGCTGTCCCACCGCCTACAATAACATAGTCGTATGTTGCAGATACGCCAACGAGGCCGGCAAGTGAGCCGAAAAAGCCATTCAGCTGCCGTTTCTCATCGCTCTGTCCAGTAGGCGAAGACGAGATCAATTGAACGACAAAAGCAGTCAGTAAAATTGCAGGCGATGAGAACTTCATCTTGGTTTCCTAAGGTGAATCGGTCAGGAACAACGAGCTGCCAGACTCGGCAGTGGAAAGGGGAACATAATATAGAAATGAGCTCCCGCTGACCTGCCGAGGACTCAGGGCTGAGCTGAGCCATGTGAAATGCCCGTGAGAAGAAACTATTGACGACCCGCGGAGCTAAAGGTTCACTTGTTCCTGAGAACGTGCCTAGCTTTACGATCGTCGCGATGTGGGCGCTGACTACCCCGCAGTAAGGTTTTGACGATCAACGCTAGTTGATCACTGCCGTCCGAACATTCCACACGGGACATGTTCCAGTTATCCAATCTTCATGAAATTTTTGAAGACTGCATCGCCTCTTTGAAAGACGCCGATGGGACACTATGGTTGTTCAGTTGTGTAGCAGAAAGATTCCTCGACAGCTCAGCAATTCAATGTTTACCAGCGTAGCGATTCAGCTCGGTTCGCTTCCGACGAGGCCTGCCAAGGGCGCGGGACTTGGGACGGCGCTGTACAAGGACCCGAATTTATATATTCCGAGTTAGGTCAGGAACTACTGTACGCTTAAGCCTCGTTTTCTTGGCATCAGACGACATTTCAAATCTCACGTTCGGGACGCTAAAAAAATATTCTTGAATTTTGAGCCGATTGGCCGTGCTATTGAGCGGGGAATTGTCCGGCCTAGAGCTCTGTCTTCCTCCTGCTACACTAGAAATGTGAGGCTTTATTTGGGCTCAATTTTAGGTACGCTCGGTTCATATCTGTACAAATGCCACATTGAACCACGTGGTACGATGATTGTTAGACAAGAAGGTCGTCCAACGGCACGGACAGTCCGGGGCGACGGTCCGACTCTTGTTTGGATAGAACAACTTCCAGATGCTTGTAGCTATACATTATCTTTAGATGTGTCAGCCCCATTACTCGTGTAGATCTAGATTCATGGCTTTTTGAGCAAAATCAAGACATATCTCCCGTTCTCCTGTGGCGCAGTAACAATGTCACCCTTCAAATCACCACCCTTATCATCAATCATTCTATCAAACTCCTCTCTCCCTCTCGCAGCAGCCTTTTCACCCACGGGATTCCATCCTCTGCCCACCCATATCGATTTGGTCTATAACCCTCCATTTCCAGGAATTCCCTGTCAAGCGTCCCGCCAGCAACATCAAAATACGGACCCCAATGCAGTCGCGATGGTGGGATCGCTGCTGGTGGATCCGAACAATAATATGTCAAGTGCGTACCACACTTCCCACAAAATGTACAATTCACATCCTCGGAGCTCGAAAAGTACGTCAAGTACGTCTTCTCCTGCATTTCCCTGTCAGGCATGAGATATTCCATCATGGTGGGCTTGACTGAATCATCAGGTGATGCCGAAGCAGGGTTGCCAGTAGCGCAGCGATTTTGAAGCGTGAACTGGACCCATGCTTGGGGACAGATGAACCAGGACTCGATGATGGTCCCTCCTATGCGGCGACAAGACGTACAGTGGTCTAGCGTGATCATAGGCAGGCGTTCGCTCACTTTGTTTGGAGGGAAGATTTCTTTCTTGGGATCATTAGGAATTTTGGGTCGAGCTTCGAGCTCGGGGATGGAGATTGTGTACCGGATTGCGCTGCAAAAGCAGCCACCTTTGAGCTGGAATGCAGTTTCTGGGAGAGCGGGCATTCTGAATGTTGTTGAACAAGTAGTGCTTGGGACGTCTGTCACTTTGGCTCATGGAAGTGAGTTTGAGATGGAATGGGATATCGTTCGTCCGTGATTATGTATGACGCAGAGGCGGTACGGAATTGCCTCTTAGGAGAGAATATGTCATACCGCAGTGGAGGATATTGCCTATCCTTTGGAGTAATTATCGATATCAGCCAGACTATGATTGGTGAACTGATGCCCTACGGTCATCTGACGGATATCTCTGGCAGTAGACGTTGTGAAGATTACTTCGGACGGGATCTTGGAGACCTGTATTTACAGCGCATCTTCTGCTGAAACTTGGCACTGCGGGGCAGAGTTTAGCGAGGTCAGGCCCGTAGAATATCTGCCGAACTGCAGTCTTGCTTTGTCTGGCTACCCTGAGTATAATCAACGAATTGAAATGACTGAACAATTCGAGATGCTTGAACTGTATGTGCCTGTCACTGCCTCAAGCTCAAGTGGACCCAATAACTTACTTCGTCAACATAAAGTTGAGCGAAGACCGACGTCAAGAAAGGGGGCAAATCGCCAGGATTCGGAAGACAAAGACTTGAGAGTTACGGTATTGAGTATTGACCGTATGCCGAATTATAGAGCGTTGACAGTCATTCAATGACAAAACGTCGCCAATGAATGAGCGATTATCCGACCTCGCCACTCGGCTAGAAAGGGCCGTAGCTGCTGCCTATGTCCCTTCGTGACCTCACTCTTATAAATATCTCGAGATTTCGCAGCTGGAACAAGTATCTACCAGAAGTAAATTAACTTCTGCGCATCTGATTCAAAGAATATCAAAATCGATCTATCGATCTGTCAATCATGTCAGCTCCAAGCAGTACCCCTGAGCCTACCACACTTCCCGAAGAGCAACAAAACATCCCAGCGAGCTGGGCAGACTTGCGCAAAATCCACCCACAACTCCCAGAAACACCTCCACGTCCCACTCGTACTGTCGAATGCAATTCGATGACTTATCGTAATGGCGAAGGTGTAGAGAAACACATCTGGATTCCTAAGGGTACGCTGAAGACAGCCTGTATGCACCTTGAAAACGAGAACTGGGCAGCCTTGGCGAAGTTCCCCACCTACGGTATGTTGGTATCTCTTATAGATACCAAAACCACTATGAGTACTAAGATGTAGCTGAAATTTACTACAGTTGATCAAGGATATGCGGATGAGGGAGAAGCGGAGGAAAAGGAGCGAAAGACTTGGGACTGGCTCGTAGACGAAGATCTAATGGTACCAGCAGAGCCAGTAATTGAGGGCTAGGACAACGAAGAGGTTTAAGCATGAGATAATCAGCATGATACATCTTAAAATTTGTAGTTCTGAGGACAGAGAGCGTCTTTTTTCAAAGGAAGGCTAGGATTTAGCGGGGTTCCTTGTCATGGATTAGAGATAGTATGTACAATAGAATTACAGCTTAGCATTTATTTCCCCAGTCCTACGATTTGAAATAATTTCCCACGCTTTGAACTGATTGGATTTTGAATTGACAGCGCCCGCCAGAAACATCAAACTAATCATAGTCTACAGTTACCTTCGCGGCACCCTTCTTCGGGTCTCTCCAATACACGCACCAGTCGAGTTCGCCCCCTGCTATCTTATCAAGTGTATAGTCAAGCTCTCTGTACATGGCTTCCCTGTCCACGGCAGTTTCTTCTTTGAGCCCACTGTAAATTCCCTCTTCGAAATTGCAACTTCAGTTGCAAAGCTTCCGAACGCCTTGCCAGGTCAACAGCCAGACTTCACATTCTTACTATGTAACTTATTAGGATCAAGCCTCGTTGGCGGCACCTTCCGAAGAGAGACCCAAATATCCTCTTTGATTCCCGCAAGATCCCAAGATGAGCGCAACAAACGAGTCTAGTGGTATTCGACAGGAAGCATCTTATTGAAGCTCGTTCCCTGTCGATCGAAAGATAAACGTTAGCGCTCATCAAAACATTGACAATGCTTAGGGGCCAACGTAAACGTTTCAGATACCATGTAAATTTTTCTCTATCTAGTATTCCCCCGTAAATCGGCTCTTGAATCGATCAGCAGCAAGATGGATTGTCGGTTGAATGGTGAGTTGTGAAGTACACCATAACTCAGTTTGCTGATAAAGTTTGTCAGAGTTTCGGTTTCTACGGAATTGCTGAGACCTTTGATGGCTGCTCCTCGACTGATGACTCCCCAACTTCAAATAGTCAGTTTCAAGAAAACGATACCACCAGTAGATGACCCTTACGCATTTGTGGGACGCTGTATTGGAATCGGGAAAGTTTTCATCAGCTGATTCATTAGAAAATTGTTTTCCCCAAACCCGCCAATGAGCAAAACGGTCTTTGCATCTGTGTCAGTATAGAACATTGGTTTACTTGAATCGAATTGCCGAAACTTGGGCTTTTTGGCCGTTGTCTCTCGAATCTTGGAGATTTGCCATCGCACCAGGTCGACGATCTGTCCAATGACAGGCTGCAATATCGAGTTCAGATTTCCTCTACAAAGCAGTCAGAAACATTTTGACGAGAGGGTGGATCTTCGTACTCCGTGAGTACAATTGTGCTGCTTGACCTTTTACCAAACAGTCTTGTATTTTGGGGTTTATAACCTCGAATATCTACTTTATATGTCGTCGGTGGCTAGATTGAGCCTCCGTACTTTCGATTCGCAGCGAATTCCCAATCGTTTTCGAACAGCTTGGTCTGGACTTCAACATCTAATTGATCATAGACTTTTTCTCCAACGAGAGTACGAATTGTATAGTCAAACTTTTCATCGAGATAGACTGCGCCGCACAAGTCCCCTAAAAGCATTACTCTATGAGATCAAAAGAGCAGGGATGTACAAATTACTCGACACACTCTTCGAGACGAAGGGGCTCCAGTGATTTCACTGTGTAGCTAATCAGATCCTGCCTCATGTCAATATCAGATCGGAGCTGATTGCTCACAAACTTACCACTGTGCCACCGCCAGCATCGCAAACGACGAATGAATCGTCCAGCTGCACGGAAAACGAGGTAAGCAAATATTAAGGTGTTATACCATTGAGCCAAGTCCATTGATTGAAGGCAAGAGCAGTAGCTCTCAAAGCAGCAGAAGCTGAAAACAAGGCATATAGTGCCGTGCGCCTATCTTTTGCGTAACCGCCCTTCTTCTGCCGTCCATCCTGCACCACGGGCAACGAGGCTTTGCGCATTCTCGGGTTGTCGCAAACGACAGACTTTTCTTCCAAAGATTTAGACCAAGTTACCGAGATAATGGCGAAATATAAGGGATATTAGAACCAACCTAGAACGGAAGAGTCTCCCCGAGCCGCCTATCGTGGGAGGAAACCTCCATCCACAGTCGACGATGGGAAACGGAGAAGGTTTACGACGAATGCCTACGGTAAAGAACAGGAGAGATGCTCCTATCATGCATCACCATGCGACAACAGAGAGTATAAATTCTACTGGAGCTCTTCCCATCGCCGATATGACGGATCAGGAAGTCCGAGAGGCACTTGCAATATCGCATGAGAGGCACATGGCAGCGGTAGCGCAGCTTAACATCGCAACCGAGACACTGGCTTCTCTGCACTCGACATATAAATGCCGGGAAAGCGATGATAGCATCATGCGGAAAATGGTTGAATTGCGTTATGACATCAAGCAATGGAACCGTAAGCTTTCTGCCGGCATGAAAAGACCTGGGCCCGTGAAGAAGGCCGTGAAAGCATTGCTGGATATTCCGGACATGGAATCTCCATTCTAGGAAGGCAGCAGGCAATGGAGAGATTTCCTGGACGAAGACAAGGTCGAGCATGGAGCATCAAGTCTAGTCCAGAGCTATGTCTGGAAGTACCTCATGACGGATGTGTTTGATGTAGAGTGTCAAGTTTGGCTAGGTGGTCAGTGTCTGAAGGGGCCATTCAATTGTTCTATGTATGAGCACTTTTATAAGATCAATACTGTGATCTATTTGAGAGCTGGTCGTTTATCACATGGAGTTCTTTCTATCGCGCACTAATAGCAGTCCAGAAAGTGCCAAGACGAAAGCAACCGCCAAACAATATTATCATTGGCGAGCACAAACAGTCAGGATCCTAGGAAACATGAACGATCCAAAGGTTCGACACCAACCATGCATCGCCGCTAGTATTGTAGTCATCACTAAGAACATGTCAACGGTATTGAAAGAATGCTCGTCTGAGAAACCCCTTTTTGGAGACAACGAAATCAAGGGGGGAAGAATAATCTCGCGGCAATCGTGAGATCTGCTGTAGCGTTTGATCTCCTTCTGTTGTAGCAAAAGGGTCACTTTGCTTTCCGGAGATACTACGCCAAGAATCAAGGAGTGCACTCATTTGATAGTCATTGGATGACAGCTGAAATGTCAGAGGATAACGACAGGCTTTTAGAGGAAAGGCGGTGTCTTACAAACTTATTCTCCGCACCGTCGCTTTACAAACACGGTACTTCAGACGGAGAGAACTATGGGACGGCATAGTCTTATGTAAAGCTGTTGTACATGGTTTACCCCCATCTTGGAGAGACAAAGGGGCCAAGGCGAGGCGTGGCCCATACTACTTACCTGGTATGAGGCTGTGTTCTCAAAGGAAGGGAAATAATCTGATAGCGTGGGGTAGATGTCATAATCTGACACAAATATGATAGCTCTCTCCATTGACTGTAACATATCCTCAGATGTTGAGATGAATGCTTCCAGGATGGTAAGATGTCTGGCATGCGGAGAGGTTCAGAACTCTTCATTATCCTTGAAGTACACCAGACTAGTCAAGACCGAGGTAAGTCAAAATATTGAAGATTTGAGGACTTTGCGATGCACGTAGGGAATGACAGGTTCATTGTAATCTGAGATGAATTTTGAGGTATCTCTTCGCTTTTATGAGCATAAAACTCGTACTATGAACAAACTTCTGCCGATGAAAATGAGCAGGAAACCAAAACCAAAGTGATGGACGAAGGTTATCCCATTTCTGACGTCACCCCTGATCACAGTTCTCGTCTGCAATCTATACCATACCAACAACACTATCTACATTACTAACCAACGAACTATATACCAAGTGCGACACCATGCATGAAGTGCGTATACAACGTATGAGAATGTGAACGTTCTCGCTTGGGTAAGTGGATAAACTCTGGATAAGCAACATTGACAAGCGAGGAGGCTGTGTTGGATCAGGAGACATGGTTGAAGACTTTGCGAAGTTGAAATTGCGTGATCAAACGGTGATACTTGAAATTCGTAAAATGGGCTGAGAAGATAATAAGGGGCAGCGTCGAACTCAGCGCCGTGACTGAAATCGTTTTCGGTTATGACCTTGACAACATCCTCAACAACACTGCCAACCAAGAAGCCCTTTCTTCAAACGATACATACTCGTTTTATAAGACCACGATCAATTCACAACATCTATATCACCCCTGTACTCAATATTGGCTATCTGCCGCTGCCCAATCTTTCCCCGCCAAACGAACAATAATTTTAACGTACCTGAACTCATCACCATGGCATCAACTACATCCAATACCGCACCAAACACCCCAGCTCAACCCACCGAGATTTCGGTCGAACCTAATGCAGATACCTTATCAGCCGGAAACTCAAAAGAATCTAAGAAGGCTAAAGGGACGGAGCAGAAGCGAGAGAATAATGCTCCATGGTTTAAAGGCTTGACAAAGAAGGAAAAGCTGGAAGAGATTGCATCGACTTGTGGCATCATGTAAGGACGAGGCCATTATAAAACCTGTGAGCGCTGGGGGCGAAAGGTCATTAATGGAAGTGGAAACGACAAGATAAAGGTGGACGATCTCCGTTATTATCATGAGACGAGAACGAGCAACGATATTTCAACGAATACAATTCATCCTTGGGACATAAGACGAAACGTTTCTTAATTCTCAATCTCGCCAAGATGTGTTGTTGCCATCCTTCCATACTGAATATCCTCATAATCATCTACCTCAGGCCAAATTTCCATTGCCCAATCATCCATTCTTCCTGTCCATGGCCAGATCAATGATATCGTTCCGTTCTCTGTTCGAGTGATGTTCGGCGATGTCTCTCCAATCGTGAGATTCAAAAGGTGTGGGGTATTCATCATCACGATATTTCCGGCCATCTCTGTTGTTTCGGCGCCTTGTCTAGCAACATCACGTCCGTACTTCCTTCCTTCCTTGCCATCGTAGGCGTTTCCGCACCAAGCTCCGCCATCAAAGCCAAGGCTTAAGCTTGGCGAGTCTGGGAGGTCGAGGTGTGTCAAATTCATTAGTTCACTGAGAATAGCCATGATCTCCTAAACACAGACGATTAGAATTGGTCTCGAGAGGTAAGAAATAGGACTAGTGATGTGAGTTGGGGTAATTGCTTGCCTTCAGATCATCAGTTTTGCTCCCAGACCAGCTTCTACCGATAGAGCCGTCCAGCCTAAGGCTTTCGATATGAGGCATGGCTTTCACGACATCTGCGATTATACATCAGCGCAAAGACCATCTATATGTATTGATACCTTCGGTGTTGCCAACTTACTAGCGATCATAGAGGGTGACCATCCGGCATGCGCGCTACTCATAGCGGAATGCTTGAGCTTCGGTGCCGATACACCAGATTCGATAAGCAACGCTTTCCAATCGGGCCCATTGGAATAATCATTCCAGCGCAGTCCACCACCCCTCTCAAGTCTCTCAAGATTAGGGCACATCGCCACCAGGAAGTGACTCAAAGGGCTAAGCTTCAAGCTCGTAACAGATGGTAATGTCAAGTTCCGGGATCTGAAAGACTCTTCGAATATGTGCGCATAGTCGTGCCTAATCCCCCACTCGAGATGTTCGAGGCTGTTCATAGACTCCAAGACGTCGCCGAAGAGAGGGAACACTGATGCTGGTGCCTGACAGGGCTCTCTTATTTTTGACCAAAGGGCTGTGTTCTCGTCACAGTACACGAATACGTCAACATACAAAGATTTCGCGGACGCGAGTGCTTGTGGACAGCGGTTGATCTCCGTCAGCCGATCGATCGCGTTGGGCCAACCGGGGCGCTGAGGTCCAATTGAGTTGTTATCGATAACGAGGTTATGAAAGAGGTCGGGTGGAATTTCCAGATCTGTGATGGGTGCATTGTTTCCAGGATGGTCTTGGAGGTTGAGGCACAAGAATGCCTCGGCGTTGGGGAGGCCTTCAAGCTTACGTTTGTTATCAAGGATCCATGGATGCTTCGTATCGAGGATGAATTGAGGAATTGTTGATTTTCGAAATGAATTATCGATGAAGTTTGAGATAGGCTGTTGAAGACCTGCTAGCCACGTCTGGACAGAGGACATGCCCGGAATTGCCAACGCGGCGGCGAAGAACGAAAAAATTATAGCGAGCTTCATGTTTCTTGAATAAATACCCGACTCTCCAGAGAAGATTCGGCCTTATAGCATCAAAACGTAGACACATTACAATTGTCACCTGACTGGTGCCTGCTGGCCTGTTGTTGGTTCAGAGATGACAGATCAGCGATAAACCCCAGCCCCGCTTTTACTCGGCAAGGGCGTCAGTGGTAAACAAACAGGACGTGGAGTCGTCACGGCTACAAACGACATTAGAAACATCCGTGCGATTTGTTGCAAGAGAGTTCTACCTCTCTAAGTCGTATTGCTATTCCAATGACTATTCCTTTCTATCTCAGCACGCACGCACGCATGCACGGGATGAGACGCACCATATTGGCTGTCGCCCATCGTCGCTCGTCGGGCGATGGTTGCTCGGGATGTGAAGGTGGAGTGAGTAGGCTGATGGATAATGGTTTATATATGTATGATACTGTACGGCAAGAGGTAGGAATTGGATCTTACAGAAGCACATAGGAAAGGGGGTATTGTATTGTATTGAACTGCTATTCTCCTCTCTTTCTCTTCCTTTCTTCCTCTCTTCCAGCATCTTCCTCTTTCTCTCCATCCATCTGTTAAAAAGCTCCTCGCGAGCGAGCCTGGGTATTCCAATTCCTTTGCCTATGCCTATGCATACACCTAACCTAATCCTTATCCCTATGCCGTTGCCATGCCTTGCTACGCTATGCATTATGCAGAATTGAAGCGAATTTGAAACGAAAAGAACGAATGAAGGAAACGCAACAAACACCAAAGCTATGCAGCAGTAACACCATCAGCAACTCTCCAACTCCCCCAAGACTCTCCAGCTCGAAAGATAAAGGAGCGAACAGGACGAAATGAAATCACAACCCCTTCCTAAACAACCTCTTCGTCCCTCCAACCTTCTCCATCTCCCCAAAACTCGCCCGAGACTCCCTGCCACTCTCCCTCCCACTCCCCTCCTTCTTGCCCAGACTCAAGCCAACACCCGAATCCCTATCCCTCTCCCTATCCTTCTCCCTCTCCCTAACCCTCTCCCTCCTCTCCTTCTCCGCACTCGCCAAGCGTACCTTCTCCTTCATACTCTCCACCCACTCCTGGTCCCTCTCGCTAATCGTCACATTCTTGCTTTTAGGCCCTGCGAGGCCTAATGCGAGAGGTGTCTTGCCACTTCCAGTTGCGTCGTCGGAGGTCCATGACAGGCGTGAGGAGGATCGAGCTGCTCTATCTCGTTCGGTGTGGCGGTCCCCGCCTGAAGTGGAGGTAGACGATGTGGTAGATGGTGGAGTAGCTGCTAGGTTGCGATGTAAGGAGGTGGAGGGGAGGGGTGTTGATGGTGCGCGAGAGGATTGCGGGTCGAATGCCGTCGCTGTATTCGCTATGGCAGTATTCGACGACGAAGAAGACGAAGATTCACCCATGGACCGTCGAGTCTTGCGGACGAAGAGACTACTTCCTGGACGTTCACGATCGCGTTCCATTACGCTTTGGGGGCGGGGATCTGGTGTTGATCTGCCGTTCCCGTTACCAGTTCCGCGCAGAGTTGCAGTCGATGAGGAGGATACGTTCCGAGAAGGTAAGTCTTGGATTTGGACTTTATCGCCTGCGTCGACGGCAGAGCGGCGACCGTGATGACTTGCGTATTCCTTGAGATACTCGCCGAGATCTGCCCAGCCGCCACCGACGCGGACCATGACTCTCTCGCCGTGCTCGCCGACGAGACGTACGAAGAGCTTGATGGGTGCTTCGCCGGTGGAGCGGGAGAGGTGGTAGAGTTTGATCTCTGGGTTGCTGCTTTGTGGGCGGGGACGAGAAGAAGTTTTGCCGAATGCTGGGGCGAGGGTGAATGATGGGGTGGGGGCGCGGGAGGTGGTGCTGTAGTTGGACATGCTGGAGGAGGAACGGAATGATGGAGTGATTGAGCGGCGGGTCTTCTTGGGGCGAAGTGTTTGGGATGTGAAGGGAGTTTCGTTAGGTTCGGTGGTCAAACGGATACGTGCAGGAATAGACTCCAGGAGGGAATATATTTGTTGCTGCATTTGGTCGTCGGAATTCGACTTCTTGGGACTGCTGATTATAGGTACTGTTGATACGTCGATGTTGCCAAAGACTGGGGCATCAAGTGGAGTCGATGGCATGCTCTCTGGCAGCGGCGTTGTTGGTTCTATGGATGGAGATAGCCCTGGGGTGGTAGGTAGGAACAATGAAGGTCGTTTGGCAAGTCCTGGAGCAGGGGAGTTGGGAGGACTGATATCGTAAGACTTGACACTTCGATGTCCAATCCGACCAGCTGACGGTGATTGCTCAAATGAGGACTCCGTAGCATCCTCCGATATTGGGGAAGGCACTGTTGACGACGGAGACTCGCCAACACGTCCATGGATAATGGTTGATGCATCAGAAGACATGCTCTCTCGACGAGGTATCGAGATGCGTCTGATTGGGCTATCGATGTGAGATATTGATGTTTTGTGAGCTAGCACGGCGAGGTCAGTGTCGCTGGACTTCTTCTCGCTTGCCTCTAAATCACGAACAGCGACATCGCAAGCATCGCAAGGGCCATCTACGTCCAGCTCAGTCGACCTTGATAAGAATTCTTCAGCAACAGGCGACAGGATGGAGTTGGTGGAGTCCCTGGAATGTCGACTAGATGCACTAGGTCCTGGGGATTTGGTGGGGGTCGACTCCTGGGGATCCGAGGCGGCCTCGACTAGCTTTGGGGTAGCTGGCAGTGCTACGGTCGGCGTTGGGACGTCACCCTGTTCGGCAATGGGCCGAGGACTTTTCACAGGCGATGTGAAGTACTCAGCAGGTTGGGCTTCAAAAATTTCCGGGGTAGGCTCAGATGTGGAGTAATCGAAGACAATCGACGACCTGGAAGTTGAATCTTCGGCATCCGAATGGTGATCCTCGACGTTACCCGGGAACTTGGGGTTTGTATTAGTCGACTCAACTACGATCCACTCATCGCCGGTCGACTTCTGAGCCGGGGCTGGTTGAGACTCATCAACATCATTTGCGCCATCGAAAGCAAACTCGGATCTGACCGGCGTCTGAGGAGCGGACGAAGGAGGTTTGCTTGTTTGGATGGCTTGGTCTGCCTTGGCCGGCAATGACTTGCGATCTGCTCGCCATGGGGAAGATACTTGCACGATGTTTGTGAAGCTTTCGCCGAATGGTAAGACCTTCGACCGAGGAGGGCTAGACTCTTCAGATGTCGGCGACGTGAAAACGCGAGCGGCACTAGAGACAGTCGATGAAGTTGGAGTCTGAGGAAAAGAGTCATCCAAATGAATGGGAGACGCTAGATCAGGGCCGTTTGTAGATCTCTGCTTTACCTCAACTTCAGTCGTCCGGATAACCGATTCTGGGGAGTCGCGAACTCCATCAAATGGGGCATATCTGGTGATTTGTGGTTTGATGGCATCGTCAAAATCCGGAGATACGAGGGACTCTACGAAACTTCGAGTTCGAATAGCGCCTGAGCTTATTGTGGAGCCTATACTAGGTCGAGCTGGTGAATTGGGCTTGCTTTGTCGGAGTTCTTCGCATCTATCGCAGTCTGTATGCCTTTCGTTGTACGATGCGTCGTCTACAACATCCAATGGGATGAAAGTCGACTTGATGACGTCTGCAACATTGACGTCCTGTTGAGCATCGACACTTGCTGACTCCGTCTCTTGCTCATTTAGGGCAAGAGAATCGATTCTTGCATATTCTGATTGTCGATTACACTCAGCATCTCGTACGACGTCTTTGGAAGCTGCCTCGGCATTCATCTTGGGCTGTGTCTGCGCAAGTTCTGTATTCTCGTCCAACTTCTGGCCGGAAAGCTCAGACTCCTCGACTTGTCTTTGTGACTCGGTATGCTCAGCGTCAAGCTTCGTAGTTCGAACAGCAGCATCTTCAACATCTAGTTGTGCTTGGTCATCGAGGCTCTTACCAGCCTGCCGGTTTGATTCTTCTGGGCTCTGCTGTTGAGCATTTAGCCTGGCGACTTCAACGTGCTGGGACTCCTCCAGAGTTTGCTCTTTGACAGTCTCCTGGGCTTCAAGAGCCGCTTGGATCCTGGCAGCTTCGCTTATCTCCTCATCTTTCAAAGCCTGCTGAGATGCTTGTCGAGCTTGATCATCCGCCTGAGCTTGCTGTTCATTCAGTCTCGCAGCTTCAAGTCGTGCGTCCTCATCCAGAGCTTTCTGTTCGGCAAGATCCCAGGCATCCTTTTCGTCTTGACGCCTAGCCGATTCCGCCTCCTGCTCGGCGATTAGATCTGCAGCCTCAGCTTCCTGCTTCTTGCGAGCAAGATGATGTGCCCTCTCCGCGGCCTGTACTCTTACCACCTCTACTTGTTCCGCCAAGATTCTCGCAGCTTCGACCTCCTCAGCCTTTCTCAAGGTCTCAATTCTCGCGGCTTCTCTGGCATCAGCTTCTGCTTTCCGCCTTGCAACATCGGCCGCCTCAGCTTCTTGAGCATCGTTCAGGGCCTGCAATCGAGCAGCTTCTCGCGCTTCCTCCTCATTCTTCAGCCTTGCTGC
Source organism: Deltaproteobacteria bacterium (assembly GCA_002685535.1). Classification (GTDB taxonomy): domain Bacteria; phylum SAR324; class SAR324; order SAR324; family NAC60-12; genus Arctic96AD-7. Next base: position 107,765 of record NYXK01000211.1, read on the forward strand.
CTCTGCTGCTTCAGCATCCAGCTGCGCTTTCCGCCTGGCCTCCTCCTCAGCTTTCCGTCTTGCAGTCTCTGCTGCCTCAGCTTCTTTTAACTTTTGCGCATCATCTTCTTCCTTCCTCGCTTTAGCCATCCTAGCCCATTCTCCCTCTCTGACCTTTCGATCTCCAGACACTACCCAAGTACCATAATCGTTTTCGAGAGTCTCCATGCGGTCTAACCAAGAATCCGGCAGGGTGTCTTCTCGTCCCTCTAACGTGTCAAGCATATAATCTAGATCTTGCCCCAACGTTGTGACCTTGTCTTGTAGAACTTCGCGCATTACTTCAAAGGCCTTCCGGGTGAGGTATGCGTCTTCGTTTGGATGTGGATTCTGGGATGCATCTGATTTGTCGATCGCTGTCCAACCACTTTTCAAAGCTATCTCGGCATCGTCAAGGGCAAGCATCAGTGGAGGGACTTTCCGCAAAACGCTCAGCCGTATATTCCAGACGTCCATCAAACGAGTAAGCCTGCTCAGATTCGGCAGAGACTGTAGGACCGTAGCTGTAATCACCGCTGTGAAATCATCCATTCGTGTATACGAAGCAAAGAGACTAGGCATAGGCGGCGCATTCGAAGCAGAAGAAGATGGGCGCGATCTAGGGGAGAAATGCGTATCGAGGACCTGGCGCTTGATCTCCTCAACATTCAAATCCTCCATGTCGGCAGTAATATCATCGATGCGGTTTTCGTAGCGCTCTACCTCGGTTTCTAGTAGACTGCCAATGTATTTGGGTTCTTGGGTGTAGCCATTACTGTTGCGCCGGCCCCGATCGTCTCCTTGTATAGACAGTTTCCGGCGCTTCGCAGATGGGATTTCGAAGCCTAGAGATCCTCCTTCTGCTGGCCATGGCCATCCTGATAGCTCGTCAACCCATTCCTGTATTTTCTTTGATGCTAGGGTGGCTCGTAGACCGAAGGCTCGTTCGCTGGGTGTTGCGGCTTCAATGCTTGCTTTTAATTTGCCGGATGGATTGGTGAATGCTTCGAGGGTTGTGGCAGGGGATAGATCGGAGAGGATGTCGTCTGCGAGTCTGTGACGGGTTGGAGATCGAGAGGGTGTGCGAGTGTGTGTTCGGGGAGGCGCAAATCGTGGGATGCTGGGGGAGAGGAGAGGAGGGGGTGATCCGTCCATGTCCATGGTTGGAGGTTTTGCTGGTGGTTAGTATCGTCGTTTGTGCTGGTGTTGTTGGGAGACGGCGCATTGCTTGTTGCTCAACGAGTCCTTGGAGGTGTTGGGGATGGCGGAGAGTACAACATGTTTGTGGGCAGTGGTGAATGATTGTTCGAGGAGTTTGAGATGGTCTCGTATATCATGAACGCCGGGACTCCAGGCTGGCTGGGTGCATTGTGACGAGTCGGATGGAGGAACGATGATGTAGTTTGGAGATGGGTCGTGAAGATGCGATGGGAATCTGCGAGCAGAAGACGAAGGATTCTAGGTGCAATTGTGAAGCATCACCGGCTTCAAAGTGTCGTAACGAGTGTGGAGTAATGCGAGGGGAGGGGAGTGTATGGAAACTCGTGATATTCGGGTTGATATGTACAGGGAGGTAGGTTGAATGAGAGTTTGGGAGACGCGCATCTTGCAGTTCTGGCTGCAGATTCGCTTCCTTGGCGATCATTATGCAGCAGGACAGCGGAGCGCTGATAGGGGCTGGGCCTGCAGTGGCTGGTGATGGAAGCTTGCCCTGGACGGGAAGTGTGGAGAGAAATAATATTGATCATGGGAAGAATAATATTGACTGTCGATAAAGAGAAGATTGAGAAGCTGAAAGTAAAAAGTAAACCGAGGTATACACATGATCCTAGTAAATTCAAAACATAGGGAGGATTAGAGTATGTGGGATCAGATCAGATCAGATCAGATCAGATCTCACGTCTTCTTCGTGCCCTTCGACGCGCAGCCTTGCATGCTGGCGAGGTGGATCTTCAGAGGGTCTGATCACTGTTCCTGGCAGGATGGAGCCCTAAACCAATCAACGCGAGGGTTTTATGACGCGAAAAACATAAAATGGACCCTGAAATCCAGTGGACATCTTCTCATCATAAGTACATTTCCACTTCTTGATCTTGTTGCACGTTCGAGTCATCAGATGGCTCGCATGACAACGACTTGTAGAGAGATATAGAACCGCGTCACTGGCTTCAAGAGTTGTTTATTCCGCATCCCTTACCCGTCGTTCTTCTGCACAGCACTGCTAGCATTTGTCCTGCCACCACCTCACAACCTGCCCATCCTCCCCGCTCGTTTCTCTGCATTGTTCCAAACCCGAAGGCGTCTCTTCTGCTCCTATCTGAGATGTCTATCACTTCCAATATTCTTGTTCCTGCTCGTAGACCACGTGCTGGCAGGACCAAGCATCTTTCGCTGGCTGTCGAAGGCTGACCCTGATGTTACTGCCAGAATGATACTGTATTTACTCGAAAGGGTCTACTCGACAGAGCGAGAAATGCATCCATGCGATGGATCTTGACTTCTGGGGACGCCGTGCCGTGGCGAGTATAATTTGTGCTACTGATACTGATATCACGAGCGAGAACAGCAGATTGCGATCAACGGTTGGGACAGTTCTACAGACGTAGTACTACAGCAGCAGACCACACGGATGGGCTGTATTCTATCTGCCACAAGCTAGCTTTTCGAATTTGACACCTACATGGGCTTGGGGGAAGTAATCTATGACTACACAGAACACTCAATCAAGCTTTAGTCGACGGCCTATGTACGACGAACTCCAGATGGGACTCATTGACAGTCTCGGCCAATCAAACATTTCGAATTCCTCATCTCACCAAGCCTCTTCGTATGAATGCGGAGCTCTTTCCAGTTCGATCGGCGACCAGAGCCAGGCAGAATCTTCGTCCGAGGATCCAGACTCGTCAAGTGATAGACAGTTCTTAGAGCCTAGTCATGCCGTACTCCCTCGCTTCGCCTGTGTCCTGAAATCTAGTACATATTTACCATGTAAGGTAAGGTATTTTTTCCAGTCTCGATGATGCCCACAATCTCTTATCCCTGAGCCATATATCGCTATGGGTTGTCAGTGATTCAGTGTATTGTACTCACGAGATACTTTGCCTACTTTCTTGCCTGGGCTGGGCTGGACTACTGTTGATGTTGGTCGTCCCTGCCTGGTCTGTCGACAAAGTCCTCATCGTCTCTTCTTCCCTACCGTTCCTTCTCCTTGTTGCCAGTGCAGAGCCAATTTAAGGCCATCTTCCTCTTCACCCTCTTCTTCTTCTTCCTCCTCCTCCTCCTTCTTCTTCACCATCGATCATCCGCATCTCCATCATCACAACTTTGCTCCATCTGCTTTTGGAATCACATCAAACACTTCTTCTCTCGATATCTCAGTATCGTAATCAATCATGCATCTCAAGATCTTCGCCCTTGCGGCTGCAGCAAGCACCGTCACTGCCCAAACACCCTCTTTCTGTGACAAGTACACCATTGCTCTCTTCAAGGACAACACCGCAGCCAACCAGTACAAGCTCTTAACTGCTGTAGTCAACACTGCTGTGATCGGTAACTGTGTGTATTCCGTCTTCTTGCTATGGACCTCCACTGACAACCGCAGACTCAGAGACTGCCAATGGTGCTGTTGTCCCTGGTATCCTCGCGCCAGCTCAAGTCGGTGGTGCTGCAGTCGACCTTCTTCCATACTTCAACGGTGTCCTCGCATCTACCAACCAGGGAGGATCTTCAGGTGTCGCTGTCAACTTCCTCGATGATGGTGGTGCATCTGCCCTCAAGGCTGGCAGACCTGCCAATGGCAACACCTCCAGACAATTGTATGCACCCAGCTTCCATCAACGGATATCTGCTAATATACCCAGTTCCCTCTTGACTCACCTCTACCAATACTTCGGTACTCTGCTCGGCTGTTCCATGCAAGGTGGTTCGGAATTCCCTGTATACTCTGCCCATTCTTCTCAATACAATGTCCACAAGTTCGTGCTTTCCTCCTTGGAGTACCTACACATTCTAACACGTCCAGGTTCATGGTCTTGAGCCCATCTGAGGTCACCTACTTCATTGAACAGGTTGCTGCCTCAGCTTTGTCTTTCGGTGTCACTCCTGAGGATATTGCTCCCGTCGGACAAGCACTTATGGACCTTTTTGGTTTCCGCTGCTCACCACCAACAGTTGTCATCCCATCGCAGGGTGCTCAACCACAGAGTATCTGTTCCGCTCAAGACTGCCCAATTGCCGCCAATTCATCTTGCGTTGGGGTCTAGAACATCACTCACCCTGCTGTTGCCATCCCAGGTGTTGTTCCAACTGATCCAAGCAAGAATATGACGTATCCCAATGGTACATACCCTGGAGGACCTCGCTACTGCAGCCCATACCGTTGCCGATGTGGATGCAGAGGAGCTGTCTGCCCATGTGGCTACACTGACTGCACTGGTCTCAAGTGTGATGGTGACTACCCATCTGAGAACGGTGGCTCTGGTGGTCAAGGCGGTGGTGGCGGTCCTGGAGGCGCTGGTGGTCAGGGTGGTGCTGGTGGTTCCGGCTCTGGCGGCTCAGGATCAGATTCTGACTCTGGTTCGGGAGGATCTGGCTCTGGTTCCGGCGGCTCTGGATCTGGTTCAGGATCTGGCAATGGCTCTACTCCTGGTGGGAATGGTGGATACAATCCTACCACTGTCTCCACGGCTGGTGCAGCTGCTCTCGGTATGAGTATCGTTGCTATTGTTGGTGGCGCTATTGCTTTCTTATTGTAAAAGTCGGGTGTGTACACAAAGGGCGGGGTTATTCATTGTCTCATGGCGTGTCCGGGTAGGACTGTATCATTAACACTTGTCTTCCTCAAGTCGGTAGACAGTTTTCAAAAGTAATTGATATTGTTCATCAATTCGATGCCTTCCTGAGCATGTAAAAGATGAAGGAACGTTCAAGCTTTCGGGATCAGCGAAAGTCAAATGTTATCAAACTCAAACATGAACCTCGGTCGACATTTTCTCGTCTCAAAACCAATCATCGCTTTATATCATCAGCTCAAAGTTCTCACCCCACCTGCAAACAAGGCACGAGGCGAACCGCAGTCGTCAGCTGTGCAGCTGCATTCTGTAACCCCTGTACATGCAGCATACCGCAGCCCTTGGGAGAGAGCGCCACATCGTTCGGTAGCATATCACTTCTCGGTTGTGGTTTTGCGGTGGGGGGATGATTGGGTGTAGATGTTTTTGGTTGGTTGTTGGCGGTGGATGGGGATGGACTGCGCCACGAGGGGGGCTGAGGGGCTGAGGGCTTGGAGACAGCTGAGGTTTTCTGTCTCTTTGATGGAAATGAGAGGATGACTTGAGGGCGGGGTTTCGCTGGTCCTTGATAGTTCTTTATTGCGCATTCGCTTTTGTATTCTGCAACAGAACTGGTAGCTCTAATATCTACAACGGGGTTTTTCTGACTTCCTTGATAAATAAGGATCAGAGTCTACGATCTCTTACCGAGCTGTACAGTGGTTGGGAGAAGGAGAAGAAAGTTGGATACGAATACGGGTTTGCATCGGACCAACGGGGAGAGATTGCGACGGCTGAAAGATTTGAGAGAGGGCTCGGCTCTCTGATTCAATTTGAGACCCTGACGGTTGACGGTTGTGTCGTTCCCACCAGGGTGTATTGTATTGTATTGGAGACTTTGAGTATTGGGAAGGAGAAACATCGAGTGAGCTTTGGTTTGGTTTGGTTCGGTCCGGGTTGCTTTCTACTCTTACGTTGGGACATAGGGATACCGAGTCAGTTGTAGGTCGAAGCTCGATCGATAATTGTATTTGAAGGAGTGCTGGAGAGGATACGGTACTAGACATAAGTACAACACAAACGCCCAACCAACGTGGACGGAGAAACCGGACGGAAGGACGGACAGTCTTCGACGCATTGCAGTATTCGAGTGGGAGCCGGACAGATAGGGAGCCGTTTCGAAGTTCAGGGGTGGGGTTCTGACAGACGGACTATCGAGAGAGGGGATCATAGTTGCTAGTTCTTTGGCTAGGGATCTTGGGAACGGAGACGGGGAGGCAGGGAACGAGGGACTGACTGCGCTTGAGTGAAAGATTACTCGAATTTGGGGATCGAGATCTAGGACGAAGAGTGAAGAGACGGCTAGGAGACTGAGATTCTGGAGTTCGAAAGGCTGGAGAGGAGAGTCAGCATGTCGCATCCACCACCACCACCGTCGGAAGCCCCGTCTTATCATACGGTTCAACCTTCGTATCCGTTGGATACCTATTCCTCTCAGGAACCTTCTATGGCCGGTCTGAGACCGAGACCTGAACAGCATGAGCAAGTCAAGATCTATTCTATGCATGGCCAGAATATGGGTCAGAATACTGGAGCTGGGTATGACGGACAGGGTGTTGTGCCCGGTCAGGATTATGGATTCCAAGGAGGGTATCAAGGACATGGAGAGCCGGTTTATGGTCAGCAGCAGCAGCAGCAAAGCCATGGCAGTAGTGGAAAATACTACGGTCAGCATGACCAGCACGGGAGTTATGGAAATGGTCATGGGCAGGGTCAGGAGCATGGTGGGAAATACTCTCATTCTGGAGGAGTGGGTGGATATAGTGGAGGACAAGGAGGGAATGGAGGCCAGGCAGGACAGACTGTGGTGGTTGTTAAGAAGGGACATAGTAAGGGAGATGCTGCGGTGGGTTGTTGTGCTGGGTGTACGGGGGCTTGTGCTTGTTGTTGTTGTGGGTGCGTCGTTATGTGAGTGTGTGAGATGAGATTTGACGTGGTATGGTGTGATGGATATACGAATGGCAGGGTTTGTAGAAGGGGGGAGAACGACAGAGCGACAGGGAGGGAAAAGGAGGAATTCATGGAATGGTGGTGGTCACATGAAGAGTCAGGTCAAGATCTGTGGAGTGTGATGATTTGAGAGACCTTTTGAGATTTCAGGGATGAGGTGTGGGTGTGGTATTGTTTGTGAAGTTGTTAATCACTGAGATACCAAGTCTTTAATGTATTTCATTGTCTTCTAATGTAGTCTTTCTTCACCCTAGAATGCCGAGGTTCACTTGGTTCATCATTTGATCGGAGTTTGTATTCTGATTATTGAAATTGTTGTTATATTTCTTTATATTTTATCAAGTAGTAACCAGTTTACTTCTGCTGCCTAAGTCTAGAGGATAGAGAGGCACTGATCTCGCTTTGCGAAGATTTGCTTTTCCGTCACAGACCTTCAAGACAGCTGGATATACCGCCGTGGTTTCAACGGTTCTGTGCCTAAGTATAACGAGGTACACTTATCGAAATACTATTTATTTCCTCTGGTTGATGTTGCGATCTACACATATTAAAACCCAAATGGACGGACCAAAACAGCTGTTTGTGCCGTATGTTGATGACTATGCATATGTAGTCGCTGTGCTCCTTTTAGCATTTTGCATTTGCCAGGGTTCTCCCAGAGAACCTGCTGATATCTTAAGTGACTATGACTCTCATTCTGGTTATTCTGTTGGTTTTATACATTCAAGAAACCCCGCTTTCTGTCGTTCGATGTCAGCACGTGATTATGCGACACGTGAGGATTGCGAATCTCACTACCCTCAGCATAAGCTCTGGAGGCACAAAACATTATAGACTGGCTTATAAATACTACTGGAACTTCAATCACAGTCACAATCCCTTCCACCTGCATCCAAGTTATAATGGCGGAACAGAATCGGGTCAGATCAGTAGGGATAATTGGTGCTGGAGCAGCAGGTGAGACTTCACTCCCTATCTTCCTCCGGGAACGAGTTGATATACCCCCATCTTTGGTTCATTGCTGATGACAGAATCGAGGTGCTATCACTGCGGCAGCTTTCTCCGCAGAAAAGTACTTTGATCGTATTCAAGTATTTGAAAGAAGAGAAAGTGCTGGTGGAACATGGTACTCGATTCCCAAGGTGAAACAATATAGAAAGTCATTCTAAGTCACTAACTGTCTCGAGGATATACGATCCGTCGCCACCAGGCTCGCTCCCTCTTAGACCAGGAGGTTTGCCTCCGGATGTCGATCCGCCATTGAGCATCCCGGATGGGCTCGCCAGGATCACTTCTCCAAACAGACAAGAACGATGGCACAAGACACCGATATACTCATCACTTTCGTTAGTAGCCATACCATCTTTGATATAGGACCACTAAATTGATAAGAAAATAGTACAAATGTCCCGTCAATCGCTATGTCCTTCTCAGACCTCCCGTTTGCTTACGGCCCATTCGTTCCTCACAATATTCCCAAGAAATACGTTGAATCTTACTTTTCACACCACAGAATAGACTCTACTCAGTTTGGACACGATGGTTGAAGATCTATCAGTCATTGAAGGATCCGAAAAAGGAAGTGAGAGGTGGAGACTAACTCTTCGAAAGCATGACTCCGCTCGTGGTCTTGATATTTGGTGGCAAGACGAATTCGACGCAGTGGTCTTGGCAAACGGGCATTATAGCGTACCATTCGTAGGATACCCTTCTTCCAAGACGAAGTGATGCACGACGAAGTTTCTGACAGTTGAAATTGTAGATCCCTGAAGTCACAGGTCTCGCGGAGTACTTCAAGCTCTTCCCAGGCCGCATAGTCCACTCGAAAGTTTACCGAACACCACAACTCTACCGAAACAAGAAAGTCCTCATCATCGGCAACTCGGCATCAGGCCACGATCTTACAAACGATCTCTTGTCTGAAGGAGCACTTTCAGGAAAGCATCGCATCCCCCTTTGATGAGACAGCCTAGAAGGTGTCCGGCTTGAATAGTACATAAATTTTGTATGATTTGTGGACGTTTTTGAGCTTATTCTCCTGTTTTTGCATGGATTTCGCAGCGTTTTTCGCAAGAAAATACCTATACTTTATAAATGTATTTTAA